>JBBRBY010000040.1:0-24413 GCA_038205315.1 Gemmatimonadales bacterium | reverse complement strand
ATGCTCGCGACGTCCGATCTGCCGGGCGGAGTCGTCAACATTCTCACGGGCTATCGAAAGGAACTCATTCCCACATTTGCGACGCACACCCACATTCGCGGCGTCGATGCTGTCGCCACCGGCGATGACGCCACGTCGCTCCGGAAGGGCGCAGCCGATAGCGTCAAGCGAGTGAAGGTTCGTCAACCTGACATCGACTGGACCTCGTCCGCCAGCGAGAGCGTTTACGAGATCCGGAATTTCGTGGAGTTCAAGACTGTGTGGCATCCGATCGGGGCGTAACCCTCATACGATAGCGTTGGACTCGCCCGGGCGGCGCCATCCACTCCCGCTTCGACGTTACGCGCGCCCGGACATCTGGTCCGTGCGCGCGTCTTCGTGTCTGGGCTCGGAAGAAGCGCCCCACGGATCGCGCAGAAATATCTCCTGGGTCGCGCGCACCGGCTCATGACCCGTCATCCGCTGACGATAGGTACCGTCCGCGGCCAGGTCCCACGCTTCCCGATTGTCCTCGAGCGAGGTAGTCAGGAGTGAGTGCAGCTTTTCGTGCAACAGCACGTCGTCCACGGGAACGATCGCCTCGACTCGGCGATCGAAGTTGCGTGTCATCCAGTCGGCAGAGCCAATGTAGTATTCGGGCTCAGTGTCGTTCGCAAAGTAGAACAATCGCGAATGCTCAAGGAAGCGTCCGATCACGCTCATGACGCGTATGTTATCACTGGCGCCCTTTACACCGGGGCGGAGACAGCAAATACCGCGCACGATAAGATCGATCTCCACGCCGGCGCGTGAAGCGTCGTAAAGAGCCTCGATTATCTGCTCGTCCACGATGGAGTTCATCTTTGCAATGATGCGCCCCGACTTTCCGGCGCGCGCAAGGTCCGCCTCGCGCTGGATCATGTCGACGAACCGCTGCCGCATGTTCGCCGGCGCAACGAGGATCTTGCGATACAGGCGCTGACGCGAGAAGCCCGTCAGGGCATTGAATAGATCCGTGACGTCGGCGCCAATGGAGCGGCTGGCCGTGAAGAGGCCAAGATCCGTATACAGCCGCGCGGTCTTGGAATTGTAGTTGCCGGTGCCGACGTGGACATATCTGCGGATGCCGTCGGGATCGCGCCGAACGACTAGAGTCGTCTTTGCGTGCGTCTTGAGCCCAGGTAATCCGTAAGCGACGTGCACACCGTAATCCTCGAGCGTCCGCGCCCACGTGATGTTGTTGGCTTCGTCAAATCGTGCCTGCAGCTCCACCAGCACCGCAACCTGCTTGCCTCGCTCGGCTGCGTCCGTGAGTGCACGAACGATGGGTGTGTCGCCGGACGTTCGGTACAGCGTCATCTTGATCGCGAGAACGTCGGGGTCGAGTGCCGCCGCCTGGACGAACTGCTCCACGCTCGCCGTGAACGACTCGTACGGATGGTGCACCAGGAGATCGCGCTCGCGAATGACATCGAATATCGAACGCGTCGTGTCGCGAAGTCGCACCGGTGTTACCGGCGCGAACGGCGGGTCGCGTAGCTCCGGAATGTCGAGCAGTGCCAGCGTCATCAGGTCGCCAAGCTCGAGCAGTGCGCCGCCATCGACCACGTCCTCGGGCGTCAGCGCGAACTCAGGCGTCTGCTCCTCGCGCAGTTCATCCACGAGTATGGCGCGGATCTCATCCGGGACTCCGGTCTGCACTTCGACGCGCACGACTTCCGTGAAGCGACGCTGGAAGACCTGCTCCTCGATCGCCGTAAGCAGATCCTCGGTCTCGTCCGACGCCTTGACCTCGAGGTCGGAATACCGTGTAACGCGGAAGACCCAGCTTCCGAGTATCTCCATACCCGGGAACAACGCGCCGAGGTTCGCGCTTATCACCTGCTCCACCGGAACGAAATGGTTCGCTCTCCCAACCGGTACCCAGCGCGGAAGGATTTTTGGAACCTTGACCCGGGCGAACCGCTCGCTCCTGGTGTCGGGATCGTACAACTGCACCGCGAGCGACAGTGACAGGTTCGATATGTAGGGAAACGGGTGGGTCGGATCCACCGCGAGCGGCGTAAGCACGGGAAAGATGTCCGACTCGAAGAAGTCGTCCACTATCTGCCACTCCGACGAGTCGAGCTCACTCATCGATAGCAGTTTCACCCCACGCTCCGCGAGCGCCGGAAACAGCACGTCGTGCAGGCAGGATTGCTGGCGCCCGACCAGCGCGAGAATCTGCGCGCGAATCGCCGTCAGCAAATCGGCAGGCGACATGCCGTCCGGACCCGTTGGCGATGTTACACCAGCGAGCACCTGCCGCCGCACGCCGGCAACCCGGACCATATAGAACTCGTCAAGGTTCGTGCTGAAAATCGACAGGAATTTGAGACGCTCGAGCAGCGGATTCCGGACGTCGGATGCCTCGTTCAGCACGCGCGCATTGAACGCGAGCCAGCTCAGCTCGCGATTGAGGAACATCTCACTGTCGGCAGCCATCTAGATCCTGACGATCGAAGCCAGTATCCAGTAAGCTATCGCCGACATCACGCCAGCAGCCGGAATGGTCACGATCCATGCCCATACTATTCGCCGCGCGAGGCCCCAGCGAACCGCGGATAGGCGAGTCGTGGCGCCGACGCCTACGATGGATCCCGTGATCGTATGCGTGGTGCTCACCGGAATTCCAAGGGCGGTCGCGCCCAGAATCGCGAGCGCGCCGGCAGTCTCCGCGGCGAACCCTCCCACCGGGCGCAGCTTGGTGATGCGCCGTCCCATCGTCGCGACAATCCGCCAGCCGCCGAACAGCGTGCCGAGTGACATCGCGGTGTACGCCGTTACTTCCACCCAGAACGGGACACCATTCGCGTTGTCCACGTACAGATGTCCCAGGAAACCGCTCTGGTGCGCGGTGAGCGTACGAACGGAAACCAGAAGTCCGACGATTATGCCCATCGTCTTCTGCGCATCGTTGCCGCCATGCGCGAGCGAGAGCAACGCCGAGCTTCCGAGCTGCAGCACGCGGAACAGGCGGTCCGTCTTTCCCGGATTCGCGCGCCGGAAGCCCCAGTAGATCGCCGTCATCAATAGCAGTCCCACGAGCAGGCCGACTATCGGCGAGATAACGATGAACGAGAGCGTCTCGATCCACTTGCGTCCCCACACTATGGCCGACCAGCCCGCCTTGGCGATCGCCGCCCCCGCGTAGCCGCCGATGAGCGCGTGCGACGAGCTGGACGGGATGCCATAGGCCCACGTAATGAGATTCCACGTGATCGCGCCGAGCAATGCGCCGAACACCACGTTGGGATTGACGATTGCGACATCGATCATTCCGCTTCCCACAGTCTTGGCGACCGCCGTTCCAACCGTGAACAGCGCGAGAAAGTTGAATGCCGCGGCCCAGACCACGGCGGCGACCGGACTCAACACACGCGTGCCGACAATCGTCGCGATGGAATTCGCCGAATCGTGGAAGCCGTTGCTGAAATCGAAGACGAACGCGACGATGATGATCGCGACGACGTAACCGATCACTCGTTATCCGTTCTTGATTGCGATCGACTGCAACACATTGGTGACGTCTTCCGCCTGATCCAGTGCGTCCTCGACCTTGTCGTACAGCTCCTTCCACTTGATCACTTCTATCGCGTCCGCCGCGCCGTCGAACAGCTCACCCATGGACTCGTGATAGATCGCGTCGCCCTCCTCCTCGAGCTTCTTCAACTCCTCCGCTTTCTGATTCACGATCTTGGGATCCTTCATGTTGCGGACGGCGGCCTCGACCTGAACCGCCGCGCGTACCATGACCTCCGACAGCGTCACCGCCGCCTGGTGTACCGTGGTAATCCGGAATATCTCGACCCTGCGTGCCGCGCCGTCGAGCAGATCCACCACCTCGTCGAGAGCAGATGCAAGTTGATGAATGTCTTCCCGGTCGAACGGTGTGATGAAGGTCCGGTCCAACCTGTCGATTATTTCGTGCGTGATCTCATCGGCCTCGTGCTCGGTGGCCTTGATCGCCTGGACGTGTGCCGCGCGATTCTCCGGCTCCCGGAAGAGCTGATTAAGCAACCGCGCCGCACGTGAGAGCCGTTCGGCGAGCTGGGTAAACAGATCGTAAAACTGCTCATCACGGGGTATCAGCCGCACACTTCGCTCCCTATTTGGTGGATCGGATCGCGCGTCGCTGTCGCGCGCTGCCATACTGATCGGTGCACGGTCGATCGTACATGAAACGCCGGAACGCCTTACAGTTGCCGCTATGCAAGTTAGCGTCTGCCGCCATACGCAGCCACCGGCCCCCGCGACGTGAAGAACTTGATGAGCACAACACCGGCGAGGAAGCCCCCCACATGGGCCCAGACCGCCACGCCACCGGAAATCTCGTCGCGCATAGTACCGGCGGTCGCGAAGCCTTCGAAAAGCTGCAGCAGGAACCAGTAGATCAACACCAGCCATGCCCTTACGTCGGCCAGTATGATGAAGAAGAACATTTTTACACGCACGTTCGGGTAGAGGACGAGGAACGCCCCCATCACTCCCGAGATAGCGCCCGATGCACCCACCGTTGGCACCGGAGACGCCGGGGCCGAGAACACCTGGGCAATTCCGGCAGCGATGCCGCAGATGAGGTAGAAGGCCAGGTACCGGCCATGCCCCATGGTGTCCTCGATGTTCCTGCCGAACACCCACAGGAACAGCATGTTGCCGAGCAGGTGCATCCAGCTGCCATGGAGGAAGATCGAGATCAGCGGCGTCAGCACGTTGATCGCGTCGTTGTCCACCACGCACGCCAGCCCGCGCCCGAGCGGAACGGCCAGCCCCACCGGGGCCATGTGTGTGATCTCCCCGGGTACCATGCCCAGGTTGCAGACGCTCGTCGCCAGCTGGATCGGGCTCGATCCGCCACCCTGAACCACAATCCAGACCGCGATCGTAGCCAGAATTATCAGATAGTTCATCCAGGCCGTGCGCCGTGTAGGCAGGCTGGTTCCAACTGGTATCATACGATCGCGGCCGAGTACGCCATTCTGGCAGGAAAGTTGGGCATCGTGGTTGCTATATCAGAAGTCGCAGATTGCATCCTGCGGCAAGTAAGGCGCCGAGCGTTGGTGCGAGGCGCCCGTCAACCCGAACCAGAAATTAAAGTCATGGCAGAAAAAGTCATTGGCATCGACCTTGGCACCACGAATTCCGTCGTGGCGGTGATGGAGGGCGGCGACCCTGTTGTCATCCCAAACGCGGAAGGCGGAAGGACCACCCCCTCGGTCGTTGCCTTCGCGAAGGACGGCGAGCGGCTCGTTGGCCAGATCGCCAAGCGCCAGGCGGTGACCAATCCGCAGAACACCGTTTTCTCCATCAAGCGATTCATGGGCCGCAAGCTCAATGAGATCAGTGAGGAGAAGACCCGCGTTCCGTACAAGGTGGAAGCGGGCGCCAACGATCTTGTTGGCGTGGAGGTCCAGGGCAAGAAGTTCACGCCCCCCGAAATATCAGCGATGATCCTCCAGAAGATGAAGCAGACCGCGGAGGACTACCTCGGCCAGAAGGTCACCAAGGCCGTCATTACCGTCCCCGCCTACTTCAACGACTCGCAGCGCCAGGCAACCAAGGACGCCGGCAAGATCGCCGGCCTCGACGTGCTGCGCATCATCAACGAGCCGACTGCCGCTGCGCTCGCGTACGGCCTCGACAAGAAGAAGGACGAGAAGGTAGCAGTGTTCGATCTTGGTGGTGGCACGTACGACATCTCCGTACTTGAGCTCTACGACGTCGATGGCTCGCGCCAGTTCGAAGTGAAGTCCACCAACGGCGACACGCACCTCGGTGGCGACGACTTTGACCAGCGCGTCATCGACTGGCTCGTCACGGAGTTCAAGCGCGATCAGGCGATCGATCTGTCCAAGGATCCGATGGCGCTGCAGCGTCTGAAGGAAGCCGCCGAGAAGGCGAAGATGGAGCTCTCGACGACACAGTCCACGGACATCAATCTTCCGTTCATCACCGCGGACCAGACCGGACCCAAGCACCTCAACTACTCGCTCACGCGCGCCAAGTTCGAGCAGCTCGTGGACGACCTGATCAAGCGCGTGATTCCGCCCATGCAGCAGGCGTTGAAGGACGCGGGACTCCAGCCGAACGAGATCGACGAGATCCTTCTCGTGGGTGGCTCGACGCGCATTCCCAAGATCCAGGACGAGGTAAAGAAATTCTTCGGCAAGGAGCCGAACAAGGGAGTCAATCCTGACGAAGTCGTCGCGATCGGTGCGGCCGTGCAGGGCGCAGTTCTCACGGGCGAGCAGAAGGACGTGCTGCTCCTCGACGTCACACCGCTGTCGCTCGGTATCGAGACGCTCGGTGGCGTGATGACGGTTCTCATTCCGCGAAACACCACGATCCCGACCAAGAAGTCGGAGACGTTCTCGACCGCCGACGACAATCAGTCGACTGTGGAGATACACGTGCTGCAGGGAGAGCGTGAGCTGGCGACTTATAACAAGACCATCGGCAAATTCCAGCTTACCGGAATTCCGCCCGCAGCACGTGGTGTGCCGCAGGTCGAGGTCACGTTCGACATCGACGCGAATGGCATTCTGAACGTCACCGCAAAGGACAAGGCGACGAGCAAGGAGCAGAAGATCCGCATCGAGGCGTCCAGCGGTCTCAGCGAGAGCGAGATCGATCGCATGGTGAAGGACGCGGAGAAGAACGCCACCGAGGACAAGACGCGACGCGAGCAGATCGATGCGCGCAACCGTCTGGACTCGCTCGCTTACGAAGTCGAGAAGAACTCCAAGGAATGGGGCGACAAGCTCGGCGACGACATGCGCAAGCGCCTCGAGGAAGGTGTCGAGAAGGCACGTACAGCCCTTCGCGGAGACGACGTGACTGCCATCAACGCCGCGTCTGAGGAGCTGAGCAAGCTGTACAGCGAGGCCGGCCAGGCGTTCTACCAGGCGCAGAACCAGACCGCCCAGCCCGGCGAGCCGGAAGCGGCGCCAGAGCCGGAAAAGCCCGCCGACGACAACGTGGTCGAAGCCGATTACGAGATCGTGGACGAAAACAAGAAGTAGGCTCGGCTGATCGACGAGACGCAAAACAGGAGGTGCCCTGCTGGGGCGCCTCCTGTTTTTGGTTTGTGCTGGTAATCAGGCGGTTCGGGAGGTCATGTCCGGAAAGCGGTCGCGAACTGGCCGCTGTGTTCGAAACGAACCGTACGACTCTTGCGGTGTTTAAAATAGGTGGACGGCGTGAGCCGGTCCTTTTGTGAGCTTCCAATCACCTTCAATCGCTATATGCCTCCCATATCATCGCGCGTCCGCTGGGGAACAGCGGTCGCGATAGCATTCGTCGGTGGCGTCCTGCTGGCCTCCGGCAAGGAATGGACGCGACTCGGCTTCGCCCAGGACCGCTCAGCCGCCATTTCGGGACCAGGTAATCTGGCCCCCTCGGACGGCTTTGCTGCGATCGCCGACCGCGCTACTCCAGCAGTTGTCTCCATCCAGGTGGACACCAAGACTCGCGCGACGCCGACGCGCGTTCGCCAACAGATCCCGCCCGGAATGATTCCTCCGGGAATGCAGCAGTTCTTCGATTTCGGACAACCGCAACGTCCTTCCGTTCAGGAAGCGAGCGGGTCCGGGTTCATCGTGACCAAGGATGGCTACATCCTCACCAACAATCACGTGGTCACGGGTATGGACCACACCACCGTCGCTGATCGCATCTCCGTCAAGCTGCTCGATGGTCGTGTCTTCCCCGCGAAGGTGGTCGGTAACGATCCCACCACCGACGTTGCCGTTCTCAAGATCGATGGAAGCAACCTCCCCAGCATTCCTCTCGGCGACGATACCAAGGCGCGCGTGGGAGACTGGGTTCTGGCCATCGGCAATCCCTTAGGCGTACTAGACTTCACCGTCACGGCGGGAATCGTGAGCGCCAAGAATCGCTCGCTTCCCGGCCTCCTCGGCAATGACCGGTACGCGATCTCGGATCTTATTCAGACCGACGCGGCGATCAACCCCGGAAACTCGGGTGGACCGATGGTCAACACGCATGGCGAGGTCATCGGCATCAACAACGCAATCGCAAGCGAGACGGGATACTACGCCGGCTACGGATTCGCTGTTCCTATCACACTCGCCAAGAAGGTGATGGACGACATCATCGCCCATGGCCACGTCCGATTTGGGATACTGGGCGTCGCGATCACCGAAGTAGATGCAGACGCTGCTGCGGTCGCGAAGCTCGACCACGTGTATGGTGTGCTCGTGCAGGGATTCAATCCCGACACGCCGGACAATCCCGCACGCAAGGCTGGCCTTCAGGAAGGTGATGTGATTGTCGCGGCTGACGGCCAGGCGGCCGATCGCGTGAGCTCGTTGCAACGCGTGGTACGGAACCACGGGCCTGGCGATGTCGTTCATCTCGACTTCGTTCGCTACGGCAATAAAATGTCGGCGGATGTTCGCCTCGCTCCGCGCCCGTCGGATTCGACGCAGGCAACAGCAGCGACCCCTCCGGCGCCCAAGGGCGTCACCGGCGCGAAGCTCGGCGCCACACTTGCGCCGCTCCCGCCACCTGGCCAGCGCCCGGCCGGATTCCCGAATCACGGAGTACTTGTCACGGACGTCGTAAGCCTCGGACCGTCATACGGGCCGGGCAAGCTGTCTCCGGGCATGGTAATCACCGATGTGCTGTACCCTGCTCCACGAAGGGCTGTCAACTCGGTGGCTGACCTTCAGGCCGTGCTCAACGGAATGAAGTCAGGCGACTACATAAGCTTCAACGTCGCGCAGCCGGATGGGCGCGGTGGCGCGGTTAACTCCGTGGTCAACATAAGGTTGGGACAGTAGGGTAAGAAGAGCACTGCGCGGATGACAAGCGGCCGGGATGCGAATTCGTGTCCCGGCCGCTTATCTTGTCATTCGCTCGCCGCGAGGATGGCGAAATTGGTAGACGCACCAGCCTTAGGAGCTGGCGGGTAACACCATGGGGGTTCGAGTCCCCCTCCTCGCATTGCGGTTGCTGCATGGCCGCGGGGTATGCCCGGGTTTTACTGGTTAAATTGCAGCCATGGAGATCCAACTAAACCCCAAGACCACCACCGGCGTCGAACGCGCCGTTGAAGTGACCGTGCCCGCGGCGGAAGTAGCCGCCGCTGAAGCGCAGACGACCAAGCGATACGCCTCCCAGGCCCGCCTCCCGGGCTTCCGGCCCGGCAAGGCTCCAGCCGCCGTAGTCCGCAAGAAATTCGCGGAAGCAATCCGGAACGAGACTATAGAATCCGTGGTTCGTGAGGCCTACAAGGAGATCGTGGAGAAGGAGAACATCCAGGTCGCATCTCAACCGCACATTCACGACCTCAAGTTCGAGGAAGGCGCCCCGCTTACCTTTGAGTTCCACTACGAAGTGCGTCCATCCGTGGACCTCGCGCGCACGAACGGCTTCACTGTTCGCCGCGAGCCATCCGTCGTGACGGACGAGCAGCTTCAGGATCAGCTCGACCGTCTGCGCGACGAGCGCGCTGCCTGGGCGCCGGTGGACACCAAGCCGATCGAAGGTGACATGGTGAGCGTCGGGCTCACGGTCGCCGACGCCGATGGAAACCTTGCAGAGCCGCGCGACGTCTCGCTTGTACTCGGCGACGGCAAAGCGATCGCCGGCATCGAAGAGCTCATCATGGAAGCTGCGCCAGGTGGGACGGTCGAGCGCCCTGTGCGCTGGCCGGAAGATTTCCCGGACGAACCACAGCGCGGCCAGACAAAGAACGTACGCGCGACGGTGCACGAGGTGAAGCGCAAATCGCTTCCGGCGCTCGACGACGCTTTCGCGCGCGAGGTTGGCGATTTTGATTCAGCCGAATCGCTGCGTACCGCCGTGAAGGACGACATGGAGAAGTTCGCCGCCCGCGAGTCCGATGCACGGGTGCGCCAGTCGCTCGTCGACCAGATCATCTCCGCGAATCCGTTCGACGTGCCGCGCAGCTGGATAGCGCAGCTTGTGGACAACTATGCGGAGACGTATCAGGTTCCGGTTGATCAGCGTCCGCAGTTCGAGACCGAGTTCGCGCAGGTCGCCGAGCGACAGATCAAGCGTGATCTGATAGTAGACGCGCTGGCCGAGAGCGAGAAGTTGACGGCGAGCGAGCGCGATCTGGACGACCGCGTTGCGGAGCAGGCCGCCGAGCGCGGAATGGAGCCCGGCCAGCTGTACGCGGCGCTCGAGAAGGGTGGCCGCCTCAAGGACCTGGAGCGGACCATTACCGAAGACAAGGTGTTCAACTGGTTGATGGAAAGAAACGACATCGTGAACGAGGCCCAGTAATGTCGATATACGCACCATACGTGATCGAGCGCTCCTCTCGTGGCGAGCGCACCTACGACGTCTTCTCGCGTCTGCTCATGGACC
Source organism: Gemmatimonadales bacterium (assembly GCA_038205315.1). Lineage (GTDB taxonomy): Bacteria > Gemmatimonadota > Gemmatimonadetes > Gemmatimonadales > Gemmatimonadaceae > Fen-1247. The sequence continues at coordinate 14,036 of JBBRBY010000040.1, read as the reverse complement.
GAATCGTGTTCCTCGGAACACCGGTCACCGACGACGTTGCGAACGTCATCATCGCGCAGCTCCTGTTTCTGGAGTCGGACAATCAGGACCGCGACATCCACATGTACATCAACTCGCCAGGCGGCTCAGTCTCGGCTGGCATGGCGATCTACGACACCATGCAGTATTTGAAGAGTCCCGTGAACACCACATGCATGGGAATGGCGGCGAGCATGGGTGCGTTTCTGCTCATGGCCGGCCGCAAGGGCAAGCGCTTCGCGCTTCCGCACGCTCGCATCATGATTCACCAGCCGTCGCAGAGCGGCGGTGGCGGATCGGCGTCCGATATCGAGATCCAGGCGAAGGAGATTCTGTTCCTCCGCGAGAAACTGAATTCACTCATGGCCAAGCACACCGGCCAGCCCCTCGAGCGCATCGAGCGCGACACCGATCGTGACCGGTTCCTCTCAGCCGAAGAGGCGAAGGACTACGGGCTGATCGATCAGGTCATCACGCATCGTGGTGAGATGATCGAGGTATCGAGTCAGCCGCAGGTTACCACATAAGTCCCATCACTGTACGTACGACATCGAGCTCGCTGGGACGACTTGTGTCCCAGCGAGCTCGATGCGTTACTGCTTACGTCCGGTCGCTACGCTGATCTCACATTATCGCGGACGCGACGCCGCGTCATCGGGACGAGTCCGACAAGGCCGGTACCGATTAGCGCGATTGAACTCGGTTCGGGAGCAGTAGTAGGAGCGGCTCCGGTTACCACGACGTTGTCGAGCCCGTTCTCGGTGTCGTTGTTCGGATCGCCATTCAGGAACGCAAGCGTGGTCGTCGTCCCCGTCGCAACGAATGACGTCGTAAACTGTTGCCAGAACTGCGCGGTCGATCCGCCTCCGCCTGAGTTGGTGGCCGAGAAAAATTGGGTACCGTCCTTCGTGACGTTCACGGTGCTCGTCGTGCCGAATATCCCACCAGGGTTCACAGTGTTTCCCACCCAGAACGAGACGGAATAGATAGATCCGATATTCGTCGAAATAGTCTGCTGGACCCCGGTTGCAGAGTTCGAGGTACCCGTCAGGTCCAACCACTGCGCACCGCTTTGGGCAGGGAAGGAATAGCCATTCTGTGTGAAGGCGCCACTCACGATCGCCACATTCCCCGGTGCACCGACTACCAGCCAGTTCGGAATGGAAGAATCCCCGGTACCGTAACCTGCGTAACTGCCGCCACCGACCACGGGCGATTCGAAGCTGCCATTCTGGAGCAACTGTGCCTGTGCCTCGCGCGCGCTCGTAACCAATCCGCTCGCGCCCAGCAGTATCAACCAACCTGTCGCCAGGGCACGTCTACGGTGAATTTCCAGCATTCTCCCTCCTAAAAGTTCGGTGCACCGCAGGGCGCGGCACTATCCTTTCAAGCGCAAGATCTTGCCAGGTTACCTCATTCTCCGAGCCGGAACATCACGGAGTGGTAAAGCATCATCGCAAGACTGTGTGGCTCGGTGGTGCATAACGCGGCCTCGCCGGGCTCCGGGGTGAGGTCCCGAGAGTGTCAGCGCGCTACTGAGTGCCGCCTGAGGCTCGCTTCGGAATTCACCCGATTCTCGTGAGATGCAGGCCGCACGTTTTGCGCTTTGGCTTACACAGACCGTTACTCCGGCCCGGTTGCGCCGAGAGTCCCGCGCAGACTTGCGGGCGGCCGCCCCGAGCACCACAGACAGGCGCAGCCCTCGCAACCGGCACTATCCGACACTCACTGAGGTTCGCATATTTGGGCCACTCTTCACACACTGATTGGGATGGCCGTTCAACCGGATTCGGGACCGTCGGTAACCGAGTTGCTCAACTCCGCTCGCGCCGGCAATCCGGGCGCCGGCGATCGTCTCGCGTCCGCGATCTACGACGAGCTGCGCAGGCTGGCAGCGAGCTACATGAAGCGAGAGCGTGCGGAGCACACGCTTCAACCCACGGCGCTGGTGAACGAGGCGTTCTTACGGCTGATGGGGCCAAGACGCACGGATTGGGTCGATCGCGCGCATTTCTTTGGTGTCGCCGCGCAGATGATGCGACGGATACTTGTGGATCACGCCCGCCGCTCGGGCGCGGCGAAGCGCGGCGCTGGCAACGCCATTACGTTGGACGATGCGCTGCCGGACCCTGCAGCAGCAACGCTCGATGTCCTACGCGTGAACGATGCGCTGGGCGCGCTCGCCGCCATCGATCCGCGCCAGGCACGAATCGTCGAACTCCGTTTTTTTGTTGGTCTCTCGATCGAGGAAACAGCCGAGCTAATCGGTATCTCGCCCGCTACAGTATCCCGCGAATGGGCGCTCGCGAAGGCGTGGCTGCAGAGCGAGCTGTCGGATGAGTGAGACACCGAGCGCTGTTCAATCGGCAGACAGATCGCGTCCTGGCGTTCCACTTTCGCCAGAATCCTGGCTCCGCGTCAAGAACCTGTTTTGGGAGTTGCAGAGTCTGTCGACCTCGGAGCGCACATCGCGGCTCAACGCCGAGGTCTCGGATGTCGCAATTCGCGATTACACCATCCGGCTCCTCTCGTCATCCGACAAGGTTGGAGGTCGCTTCGACCGGCCCGCGATCGGCATGCTCGGCGAGCTCAGCAATTTTCACGACGACGAGTCATCGCAGGTTCCATCACTCGTCGGTCAGACATTCGGTAAGTATGCCATCACTCGCCGGATCGGTCAGGGCGGGATGGGTGCCGTATACGAGGCGGTACGAACGGACGATGCGTTCGAGCACCGCGTGGCAATCAAGACTCTCTGGCGCGGCGCTGACAGCTCCGTATTGTTGCAGCGGTTTCGCTCCGAACGCCAGATACTCGCAAACCTCGAACATCCGAACATTGCGCGCCTGATCGATGGCGGTGCGACGGAAAGCGGGACGCCCTACCTCGTAATGGAGCTCGTCGATGGAATCAGGATCGATCAGTACTGCGATGACCATCGGCTCGGCCTGACCGCGCGGCTCGATCTCTTTCGCCAGGTGTGTGCCGCGGTTCAGCATGCGCATCGGAATCTCGTAGTACACCGGGACCTGAAACCGTCCAACGTTCTCGTCACCGGGAACGCGACCGTGAAGCTTCTTGACTTCGGCGTGGCGAAACTACTCGATGACCCGCGGTCCGAAGGAACGCTCACCAGCGCCGGCCTGTCACCATTCACGAGCGCGTACGCCGCGCCGGAGCAGCTATCGGGAGCTGCCGTATCGACCGCGACCGATGTGTTCTCGCTCGGCGCGCTTCTGTTCGTCCTTCTCGCCGGCCGTGCGCCGTTCGAAGGCGATGGCTCGTCCGCAATCCCCGAGATGCGGAGACGTCGAGCGGTGGCGCCGAGCTCGGTAACCACCGACGCTGCGGCCACCGCACGGCAATACTCGGGCGCAACGAGGCTGTCGCGCGCCCTCGGGGGCGATCTCAACGCTATAGTACTGGCCGCGCTTCGCGATGAACCGGCGCGCCGCTATGCCACCGTCGATGCACTGTCGGAGGATGTGCACCGTTATCTGCGCGGTGAGCGTGTCCATGCACGCCCTGACACCCTGACCTACCGGGCCCGCACATTCGTTCGCCGTCGCCGCGCGCTCGTAGGCGCTGTGGTAGTCGCCGTCGCTGCACTCGTCGCAGTGAGCGGCATCGCGCTGTGGCAGGCGCGCGCGAGCCGGCTCGAAGCCGCGCGGTCTGAGCACATTGCGCACTTCCTCACGTTGATGACAGGCGCACCGGATACACGGACCGGTACTGCGCTCCTCAGACGCGGAACACGTGAGACTATCACCGACATGCTCGACAGCGCGCTCCTTCGCATTCCGTCAGCGTTTCCCGATGACCCACGAGTGCGCGCGAGATTGTACACCGCGATAGGCACGAGCTACACCGCGCAGAGCCGGATGAGCGCCGCCGCTACCGTCCTCGACTCGGCGCTCTACCTGTCGCGCGTGAGCTACGGCCCTCACAGCGACGAAGTCGCCGAGGCGAGCATCGATGCGGCGGAGGCCGCCATGCACCGGAGTCCCGTTCGGGTCGCACGCGCATATTCACAGGGAGCGATGGCCGCACTGCGTGGCCGCGAGTCGCAGTCACCCGAACTTTACGCGCGCGCACTCGCCTCGATGGCCACCACGAGCTATCTGGCCGCGGATCTCCGTGCGACCGATTCGCTGGCTCGCATGGCCATTGCCACAGAGCTGAAGCGGACCCACGCGGCGACTCTCACACGCGCCTGGGCGATGCGACTGCTGGCCGGAACGAAGTTGTTTCGCCGTAATTGGCGCGGCGCCGATTCGCTCGCCGCGCGCAGCGTCGCCATTGCAGACTCTGCCGGAGGTACCTTTTCGCTCGAGCGGCTCGACGCGCTTTTTGAACGATCAGAGGTGGCAATGGCGATCGGCAACGTGAAGAGCGCGGATTCGCTCACACGGATTGCTCTCGACGCGGCACGCCGCGGCTACGGTTTTCACAGCCGTGAAGCCGCAATCTTCCTCGCTCAATCCTCCAGGCTCGCGCGCCTTCAAACCGATACGATCGCTTCCCGCGCGCTTGCCGATACCGCGCTCAGTATCATCGACTCGATTCCCGAGGTGAATTCCCAGGTGCGCATCGGCGTGGGGATAGCAGCGCTCAACGAGCTGTGGATACGGAAGCAGTTCAGCGCCGGCGATAGCCTCAGTCACCAATTCCTGGCACACGCGATTGCCCAGGAAGACCCCATCGCGATCGCGACGGCCGCGATGTTTGCGGGTCGCGCTCGCGTATATAATCGCAACCTGAATGGCGCCGAAGCCGATTTTCGCAGAGGACTTCTGGCATGCCGAAACAACCCGGACATGCTTCCCATTGCGGAGACGCTACGGCTACAGCTCGCAGTAACGGTCGGCACCCTCGGGCGGAGCCGTGAAGCCGACAGCCTCTTCGCTACCGTGCCCAACGTTTGGGCGGATCAGGGGCGCCTGGTACTCGCCGGCAATCTCGCGAGAGCGGAGCGGCACTGATCGAGGAGTGACGAAGCTCCGGAACTTCCGAGCAGTCGGGGCGGCCAGCCGCTTGTGAATTAATTCACAAGCCCGATACCACTCAGGAATGGTTGACCGCGCCCTCCCCGCGTATTTGCTTTCAAAAAGATATGTCCACCGATAAACACCTGCGCTGCTCGTTCTGCGGAAAGTCCAAGGATTCGGTCCGGAAGTTCATCTCCGGGCCCTCCGTCTACATCTGCAATGAGTGCATCGCGCTCTGCAATGAGATCCTGCAGGAGGACGAGGAGCGTGAGGTAGCCGATGCGATAACCCAGGTTCCCTCGCCCCAGGAAATCAAGGACGTTCTCGACCAGTACGTAATCGGTCAGGAGCAGGCCAAGAAGGCGCTCGCGGTATCGGTGTACAATCATTACAAGCGCATCAACGCGTCGTCCGTAAAGGACGATGACGTCGAGCTGGACAAGTCCAACATCCTGCTCATCGGTCCCACGGGAACCGGCAAGACGCTGCTCGCACGCACGCTCGCGCGCATCCTCGATGTCCCGTTCACAATCGCGGACGCCACCACGCTTACCGAAGCGGGCTACGTGGGCGAGGACGTCGAGAACATTCTCGTACGCCTCCTCCAGGCGGGCGACTTCAACGTCAACGACTGCGAACGCGGTATCGTCTACATCGACGAGATCGACAAGATCGCGCGCAAGTCGGAGAACCCGAGCATTACGCGCGATGTGTCCGGCGAGGGAGTCCAGCAGGCGCTGCTCAAGATCGTCGAGGGCACAGTCGCCTCGGTCCCGCCGCAGGGTGGACGCAAGCACCCGCAGCAGGAATACATCCAGATCAACACCAAGGACATCCTGTTCATTTGCGGTGGCGCCTTTGATGGTCTCGAAAAGATCATCGAGTCGCGCATGGGCCGACGCCAGATTGGATTCGGCGACAGTGAGCTCAAGAAAACGGCGAACAAGAACGCCTTCTCGAACGTGGAGCCTGATGACCTGCTCCGCTTCGGACTCATCCCCGAGCTCGTGGGACGTCTCCCCGTCACGGTGGCCCTTGATGCCCTGGACGAGCCGTCGCTGGTCCGGATCCTTAAGGAACCGAAGAACGCGCTCACCAAGCAGTACCAGCGTCTGTTCGCTCTCGAGGACGTGAAGATCTCGTTCGAGGAGAACGCTCTCACGGCGATCGCGACCAAGGCGCTCAAGCGTGGCACCGGCGCTCGTGGACTACGCGCTATCCTTGAAGAGGCGCTGATGGACATCATGTTCGATATCCCGGCGCGCGACGACGTGGTGGAAGTCCGAGTGACCGAGTCGTGCATCACCAACCGGACGCCGCCCCTCCTGGAACTGAGCCCCGTCAGGCGGAAGAAGGAAGCGTAGCCCGGCTGGATCCGCTCAGAGGCGGCGCAAACACCGCTTGCGCGCGCAAGACGAGGACTTCGAGGGCAGGCCGGGTGGCCTGCCCTTTGTAGTTCCGTGACCGTGCACCCAGCCGGCGCACCGGCGTCGGCCTCCCTGCGGGCTTACCTTTCATACAATGCCTTCTCCCAAGCGACGTCCTCGCCCGATTTCCACCGATACGCCCCTCGCCCTGGTGCCAGCCTCCTCGGAAGCGGTCACTCTGCCAGTGCTCGCGCTGCGGGAGGTGGTGTTCTTCCCGAACGTGATAATGCCACTCCTGATCGGTCGTCCGGCCTCGCTGGCGGCGCTCGAGACCGCGGCGGCCGCGAGCGGCGAGATCTTTCTCGTGGCCCAGCGCGACGGGATAGAGGAGAACCCGGGCGGCGCGGACCTCTTCCGTACGGGTGTGATCGGCAAGATCGTCCAGCTCACGCGCCTTCCAAATGGAAGCACCAAGGTGCTCCTCGAGGGACGCGAGCGTGCACGTGTATCCCGGTTCATCGGACGCCGCGGGACGAGCCTGCGGGCCCTCGTCCGCCCGGACCCGCTCGTCGCATCCCAGCACGACGATGCACGCCTCACGGATGCTACCGCGCGGCGCGCGGTTGCGCTCTTCGAGGAATACGTGGAGCTGCAGCGGCGCATACCCGCCGAGGTGACGGCGCTGGTACAGGGGGCGGCAACGCCTGAGCGGCAGGTGTACGGAATCGCCGCGCATGTTCCCGCTGCTCTCGAGGTGCGACAGCGCATACTTGAATCCACGACGCTCGAGGATGCGTTCGGCGCCGTGACGGTGCTGCTCGCAAGTGAGATCGAGGTTCTCCGCATAGAGCGCAAGCTGGACGACGACACGCGCGGCGCGATGTATCAGACACAGCGCGAGTTCTATCTCCAGGAGCAGCTCAAGCTCATACACCGCGAGCTTGGCCAGGACGACTCCGACGACGTGGCGGAGCTTGACGCTCTGCTTCAGGCCAGGGCGCTGCCGGAGCCCGTGCGCATGCGGGTGCAGCGGGAGCTTCGCAAGCTCCGGCGCATGGCGCCAACGTCGCCCGAGTATACGGTGTCGCGCAACTTTCTCGACTGGCTCGCCGCGCTTCCCTGGGACGAGCGAACCACGGAATCACTGGACGTCTCGCGTGCTCGTCGCGTTCTCGATGAGGACCACTATGGCTTGCAGGACGTCAAGGAGCGCATCCTCGACTTCATCGCGGTGCTGTCGCTGGTTGGCCGCATCGATGGGCCCATCCTGTGCCTCGTCGGCCCGCCCGGTGTCGGCAAGACGTCCCTCGGACGCTCCATAGCACGCGCACTGGGTCGCAAATTCGTCCGCATGTCACTCGGCGGCGTGCGCGACGAAGCGGAGATCCGGGGCCATCGAAGAACCTACATCGGTTCAATGCCAGGCCGCGTGATCCAGGCGATGCGCAAAGCCGAGGTCGTGAACCCTGTCATTCTGCTCGACGAGATCGACAAGCTTGGTCTCGATTACCGCGGCGATCCTGCGGCCGCGCTGCTCGAGGTGCTCGATCCGGAACAGAACGTCGCGTTCAATGACCACTATCTGGAAGTGGACTACGATCTGTCGCAGGCGCTATTCATCACCACCGCGAACTCGCTGGCGACCATTCCCGACGCGCTGCGTGACCGCATGGAGATAATTCGCGTTCCCGGCTATCTGGACCAGGAGAAGCTTGCCATCGCGCGCCGATACCTGCTTCCGCGCCAGCTCGCGGCGAATGGACTCGATGCCGCCGAGGTGGAACTCGATGCCGACGTGCTGCAGGCCATCCTGCGATCGTACACGCGTGAGGCCGGCGTGCGCGAGTTCGATCGCCAGATCGCCAAGCTCTCTCGCAAGCTCGCGCGGAGACAGGCCGAGCGCGCGGAAGGTGACGCCGTCGCATCGCAGCGCGTGAGCGCCGCGGACCTGCGCGGAATGCTCGGCGTCGAGCGCTACGACGCCGATCTCGCAACACTCGAGGACAAGATCGGTGTCGCGCGCGGCCTGGCGTACACCGCCGCTGGCGGTGAGACGCTGGAGATCGAAGTCAGTGTGGTGCGCGGACGCGGCAAAATCTCACTCACCGGAACCCTCGGCGACGTCATGAAGGAATCCGCGTCCGCTGCGATGAGCTACGTGCGTGGCCGCGCAGACGAGCTCAGCGTGGCGAGTGATTTTTATCGCACGCGCGACATCCATATTCACATTCCGGATGGCGCAACACCTAAGGACGGGCCGAGCGCGGGAATCGCCATCGCGACCGCCGTCGCGAGCGCCCTCACCGGAATTCCGGTTCGTGGCGACATCGCGATGACCGGCGAGATCACGCTTCGCGGACGGGTGCTGGCCATTGGCGGCCTCAAGGAAAAGGCGGTCGCGGCACACCGCAATCGGGTGGCGGATGTAATCATCCCGCACGCGAATCTGCGAGAGCTCGAGGAGCTTCCGCAGGAAGTGCGCGACGCCATCCGGTTTCATCCGGTGAAGACCATGGATGAAGTACTCGCGCTCGCGTTCCGCCCCGCACCGTTGCCGGCGCCCACACCCGATCCTAGGGGAGCGCGGAAGAGGCAGCGCGCCGCTCCAGTGGCCACCGTGAGCGCGCACTGATGGCGAACGGCGTTGTCCGGCGCGACATGAGGTCGTCGAGTGCGCGATAGGCCGCGCACCCATGCACCGTCGGCGAAGCGGGTAGCAGGGCCGGCCGTTGCGGCTGATCCGCTCGTGATCCGCTCGCTCGAGTTCGTGGGCGGTCTCGCCACCGTGGGCGGCTGGCGCCCCGATACCGACCTGCCCGAGGTCGCATTTGCCGGACGCTCCAACGTGGGCAAGTCTTCGCTGCTGAACAAGGTGCTCAAGCGCCGCAGCTTCGCGCGCGTCAGCAAGACACCTGGCCGCACTCGCGAAATCAACTTCTTCCGGGTGAACGACGCGTTTCTGCTCGCTGACCTTCCAGGGTACGGCTACGCGAAGGTGTCCAGGGAACGATCCGCCGAGTGGGGGCCGCTGATTGAATCTTACCTGCGGAGCACCGGTAAACTTCGCGGGGTAGTACAGCTGCTTGACGTACGCCATGACCCCACCGACGATGACCGCCAGATGCTGGACTTTCTCGCCGATGTAGGTGTTCCGGCGATGTTCGTCGCAACCAAGACCGACAAACTGTCGAAGCTGGCGATCGCGAACCGAATTCGCGATCTCGCCATAATTCTTCAGGTCGAGGAGGATCAGATCATTCCGTTCAGTGCACAGACGGGCGAGGGGCGCGACGAACTCGCCGGCGCCATCGCCACGTTGCTGACGGCGGAGCCACAGGCGTGACATTCCGCGCAGCGGCCGCGCCCGCGCTGGTCTGCGCACTTCTGGGCGTCGGGTGCGCGACGGCTACCGGCACGGGAGGGATCGCATCCTCGCCGGACAGCGGCGTGCCACAGGCTGACACCGCCGGAATGGCGCTGCTTCCTCCGGGTTATGGTTCGCTGCGCCAGGACGATCTGTCGCTGCACATCGACGCTGGTACCGTTCTCACCCGCGCACTGCCGCTGGACGAGGGGTTGATACGGCTATTGACTCCCGATTCCTACCGAGCCCTTCACGATCTGAAAGAAGGAAGCCGGATCCAGCTCGACGCGATCGCGCGACGTTACGGCGGACGGCCTGTATCGGTGTGGCTGGTTTCGTTCTACGGAGTTGAGCCGAACGCCAGATTCACACCGGGTGATCTGATACTCACCAGCGCCGGCCGTGACTTCAGGCCGTACGACATACTCTCGCTTACCGTGGGCTTCGGCGAGAACCGGCTGCGCCAGCGTGAGACACAGAGCGCACTGTACGTGTACGACGGCGACGTACAGGTAAACCAGCCGCTCTCCATTGCATACCAGACCGGCTCCGACAATAGCTGGGAGCAGACTCTTCAGATAATAGAGCGTGAGCGCGCGATGGTGCGCGCTCGCGCCAGCAAACCGAACTGATTCCCGGCACCATGGCGATACTACCCCTCAGAAAACTTGCCGACTCGCCCACCGAGCCGCTCGTTCGCGCGTTTCTTGAACAGGTCGAGGATGCGATCGATTCGAGTGCCGACCGCAGCGATACCTGTCGGCGGCTTCTCGCGACCATGTTGTACCCGGAGTATGCCGACGCGTGGGAGACCGCGGTCGAGGATGAAAGGCTTCCAGCCGCGACGCGGCTCGCGCTGCTCTCGCTCGACCCGCGGAATATCACGCTGGAGCCGGAATACTACGCGGAATGCGACGCAGCCGCGTTCGCACGCACCAAGCCGCTGCTGTGGCTGTGGTACTCCTTTGATCGGACTTCGATGGGCGGACAGAACGTGGATCTTGCGATCCGCTTCCGCCGAATTCTCGCCCGGCGCATCTTTCGCCGGTGCGGGGAGAACTTCAAGGCGTTTCAGAACGTGGAGGTCTCGTTCGGCTACAATCTGGAAGTCGGCGACGATGTCGTCATCCATCGGCATGTCCTCCTCGACGACCGCGGCGGCCTCATTCTGGGCAATCGTGTGTCCATCAGCGACTACGCCAACATATACAGCCACACGCACAGCATCGTGGACCAGCGGGACGTGACAGACGCGGTCACCCGCATCGACGACGATGTTCGCATCACATACCACGCGACCGTGCTTGCGGGTGTACACGTGGGCGAGAATGGAATGGTAGGCGCCGGCGCGATCGCGACCAGGGACGTATGTCCGTACCACGTGCACGTCGGCATTCCCGCGAAGAGCATTCGCATCAAGCCGAACGCGCCACCGGACTGCTTCAAAGTCACGACGGTTAAGCCGCCCAGGCAGTGATGGACGGCGCAAGGTTCCTGACGGGAGAGACCCTGGAGCAGTTCGTTGTTCGTGCCACGAAGTACGAAGACTTATGGAAACTCGGGGCCCGTCGCGCTTCGGTGCCCGCGGACGTAATCGAGCGTCTTGCTCCCATCACGGAGTCCGTTCGACTGGTCGCGCTGAACGAGGACTGGTGTCTCGATGCGGTAGGCGTGATTCCGTATGTGGCGAAGCTCGCGGAGGAGAACGCACTCGTCGAGTTTCGCAGCTTCGGCCGCGATTCCAACCCGGACCTCATGGATGCGCACCTCACCGGGGCATCGCGCGCGATCCCGGTGGTGATTGCGTACGATGCCGGATGGAACGAGATCGGCTGGTGGGGATCACGCCCCGCTCCACTGCAGGCGTGGGCCCTGAGTGATGGAGCAAACATGCCAAAACCGGAGCGATACCACCACCTGCGTCAGTGGTACGCGCGCGACCACGGAGCTACGTCGCTGCGCGAGATATGCGACATGATTCTCGCGGGCCTCGAGTTGCGCACACGAATACCGGCAACAGCACGATGAGGTAGCAGTCGTCCGGCTTCCGCCGCGCTGCGCACCCTCCCCTAGCTTGGCATGGGAGGAACGGCGATGGAGCGAGTGGCGCAGCCAAGTGACGAGTGGATCCTGCCGGTGCTGCGCGAGCTGCTCACTCCGGCGCAGCTCGGAATACTGACACGGGACCACGCCAACCGGCGATGGAGCGCCGCAGTGACCAGTGGTTTCGCCACGGATGAATCGATTCTTCGTGCGGTGGCAGCACGCTCGCGGATGCGCGTAGCCAGCGCTCTCACGTCCAGCCCGCAGGCAGTCGCCCGGGTGCCGGAATTGCTCGCGCGCCGCTATTCGATACTGCCGCTTTCACTGTCCGCAGACTCGATAGAAGTCGCCACCGCAAACCCGTACGACCTTGAATGCGAGCAGACGGTGGCGTTCGTGACTGGCCGACGCGTGAGCATGTCGCTGGCGATTCCATCCAGGATCATGGAGCGGCTGGAGGAGGTTTACCGGCCGGCTTCCGTAATCGAGCGCCTGCTCGCATCGGTCGGACCTGTGTCCGTGCGCGAGATCGAGCCCGAGCCGGAATCAGTCTCTGCGACGCAGCTCGCCGACCGCGCGCGCGAGCAACCGGTAATACGGCTGGTGGACCACATCATCTCCGAAGGGATCGCTGCCCGGGCGAGTGACATCCATCTGGAGTCCGAAGAGGACACGATGCTAGTTCGGTTTCGAGTGGACGGCATGCTGTGCACGGCCATGAGCTTCCCTCGCTCGCTCGGTCTTCCACTCGTCTCACGCGTAAAGATCATGGCGCGCATGGACATCGCAGACCGGCTCCGGCCGCAGGGAGGACGTGCGCTTGTCATGGTCGACGGCGAGCGAATCGACCTTCGCGTGTCAACCTTGCCGGCGGCGCACGGAGAGAAGGTAGTGATCCGCATTCTTGACGCGCGCGGCGGGGTGCGCTCATTCGACGCGCTGGGTCTCGACGCCGCGGACGCCTCTCGTCTCTCACGCCTGCTCGACACGCGTGAAGGACTGATCCTCGTCACCGGTCCCACAGGATCAGGCAAGACCACGACGTTGTATTCCGCGCTGAATCTCATGGTGCAGCGCGGTCTGAACGTGGTAACGGTGGAGGATCCCGTGGAATATCGGATTCCCGGCATCGTCCAGTCGCAGGTGAACGAGAAGGCTGGGCTGACCTTCGCCGCGGCACTGCGCTCGATTCTGCGGCAGGATCCCGACGTGATCCTTATCGGCGAGATTCGCGATCCGGAAACCGCCGAGATAGCGATTCAGGCCGCGCTCACGGGTCACCTCGTTTTCGCGACGCTGCACACGATCGACTCGGCGAGCGCGCTCACCAGGCTCGGAGACCTCGGCGTCGATCCGGCGAGAACCGGCACCGCTCTCAAGGGAGTAATAGCTCAGCGTCTGGTCCGACGCACGTGCAGCGCATGTATGCGGATCAGCCAGGAACCGGTGCCGCCGATGCTGTGGAGCTCTATCCCGAGCGGCGCGGCTCTCCTGGCCGGTGCGGGCTGCCGCTCATGCGGCTTCACGGGGTTTCGAGGACGCCTGGCCGCGATGGAGCTGCTCATCGTCTCGCCCGCGCTCACACGCCTGATCGTCTCGGGAGCTCCGGCGCCCGCCGTCGCGGCCGCGGCTCGCGCGGAGGGCATGCGTTCGCTCTGGACCAGCGGGGTCGGGCGTATCATGAGCGGCGAGACGACTCCGGCGGAAGTTGCGCGGGTACTCGACTCCGAGGGCGATCCCATCGGTGGCGACGGCCCGGAGCACGGCGATGCTACTTCTTACAACGGCAGCATGGATCAGAACGCCGGTCGCCTCCCCGAGCCATATTCCATGTATGACTCAACCGCACCGCGGCGCCACCCCAGAGCACGTGTCCGCAAGATGACCAGAATTGAGATCGGCGTCGTCGATGTGTATGTCATCGACCCCCAGACCGAGGTCTGGCGGGTTCTGGCGCTTCGTCGCGGTGCGAACACGCGGTGTTCCGGCGCCTGGGAGGCTGTCCACGGTCACATCGAACAGGATGAGGCCCCGGAGATCGCCGCTGCCCGCGAAGTGATGGAGGAGACGGGTCTCGCCATCCAGCGGCTGTATACCATCACGGTTCACTCCTTCTACCTTCAGAAACGGTCGCGCATCGAGATGGCTGTCGTATTCTGCGCCTTCGTGGACAGTGGCAACGCGGTGAGGTTGGGGCCCGAGCACGCTGAGTACGCATGGCTTCCCATGGATGCTGCTGGCGCGCGATTTACCTGG
>JBBRBY010000039.1:0-24692 GCA_038205315.1 Gemmatimonadales bacterium | reverse complement strand
TGGTAGGATACACTGACCTCATCGGCACGGACGCTTACAACATGGCACTCGGCACCCGCCGAGCAGTTGCGGCCAAGGCTTACATCGTGGCGCAGGGGATCGCGTCAGACCGAGTGACAATCGAATCGAAGGGCGAACGCCAACCGATCACCGATGCGCCAGGAATCTCCGCGCAGGCGCCAAACCGGCGCGCAATTTTTCGTCTGGTCGTGGCTCCGGATTAGAAATCAGGACGCTAGTAGCGCGGTAGTCCGGGCTTCTCCGGAAATAGCTGCAAAGAGAGAGGGTGCCAGAACGCGTAGCTGCGTTCTGGCACCCTCTCGCATACCGGTCTGCCGCCCGATCGCTCACTAGGCTCCGGCTTCGGGGAGTGAAAGGGTGAACATGCTCCCCATTCCCTCCATGCTTCGCACCCTCAAGTCCCCGGCCATTCCGCGCGCCAGGTCTCGGCTTATTGCGAGGCCCAGGCCCGTGCCCTCCGTGGACCGCGTGAGATTGCGGTGTACCTGGACGAACGGGTCGAATATCATTTCCTGCTTGTCACGCTCTATCCCGATCCCCGAATCCGTGACGCGCAGGTAGATCACACTGGCGGGCATGTCCGCGCGACGAGGCGTGTCCACGGTGATGCTTCCGCCGGGCTCTGTGAACTTTATGGAGTTCGAGAGCAGGTTAAGCAGAATCTGCCGTAACTTTTCCTCGTCCGCGCGCACACAGATGTCGGCGCCAACCCGCGAGACATACTTGAGTTGCTTCGCCACAATCTGCGGCTCTATCATCGATGCCACTGCGTTCACCGTGTCGGCGAGTCCGATATCCGACACCTGATACTCGATCCGGCCTGCTTCCATTTTGGCGAAGTTGAGGACGTCGTTGATCAGCGAAAGCAGGTGCTGTTCCGATCGCACTATGCGCTCGAGCGCGTTGTGCTGCGCCTCGGTTACTGGGCCGTGCACACCCATGTCCATGAGCTGGGCGTGACCGGCAATCGCATTCAGCGGTGTGCGCAGCTCATGGCTCATCGCTGCGAGGAAGTCGCTCTTGGCGGTGTTCGCGGCTTCGGCTTCCGCACGTGCAGCTTCCGCTTCCACACGCGCGCGCACCTGCACCGTGACATCCACGCCATGCACGAAGACACCCGAGCGCGACCCGTCAGCTTCCACAATGGATTGATACACGAACGTCACGAAACGCTGCTCCATCACTCCGCCGGGCTCACGCTCGAGATTCAACGGAAGCTCCTGACCCACAAACGCCTTTCCAGTGGTGAGCACGCCATCCAGAAGGTCGAAGTAGCCCTGAGCCTCGGCTTCCGGCACCGCATCGCGTACCGTGAGACCGATCAGCTTCCTGTGGCCGAGCAGCTGTGAATACGCATCGTTGGCCATCTCGAACACGTGATCCGAACCGCGGAGTACTGCGATGAACGCCGGTGCCTGGCGGAAGAGATCGGTGAGCCGCGTCTGCTCAACGCGTAGCGACGCCAGCGCATCTTCGGTCGCGACCGCCTGACGCAGCAACAGGTCGTGTGTCTGTTTGAGCGATGTATGCGCACTTTCTACCTCGGCGTTTGCACGCTCGCGCGCCTTCATCAGGCTCAGGTGCGCGCCAACCCGCGCGATCAGCTCTCTCGCGGAGAAAGGCTTCACCAGATAGTCGTCCGCGCCGGACTCAATCCCTTCGATGCGTGACTCCTCGCCCGCACGCGCGGAGAGAAGAATGACAGGAATGCCACTGGTACGCGGATCGCTACGTAGCGCGCGCAGCAGACCGAACCCGTCGAGCACCGGCATCATCACGTCGGACAGTACCAGATCCGGTGGGTACGACTGCGCAGCGGACAGCGCACTGGCGCCGTCCGCGCATGCGTACACATCCCAACCGTGACCGCGCAGCAGACGGCCGACATACTCCCGCACGTCGGAGTTGTCATCCGCGAGAATGATTCGTGCCGCGTGGACGGGCGGCGCCGTGAGCTCACGGGAGGCGCTCCCGTCCGTCGCGGTGAGTGAGAGGTCGGCAGGTATCATGCTGGCATCGCTGTCCGGCAGCCAGCGCAACGCCTCCTGTACGTACGCCGCGCCGATTCCCGCCAGCGCGTGTTCGGGTGCGGAGTGGATGCGCTCCGAAGGCAGGTGGGCCGTCCCCATTGGAATCCGGACGGTGAACTCGCTTCCCGCCCCTTCCTCGCTGGTTACGCGAATCTCGCCGCCGTGAAGTCGCACGAGCTCCTGGACGAGCGCGAGGCCGATACCGCTGCCCTCATGAGTGCGAGAGTGCGCGTTGGGTACGCGATGGAATCGGTCGAACAGCAATGGGACGTGCTGCGCTGGTATCCCCACGCCGGTATCGGCGACGACGAGTTGCGCCACTTCACCGTCGAGTGTCACCGATACGGAGATCGTTCCTTCGAACGTATGCTTGAACGCGTTCGATATCAGGTTGAGCACGATCTTTTCCCACATTTCCTGATCGACGTAAACTCGTTCCTCACCGCTGGGTGAATCGACGACCAGCGTGAGGCCCGCCTTCTCGACGGCCGAGCGAAAGCTCGACGCAAGCTCGGCGGTGAAGCGGCCGAGATCCGTCGCCTGATACGTGGCCTCGACTCGTCCGGCTTCGATCCGCGAGAATTCGAGCAGCGTGTTCACGAGCTTTAGAAGTCGTAGCTCGTTCCTGTGAATGAGACGGAGCTGCTCGCGCTGCTCCGTCGTCAACTCACCCACCGTGCCTTCGATAAGCTCCTCGGTGGGCGCAAGCATCAGCGTGAGCGGTGTGCGAAACTCATGGCTGACATTCGAAAAGAAAGCCGTCTTCGCTCGATCGAGCTCGGCCAGTGCCGCGGCGCGGCGCTGCTCCTTTTCGTACGCGCGCGAGCTGGTGATCGCAGTCGCTATCTGTCCGGCGACCAGATCGAGATAGCCGCGATATCTATCGTCGAAGCCCAGCCGCGGACTCAGCCCCGCAACCATGACGCCGTACGGGCGCTCCTCGCCGCGCAGTGCGATTGGCAGCACCAGGGCCGAGTGAACGGGCTCGGGCCACGGAGTTCCTGGAATCACTCCAAAGCGCAATGCCAGATCGTCCACCGCGACAGCTTCACGCGCGTGGATAGCGGCGGCGAGCGGCCAGCCACTTGTGCCACCCTCGGCGAGATCGACGACGGGTGGCGCGAAAGACCCGCGTGCGTCCATCCCTGTGGCGCCCGCGAGGGTCAGTCGTTGACCAGCCTCGTCCAGCAGATACAGCAGCACGAACGGCGTGTCGGCGGCGCTGGCGTTGAGTGAATCGGCGGCGAGCCTGCACACGGTTGCGGCGCTATCGATCTTGGCGCCCACGCTTGCGAGCTCCCGAAGCGTGGCAACGCGGCGCTCGCCGAGTACGCGATCGGTGGTTTCGACAACGGTGACGAATACGCCGCCCACGTCACCGGTCTCGTTCCGGATCGCGCTGTAACAGAACGTGAAGTAGCACTCCTCCACAAAGCCGAATCGGTCGAGAGGGAGCATCCAGTCGTCGATGTACGTGGGCTCGGCTCGGTCCATCACGCGACCGAATAGCGGCCCGACGTACTCCGCCCACACCTCGGCGAATGTCTCGCGGCTGCTGAGGCCGAGCGCCGCCGGGTGCTTGGTGGCACCCAGGATTGGCCGGTATGCGTCGTTGTAGAATTGCGTGTACTCGGAGCCCCAGGCGATGTACATGGGGAAGCGTGACTCGAGCAGCATGCTCACCGCCGTCTTGAGACTCTGCGGCCAGCTTTCCACGGGGCCCACCGCGGTGGACGACCAGTCGAGGCCGCGCATGAGGGCGCCCATCTCGCCACCGCCTGCCAGCGGCGTGGCGGCGCTGCGGGGCGCGGTCTCGCCCGGTCCGGCGTCGGGGACGTGCATCAGGTCAACGACTCCGAGAAAATCCCCTTCATCGTCCCTGTTGGGCGGCTGTTTCTTTATCCAGTTCCACGAGGCGAATCTGCCGGGGAGACAGGTACCGCGTCAAGCACCGGAAACGTACGGTTGGGCCAGGCAGAAAGCGCCGGGTCTCTCGCTGGCAGTCGCGTTCCCCTCAACCCATCGCGGGCGCGGCGCATCATCCCGGCCGGAATACCTTTTCGGATTTGGGGTCGTCGCGGGTTGTGCAACTATTGTCTTCGCGGTGAAAACAATTTCCGCGATCGCGGTTCACGTAATTGCGGCAATTCGCGAACTAGCGGTGTCCATCGGGAATTATTCATTGCGGTTAGCGATCGTCGGTGCGATCCGGATACTGGCAATGTCATGTTGCTGACAGGTTGCACACACCACTTTGCAACACAATAATTCCCTGCTTCATAACGTTTGGCGCACGCAGGTGGCCGCCTGTCCCCGCCTCAGCGATGTTTTGGGCACATGCGGCAGAGTTCGCTCACTTTCCATATGGTATCAGAGCAGAATGCGATTCCCCATTTCGAGATTGAAAGTGTTCGCAGCAATCGCTGCTTCCATGCTCGCGGCAAGCTCGATGTCGGCGCAGGGATCCGTGAGCGGCCACGTAACGGAGCTCGATGGCCGTCCGGCGCCAGGTGCCACGGTGCATGTATTGGGATCACAGCTTGGTGCAACTGTCGACTCGAGCGGGACGTACCGCATCCGCGGCATCCCTCCGGGGCCGGTCAAGGTGCGGGTGCTTCGCCTGGGCTTCGCGCCTGACTCGGCAACGGTTCTCGTCTCGAGTGGGCGCGAAACGAAACACGACGTGGTGCTCCGGGCATCTGCGGAAATGCTCGGAGGTGTGGTGGTCAGTGCGCAGCGGCTTGGTGAATCGCAAGCGTCGGCTCTGGTGCGACGGGATCAGGCGCCAAACGTTGTCAACGTACTGGCAGGAGACGTGATTCGAGCGCTACCGAATGCCAACGCCGCCGAAGCTGCCGGCCGGATACCAGGCGTATCCACCGAACGCGACGAAGGCGAGGGGAAATTCATTCAGATTCGCGGAACGGAACCACGTCTTACCAATGTCACCATCAACGGCGCGCACGTTCCCGGCAGCGAGGCTGGGACACGGGTTCCGAGGCTCGACGATGTTCCGTCGGACGTGCTGGCAGCAATCGAAGTCAGCAAGACGCTGACAGCGGACATGGATGCCGACGCGATCGGCGGATCCGTCAACCTTGTGACCAAGACGCCGGAGGGAAGCCCCAAGGGCTACGTGTCCGGCCAGTACGGCAGGATATCTCTGCTGAACAAGAACCAGTATCAGGAAGGCTTTGCCTACGGCGGCCGGTTCGGGGATCAGCAGCGACTTGGGTTCCTTCTGGGAGGGTCGGCCGACCGCAACAACCGAACGAGCAATGATCTGGAGCCCGCGTGGATGGTGGACCCGAATGGGCGACCAGTTCCCATCGAATGGAGTCAGCGCGACTACGAATACAGGCGCAACCGATATGGCCTCGGTGGCGACGTCGATTATCGCTTCAGTGACGGATCGGCGATTTCCCTGAAAGGGTTGTACAGTCGCTTTGAGGATTTCGGCACTACCTACACGAACGATGTGACGACCGGTGTCACCGGATCGAGTTTTGGGCCGATTGGAGATTCTGCCGGAGTGGGCGCCCGTGGATTCGGTACTGGAGCCGAA
Organism: Gemmatimonadales bacterium; assembly: GCA_038205315.1. GTDB lineage: Bacteria > Gemmatimonadota > Gemmatimonadetes > Gemmatimonadales > Gemmatimonadaceae > Fen-1247. The sequence continues at coordinate 19,076 of JBBRBY010000039.1, read as the reverse complement.
GTTACCAGGATGTCATACAATCGCACTCCCCTCGGTCAACTTTATGGCGGAACACTCGGCGGTCGCACAAAGTGGCTTGGTATAGATGTGAAGCTGTCACTGAACGCCGCCGGCACCACGTCACGCCTTACGGATTACCGATTCAGCCCTTTCGTGTACGATGGACCCAGCGGGCAGGGACTCACAGTTGCCTACGACGCGTCAAGTACGAAGGTGCCAACCTACCAGTTCGCCAATAGCGCGATGGCGTCAGCCGCGCAGACGCCCGCCAACTTTGCGCTCAGTCACTACTTCGCCATCGACGGTGCGACAACTGGACGCGACCTGGGAAGTGCCGCGGACTTCAGCACTCCATGGCACACGGACGCGGCAACCTGGAGCTCGCTATTCAAGTTTGGTGGAAAGATCCGCGACGAACGAAAGGACTACACCGCGAATCATGGGTTTTGGTACAGCGACACGCAATTTCCGCTCACGCAAGCGCTCGGCAACTTTTCCGACCCGCACTACTATTCCAGCGCCTCCAATGCGTTTGTGTTTGGTCCGATGCCGAATGACCCTGCTGCACGGAGATACGAAAACGCCAACGCGTCCACGTTCACCAACGGATCCGATTCCGTCCAGAACATTCTCGCGAGCTTTAATGGCTCTGAGCGGATCTATGCGGCGTACGTGAGCAACACGCTGACCGCTGGCCCCACGGAGCTGTATCTGGGCCTGCGCATGGAGAATACGCATTCCAACTACACGGGCCATGCCGTGTCGCAGGATACTTCCGGAAATGTCACGAGCATCAGTCGCGTGCCAGGTTCGCAAACGTATACCGATCTCTTCCCCAGTGCGCAGCTGAAATATTCCTTCGCACCTCGCACCGATGTCAGACTTGCTGTAACCCGCGGCATAGCGCGGCCCGATTACTCAGCGCTCGCGCCGTCATTGCAGGGAACGATGGGCGGCAGTCTGTCCAATCCGGCCAATCTTACGAGCGGAAACCCCGATCTCAAGCCGCAGCACGCGTGGAACTACGATTTTCTGGCGGAGCACTTCTTTCCCTCTGTCGGAGTGATCTCCGCGGGGGTGTTCTACAAGTCGCTGACAGACTTCATCTACAATCAGACATTCACGTACAACGGTCCAGTTACCGCATTCGATGGTCAGCTGGGGACTCGTCCGCAAAATGGAGGAGCGGGGCACCTACTCGGTTTTGAAGGCGAGTGGAATCAGCGACTCGTCTTCCTGCCAGGTGTGTTCGCCGGCCTCGGATTCGATGCAAACTTCACTCACGTGGATTCACGGGCTCTGGTGGATCCGTCCACCGGCCGGTATGCACCATTGCAACGTCAGTCTCCAAATCTCGCGAACGTCGCGGCCACCTACGACTTCGGTCCGCTGTCGGCACGTGCCGCCTGGGCATATCAGGGCGCCAACATCGTCAGCTACGGCGACGGATCACCCACGCCCACGGGTGACACCTACTTCTATGCCCATTCCCAGATCGACGCATCGGTCATCTACAACTTCAACTCGCGGCTGCAGGTCCAGTTGCAGGGACTGAATCTGAACAATGCGGTGTTCGGGCTATTTACCGGTACGCCAGGCCACGACTACTCGATTCAGAGGGAGTATTATGGCAGCACCATCTATCTCGGCGCCAAGTACAACATCTAACGGCCGTTCCCCTCTGAGGTCCCCAGGCTGAAAATGCTGCGAGCCCCGGTTCATTGTACCGGCGCTCGCGCCGCACTGGCGGCAGCGAGGTTTGCGCGCACCAGGTGGGCGAGGAGCTCCGTGCGCGTATCCGGCGAGAATAGCCGCGCGGTATTGAGAGGTTGAATCTGCGGCGGTATCCTGCCCAGGCGTTCTCCTGCGCGGCGCATCACCCAGACCGGTGCGCCATCCGGGATGGAATCCGGATTGTCGCGACCAACAAGAACGGTACGGATGTTCTCGAGATTTCCGACACCGCTGTACATCTCTCGCACCTTCACCTCGAAGTGCGGATCCGTGCAGAGAAAGTACACCAATCCCCTGTCGAGCAGTTTCGTCATCTCGGCCACCATATCCGGCCGTAGAGTCACCAGCACCACAGGCTTCCCGAGCCTCTCGCCGATCGAGTTGGCGAGAAGGGCGTGAGCCGACGTGGTGACGATGATGTCCGAACGCTGAATCTCGGGATCCGTCGTGATGTCGTGGGTCGAGCGCGTATTGACGGCCCGGGACATGAATCCGTAGTCGTCCTCGAGCTCGCCGCACAACCACGTGAGGTGATCGTCGTTGCACTCGAGGCAAACGGTGCGAGTGTGTACCACGTCAAGGCTGCGTCGCGCGTGATCCAGAAACTGCCGTACCGAGATTCCACGTTCTATCGCTTCCGATGTGACGGAGACTATCCATTCGGATGTCGGCATCGGTCGTCCAGGCTTCCCCGCGCCGAGTGCGGCAAAGTAGCCTCGAGCGCCGGAGCGCCGTGCAACCATCCCGTCGCGCTCCAGGCTGTCATACGCTGATCGGATGACCCTCGCGTCGGCCTTCAGCTGTTTCGCCATTCGACGGGCGCTCGGCAACCTGTCACCGGGCGCGATGCGACCGAAATGCATGCCGTTCACGATCATCTCTCTCAGCGTGGTGACCACGTCGTCCCTTCGTCGCATCTTCCTCCTCGCCTGACCGTGTCGCCAGTCACTTGGCTCATATATGCTGCATAATTGCCGCCAATCTGATCAACATGACACCAAGTAGATCAAATAATATGTCGCATTCGGCATTCAGTATGCGTGTCGAGTTCCGTTGAGTTCTACGCGCTGGAACAACTTCCCCGGGGACCGGATGACGACATCGAAGTACACGACACGAGTGGCGCGGCCGGCCTAGCGCTTCCGCTCGCCCCCTGAAGGCGAAAAATTGTAGTAATTTTCGCAGGAACGCACCTCCCTCTCGGTGTATTCGGCGGAGGGTATTCGCATGACCGACGGGTCTGGACTCGCTCGTCCTTTGCTGACATCGCTTTCCGCTCGATCGTCCCGCGCGCCGGACTACCGTCCCGTCGCCGCCATGGGCCGATTCTATTATCCCAGACCGCCGCTCTGGCCAGCAATCGCCAGCGGAGCGTTGCACCTTGTCGTGGCGGCGATCATCGTATGGACGGCGCGAAGCGCGATGGACCACTACGCCACAGACTCCGCGGCATTTCTTCCTCCGCCACAACGGTACTCCGCGGCCCGTCGAGCTGGAATGCTGGCAATGGTCACGCTACCGTTCCAGACGGGAAGCGCCGGTTCAGGAAGTGGCGGCCGGGCACCAAACGCCTCGGCCACGCGACGGCGAGGCGCGGGCGTCGTCCCAAGCATTGTGCTCGCTATCGGCGATTCGGTTGCCGAGGTCGCTGACAATGTCTATACCGTTTTCCAGGTGGACAATGCCGCACAGATATCAACCGGAAGCGTGGTTCCGCGATATCCACCTGATCTGCTCGCGCGCCGCGTTGGGGGAAAAGTTACGGTTCGCTTCGTGATTGATACGCTAGGAACCGCCGATGTGACCTCGATTGAGATTCTCGATGCATCGGCTCCACAGTTCGAAGAGTCCGTACGCGCGGCGCTGCCACACATGCGCTTCTCCCCCGCACGCCTCAACGGAAGACGTGTCCGCCAGCTGGTTGAGCAACCCTTTCGCTTCAACGTGAGCCAGCCGCCGGTTCCTGCGGATTCGACGGCCTGAACCAACGCTAGTGCGTTGCTAGTGCGTTGCTAGTGCGTTGCTAGTGCGTTGCTAGTGCGTTGCTAGTGCGTTGCTAGTGCGTTGCTAGTGCGTTGCTAGTGCGTTGCTAGTGCGTTGCTGGCGGTGGAACGTCAGAGGCCGTCGTGGCGGCGTCCGGTGCGCGCGGTCCGGCCGGCGCGTTCGGCTCGTGGATCACCGTCGAGTGTTCGTTCGGCGACATCGGATTGATGGGATCGCGCCAGAGCTTTACATGGAGGAAGTACAGAAAGCTCCACGTGAACAGCGTGAGCAGCAGGACGGATGTGATTCCAAGCACGCCACTGTGCGGGCCGGTCAGTTTCTCGTTGTTCTCAACTGGCATGCGCGAAATGTAGCGCCTGCGGAACCACGATTACAACCGCTCCAGCCGCCGCAATTGTGCCGAGGATTCGCCGGCGATCACCTTGCCGATATCTCGAGGCGGCCGTTGGTCATGTCGATTCGCATGGTACCGCCGCGTCCGGCGTCGGCGCCCAGCGTGCCATCGAGGGAAAAGATCGTGGGATAGTTGGCCTGGTACAGGAATATCCGCTGGAACGAGAGCGGTACCTGGCCCAGAAAGAGGCGAACCGATGGAATCACGATCCCCGACTCGGTCCTGGTGCCTCCGAATCCCTGCACCGTCCGTCGCTCGGCGGCGTGCCACCGGGCGTTGCTCTTGCGCGCCAGGCTGGCGGTCCCGAACGTCTCCTCCGCGCCAGTATCGAGCAACATGTGAACGGGAGAGCCGTCGCCGGTGAGAAGTGTCACGATGGGTACCCCGAACCAGAACAGGTTCCTTGTTCGCGCGTCACTGTCCGGCAGCACGACGGGTTTCCGGACGATCACTCGTCCATCCCTGTCGTCGATGGTAAGGTCCAGAAGGCGAATCAGGTCGAAGCCGATCACGCCATCGATCGGCTGGGGCGGCATACCGGATGTCTCCTCCCGCACCTTGAGGGCATCGTCGCTCACGATCATTGCCGGCGCGTCGGAGATGGTGACATTGCCAAGCTTTATCGAGTGGATAATCGCAGCCCTCGTCGAGAGCCGCCCCACGGACGACACCAGCTCGAGGGTATCTCCGCCAATGCCGGCCACTCGCGTTTCGCGGGCTACGGATTCGGTGAGGATGGTAATGCTCGACCCCGTGTCGAGCCAGAAGTGCCTAGTGACGCCATTCACCGTCACCGGGACTACCACGACGCCGGTCATGGATCGGGTGATGGGAACCGAGCACACCGAATCTTCGAATGCGATTCTGGTCCGAACCGCCTTGAAGGCGGGCGCCCAGGTCTCGACTCCTGCCGCGTCCGGGCTCTCCCGGCCGACCGAATCGGTGTATGCTGCCAATCTGGCCCAGTTGCCGTCGGAAGTGAGTATCGCGCCATGAGCGATCCTCGCAGCCTGCCGCACTTCACGGTCGTGCGCACTGAGCAGGCTCACGGCGATTGAGTCAGCTTGGGCATTGCGCCCGCCGAGGAACGCCTCGAAGGCGTCGGCCAGACTGCGCTGCTCTTTGGAGCCGGCCACGATCCACGCGTCCTGCAGATTGGCCTCCCGGAGCGCGTGCCAGTAGTCATTGTAAATGAGCACCCGCACAGGTGGTGGTGCCGTACCAGCATTGGCGGCGGCAACCACGGAAGCCGGTGCGGTTACCACGAGAGGCCTGGCGGAGGCGCACGCCAGGATCAGCGGCAACGCGACGAGCAGCGTGACGCCTGGCCCGCCGTACCGCGCAACGGCGTGCATTCGTGACTCGGGTCCTGGATATCCCGTGCGTTCGTGGGCCATGTCAGGTAGCGATGCCTCCACAGATCCAATATGCATCCCGGGCCGTACTGCGCCATGAGGACACGCCTGTACCAGCGGGGCTGTATGTTAGACACCCGAACTGCATCCGGCGTTTCAGCGTCGAGCTCATGAGGATCTGCGATGGCGGTTGATCGGCACCACTGGTTTGTGCGGCTCACGCACTGGGTAAACGCGATTGCGCTCGTAGTGATGATCGGAAGCGGCCTGCAGATCTTCAACGCATATCCGGCGTTCGCCAGGCGCGGCGCCTCGTTCTGCTGCTATCCCTTCGCGGGACACGCGATTCCCAAGTGGGCGACGTTCGGCGGCTGGCTTGCAGGCGCGCGCAACTGGCACTTCGCGATGATGTGGGTCTTCGTGGTGAACGGGGCCGCGTACCTCCTCTTCATATATCTCCACGGCGAGTGGCGGGATCTTGTTCCGCGGCGAGGCGATATTCGCGACTCGTGGCAGATGGTGAAGTTCTATCTGTTCGTGCGCCGGCATCACCCTCATCAGGGCAAGCACAACGCTCTGCAGAAGTTCACCTACTTCAGCATTCCTCTGCTTGCGATCCTCGCCGTGGTAACGGGTCTCGCAGTCTGGAAGCCGGTAAGCCTTGCACCGCTGACGAATCTGTTGGGCGGATACGTATATGCTCGCTACTGGCATTTTCTCGTAATGGTGCTGCTCGTATTGCTGTCGCTGATCCACATCTTCATGGTATTCGCGGTGGATCCGTATTCCATTCGCTCCATCGTCACCGGCAAGTACAATCCCGAGCGCGCGCCAGAGCTGCGCGATGCGCGCCCGTTCTATCACCTGTTCAGAAAATCCAGGGTGGACACGAATGCGCAGACGTGACTTTCTTGCAACCGGCGGCGGTGTCACCGCATCCTGGCTCCTTGCCGCGTGCGGATCGCGCGGCCCGGACGGCGCGCAGAGGGTGCTCGACTACGCGATGCGAAAGAACGAGACGCTCGAACGCGGATTGTTCAGACACACTTCCATGGATTCGCCAGCAGCGCGCTGGCGCAGCGCGGGATCGCGTTTGCCAAGTTATTACATATCGGATACAGTTCCGGTGTGGGATATTGCGGCGCGCGGCGCATGGACACTCGAGGTATCGGGACTCGTAGCACGACCGCTCACGCTCACGATGGACATGCTGCAGCGGCTACCGCGCATCACGCAGCGAGTGAACCATTTCTGCGTCGAAGGCTGGACCGCGGTAGAATCCTGGACCGGCTGCAGGCTCAGTGATATCGCGCGCGCCGTCGGTGTCCAGCCACAGGCGCACTACGTGGATTTTCAGTCGTTCGACAACGGCTACCACGAAAGCTGGGACATCGAGAGCGCCATGCACCCGCAAACGCTCATCTGCTACGGCCTGGATGGCAGGATTCTTCAAGCGGCCCACGGCGCTCCGGCGCGGCTCTTCTCGCCGGTAAAGCTCGGATACAAGAACACCAAGTACCTGACGAGAATCGCCTTCATGCCCCATCGCAATGGTGGCTACTGGAGCGATCAGGGCTACGAGTGGTACGCCGGCACTTGAGGTAGCGCACCCCCGGAAATTCGTTCCGGTCAACTTCGCCCCCGCCACGCCGAAACTCGGGGGCACAATGTCCGCGCGCGTGAACCTTTCTGAAGTGCTCTCGGCTCTGTCGTGCGCACTCGATCTGACCGAGGGTCAGCCCCTCGGCCACACGATGAGGAGCTGCCTCATCGGCATGCGGCTCGGACACGAAGTCGGGCTCTCCGCCAATGACCGGGCGGCGCTGTACTATGCGCTCCTCCTCAAGGACGCCGGCTGCTCGAGCAACGCCGCCCGCCTCTGCCAGCTCTTCGGTACCGACGATCTGGAGCTCAAGCCGCGGATGAAGCTCGTGGACCGGCAGAACCGGTTGGCACTCGCCTTTCAGACCGCCCGCACCGTCAGCATGGACGGCGACCTCCCCGACAAGATTCGACACTTCATCGGCGTTGCCCGGAGCGACGGGATCATGAAGGAAGTCATGGCACTCCGCTGCGATCGGGGGGCTGACATCGCCATGAGACTCGGCTTTCCGCAGGCGACCGCCGACGCCATCCGCCATCTGGACGAGCACTGGAACGGACGGGGACACCCGGAAGGGCTGTCGGGCCAGGCAATCCCGATGATGTCCCGAATCGCCAATCTCGCGCAGGTCGTGGACGTCTTCCACCAGAACGATGGCATCGACGCAGCCATCCATGTCGCACGCGCCAGAAGCGGCACCTGGTTCGACCCCACGCTCGTCACGCGCCTCGTATCCTGGCGGCACGAGGAGAGCTGGTGGGAGCGGCTGGACAGCTCGGATCCCACAAACGAGGTAATGGCCGCGGAGCCGGATTCGATGGTCCGCTGGGTCAGCGATGACGATCTCGATGTCATCGCAAGAGCCTTCGCGGACATCATCGACGCCAAGTCGCCATACACGTACTCTCATTCCAGGAACGTCGCCGCTTACGCACTCGGCATCGCGCGTCAGATGAAGCTGGACCAGGCCACTCAGCGCCGCGTGTACCGCGCCGGACTGCTTCACGACATCGGCAAGCTCGGCGTCTCGAACTCCATACTCGACAAGCCCGGCCGGCTGTCCGACAGCGAGCGGACCGCCGTGGAGCGGCATCCCTTCTTCACCTGGGAGATACTGTCCCGGGTGCCGGCGTTCCGGGATTTCGCCTGGGCAGCGGCGCTTCACCACGAGCGACTCGATGGCAGCGGATATCCCTGGCATCTCAGCGGCAATCGCCTCGATCTGACGGCGCGGATCCTTTGCGTAGCGGATGTTTACGAAGCTCTCACCGCGGATCGCCCCTATCGCGCGAGCCTACCGTGGGAAGCTGCCTACACAATTCTCTCCGAGGGGAGGGGAAAGGCGTTCGACCCGACGGTGCTGGACTCACTTGCAGCGTGCCACGCGGCGGTGGGTGACATGACGCTCCTCCTCCCGCTCGTGGCAGCCGCTTAGCGGCTCCTCAGCCGGCCCGGACATGCTCTATTTCGGAGCGACACGCAAAATTGCTGCATAATCGTGGTGTCCAAGCAAAAACATACGTAGTATATTTTTGGCGTGCTGAGTGACGACACGACTACCCGGTTTCGCGAAGCACTCCGCGAACATTGCGCTGCATCAGGCGGTTCTCATGACAAGGTTCATGGACTCGTGAGGACGGCCGCCGACGAAGCCCGTGATCGCGGAATCAGCGCAGAGCAGTTCGTCATCTGGCTGAAGCAGATCTGGGAGGAGCTCATCTCCGAGGGAGTGCTGCCACGCACCGCGGACGCGGCACGCATGCGCGAGGTGATCATTTCATCCGCGATCAAGGCGTACTACGTGCAATAGAAGTCGGGGTCCGGTCTCACCGGGCGCCTCACGCCGGGCTTCCGGCACGTAACTTCGGGGCGTTGCTTGATCGGCGCCTTTAACTTTCGCTACGTGCCCACTGCCACCCCTCCAAAGAACGATCGCAACATTCTCCGTCGCTTCCTCCCCTGGACTGGCTCAGAGGAAGACGGGTATCCCGGCGCGCACCTGGTTGCGCCCATTCGCGGTGAGGTTCTCGGTGTCGACCGGCTCGCGGAGCGCGCTCGTGCCGTAGCGCGCCAGGAGAAGATCGGGCCGCCGCCAAAACACCGCGGGCCCGGCCCGTTGCTGCGGCGTCTGGACGATACGCGCATCGTACTTGGCGACATACATCGCGCGCTAAGCGACGCGGCTGCGGAAGGAATAGACATCTCGTCCGCCGGCGAGTGGCTGCTCGACAACTACTACATCGTGCAGGAGCACATGCGCGAGGTGCGCACCGCGCTCCCCAGCAAGTACTACCAGGAGCTGCCCAAGCTGGCGACGGGAACGCTCGCTGGTTACCCGCGCGTGTACGAACTTGCGATCGAGCTCATAGGCCACACCGAAGGCCGGCTGGATCTCGACAACATCACGCTGTTCACGCGCGAGTTCCAGCGCGTGTCTCAGCTCAAGCTCGGCGAGCTGTGGGCGATACCGACCATGCTCCGTCTCGGTCTCGTTGAGAACATCCGAAGGATGGCGCTGCGCACCGCCGCGCGGCTCGCCGAGGTCCAGGAGGCCGACGTCTGGGCGACTCGCATGCGGACCGCGAGCGCTGAATCGGCCGAGTCGCTGTCGCAGACGCTCTCAACGTTCATCGATAATCATCCGCCGCTCACGCCGACGTTCGTCGCTCGCTTTCTGGGGCAGATTCGTAGCTACCAGACCAACTTCACGCCGCTGGTCTGGCTCGAACAGTGGATCGCGGAAGACGGCCTGAGCGCGGAAGACGCGGTAACGCGGTCGAACCGCCGCATCGCTATAACACAGGTCACAATCACGAACAGCATCCAGAGCCTGCGCATGATTGCGCGACTGGACTGGAACGAGTTCGTCGAGTCGCAGAGCATTACGGAGAAGCTGCTTCGCGACGATCCGGCGCAGGTGTACGCCGACATGACCTTCTCGTCGCGTGACGAATATCGCCACGTCGTAGAACAGGTCGCGAAGCGTACAAAGCGCGACGAGGACTCGATCGCGAACGAAGTGCTGGCGCTTGCGCGCGAGAATTTCAGTGATCGGCGCCTGTCTCACGTGGGCTACTGGCTCGTAGCCGAGGGACGCGCGGTGCTGGAGGAGCGCACGGCGTACAGGCCCACGATCGGCGAGGTGATCTACCGCTGGGCGAAGCGTCACCCGAGCCTCATCTATTTCGGTGTGATCTTCGCCGCGATGCTCTTCGTGTTCGCCACCGTTCTGGAGCTGGTGCCAATCAGCTCGACAGGCTTCGCGCTCGCCGCGCTATTGTTGCTGGCGATCCCGGCGAGCGAGGTTGGAGTGGCGGTGGTGAACAGGATCGTCACGGTGCTCGTGCCGCCGCACCTGCTGCCGAAGATGGATTATCGGGATACGGGGATTCCCGACCAGGCGCGCACGGCTGTCGTCGTTCCAACGCTGTTCTCGACCGTTGCGGCGGTGCGTGAAGCGCTCGAGCATCTCGAGGTGCAGTATCTCGCCAATCCGGATCCCAATCTCCGGTTCGTCATACTCAGCGATTACACGGACGGCAAGAGCGAGACGCTCGCGAGCGATGCCCACGTTGTCGAAGCCGTTGAGCGCGGGACGCGCGGCCTCAACGACAAGTACAGGACGGATGACGACCCTGGTCCATTCCTGGTCTTTCACCGCGCGCGCAGGTGGAATCCGACCGAAGGCGTCTGGATGGGATGGGAACGCAAGCGAGGGAAGCTCGCCGAGTTCAATCGCTTCCTGCGCGGTGGAACTATTGAAGTATTCCCTGTGATCGCTGGCGATCCGGGACTTCTTGCCGGCACCAAGTACGTAATCACGCTCGATTCGGACACCGTACTCCCTCGCGGCGCGGCTGCGCAGCTCGTCGGCGCGATGGACCATCCGCTCAACCGCCCCGAGTACGACGAGGAGCTAGGGCGCATCACGCGCGGCTATGGCATACTGCAGCCGCGCGTGGGCGTCGCCCTCACAAGCGCGTATCGCTCCAAGTTCGCGGCGATTCATTCGGGACATCCCGGCGTGGATCCGTACACGACGGCGGTATCGGACGTGTACCAGGACCTGTACGGCGAGGGCAGTTTCACAGGGAAGGGCATTTACGACGTGAACGCTTTCGAGGAAGCGACGCACGGCCGCTTTCCCGAGAACACGCTGCTGAGCCACGATCTGATCGAGGGTACTTACACTCGCGCGGGCCTGGTCACCGACATCGAGCTGTACGACGACTATCCCACCCGCTACCTGGCTTACACGCGCCGAAAGCACCGCTGGATCCGCGGCGACTGGCAGATTCTGAGCTGGCTCAAGACCACTGTTCCCGGCCCGGATGGGGAGGAGCCCAACAGACTCTCGACGCTGTCGCGCTGGAAGATATTCGACAATCTGCGCAGATCGCTCGTCGAGATAGCGCTTCTCGCTCTGCTCTTCACAGGCTGGTTCGTACTGCCGGGAGGTGCGCTCATCTGGACCGCGATAGTGCTGGTCCTGTTCGCGTTCCCGTGGCTGTTCGCGTCCGCTCTCGAAATCATACAGCCACCAACTGACCAGTCGCTGCAGGCCTACTACGGCGCGGTGATGCGCGACATCGTTGCAAGCGCGGAGCAATTCAGTCTCGCCGTCACGTTCCTTCCGCACCAGGCATGGGTATCGGCTGATGCGATCGTTCGTACGCTCGTGCGTCTCCGAATCACGCACACCAAAATGCTCGAGTGGCAGACCGCGTCACAGGTGGAGCGTGCGATGCGATCCGGCGGTGATCGCGAAGTCTATCGTCGCATGTGGCCCGCCGTCGCGATCGGAGTACTGGTAGGGGCTGGCGCAATCGCGTCGATCTTCCATTCGCCTGACGACACCATGATGCGCTCCATGATCGCGCTCGCGACTTTGCCGCTCGCGTTGCTGTGGATCGTATCGCCGAGCATTGCCGCCTCGCTGTCGGCGCCGGCGATACCGGGGGAGGTCAAGCTCAGCGAGCCCGATCGGGCTCGCGCGGAGCGGTACGCTCGGCTGCACTGGGAATTCTTCAACCATTTTGTTACTCAGGAAACGAACTGGCTGGCCCCGGACAACTTCCAGGAAGATCCCGAGCCAGAAATAGCGCTGCGCACGTCTCCGACCAACATCGGACTCCAGCTCCTGTCCACAGTGAGCGCGGCCGACCTCGGCTTCATCACTCGCGCCGACATGCTCGACAGGATCGAGAAAGTGTTCCAGTCGCTCGAGAGAATGCAGCGCCATCGTGGTCACTTCTACAACTGGTACGATCTCACCACGCTGCAGGTCCTCGAGCCGGCGTACGTCTCCACCGTGGACAGTGGTAATCTTGCGGGCCACTTCATAGCGCTCAAGCAGGCCTGCATCCAGATGATCCACGCGGTGCAGCCCCGCACCATAGAGATGGAGATATCGGGTCGCTCACTTGCGGGCGGCATCGTGGCCGCAAATTCCGGCGAGCGCATGCAGGGTACGGTAGCGCCGGGCGAGGATGTGGGCGACGAGTGTGCGAGGCTGCGCGCCATTGCTGATCGCGCCTTCGCGTATGCGTCGGAGATGGACTTCACCTTCCTCTATGACGAACGTCGCAAGCTGTTCTCGATCGGCTTCCAGACAAGTGCGAGCAGCTTCGACAATTCGTATTACGATCTGCTCGCGTCCGAGGCGCGACTCGCGTCGTTCGTCGCCATCGCGAAGGGCGACGTTCCGGTGGAGCACTGGTTTCACCTTGGCCGCTCACTCACCTCGGACCACGGAATCCGCGCGCTCGCATCGTGGAGCGGGAGCATGTTCGAGTACCTGATGCCCGTGCTCGTGACACAATCGTATCCGTTCACGCTACTCGATCAGACGTACCATGGCGCGGTGAAACGCCAGATCCTGTACGGCGCGGAGCGCAAGACACCGTGGGGTGTGTCGGAGTCCGCGTACAACCTGCGCGACAGGAACCAGGTATATCAGTATCGCGGCTTCGGCGTCCCCGATCTGGCACTCAAGCGCGGCCTGAACAAGGATCTCGTGATCGCGCCGTACGCCACGGTGCTCGCCATGCTCATTGCACCGCGCCAGGCGATACGAAATCTCGCGGTGATGGAGAGCGAGGGTGCGCTCGGGCCGTACGGTTTTCGCGACGCGATCGACTACACTCGTCCGGCGCCGGAGTCGACGCGCGCCGTCGTGGGCGCCTACATGGCGCATCATATAGGTATGAGCCTTGTGGCGCTCACCAACGCGCTGCAGCGACAGGTCTGGCAGCGGCGTTTTCACGCAGACCCGCTCGTGCGCTCGAACGAGCTCGTGTTGCAGGAGCGCATTCCGCGCCGCCTGGTCGTGCAGCGCACGGGCAACGAGGACGAGCCGGCGCCCAACATGGCGCTGGAAACCGCGAAGCCCGCCGTCCGCGAAATGGATACGGCGTACACCGCCCAACCCCGAATCGCACTGCTCGGCAATGTGCCATACACCGCGCTCATCACCAATGCGGGCGGCGGATACAGCCGATACGGCGACATCGTGGTCACCCGGTGGCGCAGGGATACCACTCGCGACAATCAGGGCGAGTGGATCTATGTCAAGGACGTGAAGAGCGGCCGCGTCTGGAGCGGGGCGCATCAGCCCGTCGCCGTCGATGCGGACGCATATCACGTGACCTTCGCGAGCGATCGGGTCGAGTTCCATCGCCGCGACGGTGACATAGATACGGCGATGGAAGTCGTCATCTCCTCCGATGACGCGGCCGAGGTGCGTCGCATCACGATCACGAACCGGTCCGCGGTTACACGCGACATCGAGCTCACGAGCTACTCCGAGATCGTGCTTCAATCGCTCGACACGGACAGACAGCATCCGGCGTTCGGCAATCTCTTCGTTCAAACCGAATGGATCGGTGACCACTCCGCCATCATCGCCACGCGCCGTCCACGCTCGTCCGATGAGAAGGTGTACTGGGCGGCGCATGTCGTGGCCACCGGGCCCGAGCGACTCGGAACTGTCACGTATGAAACGGATCGCGCCAGATTCATAGGCCGAGGCAAGTCGGTACGACATCCCGAAGCAATGGAGGACGGTGGCCAGCTGTCCAACTCCGCCGGCGCCCCGCTGGATCCGATCTTCTCGCTACGAGTACGCATTCGCGTCGAGCCTGGAAAGTCGGTGCCGGTGAGCTTCACCACGCTCGTCGCCGAGACGCGCGAGCGCGCAATCGAGCTGTCCGACCTGTACGACGATCCGTTCAGCGCGCGTCGCGCGATGGATCTGAGCTGGGCGCAGGCGCAGGCGGAGCTACGCGATCTGGGTATCACGCCGAGTGACGCTGCGGTGTATCAGCAGTTCGCCGGATATCTCATCTACCCGCACCCTCAGCTTCGTCCCACGGGCACCGAGCTGCGCGACAACACTCGCGGACAGCAGGCACTCTGGCCGCTCGGCATTTCTGGCGACAATCCCATACTTCTCGCGACGATTGACGGACCGGAGGGCGTGGCGAACGTCCGGCAGCTGCTCCAGGCGCACCATTACTGGCGCCTGAAGGGGCTCAAGTCCGATCTCGTCATCCTGAACGAGCGCCCCGCGTCCTATCTGCAGGAACTGAACGACAGCATCACGTCCACGGTGATGGCGTCGACCGAGGCTGCGCTGATCGACCGGCCTGGAGGTGTATTCATCCGGCGTACCGACATACTCAAGCCGGATGATGTCGCGCTCATTCGCGCGATGGCCCGCGTGCACGTGGCATGCGACGGCCTCGGACTCGGCTCGCTGCTCGAATTCCCCGACGACGAGCAGGAATATGCGGGTCGCCCCGACATACCCGTCGCGCCGCGATACGCTCGCCGCATCGCCAGCCCGCACATTCCAACGACACCGGCGGACTCGCCAGTGACCAACGGCTTCGGATTCTTCAACGACGCCGGCGAGTACGAGCTCCGGCTGTACGGAACCGAGCTTCCGCCAGCTCCGTGGTCGAACGTGGTAGCGAATCCCGCTGCGGGTTTCGTGATAACTGAAAGCGGCAGCAGCTGCACGTGGGCAGAGAGCAGCTTCTTCTATCGCATCACTCCGTGGCACAACGATCCCGTTCGCGACCCGTGTAGCGATTGCATCTATCTGCGCGACGACGAGAGCGGTGACGTGTGGACGGCAACGCCCGCGCCTATCCGCGAGATGACGGAATACGTCGTCAAGCACGGCGCGGGATATTCCATCTTCGAGCACCAGCACGGCGACGTCCACACGTCGGTGAAGATCGCCATGGCGACGGATGATCCGGTCAAGATCAGCACTTTACAGATCACGAATACCGGCCGCTCTCCAAAGCGGGTGACGATCACGAGTTACATCGAATGGGTGCTCGGTGTATCGCGCGACCTCACACAACAGCACGTGTACACGTCGTTCGACACGGAGACGTCCTCGATCTTCGGCCAGAACTTCTACGACCAGGAGTTCGCGGACCAGGTAGCGTTCCTCGCCATGAGCGGCGACATCAGCAGCTACACGGCGGACCGCCGCGAATTCATCGGACGCAATGGTACGCCGGCGCGTCCGGCGGCACTGTCCAAGGCGGCACTCGACGAGTCCGTGGGCGAGGTCGTCGATCCTTGCGGCGCGCTACAGGGCAGCGTCACCGTACATCCGGGCGAGACCGCCGAAGTTACCGTACTGCTCGGAGCGCTCTCCTCCAAGGCCGACGCGCGCAACATCATCACGCGGTACAAGACGGTCGAAACGGCCATTGCAGAAGTGGACCGCTCCACCACCGCGTGGCAACGTCGGCTCACGACGATCACCGTCAAGACACCGGACCCGTCATTCGACAGGGTGGAGAACGGCTGGCTGCTGTATCAGGCGCTGTCCTGCCGCATGTGGGGACGCACAGCGCTCTATCAGTCGAGCGGCGCATATGGATTCCGGGATCAGCTCCAGGACAGCATGGCGTTTCTGTACACGGACGCGCCCGTGGCACGCGCGCACATCCTGCGTTCCGCGTCCCGCCAGTTCGTGGAGGGTGATGTCCAGCACTGGTGGCATCCCAAGAGTGGCCGCGGCGTGCGTACACGCTTCTCCGATGACCTCATCTGGCTCCCGTTTGTCGTAGCCCACTACGTGGAGGTCACCGGCGACTCGGCGATCCTCGACGAGCAGGTGAAGTTCATCACCATGCGGCAGCTCGCGCCCGGCGAACAGGAGCTCTACGACAAGCCTGAAGAATCCGACGAGACGGCAAGCATCTACGAGCACTGCCTTCGCGCACTGCGCAAGGGCTCGACGTTTGGCCAGCATGACCTTCCGTTGATCGGAAGCGGCGACTGGAACGACGGATTCAGCCGCGTAGGTATCGAAGGCAAGGGCGTGAGTGTGTGGCTGGCTTGGTTCCTGATCACGACGCTCAAGCGCATGGCCGACATCGGCGCCTCGCGAGGCGATTCCGCAACGCACGACGAGTTCCTGCAGCTCGCGGAGCGCTACCGCACCGCCATTGAGTCGAACGCGTGGGACGGCGAGTGGTACGTCCGTGCCTACTACGACGACGGCTACCCACTCGGCTCCAGCAGGAGCGAGGAGGCCCGAATCGATTCCATCGCGCAGAGCTGGAGCGTGCTGTCGGGCGCGGGTGATCCGGCACATTCGAAAGCTGCAATGCAGTCTGTCGACAAGCACCTGGTGCGGCCCGATGCGCGGCTGGTAATGCTGCTCACGCCTCCATTCAACAAGTCGAGCCACGATCCCGGTTACATCAAGGGATATCTCCCGGGCGTGCGCGAGAACGGCGCGCAGTACACTCACGCTGCAACATGGGTGGTCTGGGCTCAGTGCATGGCTGGTAACGGCACGCGCGCGCTCGAGCTATTCCAGATGCTGAACCCTGTAACGCACTCGGACACTAGCGAGAGTGTTCAGCGCTACAAGGTAGAGCCGTACGTGGTGGTGGCCGACATCTACACCGCCGACCAGCACCTTGGCCGCGGCGGCTGGACGTGGTACACCGGCAGTGCCAGCTGGTATTACCGCACCGGCCTCGAAGGGATACTGGGCTTCACCAAACGTGGCGATACGCTCACGATGAAGCCGTGTATTCCCGCGGCGTGGGACGGCTTTACAATCGAATACAAGTATATGAGCGCCACCTACGTGGTCGAAGTGCGCAATCCCAACCATGTCGAGACCGGCGTGAAGAATGTCACGCTCGATGGCACCCAGCTGCCCGACGGTATCGTTCAGCTACGCGACGACGGCGCCGAGCACAGGATGATCGTCGAGCTGGGCTGACGGCCGCGCCGTTGTGGGTTGATCACTCGCGCGCGGGCTTACGTTTCGCTTCGTCTTTTGCCGTATCGTCCGAGGCGGGACCGAGATCGTCGATAGCCGGACCGTTGATCACTTTGCCGTGCGGATCGAAGCGTGAGCCGTGACATGGGCAATCCCACGTCTTCTCCGTGTCGTTCCAGTCCACGATGCAGTAAAGATGGGTGCATACGGCGGAGCACTCGCTGACCGCTCCACTCGCGTCCTTGTAAACGGCCACCTTTCGCATACCGCGGCGGATCACGGCGCCGGAATCATTCGGGATCTGGTCAGCCGTCTGCACATCACCCGCGGTCAGCCAGGTGGAATACTGCTCCGCGACGTTGAGATTTTCCCGCGCGTAGTTTGGCGCCGAGCGAAGGCTGATACGGCTCGGGTCGTAAATGCCGGCCCATGGATTGTCGACGCCGTTGATCAGATCGGTGATCAGGATGCCGGCGATCGTGCCATGCGTTATCCCGTTTCCCGAGTCACCTGTGATGATGTAGATGTGCTCGTCGGCGCCGGGGTTTCTACCGATGAAGGCCAGACAGTCCACCGGCTCTAGCAGCTGGCCTGACCATCGGTAAACCACGTCCTCGGTCATGGGAAAGCGATCGCGCGTCCATTTCTCGATCTTCCGGAACGTCTCATCGGTATCGTGACCCTGGCCCGTCTTGTGATCCTCGCCGCCCACGATGAGAATGTCGTGGTCCGAGCCGTTGGCGTTCGACGGATGCACGCGCACATAGTGATATGGATCGCAGGTATCCCATAGCAGCAGTCGCGGCACGGAACCGGACGGAATCCGCGCCCCGATGACGTATGTGCGATACGGCGCCTGCTTTGTGTGCATCACCATCCAGTCGTTGATCGGCGAATGCGTCGCGACCACAACGTCGTCGGCGAGGATCGTATGTCCGGAGGCCGTGATCACCTTCGCCGGCATGCCGTCCTCCACTATCGTGGCGCGCGTGCCCGAGTAGATCCGGCCGCCATCACGCCTGATTGCACGGGCGAGACCGTGAACGTATTTAAGTGAGTGAAACTGCGCCTGGCGCGGGAAGCGGAGCGCGAGCCCGGTATTGAACGAATCCACTGGCGCACGCTCGAACAATCCCGTGTCGGCCAGACCAGCCTGGTGCGAGGCCTCGAGCTCCTCGGCGAGAACATCGCTGACGTCGCCCACTCCGCGAAACAGGAATCCGTCCACGCGCTCGAAGTCGCAGTCTATGTCCTCGAGATCCACGATCGATTCTATGCGCTGGATCGCCGCCGTGTGCGATTCCGCGGCGTAGCGCGCACCCTCTTCACCAAACAGCTTCACGATCCGCGAGTAATGATCGTCCAGCGCGTTGCAGATGTGGGACGTGGTGCGCGCCGTCTCTCCACCACCCACCGGGCCGTCGTCGATCACGACCACCGCTTTTCCGGCACGTGTGAGCATGTACGCCGTAGACATTCCGGCAATGCCTGCCCCGATTACGCAGACGTGTGTACGTATGTCTTCCGTCAGTGCCGGATAGCATAGCGGCTCCACGGTGTCCATCCACAGGGATTCGGTCGCGCCAGATTCAGAACGCATTCTCGCTCGAAGCTAAGGGTTACAGTCTGTATCTTTCCCAAAGCATTCGGTATGCCACGTCAGAATGGAGTCAGGATGACAGATCCGCCGGTGTTGGCGCCAGGAACCTGGGTGGTGGA
>JBBRBY010000038.1:0-25629 GCA_038205315.1 Gemmatimonadales bacterium | reverse complement strand
TGTCCATTCCGCGCGATTCGAGCTCGGCTGCAAGTTCTGCCAGTCCTGCCGCGATGTCTCGGGTCACCAGCTGAGCCTTTCCGCGGGGATCGCGAACGGATGGATCGACGAAGACATCGTGCAGCAGCTGGATGTCTTCAGGGCGCTCGTGCAGCGTGGCAAGCGCTATTCGGCGGCCCGCGGCAAAATCCCCGTATGCGCCGCTCCACCGATCCCATATAATGAGAGTGCGCGGGACGTCGAGCACCATCAGATACGGCGGCGGATCACCGGAAACGTGCGCCACGTAGTTACGCACCTGGCCAAATGCCTTGCGAAGGAGGGCATCGTTTCGGGTTTCGTCGCCAGACGCCTTGGCTTCGAGCGCGAAGTGGCCGGCTTTCCAGCAGTCGATGAAGTTGGTGGATTCGCGTCCCTCGCGATCGACCACCGACACGGGCAGCTCGAAGCGGTAAGCGTCGGTCGGCGGCTCGGGAGAGGCGACGCCGAGTGCTTCGCAGAAGCGCATCATCCACGGCTGGAACGACGCGCGCTCGTTGGCGTTGCTATTGGCCCAGGAGTGCGAAAGATCCCGGAGGCGCGCCGGAGCTTCGGAGGGAAACGTCATCTTCCATGGAAAAATACGATGACGCGGAGGCGCCTGTGCGCGACCCGGTGAGGACCGGCCGCCTCCGCCGGGAGATTGGGCCGGCGATTACTCGTCCCGGCCAAAGGCTGTTATCCCGGATCGTAACTAACCGGAGGGCCCACGCCGGCGCGCGAACAACCGCGGTCCGAATTCCAGTCAATGCCTCCCATGCACAGCCCTCGCTCCGCAGGTCCGTATGATCTTGGACAACGTAGCCGTGGTATTCAACACCTTTCATTGAGGTTTCCGCAGTCCCCCAAAGCGCACGACCGAAGATACGGTGGAGTACCTACACTCGCCTCGGATATATCAACGGCGTGTCCCTGTCACGGCGCTCGTTTTGCATCCAGCGGGCAATGGATAGGCGGTCAGCCCACGGGGAATCTTTCTCGCCTCACCTCGAGTTACGATGCAACGGCAGGAGTGCTGACGATCACCGGGTAGTTCACTCTCAGTCGAGCGGAGTGGATTCAATCCCAGCGGACTGGCTTGCTCGAATCACGAGTTAGGGGTACATGACACGCATCGGGGTCATCTTCTGGGTACTCTGTGTCGGGCTCACCGTGCTATGGCTCTCGGCTGATCCCATCCACAGCAGCGTCGGCCCATTCGCCCAGACCCGCCTCTCTCTCATCTTCTTCACAGGCATCATCGCCATGGGCGTGATGAGTGTGTCGATGATGCTCGCCGTGCGATCGGGGACGCTGGAGTCGCAGGTAGGCGGTCTCGACAAGAGCTACCGCCTGCACAAATGGCTCGGCGTTGCCGCCCTCGTGATGGCCGTCGCACACTGGGGATGGATATCCGGTCAGGGATTTTTTGTATCGCTCGGCTGGATGACGCAGCCTCGAGCACGCACTGCCGGCGCGGGGGCCGCGCACGGTTTACTTGCAGAGTTGAGCCGTTTTCAGAGCCCCGCGCGCGCGCTGGGCGAGTGGGGCTTCTACGCGACGGCGGGCCTGGTTGTACTCGCACTGCTGCGATGGTTTCCGTATCGCTGGTTCCTCGAGACGCATCGTCTGCTCGCGGTGGTTTATCTGCTGCTGGTGTTTCACTCAGTGGTTCTGATGAAGACCGCGTACTGGACGCATTCTATTTCGTGGGTGATGGTCGTGCTGATGACTGGCGGTACCGTGGCCGCGCTCATTGCCCTGTTCCGAAGGGTAGGACGCACACGTCGTGCGGTCGGAGCGATCGATGAAGTCAGGTCACACGCTGATGTCGGAATCCTCGAAGTCGGTGTCTGTCTCAGGGACCGGTGGCCCGGACATCAGCCCGGGCAATTCGCATTCGTGAAATTCAACGACGGGGAAGATCCACACCCATTTACGATCTCATCTCCGTGGAAGGACGATGGCCATCTTCGGTTTCTCATAAAGGGCCTTGGCGATTACACTCGGGATCTTCCGACCACGGTCACGAAAGGCGCGCTGGTAACCGTCGAAGGTCCGTACGGACGCTTCAATTTCCAAGATTCTCACGAACGACAGATCTGGGTGAGCGCCGGCGTCGGCATCACACCGTTCGTGGCGCGGATGCAGGAGCTCGCGGAACAGCCTGATGAAAAGATCATCGATCTGTTTCACGCCACTGCGTCACGCGACATCGCTCCAGTGGAACAGCTACGCGGGCTCGCCGAGTCCGCACACGTACTGTTGCGGGTATGGGTCGCCGCCGAGGATGGAAGAATGACGGGGAAGGACGTCCGTCAGGTTGTCCCGGAATGGAGAGATGCGAGCATCTGGTTCTGCGGTCCGGTTGAATTCGGAAATGAGCTGCGAAAGGACTTTCTCGCCGCAGGACTCTCGGCCAACTCGTTTCACCAGGAGTTGTTTCATCTTCGGTGAGCACCCGCTCACCGACGCGCCCTACATCAACGCCGGAGTAATTAACAACCTGTTATTGCTTGTTATACTGGAACGGCATACCCATCACCGTGCTCCACCGCTCGGCAATCAGTTCATGGCCGGCGGGTGTCGGATGTACTCCGTCAATCGTCCAGTGTCCCGGTCCGGCGTGCGCACTGGCTGAGGTGAAAGCATCCTGAAGCGGAATGAATGTGGCACCGGCACGGGATGCTGCGCGCGCTGCCGCCGTGCGTCGCTCGTCGAACTCGGGAAACCAGGTAGCATCGACCACCCCATGACGTAGCACGAACGGCTCCAGCACCACGAGCCGCGCAGATGGGAGTGCCTGGCGCGTGGTGGTGAGTAGATCGACGTACTGAGCTTCATAGTCGGCCACCGTTCCGGTGTACCCATTGAGGCGTTTGTGCCAGAAATCGTTCACTCCGACAAGCACACTCACCACGTCTGGTTTGAGAGCGATCGTGTCCACGCTCCACCGTGCCCTGAGATCCGGCACCTTGTCGCCGCTCACGCCACGATTGAGGAACTGATACGCGTAATCGGGCGATGATCGCAGCGCGCTCGCGGCGACCAGGAGTGGATAGCCGGTCCCGAGTGCCGCGGCGACGTTAGCCTCCCGGATACCGCGATTCCGGCCCGAGTCTGTGATGGAATCACCCTGGAACAGGATCACGCGGCCATCATTTGTATGGGTATGCTCGGACACGCCAGCGTTCCGAAACAGGGGAGAGCACGCAATTCCCCCTACGCCTGCGAGTGAAGCTCGGAGGAAATCGCGTCGGTTGAGGTCGGTTATCATTTGAGTAGTCGCGAAAGATAGATATAAGCAATCCGTGTTTGGCGGGGGACATGGGCATGGTTACTGCTTTCCATGCCTCCCTGCGGCTGATCACGGAACGACCAGCCCGATGTATAGACCCCCCATCAGGTAGGCAAAAATGGCTTCCACAAACGACGAAACAATCGACGTACTCAACGATCTGATCGAGACCTGCGAGGACGGCGTAAAGGGATTCCGCACCGCTGCAGACGCCGTGGGTAACTCCCGCGCGAAGAGCCTTTTCACGTCCAGGGCGCAGGCCATCGAGAGCGCAAGCTCCCAGCTGAGCTCGGAAGTGCGCAAGCTGGGCGGCGACCCTGAAAAGAGCGGTACCGCGGCTGGAGCGGTTCACCGCGGCTGGATCGACCTCAAGTCGGCCGTCACCGGCAAAAGCGACGACGCCGTCATCGCCGAGTGCGTGCGCGGCGAGAATCACGCGGTGGGAGTTTACGAGGACGCGCTCAAGAAGACCCTGCCGGCGGATGTGCGGTCGATGGTGGAGCAGCAGTATCGCGGCGCACTCGCCAACCGCGACGCCATGAAGCAGCTCGACCATGGCAGCAGCGCCTCGTTCGACACCAGCACTACCGACTACTCGTCCGAGAGCCGCGCATAGCGCCGATCGGAATCACGGTTTCCTGAAGCTCAGGGCGCGCTCCCGGAGCGCGCCCTGAGCTTCGGTATCGTGCTCGGCCACGGCGCCTAGATCAGGAGGTCGTGAGGCGGCGGTGATGTCGGTGCCGACGGGTCCAATCGGGTGAGCTGTTCCGCCCGGGCAATGGCCTCTTCCAGGGTTCCAAACAGGTTCTCTGCGCCTATCTCCGCAAGGGCGCCCGATCCCGTCAACGCGACGAGGGGTTGCGTGTGTACGTCTGCAAGAAGCACCGTCGTCCCGGCCCTGCGTGAGCGGTGGACGACATCTTCGAGCGCGTGCATCGCGGTCGAGTCGAGCGACAGAACGTCACGCATGCGAATGATCAGTACGAGTGGGTTTCCCGTGATTCGCGCGATGGTATCCTTGAACATCGCAGCGACACCGAAGAAGAAAGGTCCCGCTATCTCGTAGATCTGGACACCGGCTGGAATGCGATGCCGCTGAGCCTCGTTGAAACTACCTTCGTCGCCGTCGTCCATCCCGTCTTCGTCCGTCACGTCGTGCAGTCTGCGTACGCTCGTCACGGACGCCATTCGTCTTATGAAAAGGAACGCGGCCAGTATCAGGCCGACGCTTATCGCAACCGTCAGATCCACGACTACGGTAAGGCTGAACGTTGCGAGCAGCACGACCACGTCACTCTTCGGCGATCGCAGCTCCGAGAGAAAGTTGCGCCACTCGCACATGTGGTAGCTGACGACAACGAGTATTGCCGCGAGTGTCGCCATCGGTATGAGCGAAGCCCACCTGCCAGCGAACAGCGTTATCACCAGCAGGGTGAATGCGTGAATGATCCCCGCGACCGGCGTTCGTCCACCGTTCTTGATGTTGGTGGCGGTGCGGGCAATGGCGCCGGTCGCGGGCATGCCGCCGAACAGTGGCGACACCACGTTGGCCACTCCCTGTGCGATCAGCTCCATGTTCGAGCGATGCCGCGCTCCCGTCATGCCATCTGCGACGACGGCTGAAAGCAGCGACTCGATTGCGGCGAGGAATGCAATGGTGAACGCGGGACCCACAAGCGCGCTGATCTGCACGAATGAGAGGTGCGGCATCTGCGGGTGCGGCACCGACGCGCTTATCGGCCCGAACCGCTGGCCTATGGTCTCGACTGGAAGATGCATGACCGCGACCAGCAAAGTAGTCACGATGAGCGCTACGATCGTCCCCGGGATTCGTCGGTTCACTCGCGGCCAGAGCAGAAGTATCGCGAGCGCGAGAGCGGAGATACCGATCGCTGCCGGGGTCACCCCTGTGACGTCACGGGCGTACGCGCCGATCTTTCCCACGAAGCTCGCGGGAACCGTGCCCATGTGCAGGCCGAGCAGATCCTTGATCTCGCCCGAGAAGATGATGATCGCGATACCGCTCGTGAAACCGGTTATCAGCGGCTGCGGTATGAACCGGATCATCGCCCCAAGCTTGCTGGCTCCCATCACGATCAGGATCACGCCGGCCATGATGGTGGCGACGGTGAGACCGTCAACACCGTATTTCTGGACGATTCCGTAAACGATCACGACGAAAGCGCCGGTCGGTCCCCCGATCTGGAATCGTGAGCCGCCCAGCGCGCTGATCAGGAATCCGGCCACGATCGCTGTCCAGAGACCGCGATCCGGCGTCACGCCGCTGGCGATCGCGAACGCGATTGCGAGCGGTAGCGCGACCACCCCGACAATTACGCCCGCGCCCAGATCGCCGAGGAACTGCTCGCGGTCGTAGTGTCGGAGCGTTGTGACCAGCTTCGGGACGAGCAAGGGTATCCGCGTGAAGTAGGCGAACCGTAAGGAGGGCCGAGAAGCGACGAGGGGATGAACTGGAGGAGCCCCCTGGCGTCTGACTGTCCCGGTATTGAACTACCGTTCAATTACAATCTACATTATATTGAACGCATGGTCAATAACCTATCGGTTTCAACGACACATGCCGGGGACTAGAGCGACGGAGACTCAGCGCAGACAGCAGATCCGCGCTGCGGCGTATGAGCTGGCCGCAGACTCGGGTCTCCGCGCGATAACGATCAGGGACGTGGCGGACCGCGCGGGACTGAGCTCGGGGCTGGTCCTGTTTCACTTCGGGAGCAAGGAGAGCCTCGTTCTGGACGTACTCGCGTGGGTGCTTGAGGCGACCACGGCGCTTCAGATAGGACCCGATATCGCGTCAATCCGCTCGCCTGGCGAGCGACTGCTTGCCCTGCTCCGTCAGGAGATGGCCCGACTGGCGGGCGAGCCACGCCGTACGCGTCTTTTCTTCGAGTTCTGGACCGCGGGACTTTGGGACCCCGCCATCGGGTTGCGCATGAAGACGGAGCTGGACCGGTACCGCGCGGCGTTCCGGCCGATGGCCGAAGATGTCCTGGCCACTCAACCGAACGCATTTCCCGGCGTCACAGCTGACCGTCTTGCCGCGGTGATTGTGAGCTTCATCAAGGGCTGCTCTGTGCAGTCGCTCATCGAGCCAGGGCTGGACATGTCCGCGTTTCTCGAGGCCGCGGAGGGCCTTCTCTCGCAACTCCCACGCAATTCCGCGTCGAACGATGCGGAACGGGCGCGGACGCAGCTCGACTGAAGCTGGCCAATCTGCTTCACCAATTCGTACAATCATTCCAAGCGGAGGCCTGTAGCAATACTGGCTCGAGCGAGGCGCCAGAGATGCGGCTGGCGAATCACGTCAGCCCGCGGGCTTGCTCCTGTGGTCGTCACACTCGTCCACGTCCACGTCCCGCGTCTCCCCCGACGGGCTCTGTATCAGCCGGATGAGCGCTTCGTCCGACATCTGATACCAATTCTCCGGGAACCGCGAGAACCGGCGAATAAGGTCCCCGTCCTCGGCGACGAGCGCGTTCTCTACGGTGCCGTCCTTCTGGTGTGAAGGAACTACGCCCAACACCCACGATCGTCCCTCCGCGTCATAAATCTCGCGGGTCGGCAGGTCGCCTACGTGCTGCTGCTTACGGGGCAATGCCATGAAATCCTCTCATTTTATAAACACTTTATGGCTAGCCCCGTGCCAGCGCGAACGGATTGGCGCGCCTAGATGCCTGGCGCGGTTTCATACACTTCGCTATCTCCAGACATGTGCAATTCGCTGACCCTCGTCACCGGCGCGTCAGGATATGTCGGCGGTCGGCTGGTTCACGCACTCGGCGACCGTCCGGTTCGGTGCATGGCGCGCACGCCGGAGGCAATTCGCGAGCGCGTCCCGCGCCACGCCGAGGTGGTTCAGGGTGACGTGCTGGACCTCGACTCGCTCGATCGCGCGCTCGCAGGCGTGGATGTAGCCTACTATCTGATCCACTCCCTCGCGGCTGGAGCCAGGTTCGAGCAGCAGGACCACACCGGCGCGACCAACTTCGCAAACGCGGCGCGAAGAGCCGGCGTCAGACGGATCATCTATTTGGGTGGCCTGGGTGAACCAACCGAAAATCTCTCTTCGCATCTCAAGAGCAGGCAGGATACGGGTGACGCGCTAAGAACCGGCGGCGTACCGGTAATCGAGTTTCGCGCTGCTGCGGTAATCGGATCGGGCTCGCTCTCGTTCGAGCTGATTCGCGCACTCGTCGAGCGGTTGCCGATAATGATCTGCCCGCGCTGGGTCTCGACCCCCACGCAGCCGATCGGTATAGACAGTGTACTCGAGTATCTGGTCGCGGCGGCGGAAATCGAATCCTCCGGTGACATCTTCGAGATCGGCGGAAGCGAAGTATGCTCGTACGGCGATCTGATGCGGGAGTACGCGCTTCAGCGCGGATTGCGCAGATATCTCATCTCCGTTCCATTCCTTACACCGCGTCTCTCGAGTCTCTGGCTCGGTCTCGTGACTCCCGTGTACGCACGTGTGGGTCGACCACTGATCGAGGGGATGCGCAATCCCACGACCGTTCGCGACACTTCCGCGCTCACGCGTTTCAATGTGCGGCCGACAACATTGCGCGAGATGGTGCATCGCGCGTTGCTGCGCGAGGATGCCGAGGTGGCAGCGACGTCGTGGACCGGTGCAGTTAGCTCGTCGTCAAGCAATGAATGGGGTGGCACCCGCTTCGGATCGCGCATCGTCGAAACGAACGTCGTCCGTATAGACGCCGCGCCGGCGGCGGCGTTCGCGCCAATTCGCAGGATCGGTGGCGCAAATGGCTGGTACTACGCGAACTTTCTCTGGCTGCTTCGTGGGTGGCTCGATCTCGTCGTCGGTGGGCCCGGCCTCCGTCGCGGCCGCGCGGTTCCCGACAGAGTGGTGGTGGGAGATCACATCGACTGGTGGCGAGTCGAGGCATTCGCGCCTGATCGCGTCCTGAGACTGCGCGCCGAGATGCGGCTCCCGGGCCGCGCGTGGCTTCAGTTCGACGTCACGCCCGACGGGAACGGGTCGTGCATTCAGCAGACCGCCATATTCGATCCCGTTGGGTTGGCCGGACTGCTATACTGGTACGCTCTCTATCCGATACACCGTCTGATATTCGCCGGAATGCTTAGGGGTATCGCGCGTGCGGGAGTGGCCTGACCGGTCGCAGAAAATCATCATGGCGTCATTGGCCCGCTCGTCGCAGATTTGGTCGGTGGTCAACGTCTCGCTGCTCTCACTCTCTGGAGGATGCGAATGGATCGTCGAGTTTCTGCCATCGTCACAGCATGTCTGCTCGCATCCTCCGGCGCCTGCCACGCGTGGGCGCGCCAGGACGTGACTCCCGAAGCGGCGGTAGCGGATGCGAATGGTCACGTCCGCGTGACCCGCACGGATCACAGTGTCATCGAATTGCGCGACGCCGCGGTCGTGCACGATTCTCTGATCGGCACACCGGTCGATGACAGGAATATGCGTTCCGCCATCGCACTCAAGGACATTCAGTCCGTCTCGACGCGCGAGGTAAGCGCCGGAAGAACTGCCGGACTTGCTGCCGGAACTGTGCTCGGGATCATTGCCGTCGTGGGGATTCTCACGGCGATCCTGCTGGGCCAGGTGCTGAGCAGCGGCTGATCCTCGTCAGCCGCTGCTCAGCACCTGCCGTTCCCTGCTACCAGATCTTCACACGATCAACGGGAGCCACATACATCCGGTCGCCCGGCTGCACGTCGAATGCTGCGTCGAACGCGTCGTTGTTGACGAGCGGCACGAACGCGCGGTACATGCCCGGCGAATGCGGATCCGACAACAGCTGCTGGCGCAGCGACGCATCGCGGTACTTGGTGCGCCAGATCTGCGCGAATCCAAGGAAGAACCTCTGGTCGCCCGTAAAGCCGTCGATCACCAGCGCAGGCTTTCCATGTAGTGATATGTGGTACGCGCGGTATGCCTGGGCGAGTCCGCTGAGGTCACCGATGTTCTCCCCCATGGTGAGGCGGCCGTTGATGTGCAGCGAATCGATGGGAACGATCGCGTCGTACTGCGCTCCCAGTCGCGTGGTGCGCGAGTCGAACGCCTTGGCGTCGCCGGCAGTCCACCAGTCGCGCAGGTTTCCGTTACCGTCGGACTTGCGCCCCTGATCGTCGAAGCCGTGGCCGATTTCGTGGCCGATCACCGCGCCAATCGCACCGTAGTTAACGGCGTCGTCTGCATTGACATCGAAGAATGGCGGCTGCAGGATCGCCGCGGGGAATACGATCTCGTTGTTGGACGCATTGTAGTACGCGTTCACGGTCTGGGGTGTCATCCCCCAACGCCACCGCTCAACGGGCTTGCCGAGGCGGCTGGACATGTCGGCGTACTGAAATTCAGCGGCGCGAAGCGCATTGCCGAGCAGGTCATCACGCTTGATCACGAGACCGGAGTAATCGCGGTAGCGATCCGGATATCCGATCTTGACCGTGAACTTCGCGAGCTTGGCCTTCGCCTGCTCCTTAGTCTCCGGGCTCATCCACTGAAGACTGTCGATGCCGACCTGGTACGCGAGCCGGAGGTTCTTCACCATGGCGTCCATGCGTGCCTTGGCTTCCGGCTTGAAATACTGTGCAACGTAGAGCTTTCCGGCTGGCTCGCCGAGTATTCTCTCGGTGCCGTCAACGGCGCGCTTCCAGGCGACGGCCTGCACTGGCGATCCCGATAGCGTCTTTCCGCGGAAATCGAAGCGTGCGTCCCTGAACGTGGCCGGCAACTGGTTCGCGTAGCTGTCGAGCACCTTGAACGTCATGTACTCGCGCCACGTGGATATGGGTGTGCTCGCGATTATCTCGTTCGCGGACTTGATGTAGTCGGGCTGGCGCACGACGACTTCAGTGGCGCTGCCGAGTCCGGCGTCCGTGAGATATGCGTGCCAGTCGTACGCCGGGGACATCGACGCGAGCTGCGCAACGGACATCTTGTTGTAGGTCGCGTTGCGATCGCGGTTCCGGGCGCGGTCCCACTGAGCACGCGCGATCGATGTCTCGAGTGCAATGATGCGCGACGCGGATCCGGCGGGATCCGGCTGATTCGCGAGCGTCAACATCCGCGCGATGTATGCGCTGTATGCGTCACGCACCGCAGACATCTTTGCGTCCGGCGAGAGATAGTAATCGCGATCCGGCATACCAATGCCGGACTGGCTGACGGCGACGATGTTGACGGAAGACTGCTTCTGGTCCGAACCGACATTCACTCCGAACGGTCCCTGCACTTCGATCCGGGCGAGATGTGCGAACGCCGCCGGAAGTTGATCCTTGCTCTGCAGCGCGGCGATGTAATCGAGTTGACTCCTGAGCGGCCGAAGTCCGAGGGCCTCGACACGTGTAGAGTCCATGTAGCTGGCGTACAGATCGCCCACTTTTCTGAGATCACTTCTCGCCGGCGCATTGGACGCCGCAGCCTCCTCGAGGATGCCGTGCAACGCTGTACGGCTCTTCTCGCGCAGCTCATTGAACGCACCCCAGCTGGATGCGTCAGACGGTATCTCGGTTCGTGCAAGCCATCCGCCGTTGACGAAGCGGAACATGTCGTCCTGGGGCCGGACTGACCTGTCGAAGTTCGTGGTGTCGAGGCCAAGTCCGTGTCCCGTCTGGGCGGCAAGGGGCGCCGCGGAAATCGTTATCATGGCACCGGCTGCGACGAGCGCCGTACGGAAACGCGCGACCCGTCCGGCCGCCGTGTTCGAGCTGTGATTCATCGTGAAGGCCTTTTGAGAAAGGGCAATGGCGGAAACGTGAAAATCCCGGCGCTCCAGGCGGCCGGGCAGTTGCTGTCCACTCCATCATACGGAACCACTGGGCGAGTCGTTGGCGGCGGCGCCGTCAGGAGACCGGAGTCGCCACCGGTGCAGCTGTCGGGAGCCGCGTCGCCAGGGCAACTACCATCAGAACTATCACGTTTACGCCCAGGGCGATGAAGCCGACGTTGAGATCCTTGATGATCTGTGGCGCCTGCGGCAGCAGTGAACCGATGCTGGCGCGGGTAGCCGTGAGCGCGATCACCGTTACCTCACCGGCGACGATTCCGGCCACCACACTGGCCGCGCTCACCCGCTGCCGCGCGCCGAGACTCAAAGCCAGCGCCGGAAATAACTGGGTGACAAAGTTGTAACCCATGAGCAGAAGCACCACGAGAGTCTGGCCACCGCGCAGAGTGAAGAAGACGGCTACCAGCGCGACCACCGGTACGAACGCGCGCGCGAGCAGCGAAACGGTTCTGTCCGAAGCCGCCGGCGCGAAGACGCGATACACGTTCTGCGACAGGATCGTGCCGGCCGTGATCAGGATCATGGAGCCCGGTACCAGCGCGGTGAGCAGGCCGGCGCCACCGATGAGGCCGATCGTCCACGAACCGAAGCTGCGCTCGACTATTCGCAGAAGCGAAAGATCTGCATCGGTGCCCTTCAATCCTGGAACGATGAGCAGGGCCGCGAAACCTGCGAAGAACACGAACAGAACGACAAGCTGGTACAGCGGCAGAATGATCGCGTTCTTTCGGAACACGCTCTCGCTCCTCGCGGTGAACACTCCGGCGAAGAACTGCGGCCACATGTAGAATCCCGTGGCGGTCAGCAGCACCGTCGAGATGAACCATGACGGGCTCATCCCCGAGGCAGCTAGGGTGAGGCTGCCCGGCTTGGCCTGCTCGACGGCTTCGAACATGTGCCTGTAACCGCCGAAATAGTGCACCGGCAGGTAGATGCCGATGCCGACGGCGGCCACGAGAATCATCAGGTCCTTGAGCGCCGACGTCCACGCGGAGCCTCGTACACCAGAAACCACCACATACCCGACCAGCGCAAGCGTTGATGTCCACACCGCGACGGGCTGCGTGATGATACCGCCGGAAGATTCGGAAACTATGATTCCAAGCCCGCGGAGCTGCAGCACCAGATACGGCACAAGCGCCGTTACGCTGACGATCGCAACCACAACGCCCAGCGTATTACTGTCGTATTTCGCCGCGAAGAAATCCGCCTGCGAGACAAGCTTCCGTTCCTGCGAGTACCGCCAGATCACCGGAAGCAGAAAGTACGATGCGCTGTAGGCGATCGTGCCGTAACACAGTATGTAGAAAGCTGCGGCGCCTTTAGCATACGCCCAGCCACTGCCACCCAGAAAGGTGAAGGTGGTGTAGATCTCCCCGGCCATCAGGAGAAAGACGAATACCGAGCCGAACCCCCGCCCTCCCACGCTCCACTGTTCCAGGCTCATCGCATGGCCGCGGCGCGCCAGCAGTCCGAGCGCAATCGCGAGCACGAAAACCGCGATTATCACGCCGAGCGCCGGCGTCACTTACCGTCCGTGCTACGCGGTGCCGATGGGTCCGCGGCCAATTCCTTCCTGTCCTGCGCGCTGTCGAGAAAGTAGATCAGCGCCATCGTAGCAGACGTGGCGACCACCCATATCACGATCCACGCGAGCAAAAAAGGAAACCCGAACACGAACGGCTCTACCCTGTTCGCGAACGGTACGCCGCCGAGCATTGCGATCGCCGGCACGGCACCGAGCCAGTGGTACCGGCGAATCACTGTGGTGTCACCCAGCCGAGGAAAGAAAATCCGTCGCGGCCGCCACGAATATTCGTGTTCCGTAGTCGAGTGAGCGCTCGTCAATGTCGAAGCATTCGTGATGGTGCGGCTGCATGATCCCGCGCTCCTCGCACCGCGCTCCGATAAAGAAGAACGCACCGGGAACGCGCTGTTGGTACGCCGAGAAGTCTTCGCCGCCCATTGTTGGCATCGCTTCGGTCAGGTATCCGTCGCCGAGCGCATCCACCACCGCGCGGCGTAGCAGCTCGCTTGCGCGCTCATCGTTCACCACGGGCCGATAGCCGCGCTCGTACGCAAAGCTGTACGATGCGCCGTGAGCTGATGTTATGCCGGCTATGATCCGCTCGATCAGGCGGGGCATTTCCGTACGAAGCGACTCGTCGAAGGTCCGGACAGTGCCTTCCAGCTCCACCGATCCCGGAATTACGTTGTGAGTGGTGCCGCCGGCGATCCGCGTGATCGAGACCACGGACGGCTGCAGCGGGTCCACGTTACGTGAAACCACGTGTTGCAGGTTCGTTATCACCTGCGCCGCGACGGCGATCGGATCAACCGTCTGATGCGGCGCTGCTGCATGTCCGCCGCTGCCAGTAATGGTGAACCGGATCGTATCGGGAGCAGCCATGAGTGCGCCCGATTTCACGCCCACCTTCCCGACGTCGAGCGGTGTCCAGAGATGCGCGCCGATGATAAGATCCACATCGTCCATCGCGCCTGTCTCGACTATCTCCTCCGCGCCTCCGGGATACAGCTCCTCTGCGTGCTGAAAGACGAAGTGCACCTCGCCCGCGAGCGAATCCCGGCGTGACGCGAGCACCTTCGCGGCGCCGAGCAGCATGGCGGTGTGGCCATCGTGACCGCAAGCGTGCATCACGCCGTCGTTTCGCGAAATGAAGTCGTGCCTGTTGCGCTCCGCTATGGGCAGCGCGTCGATGTCCGCGCGCATGGCGAGAACCGACCCTGGTCGCCCGCCTCTCAAGCGGGCGAGCACGCTCGTTGCGGTCGGTCGCATGATTTCCAGTCCGCCGAATCCAGCAAGGGTATCGGCTATGAACTGCGCCGTTCGCTCCTCATGAAACGAGCGCTCTGGATGCTGATGGAGATAACGCCGCCAGCTTACAACCTGATCGCGCACCGTTTCAACGGTTTCGCCCTGAGATACCGACGCCGACACGCAGTTCAGCTCCGTGAGAGTTCCCCGGATGTTATGCACGCGCGCCGCCATTGGATAGAGGCGGACCCCATTCGTCCATTCACCACTCTCAAGGACGCCAGGGAGAAATCAGTGCCGGCCCAGCGAGTCCGGCTCCAGCACCTTTCGGGCGCTCTCGAGCATCGGCGCCAGCTCCATCTTCCAGAACGGCCAGGTGTGTCCGCCCGGCAGCTCATGGTATTCGTACCGCGCCCCGTGCGCACGAAGCGAGTCCGCAAACGCCCTGTTGGCCGGAAGGAAGCTCACGAAACCATCCTTTTCTCCGTTCGCGAGGAAGAAATACGGAAGCTCGCCGCGGGGGACGCGACTCACTGCTCGCAGCGGATCGTATTCCCGGCCAGCCTGCGCGAGATCCGGCCCGAATGCGATGAGCATGCTCTTGCCGCCTACATGCCACATCACGGAGTCTGCCTTGCCGAGCTCACTGAGAATGGAGAGCGCGGCGCTCAAACCGCCGACGAAGCGGTAGCGCGCAGGGTGACGCAATCCCAGAATGACGGCGCCATAACCGCCCATGGAAAGGCCGGCTATCGCCTGGCGGGTGGTATCGACGCTGAATCTCCGACGCACATCCTCGTACAGATCCACTGTCATGAACGTCTCATATGCGGCTCCAGCTTTCACCGGTGAGTCCACGTACCACGAGTTCTCCACGCTCGGCAGTACCACGATGAACGAATAGGGTCGCACCTGTTCCACAAGATTCCCGAGCCTCAACCAGTCATCCTTGCCGCCGCCGTAGCCATGCAGCAGCCAGAGCACCGGATAGCTGTGGGACGCGTCGTAACCCTCGGGAAGCACCACGTTGTACGCGACGCGCCGGCCGAGCGCGGGTGACGTGACGCTGTCGGTCTGTACCAGTTGAGAACGCGCATCAGGCCCACTCCGAATTCCCGCGGCACATCCGGTCACCAGCACCAGCACGAATGCCAGCGCCAGTGGCAGCGGAGATTTCAACTCACTCCTACCGATGCGCATTCAATCTCCTAGTGTACGTGCGGCTCCGTCCCGATCTTCTCGAACTGAATGTTGAGAATGGGGTACGCGCGCCAATCCATGTAGTCAAAGTGCCACCATTCCTGCGGATTGGCAGTGAAGCCCTGGGCCTCCATCGCTGATCGCAACAGCGACCGGTGCCACCGCTGCAGCGATGTTCCGCCCGGGTACTCGGCGTACGCGCGATCGGTGCTCTCGTCGTAGGTGCTCACCATCTCCGCCGGCTGGCCCGTTGCGAGCGCGTAAAGTGTCAGGTCCACCGCAGCGCCGCGATTGTGCCGTGATCCGGTGGCGGGATCGGCGACGAGCCATTTCTTGTCCGCGGGAGTGGCGTCCCAGAAGATCTTCGTGACGTACCACGGCCGGTACGCATCATGTACCAGCAGGCCATAACCGCGCGCGTGCAGCGCACGGCTCACGCGCACTAGCGCTTTCGCCGCCGGCCGTTGGAGAAATGCACGCGCCTCCGAGTACATGCGACTGCCGAGAAAGTTGTTGCTTGTCGCATATCGTATTTCGAGCCTGATGGTGGAATCCAGCGTCGTCAGCTCCACCAGATCCGGCTTCCGTGCTGATGGGGCTTGCGTGGGCGGTGCCGCAGCCAGCGCAACTGCTCGCAGCTGCTCCACTGGACGCACAGGTGTTATACGGAGCTGCGTGCCCGACTCCGGACCGACGCGACTGTTGCGGAACGTGAGACCACCTACGACGAGTTCCGTTGCGATCCCATGAGAGTCGCGGTCGAATTTCATCCTGGAGCCCGCGTACAGGCCGGAATCGGGCCACTGGAAGACGTTGCCACCGATCACGGTCATCGACTGCGGCGCGAGCCAGCCGATAGTCGCGTAAAGCCTTCCATCGCGCTCCGAGATCAGGATGCGATCATCCGAGCCGTATTCGCCGATCAGACCAAGCCACGCGGCGGGTGCAGCAGGCGGTTCGGGTTGGTTGAACGGGTTCTGTGCACTCGCGGCGCGACCATGGCCCGGAACGAGCAACGAAAGCGCCAGCGATGCGGAGCTACACCATCGACTGCGCCGCGACATCTGCATGATTGCGATCAACGGCTGCACCCCGGGATTTCAGTCACGCACAACATCGCCTGCATCAGCTCGAGCCGCAAGCGAACAGTGAACGGCGGTTCAACGGTCAGTGTCCGCGATAACATGCGAGCCATGCCTCGCTCCACGCATCGAACGTTCCACCGAGTAGCGCTGCGCGCGCATCACGCATTATCCCTATCAGAAACGTCACGTTGTGAAGCGCCAGCAACCGCTTCCCGAACATCTCGTCACTCGCAAAAAGATGGCGAACGTATGCACGGTCGTACCTGATACAGCACGGGCAGTCGCAGCCCTCCACTACCGGGCGTCTGTCGGTGCGGTTGTCGCTCTGGCGGATCTGCAGCTTGCCGTACGGGGTGAACGCAGTCCCATCCCGACCGATTCGTGTCGGAGCCACGCAGTCGAACAGATCGATCCCTCTTCGCACTCCTTCTATCAGATCGTCGGGGAAGCCGACACCCATGAGATAGCGCGGCGTGTCACGAGGTAACAGTGGATCGCACGTTTCAATGGTTGCATACGTGAGTTCCTTCGTCTCACCCACTGACAGGCCACCTATCGCAACGCCATGCCAGTCACTAGTATCGAGAATTCCGCGGACCGATGCTCGGCGCAGCTCCGTGTGTGTCCCGCCCTGAACGATTGGGAACAGTGCCTGATCGGGCGCCACTGCGTCGCGCAGAATGTCATGTGTCGCCAGAGGTGGCGCCCCGTCGGCCGTCGGAAAATCAGGCGCCGGTTCACGCCCTTCCCGCGAGATCCGATCGAACTCCAGCCGGCACCGCGCGAGCCAGCGCAGACTTCGCTCCATCGCGGATTGTGCGGCCGCGACTTCACTCTGCCCGGGTATCAGCTCGTCGAGCTGCATGATGACGTCGGCGCCGATGTTGCGCTGAATGCGCATCACGCTCTCGGGCGTGTAGTTGTGCAGCGACCCGTCGATGTGACTCCGAAACTCGACTCCGTCTTCGCTGACGGTGCGCAGCTTTGCCAGTGAAAAGACCTGAAATCCGCCCGAGTCGGTGAGCATCGGGCCGGCCCAGCGCGTGAACGCGTGAAGGCCGCCCAGCGCGCGCACCATCATGTCGCCAGGACGAAGGTACAGATGGTAGGCGTTGGAGAGAACCATTCTGGCTCCCGCAGCCTCCACCTCATCCATCGACAGGCCGCGGACCACTCCATGGGTTCCCACAGGCATGAATGCCGGGGTTTCCACCACGCCATGAGGCGTGTCGAACCAGCCGAGACGCGCGGACCCGCTGTCGTGAGACGTGCGGAACGAGAACGACGACGCGTTGCGTGTACTGCCCAATGGATCAGTGATTGGTGAGCACGAACACGGTGCCCTGCAGAATCATGCCGAACACTCCGAAGGCGGCGATCACCGCCATCCGCCATGCAACGCTCCGCGTGAGCGCTGCGTCTCGCGCCAGCCGCGCGACGAACGTGATGTTGAACAGGATGCTCGCGACCGTCGCGAGCACTGCTCCTGTTGCGGCCACCTGCGATGTAATGGTGCCGTGTGCTGCGAGCAGCGCAGCCGACGCCACCGCGCTCGCGCTCGACACGAAGCCTCCGAGTATGCTCACGAGATAGTACCCCGACTGTCCCATCCATCGCTGTGCCAGCTCGCTCGCAATCTGGATGCAGAGGAACAGCGCTCCGTACTTGAGAGCAGCGGTGATCGAAAACGGTGATGAAAGCTTCACGAGCCCGCGGGGCGACGAAGGCGCAGCCGCTGACCTGGTCGATATGTACCGGCCAGCTACCAGCACGACACACGCGACTGACATGAGGACGAACGCGAGCAAGCCCGAGATCAGCACTGAAAGCGCCAGTACTCCAAGCAGCACTGCGTTGCGAAGTATCGACGCGACCGTCGCGAGAAATATTCCGACGAACGTTTCACCGGACACGCTGCCGTCGCTCCTGCTGTCAGTCCTCGCGATCTCCGCTATTGTGAAGGTGGCGTTCACTACGCCCCCCAGAAAACCGGTAGCTTCAATGCCCTTCGCACCGTACTTGCGGAGCAGTGCGTAATTCACGAAGCCGATACCTGCGATCAGGATCACCACCACCCACGCGGCCCTGAGGTCGATGAGATGCCACTGATCCACGAAGCCCTTCGGCAGGATCGGATACACGACGAATCCAAGAATCGCTAGAAGGATCGCCGAGCGCAGCTCGGAGTCAGTCAGTCCGAGTCCGAATTCGTGAAGCGGTTTCTTCCATGCCAGCAGCGCCGCGGTGATCACTGCTATCACGGTTGGCACCAGGGTCCCTCCGAAACCCGTCATCACTCCGACCACTGCAGTCAGCAGCAGCGCGGCCGATGTCGTGAGTTCCGCGCCCTCTCCACCTCGCATCGTCTGGATGTTCAACAGCGCGACCAGCAAGCCGGTCAGCGCGACGCTCAGAATGGCGAAGCTCGGCCCGAGCAGGCCGCCAGCACAGCCGAGGAGTGCGACGACGGCGAACGTGCGGAGGCCGGCTGCCTTGCCGCGATGCTCACGGTCAAGCCCGGCGAACAGCCCGATGGCCAGCGCAAGTGCGATGCGCTGCATCGTCGGCATCTCGGGCCAGAGTGAAATCGGTGTCAATTCGCGATTCGGGTTTGAATATTCAGCTCAAATCTACAGCTGGCGCCTCGGATGACTTAAGGTTAACGCTCCGGCGTGGTTCGACGCCAAGTCGCCGCTCCGTGCGCGACGTATTCGTCCAGAGGGAACTGAATGGCACTGTTGGGGATGCAGGATGTCAGCGTCGCGTTCGGAGGTCCGACGATCCTCGATCATGCGTCGTTCAGCATCGAACGTGGTGAGCGCGTTTGCCTCCTCGGCCGCAACGGCACGGGTAAGAGCACCGTGATGAAGCTCCTCGATGGCACGATGGCGCCGGACACGGGCGAGGTCGTTCGTCACACTGGCGTCACGGTTGCACGGCTCGAGCAGGAGATCCCCGCCGATCTTCAGGGTTCGATATTCGACGTCGTATCTGGTGGGCTGGGCGACACCGGCACCCTGCTGGCTCGCTACCACGCGGCCAGCCATCGAGTCTCGGATGGCGGAGGCGCCAGCGCACTAGCGGAGCTGGATCGCCTCCATCGCGCGCTCGACGCCGCCAAGGCGTGGCAGGTCCAGACCCGTGTCGAGACCGTGCTGTTCCATCTCGGGCTTGACGGCGAGATGGCCTTCGGGTCTGCGTCGGGCGGGCGCAAACGCCAGACACTTCTGGCACGAGCGCTCGTCGCCGAGCCCGATGTGCTGTTGCTGGATGAGCCGACCAATCACCTGGACGTTGATGCCGTCGAATGGATGGAGCGCTTCCTCATCGATCGGGGCGTGACCCTGCTCCTCGTTACCCACGATCGCGCCTTTCTTCGGAGCGTTGCGACTCGGATCGTGGAACTGGATCGCGGCCGGCTGGTGGACTGGGGCGGGGACTACGATACCTACCTTGTGCGCAAGGAGGAGGCGCTCGCGACAGAAACCCGGGAGTGGAACGAGTTCGACCGGAAGCTGGCGAAGGAGGAGGTCTGGATTCGCACCGGCATTCAGGCGCGTCGAACCCGCAATGAAGGGCGCGTTCGCTCGCTCGAGCGATTGCGTGTCGAACGCAGCGCAAGGCGCGAGCGCACCGGCACGGCGAGACTTCAAGTGCAGGACGTCGAGCGATCGGGACGACTGGTTGTCGAGACTCGCGGAGTGAGCTTCGCAAGAGGCGAGCGCACAATCATTCGCGACTTCAGTACCACCATCATGCGCGGCGACCGAGTGGGCCTCATCGGGCCCAACGGTTCGGGCAAGACCACGCTGCTCCGGCTCCTGCTTGGCGAGCTTGCCCCTGACTCGGGAACCATCAGGACCGGCACCGGACTCGAGATCGCGTACTTCGACCAGATGCGCGAGCAGCTGGATCCCGATAGAACCGTTTTCGACAGTGTCGCCGACGGCGCGGAATTCATAGAGATCGGCGGCGCACGAAAACACGTGCTCGGCTATCTCGAGGATTTTCTCTTTTCACCCGATCGATCACGCGCGCCGGTAGCGGCACTTTCTGGGGGAGAGAGAAACCGGTTGCTTCTCGCACGACTCTTTACGCGGCCGTTCAATCTGCTCGTGCTGGACGAGCCCACCAACGATCTGGATATCGAGACCCTGGATCTGCTCGAAGAGTTGCTGCTGGAGTTCGCCGGTACTCTGCTTGTCGTCAGTCACGACCGCCAGTTTCTGGACAACGTCGTCACCAGCACTCTGGTGTTCGGACGCGCTGGAAGTGTGAGTGAGTATGCGGGCGGCTATTCGGACTGGGTCAGGCAGCGCGTTCCATCGGAAAGCCGTGCGGCGTCGAGCACGTCCAACTCGGGGAGTGCGCAAGCCACTCGGACGCGTGTCGCGACTTCTGCCGGTGAGCGCACGCGTCGTCTCACCTTCAAGGAGAAGAGCGAACTGGAGGCGCTACCGCAACAAATCGATGACATGGAGCGCGAGCGCGATTCGATCTACACGCAGCTCGCAGATCCGTCATTCCTGCGCGATGGCGCGGCCGTCGCGGATGCGAAGACACGTCTTGAATCACTGGACGAGACCATCGCCGAAATGATGCTCCGGTGGGAATCGCTGGAAACCATCGCGCGTCAGAGCTAGCCCAGGCACTCGCGCCGGCGCGCGCTGTGCGGGAGACGAGCTGCGCTAGGCCGCGACCGCTATCTCTTCCTGCATCTGTCGCACGACGCAGTATTCGTTGCACCGGATCCTGCGCGGACACTTGAGGCAGTCCCTCCGAATCTTCTCCGGATACAGCGCGCGGTCTCCGACGGCGTAGCCCGCGTTCTCGAAGAACTTCGGACTCAACGTAAGTGCGAACAACTCGTCGATACCACGCTTGCGCGCAAGCCGCTCGACCTCCGCAACAATCGACGTGCCGAGGCCCAGCCCATGCGCCTCTCTCGCGACCGCCACCGACGCTACCTCCGCGAGCGAGGGCGAGTATTCCTTGAGCGCACCACAGGCCATTACCGCACCAGTAGGATCCACAGCCACGACGAAATCATGAAGCGTCATGCGAATCGAATCGTGCGAGCGGTACAGCATGATCGCCTCCGCTGCGTAGCCATTCACAAGCGCGACGATTCCATCAACGTCGGTCGGACCCGCAGAGCGAAAGGTGATCAGTCCCGTGATGTCCAACGTCATCGGAGCACTTCTTCCAGGCACTCGAGACCTTCACGGAGCTCATCCCGCGTCATCACCAGTGGCGGCAGCAGCCGAAGCGTGTACTCGCCCGCCGACAGGATCAACAGGCCGGCATCCATCGCGCGGCCCACCACACCGGCGGCCGGTTCCACTATGTCCATTCCCCACATGAGACCCAAGCCGCGAACCGCGCGCGCGCGGCCGGTGCGGCGCATCACTGCGCGCAGCTCCTCGCCCATCCACGCGCCGTTCTCCGTCACCTGCTCAAGCAGCGCCGGATCGGCGATTCGCTGCACCACGTGCAGCGCGACGCTGGCGACAAATGGCCCGCCGCCGAACGTGGTGCCGTGGTCACCGGGAGACATCACCGATGCGACCTCGTTCGTCATGAGCACTGCGCCCATGGGAAGCCCGCCGGCGATCGGTTTCGCGAGCGTCACCATGTCCGGCACGACGCCTGTCTGCTCGTACGCGAACAGTGTTCCCGTGCGCCCGAGTCCGCTCTGTATCTCATCGAAGATGAGGGCGATGCGACGCTCGTGCGTCATCGCGCGCAGCTCGGCGAGCAGCCCACGATCCACGACCCGCACGCCACCCTCGCCCTGAACCGGCTCCACGATCACGGCTGCAATCGTCCGCGCGTTCAGCGCCTCGTCCAGATCCTCGATCGTGCGCTCGGAAATCGACACGCCCGGCGCAAGCGGCATGAACGGCGCACGATACGTCGCACGATCCGTCGCCGCGAGCGTCGCGAAGAGCCGTCCATGGAAAGCGCCGCGCAGCGAGATGATTCCCGTCTTCTCGGGTGCGCTGCTGCGACCGAGCTTTCGCGCGAACTTGAACGCGCCCTCGTTGGCTTCAGCACCGGAGTTGCAGAAGAACACAGAGGAAGCGAACGAATGATCCACCAGAAACTGCGCCAACTCCTCCCCCGGTCGTGTGCGGAAGAGGTTGGACGTGTGGATGAGTCCGGTCTTCAACGCGGCTTCCATCGCCGCGGCGATACCAGAATCGTTGTATCCGAACGCGTTTACAGCAATGCCGCTCGCGAAGTCCAGGTAGGCCTTCCCATTCGCGTCGTACAGATACATGCCGTCGCCGCGCACCATCTCGACAGGTGGACGCTTGTACGTGCCCAGTATCGCCGACTGCGGCTTGGGAGCCGCTGCTGTCACGTCGTCCGTCAACTGCATCACCGGCAAAGTCATCGTCGTCACTTTGCGCCTACCGTTGCTAGTGTAATGAATGTTCCACGCTCGGAGTCACCGAGCGCGCCTATGTCCGCGATCCGTACAGCGCGCACGCCGCCTGCAAGGGCGGCATGCGCGGCCTCGAGCTTTGCAGCCATGCCACCAGCGGCGACGCCCGATGCTATGAGCCCGCGCGCCTCGTCCACGTCAAGCTGCTCGATCAATCTGCCCGCCGCGTCGAGCACTCCTTCCACGTCTGCGACGAGCAGCAGCTCGTCGGCGCCGAGCGCGACGGCTATCGCAGCTGCTGCATCGTCGCCGTTTACGTTGAGCGCGGTACCAGGCGTCTCCGCACTCGCGGCGAGCGGTGATATCACGGGGAACAGTCCTGCCAGCCAGAACGTCTCGATCAGCGACGCGTTGATTGCAACGGGCATCCCCACATGACCGAACTCCGCGATACCGAGCGGTTGCGCGGATATCAACGACGCATCCTCGCCGGACACGCCGACGGCGGGAGCGCCCGCCGCGGTGAACTGCGCTACTAGGCGCTTGTTCACCACACCCGACAACACCATTCGAATGATGTCGAGATCTTCCTGTGTGGTGATACGCCGTCCGCCCGCAAAGCGCGGCTCGCCGCCGAGCTTGCGCTGAAGCGCCGAAATCTCGTCACCGCCGCCATGCACAACGCAGAGTGCACCGCTCGCGCCCCAAGCCGCGACTATCGCGGGCGCGAGAGACTCC
Organism: Gemmatimonadales bacterium; assembly: GCA_038205315.1. Taxonomy (GTDB): domain Bacteria; phylum Gemmatimonadota; class Gemmatimonadetes; order Gemmatimonadales; family Gemmatimonadaceae; genus Fen-1247. The sequence continues at coordinate 2,324 of JBBRBY010000038.1, read as the reverse complement.
GCCTTCTGTGCCCTTCCGCCGAGCTTGACGACGCGCTTCACGCCGCGCTTAACGCCGCGCTTTTGCGTTTCCGTCATGAAGGCAGTCCCATCGTTTCGGGAAGGCCGAACATGACGTTCGCGTTCTGGACCGCCTGGCCCGCGGCGCCCTTCATGAGGTTGTCGATCGCTGCGACTACGATGAGCGTTGGAGTACGCACGTTGGAGGCGTGCATCGCGGTGACCCGCACCACGTTTCGGCGCACCACGTCGTGCAGCGTCGGCATCGCCTCCGTGATTTCGATGAATGGCTCCGCATCGTACATGTCGTGCCAGAGCGAGAGGGGATTCTCGATTCGCTCGGTCACCGGCACGGTAATGGTGGCAAGGATTCCGCGCGCGACCGGTAGCAGGTGCGGTGTGAACAGAATGTCCGCATCCCCGCCGAGCTCCGACACCGTCGCGCGCATCTCATTCAGGTGCCTGTGCTCGTTTCCCACCGCGTACGCCCGAAAGTCCTCCGCGACCTCGGCGAACATCAGCTCCGGCTTGGGCGTGAATCCGGCTCCCGTGACGCCGCTGGCTGCGCTGACGTTTATCGTCGCACCTCCAACGATGAGTGAGCGGCGCAGCAGCGGCGCGAGCGCGACGAGGACGGCCGTCGGGTAGCATCCGGGGTTGGCCACAACTTGCGCCCTGGCCACCTTGCAGCGGTTCAGCTCGGTCAGACCGTATGGTACGTTCGCCGGCTCAGCCGGAGGGCCGTTCCCGGGCCGGTAGTCCGATGAAAGGTCCACCACCCGCGCGCCTGTAGCCGCAGCGGCTTGAACCCAGTGGGCAGATGCACCGTGGGGAAGCGCCGAGAGCACGAGCTGCACACGATCCAGCGGCGCAGCCTCGGTGGCAATCATCTCGATCGAATGGCCGGCCACGCCGATCCGCTCGCCGGCCCTGGAATTGGCCGCCGCAAACACCAATTCCATGGACGGATGCCGAGCGACCAGCTCACAAAGCTCGCGGCCCGCGTATCCCGAGGCGCCGAGTACGCCGACCGTAATATTATTCACTAGGAATGTATAAACAGTCAAACAGCCAGTCGCAATAGGGCGCTCCGGACAGGCTGGCATCGTCCGTTCATGGGTCCGGCTCAGCAGTCCAACGGCGGTACCGGCGCCCCCGTACCAACCTTCGAGATACCCTGTCCTCCAAAACTGGAGTTTCTTCCATCGTGCGCACCCGCCTTCTCGCTGCGCTGGTCAGCCTGGTCATGTCCATTCCAGCCACCCCTTCAGCCGCCGTGGCACAGCGGTCACAGCCGCGCGTGGCGACGACGGTACCGGCGCCGGCAGCCGTCATCGGATTCGTCCCCGGCACCGACCGGAAGCTCCCTGAATGGAAGCAGGTCGTGGCGTATTTCCATGCGCTTCAGAAGGCCTCTCCGCGCATTCAGGTCCGCACGCTGGGCAATACCACTTTGGGTCGTCCCTTCCTGGCGGCCTTCATCGCGGATTCCGGCACGTTGGCCGACCTGCCGCGGTACCGGGACATGCAACGGCTCCTCGCGGATCCAAGGCTTACCTCCACGGGCCGCATTTCGCAGATCCAGCGCGATGGCAAGCTCGTGGTACTCGTCACTTCCAGCATCCACTCCACCGAAGTCGGTGGAATACTCACGCCCCTCGACCTCGCGTATCAGCTCGTTACCGGCGAGGATGAGGCCACCCGTGCGATACGGCAAAACACGATCGTAATCCTGGTTCCTTCGCTCAATCCCGACGGCGTGGACATCGTGGGAGACTGGTACCGCAGCTCCCTCGGCAAGCCGTGGGAGGGAACGGCGCCACCGGTCCTGTATCACTACTACACCGGACACGACAACAACCGGGACTGGTACGCCTTCACCCAGGTCGAAACGCAGATGGTCGTCGACTCGCTATACGACCAGTGGCACCCGGCAATCGTCAACGACATCCACCAGCAGGGCTCCAACGGCACGCGCATCTTCATTCCGCCGTACATGGATCCGATCGAGCCCAACATCGATCCCATCCTCATCGCGGGTGTCGCGCAGATGGGCAAGGCGATGACGTGGCGAATGACCGCGGACGGCTTCGTCGGAATCGCGAACAACACGTCCTACGACGCCTGGACTCCCGCTCGCGCCTTCCAGCATTACCACGGCGCCATCCGGATCCTCACGGAAACGGCGAGCGCGGCGCTCGCGACACCAATTACGGTTCCGTTCGATTCGCTGCGGCCGGGCTACAATGTTGATCCGAAGGTTACCGGTGTCGACTTTCTCACGGTATGGTCCGGTGGACGCTGGACCATCGGCGACATCGTTCG
>JBBRBY010000037.1:0-26667 GCA_038205315.1 Gemmatimonadales bacterium | reverse complement strand
CGATACATCGATGTCGGGAGATTAGTACGGGCCGCGCGTATGCTCGAGAATGCCGGTCTTTCAGTCACGAGCGTGGCACGCAAGCTCGATTATTCGTCACCGCAGGCTTTCAGCAGACACGTTCGCTGTGTTCTTGGGATGTCGCCCGTGCGATTCCGTGAATCCTGCGATGGCGAGAGAATGCTTCTCAGGTTTCGCGAGGAGCTGATCATTCCACATCTTCGAACGCTACGCTCGTTTCGTCCGGCAACTGCTCAGCCAGGGTGGATATCCAAGTGTGCGTAATTTCCAGCACAATGCAGATCGCGTTCAGCGCATTCGCTCGACAATTTCCGCCGCTGTCACGAGTGACCGGACCGTGCAGCCTTCCGCTTCGATTCGCTCGCGGCCGCCTTCCTGGCGATCCACGAGCGATAGCACTCCAACGACCGTGGCTCCTGCGTTCTGGATCGCACCGATCGCCTTTAGTGCGGACCCGCCGCTCGTTATCACGTCCTCGATCACCACGACCCGATCGGTTGCCACGAAGGGGCCTTCGATGAGCTTGCCGGTACCGTGCGTCTTGGCTTCCTTGCGGACGGTGAAGGCGCGGAGGGGCTTTCCGGCCAGCGCGCTGGCGTACGCAATTGCGTACGACACCGGGTCCGCACCAAGGGTGAGACCGCCCACCGAGTCGGGATTCCAGCCCGCAGCTTCCAGCTCCGCCAGTCCTAGGGGACCGATGAGCGCCAGTCCTTCAGGGCTCATCGCAGTCATTCGTGCATCGATGTAGAGATTCGAGCGGGCGCCGGAAGCGAGTGTAAATTCACCAAGGCGCGCAGAGCGCGAGACGAGGAGTCCCACCAGTTCCTCATGCATGTTCATGCGCGAAAATATATATCAGAGTTTTCTCGAGTTCTGTCTTGCTGACTGAGCTCCCGCCGGGCCTCGGCTGGGTACTGGTGGGCGTTGGGGCGATCGTCTTCATACTGGTCGTCCACCGCTTTCGCGTTCAGGCGAATCGCCTGCAGGAACGGTCGCGCGAGCTGGAGCATCTTTCCACCGAGCTGATTCGCGTCAACAAGATGAAGAGCGAGTTTCTCGCGAATGTATCGCACGAGCTTCGCACTCCGTTAAATGCGATCGTGGGGTTCGTGGATCTTCTGCGGGAGGGGGTGTACGGTGAGCTGACACCCAGGCAGGCGGGTCCGGTGCATCGGATTGAAGCGTCAGCGAGTCATCTGCGACACCTGGTGGATCAGATTCTGGATCTCGCCAAGATGGCTGCCGGGCGCCTCGAGATTCACTCCGAGCCCATCGATCTGCGGCCATACATCCTGGACGTCGCCAGCGAGATCGAGCCACTGGTTGCTGAAAAGAATCTGTATCTGTCGCTCGCTCTCAGTTCCGCACTTCCCCGCGTAAGGACGGATGCAACCCATCTGCGTCAGATACTTCTGAACCTTCTCAGCAACGCGGTCAAATACACCAACGCTGGAACGATTTCATTACGCGCAAGGGTGCTTCCTGCGAACGATCCAACCATTCCGTCACTGATTAAATCGGTGCAGGATTCACCTGTGTCGTCGGTTCGCCCGTGGATCGCGATTCAGGTTCTGGATACTGGCATCGGAATCGGCCGGAACGATCAGGTGCGCGTGTTCGAGGAATTCGAGCAGATCAATGCTGGACCGCGCGGTGATTCGATGAACCGTGGAACGGGACTCGGACTTCCGATTTCCAGGCGGTTGGCGCGCCTGCTCGGTGGTGACGTTACGGTTGAGAGTGAGCTCGGTAAAGGCTCAACGTTTACGATCTGGCTGCCGGGAGAAGCGGCGCAGCAGGCGTGAAAGCGTGCCCGGCTCCTCCGGCGGAAGACCAAGCGTACGTTCCAGCTCGACTGCAAACTCCATAACGCTCGGATACCGTTCAGCCGGCTGCCGAGCGAGGCCGCGCATCATGACGGCCTCGACTTCGGGGCGAAAATGCAGCTCCTCGTTCGCCTCGCCAAGAGGTATCGGCGGCATGGTCAGCAGCTGCGTGAACATCTCGCGCGGCTGTTTGGCCGTGTATGGATGACAGCCAGTAAGTAGAAAATACGCAATGGTTGCCAGAGAATACTGGTCCGCGGCGAGTGTCACCAGTTCGCCGGACAGTGCTTCCGGGGCGACATACATGAGGGTGCCCACAAAGAATCCTGCACGCGTGAGCCGTTCGTCGGCCGGGGCGGTGGTGTCCGTGGCAATGCCGAAGTCCAGAAGCTTGACCGTACGAGTGTCGGGATCGTACATCACGTTGTCAGGCTTCAGGTCGCGGTGCACGATGTTCTGGCAGTGCGCTGCTTCCACCGCCGCCGCAATCTGGATGGTGATAACCGCGGCCTCGGCCGGCTCGAGGTGACCCTTGCTCTTCGCGTACTTCTCGAGCAGCTCTCCAGGCGCCCACTCGATTGCCAGGAATGGGATACCACCTTCGGCCTCGCCTGTTTCTATCGTGTGTACCACGTTGCCGTGCTCGACGCGCGCACCGAACTTGGCTTCGCGAATGAACCGGGTAACAGCGGTGGAATCCTGCCTTAGCCGCTCACGAAGCACTTTGAGCGCGACGCGGCCGTGCTGCGGGTGGTGGGCCTCGAATACAGCCGAGGTTCCGCCCTCGCCAACTTCGCGGTCGATCGTGTATCCAGCGATCGTCGTTCCCACCAGATTCTCACGTGGCACTCGGCGAACCTAATGCGAATCCGGCGGCAAGGACAGGGGGATCACGCTATATAATTCGTAAGTTCGTGCCATGCATCCGCCCACGCATCCGCCCACGCATCCGCCCACGCATCCGCTGCCCCACACACCCATGGACAACCTCATGACAGTGATGTCGCCCAAATGGCTCAGGCTCAGCATGCTGGTCACGCTTGCGGCTTGCGCAACCGGTAGTGGCAACGGATCGGGGCGTCGGGATCCACTGCGTCCAATGGGATCGGATCGGCCTGGCTCCTCGGGCGACTCCAGCGAGTTCGCCACGATCTACAGCAGGATGGGGCTCGCGGCATCGGGCTCGCCGCTCTTTTTCGTGGGTGATGCCGCGTATTTCGCTTCTGCTTCGCCGGACACTACGATCGTGGTGGTCGGGCTCTCGCTGCCCAACCGGGGTCTCGCCTTCAAGCGCGCTGATGGCATCTACACGGCTGTCTACTCCGTGGAACTGACGCTGTCAAACGCAACCGGGTTGACAAGACAGGCGAGCGATAGCGAAATCGTACGCGTACCGACCTTCAAGGAAACCTCGCGTACGGATGAGAGCGTGATATATCGTCGTGTTTTCAGGGTGCCGCCCGGTGCGTATACCATTTCGTATGCCGTCCGTGACGATAGTAGCCGGGGAAGCGCCGAGCGGAAGCTGGCGATCAGCGTGCCACGTTTTTTCGGGTCCGGACTCTCCACTCCAGAGCCGGTGTATGAAGCTCGAGCCCGAGTACGGCTCGATTCCGCACCAGCCTATCTGCCTTCTCCGCGCGCTTCCTACGTGTTCGGGGTTGATGATTCGGCTGCTGTGTATCTGGAATCGTACAATCCTCGTGTCCCGGTATCGCTGCAACTTCGGACTCCGGACGGAAAGATCGCGTGGCAAGGCAGTACCATGCTGCCGAGTCATGGTCCAAATCTGGCCGCCGGGATAGTGAACGTACCGTTGGCACATTCCGATGTTGGAATCGGGACCGTTATCGCGTCCCAAGCAGGCTCGTCCGACACGCTCGACACACGCATCTTCGTCGGATTCGGGCCGGATCTTCCCGTTCTTTCGTTCAGGGATATGCTGGGATACCTGCGCTTCTTCCGGGCGCGCAAGCTGTTGCAGCCTCTGTACAACGCGAAGCCGGAAGAGCGCGGCACTCTCTGGCGGCGGTTTCTTCAGGCGACGGACCCGAATCCGACGACTGCTGCGAACGAGGCGCTCGACGATTACTTCAACAGAATCCGTGACGCCAATTCGTTGTTTCAATCCGATTCACCACCCGGTTGGCTCTCCGATCGTGGTATGGTGTTCGTAACGCTCGGAGTCCCATCGAACGCTTACGAGGACTATGGCTCCATGTATATGGGCGACATCGTGAGCCAGGGCCAGCTGACCACGCGTGTCAGGATACTGGTGTGGGAATACAGTCAGTACCAGACGCGAATCATATTCTATGATCCGAACGACACGAGGCAGTGGCGCATGACCCGTCCCAGCATGTCGGTCTTTCAATCATTACTCGCGCGCATCACAAATCAGTAAATGGATGTAGAGCTTCCAAAAGCGCCACGGCTGTTTCTCGTCGATGGTTACGCACTCATATATCGAGCTTTTTTTGCGCTCATCTCACGTCCGCTCACCACGAGCCGCGGTGAAAACACTTCCGCGGCCTGGGGAATCGCGAACTTTCTCCAGCGCCTTCTCAACACGCACAAGCCCGAGTACCTGGGCTGGGTGCATGACTCGGGTCTGTCATTTCGACACGAGAGATATCCGGCGTACAAGGCGACACGCGAGAAGCTGACCGAGGAGCTTCAATCCGATTTCGATCGCGGAATGGAGCGCGTGTCATCGCTGCTCGCGGCCTACGGAGTTCCGATTCTTGCCCTGGACGGCTACGAAGCGGATGACGTGATCGGAACACTGGTGAAGAAGTCGGTCGACGCGAAGCTGAACGTTGTCGTGATATCCGGAGACAAGGACTTTCAGCAGCTCGTTCGGCCTGGTGTGTGGCTCCTGAATCCAGGTCGCGGCGGACCAGCGAGCGTGGACGAGCACTGGGTGGGGGTGGAGAACGGAGCAGAACGGCTCGGTGTTCCGCCGAGCTTGGTCACCGATTATCTGTCACTCGTCGGCGACTCGTCGGACAACGTTCCGGGTGTGAAGGGAATCGGAGACAAAACCGCGTGCGAGCTGGTGGCGCAGTATGGCCACCTGGAGGACATACTCGCGCACGTCGAGGAGATAACCAAGAAGCGGCCGCGCGAGGCGTTGCTTGCGCACGCGGAGAATGCCAGGCTCTCCAAGGAGCTTGTGACCATTCGCGACGATCTTGCCGTGGATCTCGACCTCGATGCTCTCAAGGTGGGTACTCCCAACAACTCCGCGCTCGCCCAGCTGTACGTGGAGCTTGAGTTTCACACCTTTGCGAAGGAGGCGGCAGGAGCCGTCGAGACACCCAAGGTCACGGAATCCGCAAAGTACCGCACGGTCGAGACGGTCGCGGAAGTGGAGCGGGTGGTCCGCAAGGCACGAAAGGCGAAATCAATCGCGGTCGATACGGAGACGTGCATCGATCCGGGTTCTCCCTACAAGGTGGATCCACTACGCTCCAGGCTTGTTTCGATCTCGATCGCCGTCGCACCGGGTGAGGCGTACTACTTTCCCTTCACCCACACGGACGGAACCAGCCATCAGGGTGAACTTCTTGGTGGCGAGCACGCGCCAAAACCCAACGTCAAGAACCTGCCGGCGCTCGACGCGCCCGAGATGAAGCCGTTGCGCGATCTGCTCGAAGACGCGGCCGTGCCCAAGACACTCCAGAACGCCAAGTACGACCTCCTCGTGCTTCGCAGCGAGGGCGTGACACTTCGCGGAATCGACTTCGATACCATGATAGCGAGCTACGTACTGGATCCCGGCCGTCGCTCGCACTCGCTGGACATGCTCGCGCTCGAGTTCATGGATCACACTATGACTTCCTACGTGGATGTATGCGGGAAAGGGAAGACCGAGATCACCTTCGACCGGGTCGCGCTCGACGCCGCTCGTGACTATTCATGCGAAGACGTCGACATGACCCTTCGCATGCGCGCCCATTTCGAGCCACAGCTCGAGGCGCACCAGCTCACGCAGTTGTTCAGGGATGTCGAGATGCCTCTCATCTCGGTTCTGGCCGAAATGGAGTGGAACGGCATCACGATCGATGGGGCGCGCTTCGCAACTCTGAAGGAGCGGTTCCAGCGCGAGCGCGAGCAGGTGCAGCTCGAGATCTACAAGGAAGCGGGCGAGGAATTCAACATCGGCTCGAACGTACAGTTGCGCGAGATCCTGTTCAACCGGCTCAAGCTTCCGGTACTGAAGAAGACATCGACCGGCCCATCGACGGATGCGAGTGTGTTGCAGGAGCTGGCTGAGGAAGGACACAGACTACCGACTCTGCTCATGGAGTACCGTGAGCTGGCCAAGCTGGAGAGTACCTATCTCGACACGCTTCCGCGGCAGGTGAGTCCCCGTGACGGCCGGCTTCACACGTCGTTCAATCAGACCGTGGCCAGCACCGGACGCCTTTCATCCAGCGACCCGAATCTCCAGAACATTCCGATTCGTCGTGAGCTCGGACGCGATATTCGCCGTGGCTTCATTCCGCGGCAGGGTTGGACGCTGCTGGCCGCGGACTATTCGCAGATCGAGCTTCGCCTTCTGGCGCATCTGTCACATGATCGGAACTTTGTGGATGCATTCAACGCCGGTGGTGACATCCACAGGCAGACAGCGGCGATAATATTCGACGCGCCACTCGATTCGGTCACATCGGAGATGCGGAGCCGCGCGAAGACCATCAATTTCGCGACCATCTATGGTCAGGGACCGCACGCGCTGTCCCGCCAGCTTGGGATCGCTCACGCAGAAGCGCGGGACTTTATCGCTAAATACTTCGAGCGCTTCGAAGGAGTGAAACGGTATTTGGACTCAATGGTGGAGTTCGCGCGCGAGAACGGCTACGTGCAGACCATCTTCAATCGGCGCAGGTACATTCCGGAGCTGCGCGAGCGCAACTTCAACATGCGTGCGTTCGGGGAGCGAACAGCCGCCAACTCACCTATCCAGGGTTCCGCTGCCGATCTGATAAAGATCGCCATGATTCGCGTGGACGACGCATTCCGGGAGCGTGGCTTGATCAGCAGGATGCTGCTTCAGGTACATGACGAGCTTGTGTTCGACGTCGCACCCGATGAGCTGGACGCTGTTCGCGATGTCGTGACGTATCAGATGGAGCATGCGGCGCAACTGTCGGTGCCGCTTGTGGTGGATGTTGGTGTCGGTGACAACTGGCTGGAGACAAAGCAGTAGCTTGAGCGACCTCCAGGCCGGCGTCGATTACTGGCGTGATAGTTCCGGCGAATGCGCCGTGTACGCGGCCCAGTATGCGCCGACGATCAGCGAAACAAAGAACAGTACGCCTGCGACCCAGCCGAACAGCCACCATACAATCGGGACTTCGATTGCGTAGGAAAGCAGAATGGCGCTGAGCCCAAGTGTCATCGTGTACATCGCCGGCTCACCTTCATCCTCGCTGAACCTGAGGGCATTGCTGCGCGCGATACGGAGCGGAATGTCGTGCATCACGTTCCCCCACCACGCAAGAATGCGTACCGGGACACTGCGCCGCGATGGAGGTAGCTCGCTGCGGGCATTCACGTCACCGACGAGCGCGATCGATCGGAGGCGCGCCTCGATCTCTCTCGTCAGCAAGCGCGGGTCGTCACCCGTCCACTCGTCCAGGTTCAGCGGTTCTCCGATCTGTGCGAGCACTGCAGTGTTCGGGGTCGCCTTGTCGGCGAACGTGATTCCGATGGGGACGATCTGAATCCCTGAAACTCCCATTGCCCTCGCACGCAGTGCGGCGCGTGCCAGGCCTGTCTTGAGCGGCGCTATCTCAGGTTCGTTGTGGCTTCTGCCTTCGGGGAATACGAGCACCGCACCACCGCGGCGCAGCTCGTCGATCATGGCCTGAAACGACTGACGATTCCGGATCGGCCCGGTTCCGCCGCCGCCATCATCGGATGTTCGCTGGAGTGGGATGATTCCCACGAGCTTCATCATCACTGCACCAGGCAGGCTGTCGCCGAGTGTGGACTTGGCAGTCAGACGCAGGTCGCGCGGTACGATCCACATTGCGAGGATGGCATCCACCAGAGCATTCTGGTGATTCATGGCTATCAGAACGGGTCCCGAGGCCGGAATGCGATCCGACCCAGTGATACGCACATCGCTGTAGAACCAGTGCAGCGCGATGCCACCCATCCAGTGAACGAGCCGTTGAATCATTCTGCGCGTGAGTCCGTGAAATTCACGATTGATCCGATCGGCTGGGAGAAAAATTCTCAGGAACGCCTCGCATGATGAGAAGTGCGATGCACATCGCGACCGCGACCGTTGCGACTCCAGCCCGATACGCGACGGCCTTTCCGAAGATCGGCATCAATCCATCGACCGCGAGAGCCCAGACGAATGGGCCGAGTATCGCGGCCGCGCGAGCCGAAAGCACCATGAGCCCGAAGAATCTGCCAGCCTCTTCGTCGGGGATCAATCTGAGCAGCATCGGGCGTTCCGCGACATTGACACCACCATAAATGAAGCCGATCATCGCGCCAACGATCCAGAACGCCTTCTGTGATGGTGCCGCGATCATCGCCATGAGAAGGACTATCCACGCAGCGATAACCAGCATGAGCGTTCTCTTGGGCCCGATGCGGTCCGTGAGTCTTCCCCAGAGCCATGCCCCGAAGACTGCGGGAATCGTGAGCACGACGAACAGAGTCGTCTCGCTCCCGCGCTGGAAGCCCATCGCGACCACCGCGTAGAGTGCCATGAAGCTGATGATCGTTCCCATCGCGTCCTGGTACACGAACGATGCGATGATGAATCGCATCACTCCTGGATACTTCCGTGATTCACGGATGGTGTTCCGGACATCCGCGAACGCCTGGTGCCACGGAATGCTCTGGCGTGTGCGCAGCGGAAAGTGGTCTCGGCAGAACATGAAGAACGGGATGCTGAAGATCAGGTACAACAGCGCCGTTGGCGAGAAGGTCGATACTCTACCGCCCGAGTGCGCGAACGGAAACACGCTCCGCAGTGCGTGAATGAAGCCAGCTGGCAACTGTCCGATTACCGGCAATGCACCATCAAAGAAGGGCTTGATCATCAGGACGCCGAGTATGGATCCGGTGTAGCCAAGTATCACACCGAGTCCCGAGAGACGGCCCCACTGACCGGGGGGCGCCAGTTCCGGCATCATCGCGTTGTAGAATGGCAGCGCGCTCTGGTATGCGTAGTTCGCGACGACGAACGCGGCGATGATGAAGACGAGTGGTGCACCGGAGATCACGTATCCAGCCGTCACTGGTCCGATTACGGAATCGCCGGTGAGCGGGATTGCGTACTGTCCCACGGCGCCGATCGCAACGGTGGCCGCGACGGCGATCAGGGTGAATCCAACTACCCACGGCTTTCGTAATCTTGTCACATCCGAGACCGCGCCCAGCACTGGAATGGACAGCATGACCAGGACCGATGCTATCCCGTTCCCGACGGCCACATCGGTATTGGATCCGTGAAGATCCGACACGAGCCACACCGCGAAGTACAGCGTCGCGATGTTCATCGAGAAAATCGTGTTCGCGAACTCGTAGAGCGCCCAGCTCCAGCGTTCCCTGACGGGCGCGAGAGTCGTCACCAGCGGAGCGCCCGGTTGACCGGACGCCATACCGTGTACTAAATCGGCCATGGCATCCAAATTACGACTCACCGTAAGATGGCGCTCAGAGGCAGGACGTTCCTGGGGCAGAACTTTCCACGGTCGTCCTGCAGGAGGGATGTGCGTATGGCCATGACAGTGTCCTGCGTGGGAGGATGGACCATCCCGGTTCTGATGGTGACGGTCTCGGTCTTCATTGCCCTGGCGTCGGTTGCCAGTGCACAGGTCCCGGCTAGCTGGGGAAGCTCCGTATGCATCGCTCCGGCCGCGGATTCCACAGGTTCGGCATCCGTGACATGGTCTTTCGGAGTCTGGTTCGCTGGCGGTACCCACGAGCCGCTCAAGACGCGCGAGGGGCACAAGGAAGATCGTGCACTTTACCTTGGTGGGATCCAGGCGGCACGTCCCATTCTCCGATCGAGCTTCGGGATGTTGACGTACACACCGGCGCTCATTCCAGCGATCGTTGCCACGGCCAATCGCGATTACACCCAGATTGCGTATCCGGATGGCCGCTCGGGAACGATCGTATCAAAGAGCACTGCGTTCGGCGCGGGTCTGGTTCCAATTGCGCTCGAGGCGACGCTCTACATCTCAGACCGCTCGGGCCTGGTGGTTGGTGGTGGTGGTGGCGCGGCGTACTTTGACCGACGTATACCCGATCCAGCCGAGACACGGTTCAATTTTCTGGCGAATGGACACGCCGGCCTCTATTTCCGATCTGGCGTGGGCACCACGACGATCGGCTTCTGGCTGCAACACATATCCAACGGGAACACGGGCAAGGTGAATCCGGGAATGGATTCCCGGATGTTGTACGTGGAGCTCGCGCGCTAGACAGTGTTGATTCTACGTTGGCCAAGCGCAGCTGGAGCACTCGTCCTTCCATGCGTTAGCGCGAGTGCAACCAGAGTCAGCACGTACGGAAACGCGAGAAATAACTGATACGGCAGACTGCTTCCGGTAGCCTGAAAGAAGAACTGCAGCGCGCTTGCCGCACCGAAGACGACCGCGGCGAGCATCGCGCCCAGGGGATTCCACCGGCCGAGCACCACGATGGCAATCGCGATGAATCCGCGACCCGCCGACATTCCCTCCACGAACGTGCCCGCCTGCGCGAGCACCAGCGTCGCCCCGCTCACTCCACCCAACGCACCGCCGAACAGAACGGCGAGGAACTGGACGCGGCGCGCGCGAACACCAGCTGCGATCGCGGCCGCGGGATTTTCGCCGACTGCACGCAAACCGAGTCCCGCGTGAGTCCGGTACATCCACCACGCGACCGCCGGTATCAGTAGATAGAGCACATACGTAATTGACGGTTGTGCGAACAGTGCGCGTCCCACCAGCGGCACCTCTGACAGGATGGGGATCGCCAGTGGATCGAGTGTCGGAGTGTTCAGCGCCGCACCCGCGCTGCCGTACAGTACGCGATACAGCGTACCTGTCCCGCCGAGTGCGAGCAGTGTGACCGCGGTTCCGGATATGACCTGATCCGCGCGGAGCAACACCGCGAACACGGCGAATATTGCAGCGGTCGTGCACCCGACAGCAGCTCCGGCGGCGAACCCTCCCCACACGCCGGTGTGCGTCGCGCCGATCACGGCGCCAAGCGCGCCGGCGATGATGCTTCCCTCGAGCCCGATGTTGATCACGCCACTGCGCTCTGTCACTGTCTCGCCGAGCGCAGCGAGTGCCAGCGGTGTCGCCGTTCGAATCACCCCTTCCAGGAATGCTCCGGTCGCACTCATGACTTCGTGATCATGACGTCACTCTCATGGCTCGGCGGTCGCGCAGTTGTGCCACGGCGATTACAGCCAGGATAATGAGTGCTTCGATGACAGACGCCGTGGTTGCCGGGATTCCCACGTTGCGCTGCATCGTTCCAGCCGCAGTCTCGAGCGCGCCAAACAGAATTCCCGTCCCGATGACTCCGAGTGGATTGAGACGCGCGAGCAACGCGACCGCTATTGCGGTGTAGCCGTACCCTGGCGATATGTTCTCGTACAGAGCGAAGGTGACGCCGGTTACCTCGATGGCGCCCGCCAGGCCAGCGACACAGCCGCTTACCACGAATGCCCTCATCGTGACGCGCACCACATCGATCAAGCCTGCACTTCTCGCCGCGAACGGATTAGCTCCGCTCGCTCTCATCCTGAATCCGGCAGCAGTGTATCTCATGATCCACCAGGTCGCGATACACAGCGCCACTCCGATGACGAAGCCCCAGTGCAGTCGTGTACCCGCAACCAGCACGGGCATGTTGGCGCCCGCTACGATGCTGGTTGTCTGTGGATAGATGTGAGTCGGCTCCTGCAACGGACCGCGCACGAGGTACGACACGCCATACGTGGCTATGAAGTTCAGCATGATGGTGCTTATCACTTCCATCACACCGAATCGTGCCCTGAGCACGGCAGAGAATGCGGCCCACACGCCGCCCGCAACCGCACCGGCAGCGAGCGCGAGCGGCAACGCCAGCCACCCGATTCCCGGTGCGACACTCACACCTACCCATCCTGCAGCGGCCGCTCCCGCAATCAGCTGACCATCCGCACCGATGTTCCATACTCCCGCGCGGAACGCTATAGCCACGGCCAGTCCGGCGATCATCAGCGGAGTCGCATGTACCAGCGTGTCAATGATGAAGGCAAGTGTCTGACTCATGCAGGCAATCCGAGCATCGCGCGACCCGCGATGTTAAAGTCACTGGGTACCTCGCGCACTTCTCCGGCATGTATCACGAGCACGCGATCGGAGATGGCGATTACTTCATCGAGGTCCGAGGAGTACACGACTACGGCCATCCCGGCATTCCGCGCTGCGCGCAACCGTGCCCAGACCGCGGCCGCGGCCTGCACGTCGAGTCCGCGCGACGGATTCTCGGCGACCAGCGCGGAACGCGATCCCTCGATCTCCCTCGCGACAACCAGCTTCTGCTGATTTCCCCCGGATAACGACGCGGCGGTCGCACGTTCGCCAGGCGCCCGAACGTCGTACTCGTCTAGCAATTTCCGTGTCTCGCAGCTCAGATCCTGCCATGACATCAATCCATGGCGCGCTCCGGCACCAAGCAGCGCAACGTTATCGCGGAGCGATTGCGCTCCTATCAGTGCATCGCGCTGTCTGTCTTCCGGAATGAAGCCCACGATAGGCGGCAATGTGACCGCGCCGCGAGTAGCCTGCATGCGACCGGCCAGTACACGCAACAGCTCGAGCTGTCCGCTTCCCTCGATGGCCGCGATTCCGACTATCTCTCCCGCGCTCACGGATAGATCGACCGACCGAAGGCGGTGGACGCCTAACGTATCCGTCATGCACACATCACGTAACGACATCACGGGATCACCACTCATCGCGCGCGTCGTTGACATGAGATCTTCCATCACTCGCTCGCCACCGAGCATCGCAGAAACGAGACCTGCCTCGGTCGTCTCCGATGCTCGCCCGGTCCAGACTGTCTTGCCACGCCGCAGCACGGTTATCTCATCGGCGAATTCGAGCGCATCCCTCAGTTTGTGCGTAATGAGTATCGCTGTCCCGCCACTCGCGACGAGCTCACGCGCCTTCTGCAGCAGCTCACGCGCTTCGCTCGGCGTTAGCACCGCGGTCGGTTCGTCCAGGATGAGCACTCGGCTGTCATGCGACAACGCTTTCAGTATCTCCACTCGCTGTTGAGCACTCGCCGGAAGATCCTCGATACGCGCATCGGGATCTATTGCAAGCCCGGTTCGCGCAGCAAGCTCCGTGATCTTCCTCCGCGCCTTCACGGGACTGAAGCTGCCGGTGCCACCAAGTGAGATATTCTCGGCGACGGTCATCGCCGGCACCAGCGTGAAGTGCTGGTGCACCATGCCGATTCCGGACGCGATCGCGTCTGCTGGTGACGCAAACTTTCGTGCCGAGCCATTCACGGCGATAGTTCCGGCGTCGGGACGCAGCATGCCGAAAGCGATCCGCATGAGCGTCGTCTTGCCGGCGCCGTTCTCGCCGAGCAGCGCATGAACGGTCCCGCGGCGTGCCGATAGCGATGCGGCGTTCAGTGCCGCCACTCGGCCGAACCGTTTGGTGATCGACGCCAGCTCCAGAGCGACGTCGTTCACGACATCAAAGGCCTGTCGGCGCCTCGATGAACGTCCACGGTACACCGAACCTGTCCGACACATGAGCTGCGATTGCGCAAACCCCAAGTGTCTCGGTCGCATAGTGACCGGCGTAAATCACCACGATGCCGCTCTCTTCAGCGTCCACAGCCGTGTGGTGTGGCCCTTCGCCCACTATGAGAGTATCGATGCCGCGCTCGCGTGCCTCGTCAAGCGTGTCGCTGCTGGCGCCGCCGCCAGTGCAGATCGCCCACTTTCGGGTCTGGCGGCCGGCACCGATCGGCGTGGTGCGCACGGAGCCTCCATGCTGCCTCGCAAATTCGTCAGCACGCTCGGCGATAAGCGACGTCGCAATGTCGCTATCGCCCGCCACGCCGATGTACAGATTCCTGTACCGCGCAAACTCTGCAGACGGTTCGAGACCCAGTTCTGCCGCAAGCAGCGCATTGTTCCCGTACAGCGCGTGACGGTCGAGCGGGAGGTGCGCTGCGTAAACCGCGATGTCGCGCGATATGAGTGTCCGCAGCTTCTCGTACGAAGTTCCCACAATGGGCCTGAGGCCTGGCCAGAACATCCCGTGATGCACGATCATCAGAGTCGCGCCAGCGTCGGCCGCCGCGTTGACGGTGCGTAACGAGAAATCAACGGACGCCGCAACGCGGGCGACGGATCCGCTGTTCTGAAGCTGAAGGCCGTTTAGTGCGTTCGGATAGTCCGGTACGTTTGCCGTGTCGAGTAGACCGTCCAGGTACTGAACTATCATCGTCGTTGTCGTCATTCCGGTACCTGGAGCTTTTTGGCGTCGATGGCCGCCTTCGCGGAATCGAGCTTTAATCTGGTGGCGGGAGTTATCTCGGACGCCAGAGTTGGATTCGGAACCCACCGAACCACGCCGTCTTCCTCACCCATCTCGTACACGTGTCCCTTGAACGTCCCGGCCTTCACGTCGCGCGCGATCGTCATCATTGCGCGCGGGAGATCGATCACCACGCTTCCAAGAGTGACTTCAGGGGCGACGGAATTCTGATCGGAGTTGGATCCGATTACGCGGGTGGTCTTTGTCTGGCGTGCTGCCTGGAACACACCGAGCCCAGCGGCGTCGGCGTCCTGGAAGATCACGTCGGCTCCTCGCGCTATCTGCGCGAGAGCCTGTTCCTTCGCGGCGCTCGCGTCGTCCCAGTTTCCGACGTAGGCCGTGAGCACCTTCACTTTGGGGTTCACGGAGCGAGCGCCTTCCTCGAAAGCCTTGAATGCCGCAACGACAGGGGGGAGCTGTGTGCCGCCAATCGCACCCAGCGCACCGCTGTGCGATGCGGCTCCGGCGACGATCCCGGCCAGGTATGCACCAGCGGAGAACTTGAAGTGGACGCCCGCGACGTTCTCTGCCGTTCTGCCACCGGACGTGGTGACAAAAGCCGTCTTCGGGAATGACTTCGCGACGCGAATAGCGGGATCCTGATATTCGAAGCCGTGACCGAATACGAGGTTGTAACCCTGCGTTCCGTACTGCCGGAAATTCTCGTCGATCTCGGTTGGCGTCTGCGTCTGGACGTTCGATATTTTCGCGCCGAGGGAATCGCGGATCGCGAGCAGTCCGCGATACGCGCCGGCGTTCCACCCCTGGTCTGATACCGACCCGGTGGTGACCAGCGCAACCCTGAACGGCGCCGCAGTCGTGTCGGCAGGAGCCTTGGCGGTAGATTCTCGACTGCCCCCGCAGGCGACTATCGAGAGAGCAAACAAGCTGTGGATAACTGTGGACAACCCAGGATATAGGATGGGTTTCCGTAAGCTAAGTCCTGTGATCACAGCGCTTTAGCGTGTTTGTTGATAACCGTGTGAATATTCGGGAATTGATCGGTCACTCGAGTGCACCCATCGCATCAAGCAGGCGATTGAGGTCTTCGGTGGAATAGAACTGGATTCGCAGCTCGCCCTTGTCTCGCTTCTTCTGGATCACCTTCACATCCGTCTGAAACCTCTTTCTCAGCAGGTCTTCCACGTGGCGCACCTCTGCGGGCCGTGTGTCTTCCTTTCGCGGGCGGCCGCGTCGCGCCTTCTCGTGATGCGGTGCGTCGTGGCGAACACGCTCCTCGATGGCGCGTACTGAGAGACCGTGCTCCACCGCTTCGGTAGCGAGGCTGGTCGCCAGCTCGTCGTTCTCGAGCGCCAGCAGAGGACGTGCGTGACCGAGCGTAAGCGCGCCTGTCTCGAGCATCTTCCGGACTGCGAGCGGAAGCTGAAGGATACGCTGCAGGTTCGCGATCGTGGATCTATCCTTTCCGACAAGATCTGCAATCTCGTTCTGGGTGAGGTCGAACTCGCTTGCGAGGCGTGCGTAGCCTTCGGCTTCCTCGATCGGATTGAGATCTGCGCGCTGCAGATTCTCGATCAGCGCGAGTGTCAGCATCGTCTGGTCGTCGTAGTCGCGAACGATTGCCGGTATCGTCGCCCAGCCAAGTGATTTCACGGCGCGGAAGCGCCGCTCGCCGGCTACGAGCTCGTAGCCCTCGGTGAGGGGCCGGACGACAATCGGCTGCAGCAGTCCAGCGGACTTGATGCTCTCTGCGAGCTCTCCAAGATTTTCTGCGCTGAAATCCTTGCGTGGCTGGTAGTGATTGGGTTTGATATCGCCGAGTGGGATGTCTTTCAGCGGGCTGGGAGTCGCAGGCGGTGCGTTGGTGGAAGACGGCTCCCCATGCGCACTCGATTCCTTTCCCGGTTTGTCGGCCACCTGCTGCGGGCGGGAGCCGGTACGCTCTCCCAGCAGGGCATCCAGTCCTCTGCCCAGGCGGCGCGGCGTCTTGTCGGCGCTCATTGCCGAGCCGCCGCGGCATTGATCGCGGCGGTCCTCTGAATAAGCTCCTGTGCGACTCCTATGTATGCTTTCGCACCAATAGATGCGACATCATATAGTACGATCGGCTTCCCGAAGCTTGGCGCTTCAGCCAGGCGGACGTTCCGAGGGATGACCGTTTCGAAAACCTGAGCGCCGAAGTAGTCCCGGGCCTCGGCGGCCACCTGTCGGCTGAGGTTGAGTCTAGCGTCGTACATGGTGAGAAGAACGCCATCGATGCCCAGGCTCGGATTTACGCCCTGCTGCACGCGATGGACGGTATTCAGCAGCTGTGATAGCCCTTCGAGGGCGTAGTACTCACACTGCAGCGGAATAATGAGCGCGTCGGCGGCCGCGAGCATATTGATCGTGATCAGACCCAATGATGGCGGGCAATCGATCAGGATGAAGTCGTAGTCGCCGCGGACGGAGTCGAGTGCCTGTCTCATACGCTGTTCGCGCTCGTCCAGATCGACCAGCTCGATCTCGGCACCGGCCAGATCGGGAGTGGCCGGCAGCACGTCGAGCAGCTTAAAGTGCTCTCCTCTCCGCAGCGCTTCGGCGACTGTCGCCTCCCCTAGAAGCACCTCATATACCGACTTGCCGACGTCCTGGACCCCGATGCCGCTGGTGGCATTCCCCTGCGGATCGCCGTCTACTAACAGCGTACGTTGCTCAGCCACCGCGAGTGAGGCGGCAAGATTTACGGCTGTAGTCGTCTTCCCGACGCCACCCTTCTGGTTTGCGACCGCTATGACTCGTGACAAATGAACTCGCAGGAGTTGCGGAGGAAGTGAGTCGAAGCGAGGAATCTAAGGTCGGCGGCGACGATTTGCATCGATTGAGGGCGACAACGCATGTGGAAGGCAAAAAAAGACGGCCCCCCGTAGGAGGCCGTCTTTTGTGGAACGTGAAAAAAGTTCATTCTAGTTGTGGAACGTGAAAATTCAGCCTATTGCCACCGATTTGCTACCGATTCGGCACAAACCGCCAATCGGCGGACACATTCATCGTGATAGTCTGCTCGCCGGGGTTGATGGGAGTGGTTGCAGCGTCCGCGCTCATGGTTTTGGCCATGTACATGGGCCGAGGAGGCGGCGCGTTGAATCCGCCGACATTGAGATGCAGCAAGGGTCCCAGCGTGCCACCGGCCGCCTTGGCCGCGAGTTCCGCGTCAGAGTGTGCTTTGGCGACGGCGATGACTATTGCCTGCTGCCTGGGCATGTCGGTATTGCTGGCGTAGAACTGGAGCGACGAGACGGAATTCGATCCATTTCCCACGGCGGTATCCAGCACCTTGCCGAGTTGCGTGAGATCGTGCACGTCGGCGAGAACGGTGTTGGTGACCGTGTAACCCGTCAGTGTGGGAGAGTTGTTTTGCGAGTACTTGTACTCCGGGTTCACGCTGTAGCCCGTGGTGGATAGCTGTTCGTTAGTCATTCCTAACGCCCGTAAGGATGACAGAACAGCTGTCTGACGCTTGGCATTCTCCGCTGCAGCGGCTGCGGCAGTCACTGCATGGGTCTGAACCGAGATGCTGATCGTCGCTCGGTCCGGCGTGAACTTCGCGTCGGCCGAAGACGAGGTGGAGATGGTCGGTACCATTTCGGGCATCAGACCGCCGCTCGGCGGATTGGGCGCGGGCTGTTGCGCAGAAAGAATTGCCGCTGGAACGAGCGACAGCGAAAGGATTCGGGTTATACGCATTTTGGCTCTCATTATGGTGAAACTCACTCGAGGCGACTCCTCGTCACCTGGAAGACACCACACGCGCAGCTATTGTGCCCCGGCTCGCTGCGTCGAAGTCTGAGAAGGGGTCGGAGCGCCCGGGATGATGTCGTAATCGTGGATGCGCGAGAGATCCATTCCGGTGGTACCAAGTTCAGCAGTCTCGAGGAACATCGAACGGAATTTCGCGTTCCACACGATCTCGTTCGCGCGATACGACGTGCGTGAGTGCACCGTCTGCGCGAACGTTTCATCGTTACCCGAGAGCAACACGAGAAATTCTGCCTCACTCTGCGCAAGCTGTGCAGCGGTGCATCCGTACAGTGGGCTCGACGAATCGATTGGATGCACAACGGTCCAGCTCAAGGCAAAGAACGTAACCTTGTCGAACTCGAGTGGCAGTGACGTGAACTCACGCACACGATCACCGTTCGGGCGCACCACGATGCGACTGTACATGATGCGCACCGTGACTTCGATGAGCTGATTGCTGCGCGCGTTCGCGCACCGGAACATGAAGCCGGTGATGTCGCGGTACGGTGCAACGAGTGCCTGGCGACTGTAGACGATCGCCGCATTCGGTCGCGAGAAGCGCGCGAATACGAGACCCGTAGCCAGCGCTGCACTCAACAGCCCGATGAACGATTCCACAGTGAGTAGAATGTTGGCGGGCATCCCGAACGGCGTGATGTTGCCGTAGCCGATGGTGCCGAACGTCTCGACGCTGAAGAAGTAGGCGCGGAAGAAGTCGCTGTACAACGGCGAGTGTCCGGTGAATCCGGGGCCCGCCAGCGCACCAGGTCCGCACGCGAGATACGCGAGCGCGAACACGGCATTCACGATCACGTAGAACGCGGCGACGATCGAGAGAAACCGTCCCCAGCTCATCCCCAGCAACGCATGATACGGTGCGAACGCACGACGTCGCCGCGCACCGGCCAGCTCCACGTTGAACGTACCGTCGCGATTTAGTAGCCGTTGGCGACTATTTACGGCTATGCGTGGGCCGAAGCCCAGATTTCGCGCTGCTTCGGGGTCCGTGACCGGTGCGGTTGACGGCTTCTCAGGATCAGCGATACGACAGCAACCTCAACAAAGTCTCGAGCAGTCACACGATGCAGCAATATCAGTCGCTGACCGTAACCTTGATCCCGCCCACCGCCTTCGCGACGAGATTGTACACGAGAGCGCCGATGAATCCGGAAAGGTAACCGAACACTGCGTAAAGTACCGGCATCACGAGCATCCATATGCCGCCGGCCATCCGACTCCAGCCACCCATCATCGGCATTGGAATCATGGACACCGACAGAAACATCAGGCAGAACACTATGATGCCAAGGACTCCGTAGATGATACCGGTAATGAGCGCCAGTTGCGCGGGCTCGATTCTCGAGATGCTGCGAATGCTCGACATTGCGAATAGCTCCTTTGAGTTTGGGCGCGACGTTCGTGAGCAGTCAGGATCTGCCAGCTACGTAACGGTGAAGAAACCCCAATAAGCGCCAATGCTGGCTATGAGTACAATTACCAGCAGCGTGACAATCATTCGCCGGCGAGTTCGACGTACCGCTTCCCAGACGGCTTCATCGAGATAGTAGAATCCAGGATTCGTCTCCCGGATCACTTCGTGATCGCGCAGTCGCCGGAATCCGATGTTCTCGGCGACGCCCACATCCTGGGTGGTCCGCGCGTCCTTTGGCGAAACGGCACCCGCGTCCCGGAAGCTTTCCACGACACGTCGTTCCTTCGCGACGATGACTGCGGCAACGCTAGCGCCCATCGCTCCCTCCCCGTTCGACAGTGTGAAACATGCGAGTCATCGCCCGCGTGACGCTATCGCTGAATTGATCCTTGCAGCATCGCTTTCCGGATCGGCTACTTCGATTACGAGCTGATCATAGCTGTCGTGATCGAGCGCGACCACGATCGTATTGTCGGGGTCGTGGACGTCGTAGAACACCCGCCTGCCGTCCCAGTAGAATGTACCGGCCGTTATAACGCCGCGTATCTGCGTGCCCGGCATCCGCAGGCCGTGCCACCAGCCTCGTGCCGCTTCCGGATCTACCGCGGCGCCGGTGATGTGCTCGAGCGGTACGGCGATCTGGCTCTTGAGTGCCCACAGTTTATCCAGCCCCTGAACCTCACACACCAGGGTCCCATCGACAATCGAGATCTCGACCATCTCCACGCTCCTCGTCCGGTGACAAAACCTACGGGACATGCGAGGCGATGGGAACACTCGAGTTCCAGGTGGTACCGGCCCCTACGTAACGGCTGGCCGCCTTCGACGCTTCTCGACTTCGATCACGAGGTTCTGCATGTCACTTGGACTCACGCCGGGAATCCGCGACACCTGCGCCAGCGACCGCGGCCGAATTGCGGCGAGCTTGTGTCGAGCCTCGAAGGTGAGCGAGTTCATTCCCGAGTAGTCAATGTCGTCAGGCAGGACGAACTCTCCCATTCTCTTGAGCTTGTCAGCCTGGACCCGCTCCCGATCAAAGTAACCGGCATACTTGATCTCGAGCTCGGTAGAGATGACTACCGCTGATTCGAGATGCTGCCCCACTCCAACGGCCGCGAACAGCGCCGCGAGTGATATGTCCTGGCGTTTCGCGACTTCCGCCACCTTCACGGAATGCTCCAGTGCGTTGCTGCCGGCAGCAGCCAGAATTCCCGAAGCCTGTTCCGGCCTTATGCTGGTCTCCTCGGCCAGCGCCCGAGCTTCGCGCCCCGCGACGAAACGACGCTCGACAACTACACGTTCCCGTGGTGTGTAGAGTCCCAACTCCAGAGCGATGGGTCCGAGCCGCTCGAGTGCATTGTCCTGACGAACGGTGAGGCGAAATTCGGACCGTGACGTGAACAGCCGGTATGGCTCGTCCACTCCGCGTGTAACGAGATCGTCCACCAGCACGCCAATGTAGGAAGTCTGTCGTCCCAGCGTCACAGACTCGCGGCCCAGTGCGGCGAGTCCCGCGTTGAGGCCGGCGATGACGCCCTGTCCGGCTGCTTCCTCATAGCCGGTTGTGCCGTTGATCTGGCCAGCGAAATACAACCCGCTGATCCGCTTTACCTGAAGCGAAGGGTCCAGCTGCGTGGGCGGATAGTAGTCGTACTCGATCGCGTACCCGGCGCGGGTCATGCGCGCGCCCTCCAGGCCGCGAATACTATGAAGTATCTCCACCTGCACGTCGGCGGGGAGCGACGTGGACAACCCGTTCACGTACAGCTCGCTCGTGTCGTGGCCTTCAGGCTCGAGAAAGATCTGATGACGCTCGGCGTCAGGAAAACGAAATATCTTGTCTTCCACTGACGGGCAGTAGCGCGGCCCGCGTGACGCGATCGCTCCGCCGTACATCGCGGACTTTCCGATGTTGTCGGCTATGATCTTCTTGCCGGGCGCTTCGAGGTAAGTAATCCAGCACGGGATCTGCGCGGGATGACGAGTACCATTCGAACCGGCGCGCGCGCCGGGCCAGAAGTTCGACCATGAGTAGTCGAACTGCTCGATCTCGCTGTCCTGTACCTGGAGTTTCGAAAAGTCCACCGACCTTCCGTCGATCCTCGGCGGCGTACCAGTTTTGAAACGCTCCACCGTCAGTCCGGCGCGCTCGAGTTGCTCCGCGAGATGCGTGGTCGCCGATTCACCAGCTCGGCCACCGGACATGTTCATACCGGTACCGATGTGGATACGCCCGCGCAGAAACGTTCCAGCGGTGATGATCACGCATCTGGCGCCGAATCGTCGCCCATCAAGTGTCTCGGCGCCAAGCACCGTTGCACCGTTGTCGTCCATGATCAGCCGAGCGACGGTGCCCTGGATGGTACGGAGAGTGGGATGCTCCTCGATCAGCGAGCGTACCGCGCGGCGATACAGGCCGCGGTCACACTGGGCGCGGGGTGACCAGACAGCCGGGCCTTTGCTCCGATTGAGCATGCGGAACTGGAGCGATGCCAGGTCCGTCGCGCGGCCCATGATTCCACCAAGCGCATCTACCTCGCGCACGACCGTGCCCTTGGCCACGCCGCCGATGGCCGGATTGCACGACATCTGGCCGATGGTCTCGAGCGCACTCGTGACAATCGCCACGGAAGCGCCTAGGCGGGCGGCTGCGACGGCGGCCTCGGTGCCGGCGTGACCGGCGCCGATGACGACAACGTCAAAGGAAGACTCGAAGGAAGTGTTCATGTATCGGATGCCACCCTAAATGTAGGGTGCGCGGCTACCGGCGTGGCGATCCGGTCCGGTAACTTTATGAATGCCAATTCCAGTCGGACACGACCGTCCCACAGTGTTCATTCGCCGCGAGGCGTTCGAGCGAGTGGGACTCCAGCGCCAGGCGATCGACGAACGGTTCAATCTCACGGATCAGGAGTTTGTCGTCGAAGGAGGAATGATAGCCGTCGGCCCGCTCCCATCGGACGAGATGCTCGGGGATCTGGTGATCGAACTGGAGACGGTGGGGCTCAACTACTTCGACGATTTCTTCGAGCTGAGCGGCAACTGGCCCGAGTGGCTCGGCATGTTTGTCACTTCGGCATAGCAGCTTGCGGCGATCGCCTGCACAGGAACGGTCGCGGCTTATGATGCGGGGGCGATTGAGACCTCTGACGGTACTGGCGTCATTCGGCGCGGTGCTCGTTGGCTGTGCGGCACGAACCGGATCGATTGCCGAATCGGCGGACGTTCCCGAAGCGTCGGTGCCGGAAGTTGTGGCGAGCACGCCCGCAATCACGACATCATTCAGGGTGAGCGACGAGGCGACTGCGCCACAGCTCGGGCGCGCACTTGACGATGGCAAGGCAGTTCGTGCAGAGCTGGAATGGGTGGAGCGCCAGGAAGGAGCCGCGAGTGGTGATCTGGCCGCCGGCGAGTACATCGTCAGCTACGTGATCACGCCCGCGGACGACTACTACGACCTCGAGGCTGCACAGTCGAGCTCTCCAGCGCATCACACTACCGTGCAGCCAGGTTCGGCGCATGTCGGCGTGGTGGTACGTGACGCAGCGGACGGCCGTCTGGTGCAGGGATTGAGTGTGCGAGCGACGCTACGGGGTGAAGGAGCAGGCGGATCGGCGTCACGAAGCGCGATACTTCCGTATGGCTGGCACCCCGTGCTGAACAGGTACGGCGAGAATATGATCCTTCCCGATGGACCGTTCACGCTCGAGGTTCGCATCTCGATGCCGGCGTACAAGCGGAGCGACAGAGTGAACGGCGAGCGTTACACTGGCGATGTGATTGCGAAGTTCATGCATGTGCGCGTGAACGGCGACTCGCTCGCCACTGCATCGCGTCGACTGGCGGCGGGCGAGACGCGAGAGTCGATCCGGCTCGCCCGCCGCGAAGGAGAGACCATAAGCGCCCAACTGTCAGCGCAGGATCGCAGCGCCAAGGCGAGTGTGGCCGAAGCACGAACTGGTGATTACCTGGTTTCTGTGAGTTCACAATCCGCGCATGGATACTGGGATGTGAACGGCAGGAAGCTGCGCTACGTCGACGTGGACACGAGCGTGGGCCCGATCGCTCATCTGAGCGTGGTGATTCGCGACGCAGCGACTGGTCGCTTCATTCCGGGTTTGCGAGTGCGCGCGACTCTGCGCGATTCACGAAGGCGCGAGATAGACACGTACGCGATGCCATACATGTGGCATCCGTGGCTGAATCAGTACGGTCTCAACGTGCCGAAGCCTGGGAGCGGTCGCTACTCGGTTCGCGTACGCGCGGATGCGCCGGATTTCCGCCGATACGGAAGCTCGGCGCTCCGGAAATTCAACAAAGCGATCGACGTGGATGTGCGTGGGATATTGTTCGGGCGTTGATTGAAGCGGTGAGGCGTAGGGCGTGCCGCGTGTTGCTTGACGGGCTCTGCGCCGGACCACACATTCGATTCGTGAAGCTCTGGAAATGTGCTGTCCCGCGCGACGTGTCCACGCCCGGTAGTTATCCCAACGTGGGCGTCTGTCACCCCGGCATTTTATATTCGCTGACTCTTGGCATGGCCGCGTTGAGCGCTTGCAGCGGGGCAAGCGTAGCGCCACAGCCCCCGTCTTCGAGCCCAGTGGGACAATTCAATCTCGTCGAGTACGACGGCGGCCCGCTCCCCGTAACGCTCAGAGTAATCGTGTCGGTGTCGGCGGTTCCTGGAGACCCCAGGACATCGACGTGTCCGGAGATGCTGAGATCCTCGAGTATCCAGATCGCATCTGACGGCAGTGTTAGGCGTACATCGCGCCTCTCCTATCCCTGCACTGGCTCGTTACCTCGTCCTGCCGACCTGCCCGACTCAACAACGCAGACAGAGGTAGGACGCGAGTCGGTTACCGGCGACAGTCTCACCTTCTCGTACGCGGGTGCCGTCGGTGTGGTGCCGCGAACGGAATACTCTCGCGTAACAGGCAATGACCTGGTCTTCTACCTATCCACACAGGGGGCGGAGGTCCAGCGGTCAGTTACGTCCATGCACAGGGTGTATCGCAGACAGTAACCGGAACCACGGTTCAAAGCGTTGAACACGTTATCGGCGATCCGAAAATGACTATCATCGGTTAGCGGGCCTGACGCGGTCAGAAGGACGAAAGATTTCAGATGCGTGACTCTCGGTGTCGTCGACACGGCGATTGCACTGGATCACGAGTGTGGAAGCGACAATTCGATGACACTCCCTACGACAGCGCCGACGATAGCGCCCTCAATACCCAATATTGCGGCTGCGCCGTGCACCTGGCAGTGAGGATTCGAAATTCCCTCGGACCTTCTCCTGAACTCGAGCATAAAATGTTAGCCCAGCTTTGCAAGAGACTGATCAAGTATCGCCAGCATGCAGGGAGATTGACAG
Source organism: Gemmatimonadales bacterium (assembly GCA_038205315.1). Lineage (GTDB taxonomy): Bacteria > Gemmatimonadota > Gemmatimonadetes > Gemmatimonadales > Gemmatimonadaceae > Fen-1247. The sequence goes on along the minus strand of JBBRBY010000037.1, from coordinate 1,683 downwards.
GCGCATTTGCCGCTGCGCTTTCGCTGATTGCATGCGGCAATTCGACAGGTCCAATCATTGATTCGGGCCGACTTGTAAGTATAGGCATATATGGCGATAGCTCGGTGCAAATCGGGGATACGGTTCGACTGAAAGCCCTCGGCAATGTGAGCGGACTAATCGGGATATTTACATACGACCGGCTCTTGGATGCGGTGTGGGCGGTCTCTGATCCAAGAGTTGCAAGCATCGTCACTGTTAAACCTGTTGCTGGCGACACCACATCCAGCTCGGCGGTCATACTGACAGGACTACGTCAGGGAAGTGTGCAACTGACAGCTACCGCGCGTGGTGTGCAGGGATCAACGACTGTCCGAGTGTTGGCAACTCCTTAGGTGGGCAAATTACGACGGAGAAGGCTCTGCAATGAGCTTGTCCGCATTTTTCAGCGGGTGTGTATTCGCAACGGTGCGGACGCAGCTTGGTGCTTGGATGAGCCGTAATTATGGATCAACTAATCCTCAATGATCCACGAGGATGCCCTTCCCAACTCGGAGTCGTGATGTCAGAACAATTTCGGTTGAATGTGAGATATCGTCGCCGGGCCACTAACACTTCGGTGGGCATTCTAGTCGTCGTGCTTTCCCTAACCGCGTGTGGAAACGCCACGAATCCGCTCAATAACGAGGGTCAACTTATGAGCATCGGGGTTTCCGGCACTACGGTGGTGCAGGCCGGCGATACGGTCCAACTTTCGGCGCGCGGGAAGGTGAGGGGTTTGCTCGGCCCATTCACCTACGACCGGGTGCTGGACGCCGTGTGGGCTGTCTCAGATCCAAAAATTGCTAGCATTGTGCCCGTTAAGCCGATTGCCGGAGACACTACATCCGGTTCTGCGATAATACTGACGGAGCTGCAGCAGGGAAGTGTGCAAGTGACGGCTACCGCGCGTGGTGTGCAGGGATCAGCGACTGTCCGAGTGTTGTCAACTCCTTAAGCCGCGGATCTGGGAAGATCTCTGCGATGCCGGTGAGCATGTGAGCAGGAAGCACATCGCTCAACTGATGCACGAAATTGGGATCACGCGCTACAGTCGCCGTTCCACCACGGACCATAGCTCGACGCGGGCAACGCCGTTCTCGATCCTGTCGATCACGACTTCCGTACCAGCAGCGACAGGCTCGCCATCGATACTGCGCGCGGACGTGCGTGTCGGAGATCCTTTGAACGAATAGGCGATCTCGCCGGGAGTATCCGCAGCGATTGCCCGCGTGACGGTGGCGATGGTGCCCTGAAGCTCCTCGATCTCCTCGTGCGGGTCGTTGAGCGGCCCGCGGATCGCCCAGCCCGCCATGAGCGCGGTCATTCCAACCCATCCAGCGGCGCCAGCGACAATGGATGCAATGAGTATGACAATAGTATCAAACTGCGAATATTTCGTCAGCAGGTATCCGACGGCACCGAACGCGATGAGCGCGGCACCGATCACCGGGGCATTGAAGCCTGCGATCGGGAATTTGAGCGCGCCAGGCTCCCTACCCTTGCGCACGGTGCCGAGCAGCATCGCGTACACCAGCGCCAGCAGACCGACGCCGGATATGGCTGCGTAGACAATGATCACTGACTCGTGCAGCGACATCATTTACTGAGATACTTCCGGAACCAGGCGAGCGTAGCTGGCCATGCCTGTTGGGCAGCTTTCAG
>JBBRBY010000036.1:0-26948 GCA_038205315.1 Gemmatimonadales bacterium | reverse complement strand
TTTCGTCGTGATGAGCACATGCGCCCCGAATCGACTGCCGAAGGACTCGCCAAACTCCGCGCGGCGTTCCGCGAAGGCGGGGTCGTGACAGCCGGAAACGCATCCGGCATCGGCGACGGCGCCGCCGCGATGGTGATCGCGAGCCGCGAGTACGCCGATGCGAATGGACTCATGCCGCTCGGTCGCCTCGTATCCTGGGGACTCGCGGGCGTCGATCCGCGCCTTATGGGCATTGGCCCGGTTCCGGCGACCAAAGCGGCCCTGCTTCGCGCTGGAATGTCGCTGGACGACATCGACCTCATCGAAGTCAACGAGGCATTCGCGACCCAGACGTGTGCCGTCGCGACGGAGCTTCGTATCCCACGCGAGAAGCTGAATGTACATGGTGGCGCGATAGCGCTGAGCCATCCGCTCGCGGCGTCCGGCGCCCGCATCACGGTGCACCTGCTCCACGCGCTCCGTGCCAGCGGAAAGCGCTACGGCCTCGGCACCGCTTGCATCGGTGGTGGCCAGGGAATCGCAGTAATCGTGGAATCGCTACCAGCCTGAGGATCATGACACGTAACACCGCGCGAAACATCGTCACCACATTGGCTTCCGTCGTGGGCTTTACTGCGCTCGCGCTCGTCGCGGGCTGCGCCTCCGGAACTGGCGGTGCACAGCCAACGACCGTTCAGCCGGTGATCACAGGACGCTCGCAGGCGGTGCTCTGGCCGATCAAGACCCGCGAGCACGTGGATCTCTGGCTGCACGGGTTCGCTCTGCTATCGGCTGACAGCTCCCGGGTGCCGCTGTTCCGGCCCGGGTACCGCGATGAGCTGACCGTACTGAAGAACAAGGCCAACGTGCTTACCCAGCTCGACGTGAATCATGACAGGCTCGCCAGTCAGCTCGCATCGAACAGCGTGCTGGTGAACGCGCAGTTCGTTCCGTTTTACTTTTCTTCGCTCGAGGAGATGCACGCGGCAATCGATCGGTTCGTAATGTCGGACGGCAATCCAGGCGCCGCACGCACGCAGATCGAGGCAGCTCAGTTCGCCGTGCTCGCAAGCTATTTCCGTACCGGCCCCGATCGCACATGGCTCGCTCTTTTCTCATCATCGCTGTGGGATGAGGATACCAAGTTCTTTCATTCCTACTATGTGCAGCAGCAGCGCGAGCGAGCCAACGTGATCGATTCGACCACGGCCCTGTGGCAGAACCTCATGCGCCCGCGGCTCACGAAGTTCCTGGCGAACACTCAGCAGCGCGATGGCGACATCCTGCTCTCGCTTCCGCTCGACGGCGAAGGACGCACGTTGAGTGGGTCCGGGAACCTGCGCACGTCCATCGCGGTGACGTTTCCGCAACGCCCGGCAAACGTGCAACAGGCGATGTACGTTGTCGCGCACGAGCTTGTCGGCACAATCACCAACAGCGCGATCGCCGACAACACGTCGCCAGCGGACCAGCGCAGCGGGATCGCCGACAGGTACGCGAGCGCGGCTTCTGTACGTGGCGGACTGATTCTGCTCGAGAAGTTCGTGCCAGAACTGGCCGACGGATACGCGCGCTACTACGTGTCGGCGACCGGAGCCACTCCAACCGCGTCGCCGCGCACACAACTGGCTTCGCGGTTCCCGCTGCCGGACGCAATTCTCGCCGCGATCACGCGGCAGATCGACATGGTGGACAGTGGAATCTGACGTCCCCGCGAGCGTCAGCGCTTCGGAGCCCCAATCGACTGCGCTCACGCCACAGCATGGCCTAGACCGGCGCGCTGTGGAGCGCGTGCTCGCACGTGCAGCCGAGCTCCAGGGAATCGCCGGCGGCGACAGTGATGCGGACGCGATAACCGAGGCACGGCTGCTCGACATCGCGAAGGAGGCGGGTCTCACCGTGACGAGCATGCGGCAGGCGATGGCCGAGGAGCGCACGCGGATTGGCAACGACGCGGACGAGGACGGCCGCTGGCTGGTGCGCGTCGCGGGTCCGAATGTTGTCTCGGCGTCACGTACGATCGCCGGCGAGCCGGAGGCGATGATTGCATACCTCGATGCGTACATGCAGCGTGACGAGTGCATGCAGCTACAGCGCCGATTCTCGGATCGCGTCACGTGGGAGCCGCGCAACGACTGGGTCGCCGCGATCAAGCGCGGACTCCGAAGCGGCGGCCGCTCGTACCATCTTTCGCGCGCGGGACAGATCGCGGCCACGGTAGTGCCGGTGGATGAGAATCGATCGCTCGTGCGTCTTGATGCGGACCTGGCGCCGTCGCGAAGCAACGTGGTTCGGGTGGGAACTGCGGTTACCGCCACGGGCGTGCTCGCTGGCGGAAGCATCGTCTCCATCGCTGCCATCACCCATGTCGCGATCGGGCTTGCACTCGGCGTAGCGGCGTTTCCAGTCGCCGTGGCTGGCGCTGGAGCGTATCTCATCCTTCGCCGGCATCATGGGTTCGCCGAGCGAATGTCGCTCGCGCTCGAGCAGGTGCTCGATCGGGTGGAATACGGCGAGACTCGCCGACCTTCGAACTTCTTCGAGGCGCTCTCAATGCGCCCTTTGCCCCGCTCAGCGCGGTAATTCGGAATCCCGGAATTATGAACGAGATCAAGTCGGTCGGCATACTCGGCGGTGGCCTGATGGGATCCGGGATCGCCCAGGTGTGCGCCGCGAGTGGATACGACACCATCATTCGTGAAGTTTCCGATGAACTGGCTGCGCGGGCACGCGCTTCGATCACGCGTTCATTCGATCGCGCCATTGAGAAGGGTAAGGCAACGGCGCAGGATCGCGATGGCGCGCTGTCACGCATCACGACCACAACCGCGCTGGCCGATCTCGCTCGCGCCGATATCGTGATCGAAGCGGTCGTCGAGGATCTTGCCGTGAAGTCGGAGATGTTCCGTGCGCTCGACGCGATCTGCGACGAGCACGCGATCTTCGCTTCCAACACCTCCAGCCTCACGATCGCGGAGATCGCGGCGGCCAGTGGCCGCGCCGACCGCTTTGTCGGTATGCACTTCTTCAACCCCGTGCCGGCGATGAAGCTGGTTGAAGTGGTGCGTGCCATCAAGACGAGCGAAGCAACGGTCGATAGGGCAATCGGATTTGTGCGGTCGCTCGGCAAGGAGCCCATCCGGGCGCATGACAATTCCGGCTTCGTTGTGAACCTGCTGCTAGTCCCGTACATGATCGACGCCATTCGTGCACTCGAATCGGGAGTCGCGTCCATCGCCGACATCGACAAGGGAATGATGCTTGGCGCGGGTTATCCCATGGGGCCATTCACGCTGCTCGATTTCGTCGGGCTCGACACAACGTACAAGATCGCCGAGATCATGTACGACGAGTATCGCGAGCCCCGCTACGCACCTCCGCCACTGCTCAAGCGAATGGTGATCGCCGGAATGTACGGCAAGAAGTCCGGCATGGGATTCTACGACTACTCGCAGAATCCCCCGGTGCCGAACAAGCTCAACTCGTGATTGCTTGGGGCGAGTGATCTCACTACCACCGCCTCCGGCAGACTTTCGCGGGTTCTTCCGTACGGATGATGAGGCCACCGCGGTTTATTCCGAGGCGGCCGGCATCGCCCGTATCGTACCGCGTGCGGTCGCGGTGCCGATCGACGCTGATGACGTGTGCACGATAGTGCGCTGGGCCCACGAGAATCGCGTGCCGCTAGTGCCACGCGGATCGGGGAGCGGAATGGCGGGCGGAGCGATTGGTGACGGCGTGATCGTCGATCTCAGCAGACTGCGAGCAATGGGTTCCATCGACGTTGCGTCGCGCACCCTCGAAGTCGGCCCCGGCATCACCTGGAAGGAAGCCGACGATGCAGCGCGTGCGGCGGGTCTGCGTTTTCCGCCGGATCCGTCGAGCGGTGCCTTCTGCAGCGTGGGCGGAATGGTATCCACCAATGCGTCCGGCGCGCACACGCTCAAGTACGGGCCGACACGGGCCTGGGTTCACTCGCTCGACTGCGTGTTCGACGATGGAAGTCGCACGACTCTGACCCGCGGAATCGCAACATCTGCCAATGTTCCGGCGCTGAAGCGCTTCTCGGATATTGCTGGTGCGCTGAGTGTTGCGGAGGCGATCGTGCCGTCCGTGCATGCGGGCGTAAGAAAAGATACCTCAGGGTACGCCGTTCACGCATTCGCCGAGAGTGACGATATCGTGGACATCATCATCGGCAGCGAGGGAACACTCGCGATCGTGGTGGGGATCGAGCTGATGCTGACCGATGCGCCTGCCGCCTCGAGCTCGCTCATCGGCTCGTTCGCGACGCTCGAAGCTGCGGTTGAAGCGGCGGTGAGGGCACGTGATGCAGGAGCCGCGGCGTGCGAGCTGCTGGACAGAAACTTTCTCGACGTCGTCGCGTCCGCCGGTCCGCTTCCCAGCGTTGCACCAGGCTCGGAAGCCGTTCTGATGGCCGAAGTGGAAGGCGCCAGCGCGGACGCCGCCAGCGATGCTGCCCATCGGCTTGCGGCTGCATTCCGCGCCGCGGGCGCCACATCGGTGGAGCTCGCGCTCACAGCTGCTGCGGAACGCTCGATGTGGGAGCTGCGCCACGCCGCGAGTCCAATACTCGCGCGACTCGGCTCGTCGCTCACGTCAATGCAATTCGTCGAGGACGGCGCCGTACCTCCCGCCAATCTTGCCGCTTACATTCGCGGCGTACGCGCAATCCTCGACCGGCACGAGGTGAAGGGTGTCATCTTCGGTCACGCCGGGGATTCACACATCCACGTGAATCCGCTAATCGACGTGGGTCGTGACGGGTGGCGCGAGGTCGTTAGTTCCATGCTCGGCGAAGTCGTCGCGCTCACCACCAGCCTGGGCGGAACGCTCGATGGCGAGCACGGCGACGGCAGATTGCGCACGCCGTTGCTCGGCGAGATGTGGCCGAGCGAGATCCTGGAGCGCTTCCGTGCCGTCAAACGGGCGTTCGATCCCGAAAACATCTTCAATCCCGGCGTGAAGGTTGCGCAGGCTGGCGAACGGTCCATCGTTGACATCAAGTACGATCCGTCGCTCGTGCCACTTCCGCCTACTGCTGCCGCCGCGCTCGCTCGCGTTGCCGACGCGCGCGCATATGCTTCGTTCAGACTCGACATGCTCAGCGGCGCCGCGTAACTTTTGCGAGCCGCGCAGTCTCGCCTACCCTCCGACCGTTCGCAACCGTGTACTATACCGAGCCCAAGCTCACCGTAATCTCGCGCCCGCATTTCTCGGAACCGGACCATCTCCCAGTCACGTGGATCGGCGATAGCACCGACGGGGAGCGACTGGCGGAGTTCGCGGGGCGCCTGTGCTACATGAGCCAGCGCAATCCCGCCTCGCGCAGCACGCGTGAGTACCTGGAAAACATCAAGAAGCAGGGACACGGAAGCGTTCTCGAACACGCCAATTATTCCATACTCGTTGAAGGTGTGAGCCGTTCACTGACGCACGAGCTGGTGCGTCATCGTGCCGGCATGGCCTTCTCGCAACTGTCGCAGCGTTACGTGGACGAGTCGGAAGCCAATTTCGTCGTGCCGCCGGCGATCATTGGCGACGAAGCACTTCGCACCGCGTGGCAGCAACAGATTGAGAGCGCGCAGGCTGCGTATGTCGCTCTCGTGGAACAGCTGATGGAGCGCTACTCGTGGGTCGCCGACAAGGTGCATCGTCGCAAGATGGCGCGCGAGGCTGCGCGGGGAGTGCTGCCCAACTCCACCGAAACAAAGATCGTAGTCACCGCCAATGCACGCGCGTGGCGCACGCTGCTTGAACTGCGCGCGGGCGAGGGTGCGGAGCTCGAGATACGACGCTGGGCTGTCGCCGTGCTACGCACGCTTCAGACCGAGGCACCGGCGTTCTTCAGTGATTTTGAGATGTATCTAGCCGATGACAGACAGCAGGCGGCGCGAGTGACGTACCATAAGGTCTGAGCGAGGCTCGTATTGCTATAGCTGGACTCCGCTGATCTCACTCCGATTCGTGCCATTGTCGACGGCTGTTGCCGCCCAGGCAGCGCCCAGGCATAGCCGAACTTACATTGCTGCGACTCACGGTGTTACACTGATGCCGCCCAATCCGGTCACGCCGCTCACAGTCGCCCGGATCACCGTCGTTCCGGGTTTTACTGCGTGCGCTATGACTCGGTCTGTTAATGCAGTTGCCTCGAGGTGTACGATGGACGAATCTGCCACCGACCAGACAAACGTTCCCGGGTTCGTCAACGGGATTTGCGCCGAAAACGCTATTGCGCGCGCTGTTGTGGTGTCTCCGACTCGGGGCGATCCATTGTTTACCTCCACGGTTGCATACGTCACGCGAAATGGCGCAGTTGCGCTCCGGCAGGGGCCGAGCACCATCACCGCTAGCATAAGTCGGGACGCCCTGCTCCGCGCATTGCGGTGGTAACCACCGCAATGCGCGCGGTTTTCCGTCGACGGCGCCTGAGAGCCGGCCTCAGTATGTGTATGCTTGGCGTGGACGAACTTCATCGTATCCTCCTCTTCTGAGTGCATACGTGTCATGGCTCGGCGAAGCTCCACGCCCCGCCGGCCACAGTAACAAAGATTGCGCTGTTAGCAAATGCCGCGGGCGACCCAATCGTCGATCCACCCTTGGCGCTATTGAGGCCAGGAACGTTCTGCCCCGCGATTCGCTTCCCGGTCTCCCGATCAAACACGAACATCGTCGGTCCGTTTGCTGCGTACACTCGCCGAGGAGTTACCAGCAGATCTACCACCGTTCCACCATCGAACGGTGCCCTCCATTCAATCGTGCCATCCGACGCCCGAAGCGCATAGATGCTTCCGTCGCCGCCATCCACATACGCGACGCCGTCGCGGAGCTCCACTTCGGCAACTGTTGCAAGCGTTGTCTTCGCCTGGTAGAACCAGACGACCTTGTGCGTTGTGCGATTGATCGCCCAGGTATTGCCTCCGCGAGCTGTGAGAATGACAAGGTTCTTGTACACCGCTGGCGCGCCGTTCACTGATACGCCGCCGGACGGGAAGCCGGCCAGGATTACCTTCCACAGCTCTCGTCCCGTCAGCCGGTCCAGTGCCACGATCCAGGGTTCGGATTTCAATCCCTGGGCATCGAGGAAGTGCCAGACAGCCGCGAATATTGTATCACCGCTTACCCGCGTGCCGACGGCGCCGCTACGGAATTGTATCGTTGGGTCAACACGCCAGATCCAACGTGCGCGTCCGCTGTGGATATCGAGTGCCGAGACACTCGCCCCCCACGCGGGCAGATACACGGCGGACGAATCGCCGTCGATACGCGCTCCCACCACGTATCCGGCGGATGGCTTGCCAGGATTCTGCAGCGTATCCGGGGGGGCAGCATATCGCCAGAGAATTGAACCATTTGATGCGCCGAGACCGACCGTTTCATAAGCCACCGGGGCAACGACAACTCCGGATTGTTCGAGCAGATTGTAGCCACTCACCTGTTCGTTCGCGATCCTCGCCACCCACTGAACTTTGCCTGTGGCCGGGTCTCGCCCGATGAGTTGGCCATCACCAGTCGCAAAGATCACCGATGTACCGGTGATTGCTGGCCGGCTCTGACCGTATCCCGTTTGCGACTGGTACCATCGCTGGTGCAGCTCGCCTCCTCCGGCTGCGGTCGGATCCACCTTGCAGCTACCTACCGCGGTGGTGATCATAGTATACGCCACCACCCCGGCCATCCGCCCCGTACTTGCGAGGCGGACGGCATCGACGTTGTTACGCATCAGGAGACTCCTGTCACGAGCGATTCCTACGCAGTTGCAAGCAGGATTAACACAGGTACTGCCCGCTACACCCTGTGGATGTGACGGTCTTGGTGGTCGTGACGTGACTTCCCGCTGCGTCATATACATCCAGAATCAGATCTCCACTAGTGGAGGTTGATCCGGAAATACTCGAACCGCTTCCGTAGAAGAGCCCAGACCACGAATATGTGTATGGCGCGCTACCGCCGGTAACCTGCGCGCCCCACGTTGAATACCAGTCTGTGTTCACTGCGTCTGGTCCCGAAATGGCAGCCGTTAATGTTTGACCACCGCCTGACGCTCGCTGCATACCGATCGCGACCATCGCGTTCGCAATCTGCGCGATGGCCGTGGCGTGGTATGTCAGATTGTTGTGGTTTACCAGATTCGCCTGGAAGTTCAGACTGGCGTCGTAAAGATGCGATCCCGGATACACCTGTCGCGCGTTACTAACCACGCCATCGAACGGTTGCTCCGATGGCGAACCGTTCACCCAAGTGGCCCACTGATCGTCCATACGTCCCAGAACCTTGTCGGCCCACGCGCATTTCCGCGCAGTCGCGGACGTGACGATCAGCACATACCCAATGTACTTGCACGATTTGAATGCACTTTTTGAGAACGACTTGCGCGATACTATACCGTCGAAACCGGCGTCATCATTCTGAAGCGACTGCGCAACGCGAAGGACTGCATTCCTTGTCGGAATTACTCCGTACACGTTCGCGTGCGGCACCCAGTCGTACTGCTGGTCAAGCGTTCCAATGGTCGGTGAATCCGTCCGCAGATCCTTAATGGCCGGCGAGTTCGGATCGAACAAAGCCGCCAGCTGCGAGATCTTCGGGAAGTCGTTGCTGACGAAGAAGTGCAACAGCCCGAATAAGGTCGCATCGACAGCCCAGTAGGCGTCACTAACGCGACGTTGCACATCGGAGAAGAACGGCACGATGTTGCTCGCATTGTTCGCGAGCAGCGTCACTTCATGCGGTGTACCCACGGTAATGATTCCCGCGATGTTCGAACCGTTCGATTGAAGCGCCGCACGCGCCACCAGACCACCCATGCTATGGCCTACGAGCACCTCTGCACCGCCATAGTAATTGAGCGTATCTCGAAGTTGCCCCCGCTGAAAGTTGATTGTTTGGGTGCCGGCTAACTGTGGCGCCAAGTATCCGTTGGCCCCCAGGAACACCTGTTGGCCCAGCGCAGTGGGCGTTCCAAAGGCGAGCCATGACGCGGGTGATCCGTTGAACCCATGGAGAAATGTCGTCCGGTCATAATTGAGGGATGATTGGCCAGCCAGAGAGACGGAATGGAGCACGCCTGATGCAAGCAGCATGGCGCCCGTGGCCAGTGAACGCCGGTTCGGGCGGCAACGGGCAGCATAAATGACAGCTGTTGCCCAGAGTAAATGCGGGCGAACACGCAACTTGATTTGAAAAGCGGAAGTCATGGCATCCCCGTCGCTGGAGGAAAGGGGGCGAGGGCTGGCGCATTCAGACGAACGTTCAAGAACGTGAGTGTGGTGTGACTCGGGCGATCTCGGCCGCGAATGCGTTCCACTGTGTTGATGTCTGTTCTATCGCGGAGGTACACGCCGTTCACTAGCTTCCACGTGTGATTCACCATCACCGTTGCGACGGAGTCCGTATGCTCCTCGCCAATCAGGAGTTCAGTACTCTTATCGAGGATATACGTGTCTATCTTCGTGCCTGCCACTTTTTGAAAGCGTCGATCGCCATGAGCCGAACGGCTGATCTCAACTGCCGCGTCGACGAGCGCACGCACCCCGCGTCGCGAAATCATGTGTGCTACGAATTGTGGCACGGGATTCGAACTGGCGCTGGGGACAGGTAGTGGCGTTTGTCCAGCGCTTCCGTTTGCGAGCGTCGCGGTAGTGTTTAGAGACTGCGCGGGACACAGCGGCTGAATGCAACTTCCCGCACCCGGTGACCGGATTCCATAATAGGGGTCATCGTACGACGCTTGACGAAGAGACCCATCCGCCTGGACGATGTCGAACGCCGTGCTACCGCTCGCTCCGTCGGAGGGGGCAACAACGCTTCCGTCAGCACCGTACGGCGTAATGGTGCCGTTTTGATAGTCCGTTCCCTGGACAACATCGTTGGTGGTCGGGTTCACGTTATCCGAGCTCCCAACAACGGCTGCGTGCAGTGTATAATCATTCCCAACCCAGGTTTCACACACGTTCGCCGTGTCCACGGTAGTGCCAATCCCATACTGCGCCATCAGGTCGTCGTAGTCGTCCGTGATGATTGTGTAGGTCGCGCCGCAGCTAGGGTTGTAGTAATCGGCGCGAGGGCCCGGAACATCGGGTCGATCTGGGGCCAGGAGTCTTTGATCGGCGCACGCCAGTCCGATCGCGGTGATTGCGGTGGCGCAAAGCGCGAGACTTAAGGTCTTCCCCCCCCCACCCGCAGCCGCTCGTTAAGGGTGAGTGTGTCATCATGCTCGGTAACTTCATGGGATGCCTCTTCTCCTTGAAGAAGTGGTCGAGTTGCACAACGAGAACTGAACTGGCCACGCCCATTGGATTGCCGTCGCGAGCTTGGCCCGTGTCGCGATGCTGATGCCTCGCGGCATCGCGGCTGATGTACGCGTGGACCGTATGCGGCCCACGTCTGAGGCCGCTTGTTCTAGCGGGCGGGGGAATCCCGGAAATGCGACCACTGCTCCAGTTCATCGCAACCCTCGGCTTCGACCTGCGCGGCACGCAGGAGCAGAAATAAGATGCGTCTCCCAGCGCTCCGCGCAAGGTCTGGGATCAGCCAGCGTATAACCCGGCGCGCACGTTTCCTTTGGTGTTGATGGTGCTTCCCCATGGCTGCGATCCTGAACCGCCTCTACAAAGGGTGTTGGCCGACGTGGAACAGGAAGCTCGACTCATAGCGAACCACCTTGCTTGTCACTGCGCACGGTGATTGACTTTCGGGATAGGTCATCGCCGCCTTAGGCTTCGTCGACAACGCGCTGGCCCCACACTGGCTCAAACCTTCTTCTCGCACATCAGCGCGAGAAGATTTCCCTCCGGATCCTTTAAGGATACCAACCAGAGTTCAACATCATCCATCTTCACGATGAGATGCGGCTCATCCTCGAAGACCGCCCCGCGCCCGATCATCTCGCGATGCGACGCCGTGATGTCGTCCACGCGGTAGTATATCACCGAGCTTGCGGTCCCCGTGTCCAGCGTCTCGGGCTCCGACAACATGAGCCGTAGCCCACCGCAGTCGAAGAACGCGAGGCCTGGCGGTGCGCTGAACAGAAATTGCAGCCCGAGAACATCCCGGTACCAGGCCGTCGCCCGCTCAATGTCACGAACGGTGATTGCGATCTGGCCGATACCCTTTGGAGCGGGTGCCGAAGTAGTCTGCGTCATGTGGCAAAGATACGGCCCCCCTGGTCAGGCTCTCAATCGTGGGGCGCGCTAACCATCTGTTTGACGGAAAGGCTCCTACGCACGCATGTTGTGCCGGGGCCAAATAGCCGCCGCGCGGCGCGAACCATTAGTCGGCCCCGAGCATCCAACAGGACGCGACATCGCCCTGACCCGTTCCAGCACTGAAGGTGACCGGTTGAAACATTTCGTAGCCCGCACGAGCTTTGCTCTCGCAGTTTTTGCGATCGCACTCTGGTCCGCACCCGCCCGCGCGCAGCACCCGGACGTCGTGCGCGGCCGGATAACTGACGACTCTGCCCACGCGCTCGTGGGCGCCAAGGTAATAGTGACGCGCGGCCCCGACCGGCTCGTCCAGCAGACCACGTCCGATTCCGCGGGCACGTTCAGTCTGACGTTCAATCCGGGCACCGGTGATTATCTGGTGTACGTCAACGCCACGGGTTATGCGTCCGCACGCCGGCGGGTGCAGCGGGAGAATGCCGAACATGATCTCGTGGCAAACTTCACACTGAAGCGCGATCTGGCGCTGCTGGCGACGGTGAACGTGAAAGCGGCCAAGCCGGTCCGCGCAACGAACCGCATATCGCCGTTCGACCCGGAGCCCGGTTCATCGGAAAAATGGAAGGACGGAGTCGAGGGTGACATCCCGCCATCACTCGCTGGCGATCTCAATGCCATCGCCGGCACGATGTCGAACATCACCATGACTCCCGACGGTCCCTCGATACTCGGTGCGAGCAGCCAGTCCAACCTCAACACGTTGAACGGAATCGGATTGGCCGCCGGTGCGATCCCGCGCGCCGCAAATACAACAACGCGAGTCACTGGAGCAACGTTCGATCCCACGCGCGGTGGATTCTCCGGGGCAAACATCGATGTTCAGTTGGGACCTGGCGACCGCTTCTTCCAGGCCCGACGCGGCTTTCTCACGCTCTCACCGTCCGTGCTCCAGTTCACCGACCCGATCGGCCGCGCAACTGGCGCGCAGTCGTCTACATTGCGCGGCAGTCTTGGCGCCGATGGCGAGCTCATCCGTGACGCGCTCACATACAACGTCGCGGTCGATCTCACTCACTCCGTTCGGCAGCCGCCAACTCTCTCGCGCGCCGGCGATAGCGTTCTGCTGCTGTCAGGCGTGGCACCGGATTCGATAGCTCGCCTCGTCAGCATATCCAATCCGCTACGCCTCACCGTCGGCGGTCACGGTATTCCATCGTCCCAGCGGCACGACGTGTTCAGCTGGATCGGCCGGTTTGACGACACCCGGGATACGCTCGCTACGCGTTCGCTCACGAGCTACGCCACGGTCGCGCGCGACGGCGGTCTTGGCTTCGCTCCACTCACCGCCGCCTCGGCCGCCGCCGAGCAGACGCGGCAGACGTATGGAGCGCAGCTCACGCTCGGCAATTACGTGGGCGCGAACAGGATGGTACTCACGGAGACGCGGCTCGGGGCAAGCGCAGTACGCACCAATGCCGAACCATACCTGCAACTGCCCGCCGCGAGTGTGCTGATCCTCTCGCCGGTTGCCAACGGTGGAATTTCGGCGGAGAGCGTGTCACTCGGTGGCAGCCGATTGAACACTGACGACGCTCGCTGGACTCTTGAGGGTTCCAATCAAACCACCTGGAACACGAACGGAAGGCGCAACCACTTCAAGGCGCTGCTGTGGGGGCGCGCGGATGGATTGCGGCAGAACGGAACCCAGAACCAGCTCGGAACGTTCACTTTCAGCTCGCTTTCAGATCTCGCGGCTGGCAACGCCGCAAGCTACTCGCGCACGCTCACACAGGCATCGCGCGCCGGCACCGTGTGGAACGCAGCCGCAGCGGTCGCGCACCAGTGGGCGCCATCGAGAATGTTCAGCGTGCTGTACGGTGTCCGTCTCGAGGCCGACGGATTCGGGAGCGTTCCCGCCGGCAATGCTGCCCTGGAAGGCGCGCTCGGAATTCGAACCGACGTCGCGCCAGCGCGATTCCACGTCAGCCCGCGCGCTGGCTTCTCGTACACGTACAATCGGGATCACAGCAACGGCAATGGGCAGAACGCGAGTCCGCTCGGCAGTTTCTACCGTAACACAGTCGGCGTCATCCGCGGTGGGATTGGCGAGTTCCGCGACCTCCTCAAGCCCGACGTGCTCTCCGGCGCATCCGCGGCAACCGGCCTGCCGGGCGGCACAACTGCAATCTCATGCGTCGGGTCGGCGAGCCCGGTTCCGGACTGGGCTTCCTTCACCGCCGATCCGCAAACAATTCCAACACGATGCCTCGACGGCTCCGGCCCGCTCACCGAGTCCGCCCCTCCGGTTTCCGTGATCAGTCCATCTTATGACGTTCCGCGCAGTTGGCGCGCGTCCCTCGACTGGAGCTCGAACTTCGGGTCGTGGCTCACGCGCGTCTCTGCACTCGGCTCGTACGACCTGTCGCAGCCTGGAGTTGTGGATGCAAACTTCTCCGGAACGCCCCAGTTCTCGCTCGTAAGCGATGGGAATCGCCCCGTCTTCGTCTCGACGAGCGCCATCGATCCTGGCAGTGGAACAGTCTCCCCAACGCAATCACGTATCTCCCCACTGTTCGGACGAGTGGGAATGCGCACGAGCGATCTTCGCGGATACGGCGGCCAGATCACGAGCAGCATAGCGCCTGACCTGTTCAAGTTTCGCAACGGGCTCAATCTATACACGTCGCTGTCGTACACACTGCAGGCGTCTCGGCGGCAATACCGCGGATTCGACGGCGGCGCGTTCGGAGATCCACGAGTCAAGGAATGGGCGCCATCTGGTGCGGATGCGCGGCATGTCCTCGTGCTCGGCGGCGGCTTCGTAAGCCAGAGGACCGGAGCCGTAACGCTCTTTGCACGCGTGCAATCGAGCCTTCCCTTCACCCCCATCGTGCAGGGCGACGTCAATGGCGACGGGTCTGGCGGCGACCGCGCGTACATCCCGAACCCTGCCGCGACGAGCGACCCCGTACTGGCGACCCAGCTGGCTTCGCTCATCGCGAACGGATCGGAGACGGTGCGAAGCTGCCTTGGCCAGAACCTGGGCCGCGTAGTTCCACGAAATGGATGCCGCGGGCCATGGAGCGCGAGCCTCAACATGCAGTGGCGGCCACCATTTCCGGATCGCTGGCTCGGCCGAGTGAAGCCCAACATTTATCTCGAGAACGTGCTCGGCGGCATCGACCAGCTCGTGCACGGAAGCAACCTGCACGGCTGGGGATCGCAGCCGATACTGGACCCGGTACTGTTCGTCCCCCACGGCTTCGACGCGCAGTCACGGGGCTTTACATACGCCGTGAATCCTCGCTTTGCCGATACGCGGCCCGCAAGTTCGCTGAATCGCAATCCGTTCAGCATCACGCTGGATTTCTCCGTCGATCTCAGTACCGATTACAGCCTCCAGGAGTTACGCCGCGCTGTCGAGCCCGTCTCCACGACGAACGGTTTGACCCGGCGCTCTGCCGATTCGCTCACGGCGTTTTACCTTCGGCGAACGTCGGACGTGTATAAGCTTCTCATCGAAAACAGCGACTCGCTGTTCCTCACCAGATCGCAGATTACGACGCTGCGCCACGATGACTCGGTGTATTCCGTTCGAGTCCGCGCCGTGTACTCCCAGCTCGGCCAGTACCTGGCCTCGCTCGACGGTCGCGATCCAGGGAAGGCGACGCTCGACAGCGCGAAAAAGGTACAGAAAGCCTACTGGAAGATCTTCTGGGAGCAACCGGAGATCGCGGATTCCGCAATCACTCCTTCGCAGCGAGAACTGATACCCATTTTCAAGAACATGCTCGCCATACCTCTAAAGGACCGCGAAAACAGCCAGTGGCAGTTCGCCCATCCCGTGACGCTCAAGGACGAACCCAATGCACGACCAAAGGTCGCCGGTCCGCCGCAGGAGATGAAGGTGATCAAACCGTGAGTACTGCGCTTCGAGTCGAGTCGTCAGCGCAGAAAGTCGTCATCCTCGGCGCAGCCGGGGATCCATGGCGGAGGATCGATGAAGAGGGGTTCGAATAAAAAAACAGGGCCGCGCTCTTCACGCGGCCCTGCTCGTACCTTACTGCTCTGACGATTCAGTTTTCGTAATCGCCATCTCCGTTGTACACCAATCCTTCGGCTTCCCGAACGCGGTCGAGCAGCGCACCACTGTTGTCTGCTGCCCTGTCCGGCACTGACTCGCCGGCACTGCTACGTTCGAACCACGCCAGATTCAGCGTGGGGTCCGGGACCGGTGCGATGCGCCCGTCGAACACGGGCAACGCTCCGAAATCCATCTTCCCCCCTTGGAGAATTGGGCTAACGCCCTCGCGCAAACCCTCGGTACACCGGCGCATGATAACAAGTTTCGCGCCAGTGTTCAAAGAACTTTAGCACCGATGCTCCGCTCATGGGGACACGCCTCGTAACAGTGACCTCGCCGGTACGATTTCGTCACAATCGACGCCGTCACAGTTGCAACGTTTTGTTACAACCTGGCTGTCAAATTCCGGCCGGACGTGTGGTTTTGACACGACACCCGTGTCGCATCCTCAACACCACGCGCTCCGGCAGCTACTCGATTGTCCGGGGATCGATCCCGCGCGTCTCGAAGATGCGGGACACTGTCTCCGCTATCTTGTTGTTTGGAGTGCTCGCTCCGGCGGTGACTCCCACCGCAACATCACCCGACTGCGGCAGCCAGCCCGGTGTCATGACGTCGTCGCGGCCCTGACGAACACGATGGTGGATGACCCCTTCCAGCACGTCGATGCAGCCGGCGTCCTCGATGTGGAAGGTGGGCACCTGGTCCGCGCACAGGGCGGCGAGCGAGATGGTATTGCTCGAGTTGTACCCGCCGATCACCACCATCACGTCCGGCGGATCGAGCAGCATCTCCTTGACCGCGTCCTGTCGCTCCTGAGTCGCCGAGCAGATCGTGTCGAAGGTTCGGAAGTTGACGGCGGCGTACTCCTCGCCATGCGCCCGCGCCATCGACGCGCGGGTCTCCGCACCGATCGCCAGACTCTCGCTCGCCAGCATCGTGGTCTGGTTCGCCACACCGATCCGTTGAAGATCGCGATCTGGATCAAAACCCGGCGAGGCTGCGTGCGGGGCGAACTTCTCGAGGATCTCGGTCGCGCTTCTCCGGCCCTCCAGAAAATCCCCCACCATCTTCGCCTCGTCCATGTCGCGGACGACCAGATAGTGCCCACCGGGATACTTCATGACCTGCGACGCGGTGGCCCGAGTCTCCTCATGGTAGTACTTGCCATGGATCAGCGCGGTGTAGCCGTCGCGCGCGTAGCTCTCCACACGCTTCCACACGTTCAGCACCGACCCGCACGTGGTATCCACCATCACGCAGCCGCGCTCCCTGAGGGTCGCGAAATCCGCGACGGTCACACCGAAAGCTGGCAGAAGCACCACATCTTCCGGATTCACCATCGAGAAATCGAACGATGCTTCGTTCGCAGTCGCGTTGTGCTGCAGGAAGATCACGCCGGCATCACTCAGCCGGCGATTGATGTGCGGGTTGTGGATGATCTCCCCCGCGAGATAGATCTTTCTGTCGGGGAACTTCTTCCGCGTCTGATACGCGTACTCCACAGCCCGCTCCACGCCATAGCAGAAGCCGAACTCACGCGCCAGCCGCACCGTAACCCCGCCCGCAGTGAGCGAATAGTCCCGCTCCTTCAGCAGATCCACCAGCCGCCCGTCGTACGCCGCGGCGAGCTCCTCCGCCACGTCAGCCTTGAGGCCGAATCCCTTTCGGAAATATGTGGGTGGTGTGGAAGGGGGTGTCGGCGCTGTCATTCCTGAAATCTAGCCGGTGGAATGATGGCGAACGCCCGTTCCGGCGCTCGTAGCAACCGGCGCTAACGCCGCCCCAGAACGTGCTCATCGATCTCGACACACCACGCATGTAGCAGCATGAGATGCACTTCCTGGATGTGAGCGGTGATGTCGCTCGGCACCGCGAGCACGTGATCGGCGGGATCGCCGGCGAGACCCTTTCTTCCCGTCATCGCGATCGTCGTCGCTCCCTTCTTCCGTCCCATCGCGAGGCCTCGGACCACGTTCTCCGACGTTCCGCTGGTGGTGAGCCCAATGAGCACGTCGCCCTCGACTGCCAGGCCTTCAACCTGGCGTTCGAACAGCGCCCCGTAGCCGAAATCGTTCGCGATACACGTGACCGATCCCGCGTCGCCGCCGAGCGCGACCGCGGCGTACGGCCGGCGCGTCTCCTTGAATCGGCCGATCAGCTCGCCGGCCATGTGGCTCGCCTGCGTCGCCGATCCGCCGTTGCCGAAGCAGAGGATCTTCTTCCCGCCGAGTACGGCGGCTACGAGTGCTTCACCTGCGGCGCCCGCCGCGTCCGCGAGGGCTGTTGCGCTTGCCTCCACCGTGCGGATGCTTTCCGCGACGTGGTCTGCGATCAGGTTTCGTCTTTCTGTCGTCACGCTTTCTCTCGTGTGCGATCTCGTCGGGGGACCACGGTCGGTCCAGCAGCTCCTGAAGCTCGTCCAATGTATCCGCCCTGACGGCGCCGCGCTGGCCTCTCACGACGGTGAAGCGAACGGGGCGGTCCAGAACCGGGAGCTCGGCTTCGGTAACCGTCCGCGCGATCTTCTCCGGCAGACGCAGCCGCGCGACACCAAACGCCGACCCGTCCGGGCGCTCCTCGACATCGTAATCGATCCAGGCCTCGCGATCACGCACCAGCGCGACGTCCGGGAGCTGGGCCAGTCGCTCGCGTTCCTCGGGCGAAACGAAAGCATCGGGATCGACGACCAGGCGCGCGTTGCGGAATTCCTCCACCGAATTGACACCGGCGAGCTGCGATTCGTACAGCGCGGTGAGTTCATCGAAGCTCAACCGCGGCGTGGCACCGCCGGACCGCCGGTACGCTTCGCGCACCGCACTTATCGCGCTCTGGTTCTTCTTGAGCGATACCTGCCGCGCCTCTCCGCGCGCGGCAGCGGCGGCGAGGATGTGACGCGCCTCCGCCGCTATTTCTGGCGAGGGAAATTCGCGAACTGCCTCCACCTCGCGATCCAGTTCGAAGCCGAAGTATTCCACGCGGCTCATCAGCACCAGCTGGTCGTGCTTGCGGTGAGCATCGTAAACGAGCTGTGGCCTGGTACGCGTGGCGTACTTTCGGATCAGGCTGTCGGGGATCTGTGTCCCTTCGATCCCCGCGCGTGGTTCGCCGCTCTTGCCCGCGAAGTATCGCAACGTGCCAGCGATCGCGCCCCAGCTGCCGCACACGCTGGTCTTCGAAACGCGCGCGTTGCCGCCGTCTCGTGTCTGCTCGTCGATCACGAGATCGAACGGCATAGTGCGCGCGAAAAGCTCGGCGAATTTCTTGTACGTCTGGTCGCGCGCGAATGCGAGCCTGGCTGGAAGCGGCATTCCGAGGCTGCGATAGACGCTCGCCATGCCGAGCGCGGCGTCCTCGATGGACTTCACCAGCACCCCGCGCCGTTCGGCCCAGTCGAGGACGGAGTCATCGAACTGGTGGCGCTGCAGCCCGTACACTTCGCCGATGTAGCCGCACTTCGCCAACGCTTCCGCGTACACGTTGTACGCTGTCAGATTATCGCTTCCAGGGACAGTCAGCCCTTCGAGATCGCGTTCCTCCCGCGTCATCCGGTGCAGCGACTCGATGCCGCTCATCACCGCGACGAACGGGACCAACTCGTCATCCGCGTTCACCAGCAGCTCCGCCCAGGGGCGATCCACGGGCAGGGCTTCGACCGCCTTGCCGTACGTCGTCAGCTTGCCGTTCTCCACTATACCACGGTCGTCCAGAAGCGCGAGCGCCTTGCGGTACGACACGCGATCCAACGGAACCGGCAGATCGAGATCGTCTGCGCGTACGCCAAGTGCCGCGCACGTTAGCGCCACGCGCTCGGAGTCTCCCGCCAGCTGGAACTCGGGCGCCGTTGGCCGCAGCGACTTGAAGTCGATCAGCCGGTCACTGAGAATGAACACGCGGCCGCCATCGACACGCCCATGCACCCGTCCGGCCATCTGCAGGATCTCGTTGCTGCCGAGGTGCAGCTTGCTCAGAACGTTCTTGCCGCGCTCGATGATGTTTGTGAAGCGCGTGTCGTCGATCACGACTGTGTCGAGGCCACGAACGTTGAGCGCGCTCTGGCCGGCAGCGGTCATCGATAGTACGTACGGCTTCTTCTCGGTCCCTTCCAGAAATGGGCGGATCACGCGGATTGGCTCTCCGCCGTGGTAGAACGCGGAGTTGATGCGCGGGAACAGCGAGCGAACCGTCTCGGCGGCCTGTTCGACGCCGGCGCGGGTGGGAAGAAACACGCCGACACCGCGCTTCTCGCGGTAAACGTCACGCAGAAATCTGTCATCCAGGAACGTGAGCGGCTCCTTGTTGATCACCTTCACCGTAGCCGACTTGGCCGGATCGAACGCCGTGCTCTCGATCACGGATGAGGAGCCGAGGTATTCGGAGTAGAACGACGGGTCCACCGTCGCGGACAGCCAGATGTAACGGCAGCCGACCCGCTTGCCGAGCGCCAGGCACAGCTCGAGCTCCGCTGATGTCTGGTGAATCTCGTCAACTATCAGCGTGTCGGCCGCGGTGATGTCGTTGTCCTGGAACCAGCGGCGCGCGATACCGGTGGTCACGATGATCACGTTCCACGTCGGCGTATCGGGCGTCGCCTCGCGCTCTCGATTGACGACGCCGACTCGGAGCGAGACGGTCTCGAGGATCGTTTCCGCTATCGGACGGATCGCGAGGGTCTTTCCGGTTCCGGTTCCCGCGACGATGCCAAATCCAGCGCCGCTCGAAGCGAGCTGATGGATCTCGGCGCCGTGCTCGCGCTGAAGCACCGTTTCCAGATGAAGACCGAGCGCCAGCTCGATGGTCTCGCACGCGGCGCGCGTTGGAGCGATGACGATCACGCGTCCGTGCGGAGATTCCGCAGATACGAACGCTTCTCGGTCTGGAGGGAGGTAGCGGTCCTGGACCGCGCGTGGTGTCGTCACTCTGTGCAAGATATCAGGAATGCTGGCGGCAGTCGCGGATGGGAGAGAACACCGTTATTGATGAGTGGGAGCGAAAAAAAAGGGACCCACTCAGGGGTCCCGATCCGGTGCGAATATGCCTTTCAGCGACGCGCTGGAAACGTCGCGAGGGCGAGCTGAATGGCGTGGCGCCCGGAAATGTCGTTGTCCACGTAGAAATCGGTCTCCCACGGCTGGTCGGGGACGAACTCGGGACGCAGGGTCGATCCGATCGGAGTCGATCTCGGCTTCAGCTTTTTCTTCGTGGCGGGAAGTTGCCTGTCCGTCTTCGGCTTCTCAACCTTGGATAGCGTGTCAGACGGCGAGCGCGTGGGACCGGTCTCGCCAGCACGGGCGGAGAGCGGAAGCACGAGGGAAAGCGTGGCGCCAGCGAGGGCGCAGCGAAGTACCCCTTTCCGAGTCATCTTCTCAATATACACGCTCATCGGGAGATGGCTACAAACGACCGTTTGGAGAGCGCTGGAGATTGGGATTCACCGGACGCGAAGAACGCGGCGCGCCAAGTGGCGCGCCGCGGTGTCAGTCGCCGAACGAGACCCCGGTGGCCCGAGCGGTCAACACTGTGTCATGAGTCGGAACCACGCGCTTCTGTTCGCGCAGGGCCTCCTCAATGGGAATGGTCACTATGTGTGGGGACTGCAGCGCGACCATGTGTCCCCACTTCTCATCGGCGACGGCTCGAACGGACGCGCCGCCGAAGCGCGTGGCGAGTAGTCTGTCATAGCCGGTCGGCTGGCCACCACGCTGCAGATGGCCCAGCACCATGGATCGCGATTCCTTTCCCGTGCGCTCCTGAATGAGCTCCGCGAGCTGCTCCGCCACTCCACCCACCCGCACAGCCTGTCCGGGCAGCGACGCGCCGAGCACCGACGCGCCTCCTCCCATGGGATATGCACCTTCCGCCATGACTACGATGGAGAAGTGGCGCCCAGCGAGGCTGCGTGAGACGATCTTCTCGCAGACGCGATCGGGATCGTAGGGGATTTCGGGTATGAGTATCACATCCGCAGAGCCCGCGAGGCCGGCGTGCAGGGCGATGAACCCCGTGTCGCGGCCCATCACCTCGAGCACGAAGACACGGTCGTGCGATTCCGCCGTGGTGTGCAGCTTGTCGATTGCTTCGAGCGCTGTCTGGACAGCCGTGTCGAATCCGAAGGTGGTGATGGTGCCGCTGACGTCGTTGTCTATGGTCTTCGGGACGCCGACCACGCGCATTCCCTTGTCGGCGAGCTGCTTTGCGATTGCGAGCGAGCCGTCACCGCCAATTGCGATGAGTGCATCGATCTGCAGCTCGTTCGCGCGGGCGATGAGTTCGTCGGAGCGGTCCACTATCGCGTATGTCCCATCGCTCTGGAGCAGGGGATACGAGAACGGATTCCCGCGATTGGTGGTGCGAAGGATGGTTCCGCCCAGATGGCCGATGCCGCGAACGGCCTCGCGCGTGAGGGGAATCACTTCCTCGCCGAGGAGTCCGGCGTAACCCTTGGTGACACCGAGCACGTCCCAGCCCCGGTCGAGGGCGCCGAGCACCGCTGCCCGGATCACAGCGTTCAGTCCGGGTGCGTCGCCGCCGCCGGTGGATAGCGCAATTCTCACTTTTGCCTTTCTCGAAGACTCACTGTATCCCGTAGCCTGCTACGAGAGGGTGTGAAGCACCGCTTCTCACGACATCATGACGTTCGTGGGCGTCGCGCGCAACACGCAACTCGACGATCACCGCGCGTGATCGTCAGATGGCGCATGCATGAAGCTAACCCGAACGCGAAGCCGGGAGCCACCGACGCTGAGCGAGCGGGGTGGATTCGCGCTCACGCGCGAGGATGTGAACCCGCTTGCGTCGCACGCCGGAAGTACACTGCTCCCATGCCCGCGACATGCAGTCGACGATGGCGATCATCGAGCCGCTTCGGCTTCACGCTCATCGAGGTCGTGCTGGCGCTGACCATCATCGGGATCCTCACCGCAGCCGGCATGTTCCGGATTCGCCACCTTCTGAACGCCGTATCGGTTCGCGCCGCCGGTGCCGATGCCGCCGAACTGTTGGAGCTCGCGCGTCACACGGCAATGGCGAGAAGCGAGCGGATCAGTGTGGACATCGATACCGCTCCTGCGAGATTGACCATGCGAGCGGGAGCCGACACGATTCGGCGGCGCAACGAGTACGTGGCTCATGGCGTTCGATTCGCCGTGACCCGCTCACCTGTGGTATACAATCAGTTGGGGCTCGGTTTCGGAGTCTCGAACCTCTCGCTGGTGATCAGCAAGGGAGCGGCCGCCGAGACGGTGACCGTATCGAGACTGGGCCGCGTCCGGCACTGAGGCCGGAGGCGGGGTGGAAGCTACGCCGCGGTGGTACCGAAGTCGTAGCCCGGCACGGAAATGCGCGGAATCTCCTGACCGATCACGCGCTCGATGGTGCGAACCATTGCGATCTCGTCCGGTGACATGAGCGTATAGGCATCTCCGCTCGAGTCCGCGCGGCCCGTGCGACCGATGCGGTGCACGTAGTCCTCGGGCTCCTGCGGCACGTCGAAGTTGATGACGTGTGTGATGCCGGAGATGTCCAGGCCGCGCTGAGCGACATCGGTCGCTACGAGGACGCGGATCTTGCCGGACCGGAAATCCTCGAGCGCGCGAGTGCGTTCCTTCTGGGTCTTGTCGCCGTGCATGGCCGTCGCCTCGATCTTCTCTGTGCGAAGGTCGCGAACCACGCGGTCGGCTCCGTGCTTGGTGCGTGTGAAGATCAGCACCGAGTCCATCGCCTTGTCCTTGAGCAGCTCGGTGAGCAACTGAGTCTTGCGGACGCGAGGGACCGGATAGACAGCGTGTGTCACTCCACTCGCGGCCATCGATCGACGGCCGACCTGCACGACGTGCGGCTTGCGCAGATACTTGCGCGCGAGCGCCTCGACTTCCGGTGGCATGGTAGCGCTGAAGAGCAGCGTCTGCCGGTACTTGGGAATCTCCGCGACGACGCGATTGATCTGCGGCGCGAAGCCCATGTCGAGCATCCTGTCGGCCTCGTCGAGCACGAGCACTTCGAGATCGTCGAACACCACGTTCTGCCGCTCCAGGTGATCGAGCAGGCGACCGGGAGTTGCGATGATCACGTCCACACCCTTCTTGAGCGCCTTGGTCTGGGGCTCGAGCGCGACTCCGCCGTACACTGCGAGCACCTTGATCCCGGAATACTTCGCGTACTTGCGAAAGCTCTCGTCCACCTGCACGGCGAGCTCTCGCGTGGGCGTCAGCACGAGTGCGCGCACACGGTTCGGGCCGCGCAGCAGCTGATTTACGATGGGCAGCGTGAACGCGGCGGTCTTTCCCGTTCCGGTCTGGGCCAGGCCGATCAGATCCCTGCCCTCCATGGCGAGCGGTATCGCCTGGGCTTGAATTGGCGTCGGATTGGTGTATCCAGCGTCCTGAACCGCTTGCAGAACTTCGGGATGCAACCCAAGGTCCGCGAATGTGAGGGCGGTCTCCTCCAACTTCGTCTCTAAACTCATTTAGATACTAAAGCTAACGGATCAGCTTCCTGATTGCTTCCGCGACCAGTTCAGGAGCCTCCTCCGGGACGACGTGGCCGCATCCCTCGACGGCTGTCATGAAGGCGTGCGGCAGCACCTGCGCGTAGCGGCGGACCCACTTCCTGACCACCATGTTGTCCTTCCGGCCGTCCAAAATGGAAGTCGGCGCCTGAATTCCGGCGAATTCGCGATCGAGGCCGGCACCCCACTCGAACGTATGAAGTATGTCCCACATCGCCTGGATGAAGCCCGGAAACTGCGTGGGAGCCCAGTATTCATCGACGTCACGCCCGGTGGGCCTGTAGATGGTTCCGTAAACCTGGCTCAGCACCACGCTGAACATCCAGCGGCGGACTAGGTGCGGTAGTGCGGGCGCGATGAATCCGGGCGTCAGCGCCCGAAGAATCGTCACCTCTGGCTCGGTCCCGAAGCCCACCGGTGCCAGCAGCGCCAGCGCGGCCACTCGTTCCGGCGCCAGCACCGCGATCCTGGCGCAGATGGGTCCTCCCATGGAGTGTCCAACGAGCACTGCACGCCCTACCTGCATCGCGTCCATCGCGGCAATCACGCACTCGGCCTGCGCATCGAGCGTGTAAAGACTTGCATCATCCGGTTTGTCCGAGAGTCCATGACCCGGAAGGTCGATCGCGATGGAGCGGATTCCGACGCCGGCAAGCAACGGCAGCAGGAACCGGTAGGAGTACACCGAACAGGCCCAGCCATGCACACAGAACGCGATCGGCGAAGGCGACGACTCTCCGCATTCGATGGCACGAACCATCACCGGTCGCCCGCGAAGCGTCAGCGGGAGATAGATCGTGCGGAAGCGCGAATCGCCCGCCGGAAACATCGCGTCCGGCGGGATCCTTCCACGCGTCACACCAGCTTGATCTGCCAACCTAGCAGGCGAGCGATGACACCGATTCGGAATGTCACGTCGGTCCAGCGACCCTCGTCCTCGAGATTCGACTCGAGGGGGAACCTGGACCACGCATACGGATTGGTTGTTGTTGGTGCGGCGGTGCCCTTGTTGTGCGGTCGCCACACCCGATCACGGCCGCGATCATCCACGAACCGCTCGAACATCTTGAGCCACGTTTCATTGCGCTTGAGAAAGCCGAGCCTTGCCATGAGCTCGAGCCAGGTGAGCGCGAACGGGACGTCGGCGTCCACGACGTTCTTGTTGTGAAGCTGATCGCCCATTACGAGGTGCGGCTGACTGACAACGTCCTTGCCGAAAATCTGCACGGCTTCCTGGGTGGGCTTGGGCTGCGAAAGGTAGGCGTACAGCCGCTCCATCTCCGGATAGTGCTCACTGCGGAAGATCGGCATGTGCGCCACCATCATCAGCGAGTATATGGACGGCGGCGACGCGTTCTCGGCGAGTACGTGCCTGTTGCCGATGCGCACCCACGGCTTCTCCGCGAGCGGTGAATCCAGGAAGCTGTCAATTCGCTCCATGGCGCGCCGCGCGGCGCCGCGTAGGCGCGGGTCGGACTCATAGCCGGCGTGCGCAAGCGCAGCGGCCGAAGCTTCGCGCAGGATCTGCCTGCCGCGCAGCGCCATGTCGGGACGCTTCGCGCCGCCCTTGAGCTCGTAGAGAAAGTGCGGATCGGTGTCCTCCGCGAGCAACCGGAACAGCGGACGGCGCGCCTGAGCGAGCGGCGGTGAATCGCGATGCCATCCGTATTCAAGAAATCGCTCGACGGCGGGGATGGTGCCAAGTCCAGTGACGCTGCCCTTCCCCGATTTGGGAAGCGTGAGCATGTGCTGATCCCACGTACCATCCAGCGACTGAGTCATCGCCATCTTGATACCGTACGGTGACGCGAGCGCAAGCGTCTCGAGCTTCTGTGACGACGGAAGCTTCGCGACATCGACGAACGCTCGATACTGGATGGGAGGCGCCGCGTGATCGAGCAGCCAGTTGAGCGGAAACTCCGTGGTGGGCTCCGTCGATTCTGACACCGTGCTTTCCTGTGAAACCGACGTCGGCTCGGCCATACGCGCTCACGAAATTGGAGTTAGTGCTACGCGACGCTCACATATCTGCGCCCTTCTGTGGCGGCCGGCTGGCGCCTTCATGCCTGCTGATTGTCACCGGTACATCCCGCGCGGCAATTATAGCGCGTTTTGGGCCAAATACTAGGGGGTAGCAGTCTATCTCCTTGACCCGCATCGACTTACAGGTTTCTTATCTTGGCTCCAGAGCTGACGTCGTGTACCGGCTGCCGGGATTCCACAGGATCCAGCTGTAGAAACCATTATCGTAGCCGGCCCGGATCTGCGCCCTAACCTGTGCGGTCCCGTAGGCAGGCGGCCCGAGCGTAAAGTCCTGGTACCAGGGAATGATCTGAGCGACATGTGCCAGGCCGGCGTTCCGGTCCTGCATGTCCTTGAGTGCGTGATCGATGGTCGCGTACGGATGCGCGTTCGGATTGCCAAGTCCGTAGGTGCCCGGCGCGAAGTGCGACGGATACGTCATGGGGAGCACGACATCCGCGCGATCGATGAAGTCCTCCCACCGCTGACCGATGCCCATATCGGTGGTGTCCGTCGCGGTGAGACCGAATAC
Organism: Gemmatimonadales bacterium; assembly: GCA_038205315.1. Classification (GTDB taxonomy): domain Bacteria; phylum Gemmatimonadota; class Gemmatimonadetes; order Gemmatimonadales; family Gemmatimonadaceae; genus Fen-1247. The sequence goes on along the minus strand of JBBRBY010000036.1, from coordinate 639 downwards.
GTCGATTGTCATCAGCATTCCCGTAGGCTCGAGCGCCTTTCGAACCACGCCGAGCTGATCGCGGATTACCTGAGCACGGGTGCGGCCGTGGGCAAGCGGGAAAGTCGCTTCGCGCGCGAGTCGCTCGTCGTCTGGAAAGCGCACGTAATCGAACTGCACTGCGCTGAAGCCCGCGTCGCGCGCCTCGCGCGCGAGATCGACGGCGTACTGCCACACCGCGGGCTGCGAGGCATCGAGCCAGGGGCGTCCTTTTTTGTCCAGCCATGGTTTGCCATCGGCGCGTCGCTTTATCGCCCACTCCCGGCGCGTACTCGCGAGCAGCGGATCCTTCGCGACGACAATGCGCGCGATGGGATAGACGTTGTTCGCGCGCAACGAATCAAACAGCGCCACCAGCCTGCGCGGTGACATGGGCCGGTTGGTATCCGCGCCGATTGCGTTCGCAAGTGGTACGCGTGACCGGTAGAGCACAAAGCCGCGGTCATCCTTGACGTCGATGACGAGCGCGTTGATCTCGGTGCGTCGTGCGATTCCGATGAGTTCCCACATGCGATCGCCGAGCGCGGCCCACCGGTTCACGTAAAGGCCTCTCAGCGTGTCGGGCTTCGGCACGTACGTAGCGGGCGCCGGAGCCTGCGG
>JBBRBY010000035.1:0-27041 GCA_038205315.1 Gemmatimonadales bacterium | reverse complement strand
ACCAGCAAAGTCTGCGTACGTCGGATGCCACACAATGGCGTCGCGCGTATGCGTCAGCACCATCGCCTTCGCATTGTCGACGACGATCCTGTCCGGCACTCCGCCGAAGTGCTGAAACGCCTGCTCATGACCAGAAAGCCAATCACGCAAGCGCTGGCGCGGAAACGCCACGGCATAGCTCCGACGTGAATAGCCGAGCGTGCACACGAAGATTTGCGAGACCGTCGGGCAGTCCTTGGATACCTCTTCGATCCACACGCGTGTCTGACCGAAGTCGACCTGCGCCTGCTCGCCGGGTGCGGTCTCGAAGCGCACCGTCGCTTGGGGTGGTGCTGCGGCACTCCGCAGCGGACGCACAGCTCGGCGCACAATGATCTCCGAGCCACGGAAGCCTTGCTCCCTGAGCTCTCGGTGAAGGATCACTGCATTGAAGCCGACTTCCGGCGCACGCCGGGCGAGCCACCGAGCGTATGGATCCAGCATTGACGCCGCCGGTCGATGACGACGCGTACCATATTCGCCGCGAGCTCGCCATGTACGGACGGTCTTTGGATCGAGACCGTATGAGCGAGCCACGGCGAGCACGCTCGTCCCGCGATCAAGTTCCTGAAGCACCGCCTCAACCACGTCTTCCTTTACCATCAGCATCTCCAGGCTTCGGTCTTTCTCCGAAGATGCTTCCTGGAGTGCCTCCCGTGATTCCTCCTCAGCTGCCTTCTGCTGTACTTGCCTGTCCAGCTGAACCATTCCTACCCCTGCTACCTCCGTCATCCCTTCCTCCTTGGATGACGGTAGGGAATTTCAGACGATCACTAGGTAGGGAATTTCACGAGATCGCTGACAGCACGCGCACCACTCCCTCTCCCCCATCTGGAGCATACATGACGTCACGCATACGCCGCACCTGCAGAAGCACTTGGCTTAGCACTTGGCTCCGCACCTCGAGGTCGACGGCCCGCAACCACACGGTTCGGCTCCGCAGGAATGTCGTGAGACTAGAACGACTCGCCGTCGCTGTCGCAGCACTCGTCTCGCTGTCGCAGCACTCGTCTCGGTGTCTGCGCTGACTGCGCACGCGCAAACCATCACCTTCAGCGGCCAGGCGTGCACGGGCTCAGCGGACACCTACGTCAGCAGCCCCTTTGACATCCAAGGGTTCCGCTTCACGAACAGCAAGAGCTCGTTCGGTTTCGTGACACCGTGTTCCGGCAACCCGGTCTACGCCGGCGCAACGACCCTGTTCAACGTCTACATCGGGGCGACGACGACGCTCACGAGCATCGCGGGGGCGCCCTTCTCGATCAGCTCGATCAGCTTGGCACCGCTCTTCACGAACACCCCGTCGCCGCAGAACATCATCTTCACGGGGATGCTCAACGCCGGCGGGACGGTGACGCAGACGTTCTCCGTTCCCGGCAGCAGCGGGGCGCCCACGCTCACGAACTTCGCGTTTAGCTCCGAGTTTACCAATCTCAGCAGCCTGCAGTTCGGGCAGAATGATCCCTACTACCAGTTCACGAACCTCGACCTCAACGTGACGACGACGCCCGAGCCTGGCACGCTCGCGCTCCTCGGCACGGGGCTCGTTGGACTTGTGCCCATGGTGCGGCGTCGCCGCGTGTAGTCGACCGCTCGACAGCGCGCAGTTCGCAGACAATGGGCCACCGCCGAAGTGGCCCTTTGTCTTGTCAGCACCTGTCCCGACATCGTACGTCGCGGCAGTCTATGCTCAGCCGCGTGTGGATCTTGTTCCGCTGTTCGTCCGCGGCAGACGCACGTAACGTCGGGCGTTCCGGTGGATCCTGCCGTCACCTCACCTTGCTGCACCTTCCGGTGGCGATTTACGAAACAGTATGTGGCAAGAGGCGGATGAATTTACGAAACTCGTTGGAACTGTTACGACAGAACCTGCAAGACCACATCCGCTGCCCGTAACTAGGCAACGCGATATTGTACAGGAGTGTCGATAGAGCCGCGCGACTCCTGGCCGCGCGACTCTCGTCAGGAGCTTCTCGTGAACTACGTCAACGCTTCCACGCATTGATCTTGGCGTCCTCATCGACGTATGCCACTACGCGCGTCCCAGGCTGATACGCTACGTCATTGCCCTTCTTGAGCAGAAATAGCGGTGACACCAGGACCGTGAGTGCAACGACGCTTCCGACTTTGTCGTCAGTGCTTTGCGTCTTGGTTGCGCGGAGCCTTACTCTTTGCCCGTCTACCGACTCAGCGGATTCGAGGCGGATGCTCACGCTACCAGCCTTCCCCATTCGGCTGGCATGCCGGACGGAGCTAATGACCCCCTTCACTCTTGCCCCCGCGCCAATAGCGATGGCATCATCGACGATGACCGGGTTTTCAGTCTCCATGTTCACCGGGTCGCCTTCCACTGCACTTTCACTCGAAATGAAGTCGAGCGTTTGTACGCTGAATTCTGTGCCCTCGCGGAGTGTCACCGGCCTCGTCAAGATGGCACCGCTTGCGTCACGAACGGGCTGTGACGGTGGTACTCTCACCGGTGCTACAGTCTGGCTCGGCGGTGCGCCGCCGCTGCACGCGAGCGAAGACGCAAGGGATATCACTGTTATGCGGCGCGCAACTCGAGTCCGGAAGCAAACCATGAACTGTGCTCCTGTAGAGGGGTAGGCCGACCGAATCCTATGCCTTCGCATCGTGCGACCAGGCAACGCGCCCCAATCGTAAGCCTCAAAGGCTTACGGAGCAAGCAGACATATTCCGTCGTACCAAACAGTACAAAGATTCCTAAATGCTTCTGTCTGCGGTGCCGTCCGCAGCGCCGCCCGCCCGCGTCACCTTTGCCGCTTGCTAGCCGCAAGCGCGGTAGGCAGCGTGCCGGATAGCACGAAGGCCAGCGATCACTCGCTGGCCTTCTCTTCTTCAGCTTGCCTCGACTCACGTCGACGCCACTGCAGTTGCTTGTACCTGCTTTTCCCTTAGCCGTTGCGACGGCGACGGAACAGCGGTACGAGACCCACAAGGCCCGTTCCGAGAAGCGCCATCGAGCTGGGCTCCGGAACAGTCGAGCTTGCGTAGCCGTATCCAGTTACCGAGACGGTGGACGTGCCGGTAGCATGGTCGTCGAGCGCAACACTGTTCACCACAAAGTTGTTGAGAGTCGTACCGTTGGCGAACGTGAAGCTGTGAGGCGTGCTCGCGAAATTGATGAACACGTTTCCGGTGGGCGCACCCGTCAGGTTGCCCGTGATCATGGCCGTGTACTCCGGATTCCCGACAACACCCGTCGGCTGTGTGAAGTTCACGAATAGTGCGAAGTTCTGACCAGTGTAGTTATTGCTTCCGTTCGTCAGCGTGAATGATCCGAGATTGTTCACGTTCGGTCCGGCGACGTTGCCGATGGAGAGCAGCCCGTCCGCCGGGTTGCTCGTCACGTTGAACGTCGATCCCTGATACGTGAGAGAAGACGTCGCGTTGCTTCCATTAGCTGATGTCAACAGACCGGTGCAGTTCGCTGGCGCCGTCGATCCCATGTAGAAGCAGCCGAACGCGTTACCCTGGAAATTGATCTGCGCGTTGGCTGTACCCGCTGCTGCGCCCATCGCTGCCATTGCCACGGCGGCGAGACGGGCTCCGTTCCAAAGATTCTTCATGTGCGCTTCTCCAAGCTGAAGTGTGACGTCACGCGATTGTTGGGTCCTGAACAGCGACCGGAAATTGGGGTCGCGTCGGCGCGTGCGTGACGGTGATCACACCTAAAGCAGAGACCGTGCCGCAATGCCACATCCGTCCAAATTGACAGAATCGCCTGCCGGTCAATTCGACCATGCAGGCGATCTGGCTTAACTGAGTCCCGCGGACCTGCCTACGGAGTCACCGTGATCGTGGCGGTCGTGCTGGCGCTTTCGCTGCTGTATGTCACGCTCCCGCTTCCGGCCGCCTTGCCGGTAATCTGGCCGCCGTTCGAATCCACAATCGTGGGCGTGTTGTTGACGACAGAGATGATTCTTCCCGTCAGCAGGTGCGACTGTGCGTCAAGAAGGGTTACCGTGAGATTTTCCGTTGCCCCCACCTTGAGTGTGCTTGACAGAGGCGCCACGCTGACTTGTGCGACCGCAGGCTTGGTAACAGTCACCGCAGCCGTCGCAGTCTGTGTGCCGCTGGTCGCAGTAATGGTTGCAGTCCCCGCGCTCACTGCCTTCACGACACCGGAAGAGCTAACCGTAGCAACCCCGGTGGCGCTGGACGACCACGTCACGCCGGTGAGTACGTTACCGCTCGCATCCTTCGCGGTGGCCGCCACCGTCATTGTGCCCAGATTGGTGCTGTCCACCACGCCCACAAGCAGCGTGGCCGAGGTTGGAGACACCGTCACGGTCGCCGCCGCCGGTCGCGCCACAGTGACCGAAACGGTTCCGGTCTGGCCTTCACTGCTGGCATTTACAGCTGTTGTCCCCGCAGAAAGAGCCGTCACCACGCCACTCCCGTTCACGGAGGCTACTGTCGATGTCCCCGACGTCCATGCGATCGTTCGTCCGGAAAGCTGGTGGCCGGCGGCGTCTTTCGGCGTCGCCGTGAACGTGGCCACGCTCAAGTGCGTGCTATCGGCCACCCCGACGAGAAGCGTTGAAGGCGCTGGCGCGATCGCGATGCTCGCTACCGCCGGCCGAGTCACAGTCACAGGAACATTTCCAACCTGACCCTCGCTCGTCGCGGTGATGGTCGCCGTACCAGGCGAGACCGCGGTGATGGTTCCCGTAGCGCTGACCGTAGCGACCGCACTGGCGCTCGATGCCCACGATACCGTCCGGCCTGACAAGGAGTTGCCACTCGCGTCCTTCGGCGTCGCGGTCACTGTCGTTGTGCTCAACCCCGCGCTGTCCGTAACCCCTACGAGAAGGTTCGCCGAGGCTGGCGATACCGCGACACTCGACACCGCGGTGGTTCCGCCGCCGCCAGGGCCGCCGGGCCCCACGGCGTCCCCACCACCACCGCCGCATCCAGCAGCGAGAATCAGCAAGACAAACCCGCTTGGCTTTGCGAAGCGCCGCCGCAAGACGGCAGAAAGAATCGTGGATTTTCCAGGCATTTTTGGATCCGTAGGAGAAATGTTCTTCGTCTCACGCTGCCTCATGCCGGCCAGTACAGGCCCACCGAGGCGGCGCGGTGGCTCAAGAAGCCGCGGACGTAGTCAGAACTCCAAAAGCAAAAATCGGCCCAAGCCAGTTACGCGACTGACCGGGCCGATTTTTACGGGGCAGCGTACCCTGACTTTTGCGCCCTGAGCTCGGTCCCTATTTCAGATCCAGCTTGCGTCCAGAATCGAGGTGGTCGAAGTTCAGGATTGCATTGAACACCAGCGGGTAAGTCCCGATCGTCTCTCCTCTATAGATGGGGTTGTTGGCGAAAAGCACTACGTGTCCCTTCTGCATCGGCACGTCGACCACCACGGCCTTTTCGGCGATGTCCGACCCGCCGTCCAGCAATCCCGACATCAGCAGGTCCCGCTGCGCCGCGAAGCGCAGCGCTACTCGTGGTCGCTGGGCCGGAGGAATTACGCCGAGCGGGTTCCGGAGCTGGTCGTTAGTTACCGGAGCAGCCTGCCAAGGCTGAACCACTTCACGTGCAGGCGCCACGTTTCTCGGCGCAAGCTGCGGCCGTCCCTGCGGCACGTCCGGATCGTCGGCGGTCCCGCGGCCGGTGGCTCGGGCGACCTCCGCGCCCGAGCGCCTTCCTCGTCCGCCAAGGACACTGCTCACGCTGAAGCTCCCGCCGTCCTCGCTGTACACAGCGAGGTTATCCGCAAGTCCGTACGTCAGCGGACTGGCTTCATCCACGATCTTCGTTCGCAGCAGACTTCCCACCACCTTTCCACGCGCTGCCCGATTTGCGATCACGCCGCTCGCGAGACCGTAATCGATCGCAAGGTCCGCCGTACCCGACACGGCCACAACCAAGCCGCCACGACTGACGAACGATTCCAGGTTCTGCACCCCCTGCAGTCCCAGGCCCGGCCGCACGTCGTCGGTCTCCGCGATCCGTCCCATGTTCGGAGTCAGTGCCGAGTTCTTCCACGGCATGGCGTTGCGCCACATCGGCATCCCCTGAACTATGGACTGTACGCTCCCAGCAGGCGGGAACAGAATTACATCGTACTTGAGATTGAGATTCGGATCCTTCGCCACGTCCTGGGTGCTGATGTAGCTGAACGGGATCCGAAGTGCGTCGAACGCCTCCCGCCACCATCCTTCAGTCTGAGTCGTGCTCCACGTGTGAAGGATGGCCACTCTCGCGGCTCTTGCGGGATGGCTTCTGACGGAGGGGGCGGCCGCGACAGCGAACGCGGTCACTCCCAGGTCGCGCGCGGCTCGGTCCAGCTCGTCTCGCGAAACACCTCTCACGACGAAGGAGCCGCGGGAATACGATCGACCGCCCGTCTGGAATGGCTCCTCTACAGTCTGGAAGTCCGCGGCCTTGAAACGGTACCGAAGCGTTGTGAGCGCATTGTCACCGTTGTTGTCGATCAGGAACACGTCGCCGCTTCCGTCAACCCCTCCGGGTGCTGCAACCGTACCAGTTACGCGTTCCATCGGGACGGAAAGGACAGCGGGATCGACCATGCGTACCGACTGTACGTTGAAATTTTCCGGGAACGTCCAGCCGGTATCGTCGTACGGCGTCTTCTGTGGATCGCTGGGACTCCAGTACTGGTAGTCGAGTAGCGCGTCGGCGATGCGTGAATACGGTTGATCCATCCGAACGATGTAGCTTCCGGCAGGGAAGACGCGCTTTTCGGTTGTCGGCGCCGTCGTCGCGGCTGCGACGCTCCCGGTATCCCCCGTGGAGGCGCGCCCATTTTTTTGCTTGTGCACCGATACCGCGACCGTGAACGGCGCTGTTGCGCGCGAGATTTCAACGCGCTGCATCTGCAGCACGCGCAACAGCTCGGCCTGCGCCCCGCGCCGCGGATCATCGGCTGAAAACACGTAGGCGGCCGGACCCTCCGTCGTGGCCTTCAGGATGGAACGCTTGCTCTTCTGGTAGAAATTCTCGAGAAACTGGTGTCGGTTATTCGCAAAATAGCTCAGCGACACGAGCAGGCCCGTTTCCTCGTAGTTGTTGTTGTCGCGCAATGACCACATTACACGCGGAAGTGGCGGGTTCTGCCGGTACCACGTCCGCGATGTTTCACTCGGCGGAAGCGTCCGCTCGACCGTCTCGGCGGTACCACCGTTGCCGAACGTCTCGTACAGGCGGCTGATGCCATTGTGAGTGGCGGCTATGAACATGAGATAACCCGGAGACCATGTATCGAAGTCGCCGTGGGCGAACACGCCCGGCATCCCCATCCGTGTCATCTCCTGCACGTTGTTCCAGCCGAGCATCTGCCACTCGTTGGTGAGCAACGGATCCACCCACGCGTTGTACGGCCCGTCACCGACCGTATTGTCGTAGAGATACGAACCTGACTCGTGCAGATCGTGAAGCACCTGTGCCCGCCAGTCCACATAGGTATTGAGCACATTTCGCGTGAGCTTGAGGGTCATCGCCATGGCGTCACGGTTGTTGTCGTGGGCTACGTAATGACCCCAGTAGATCAGGTTGGGGTACGTCTCGCCCGGATGCGCCATGTGCCAGCGGAAGAGGTCGACCATCCGGTCGCGCCCGTCAACCTCGACGATCGGAGTGATCAGAGTGATAACGTTGTCGCGGATGTTGCGGATGTATGGACTCTCGTCCACGGCCAGCCGGTAGGCGAGCTCCATCAACGCCGTGGGCGCACCCGATTCCGTCGAATGAATGGTTCCCGTGACGTAATAAATGGGAGTCACGTCGCCAATGATCTTCTCGGCGCGCGCGTCGTCCATGTCGATGCTGCGAGGATCCGCCAGCTTCGCGAGCTTGGCCCGGTTCGTGTCCAGCTTCGCGAGCAAGGATTCAGACGCGACCGCCACGGCGATCATCTCTCGTCCCTCCTCGGTGGTCCCGATGCTGTACACCCGCACACGTGGACTCGATCTCGCCAGCAATCGCATGTATGCGTACACGTCCTTTGAGTACGGCAGATTGTCACGTGCACCGGCGATGTCGCCCAGCACCACCTTTGGCGTTGGAACGGTGGCGGACGCCGGCAGGTAATCCACGAGCGGTGAGAGAAAGAACGATTCCGTTGTGTACTCACGGATCCGCTTCGTGTAATCGGAGTCGATCGGCTGGCCTGGATCGCGTCCAGGGGCCGCGGTCGATATCGTGGCGCTCGTCAACGGCTGCTGGGTCTGGGCGCCCACAATCGGGCCGGCCAGGAGTGCGAGCGACAGGGCCAAGCCGGTCAATCGACGATCCATGTAACACCTCAGAGGTGTGAAAGACGTATCGAGCCGCGCTGCGCCCATTGCGACGCGCGTCAACGTCAGTACTGTTCGGTCGGGACGAACGTTGGCCGCGCGGTATTGTACCGCGAACGGTGACCCCCGGTCGACCGTACTCTTCCAGCAGAATCGAATTGGCGCGCCCGACGCGCATCCCAACCCGAATACCCAATGCGACCGATTAAATCTGGAGTTCGTGATCTCGGATCGGCCCTTCTTCTCCTGACGGCCATCGTCGCGGCACCATATCCGGCTCATGCCCAGGACCGGCTCCGCGACATGCCGGAATACGCCCGGTACAAGAAACTGAGTGGCGAGATATACGGCTCCGTCGCGAGCGCGGCCATCCGGCCGGTCTGGGTCGACAGCGGGTCCGCATTTACCTATACCTTCGCCGGAAAACACTATCGGTTCGACGTCGCCACGCGAGTTGCAAAGGTCACCGGCGAAGTAGATGCCGCCGCCGAACTGGCTGCTCTCCGTGCGCGGTACGCGTCTGCGCCCGAGCGGGGAAGGCAGTATGAATCCGCCCTCTCGCCCAATCGCAATCTCAGGGCATTCTATCGCGATCGCAATCTCTGGCTGAGCGACTCGTCCGGGGTGGACGAGATCCAGCTGACGACTGACGGAAGTGTCGCCGGCCGGATCAAGAATGGCACTGCGTCGTGGGTGTATGGCGAGGAGCTGGACCAGCGCACCGCGATGTGGTGGTCGCCGGACGGCTCCAGGCTCGCCTACTACCGATTCGACGAGAGCCGGGTCCCGGACTATTTCATAGCTCTGAACCAGACCGCACTGCACACTACTGTGGACGTCGAAGCGTTTCCGCAGCCCGGGCAGCCCAATCCGATCGTCGAACTGTTCGTCTACGACGTCGCAAAAAAGACCACGACTCGTATCGACGTGCGTGACGGACAGCCATTCGATAATGCGGTGGTCGGTCATTACGTCTATCACGTTGGCTGGAGTCCGGACGGGAAGCTGCTCACGTTCAACCGCACCAATCGCCGGCAGAACGTTCTCGAGTTTACGGCCTGCGATCCTTCCTCCGGAAAGTGCCGTGCTGTCGTAACCGATGCGTGGCCAACAAGCTGGGTCGCCAATAATCCGGAGATGCAGTATCTGGCGGACGGCCACCGGTTCATCTGGGAATCTGAGCGCAACGGATTCAGGAACTACTACCTCTACGACCTGTCGGGAAAGCAGCTCGCCACGCTGACGAGCAACCAGGCCGACGCTGATGGTATCGATCATGTCGATGAGAAGTCGGGGGTCATGTACTACATGGCGCACGACGGCGATAATCCGATGAAGACGCAGCTGCATCGCGTCGGGCTTGATGGGCGCAACGATCGCAGGCTCACGGACCCTTCGTTGTCGCACTCCGTAACGTTCGCCCCCGACGGCCGGTATTTCGTGGACGTTGCGCAGACGCACGATCACCCTCCCGTCGCACGGCTGATGGATAGCGACGGCAGGAGCGTCGCCGAGGTCGCGCAGAGCGACATCTCGCGGTTCGCACAACTGGGCCTGAAACACGTCGAGCTGTTCAGCTACAAGGCCGCCGATGGGAAGACTACTCTCTACGGTCTGCTCAACTTTCCATCCAACTTCGACCCGTCCAGGCGCTACCCGCTGCTGATCAGCGTGTACGGCGGCCCGAACACCAATGGCGCGTCGGAGAACTTTGCTTTGCCCAGCCGGCTCACGGAGCTCGGTTTTCTTGTGGCGACACTGGACTCCCGCAGCGCCGATGGCCGCGGCAAGCGCTTTCTGGATGCGATCTACGAAAAGCTCGGCATCGTCGAGATTGACGACCAGGCGGAGGGCGTGCGCGCTCTGGACATGCGTCCGTACGTAGACCCGTCCCGCGTCGGAATATTCGGCACTTCGTACGGTGGCTATGCGTCGCTCATGGCACTGCTACGCTATCCGGACCTGTTCGCGGCAGCATCGAGCATGTCTCCGCCCACTGACTGGCGGAACTACGATACGATCTACACGGAGCGGTACATGTGGATCCCCTCGGAAAACGCCGCTGGCTACGACGCGGGCAGCGCAACGACGTATGCGTCAAACCTGAAGGGTCGGCTGATGCTGTACTACGGCACCGCGGACAACAACGTGCACAATTCGAATACCATGCAGATGATCGAGGCGCTTCAGAAGGCCGGAAAGAGCTTCGACGTGCAGCTCGGACCTGACCAGGGTCACTCCGCTCTCAACAGCGAGCGGATGATGGAATTCTTCTTTGAGAATTTGCCGGCACGAAGCCCCAGCTCGCCGCCGGCCCACTAGACCAACGCACGGCAGGCGTTTTTCTTCCAGTAAGCCATGGCTACCGCATCTGTCGCAAACCGCGCTGTTTCCGAAGCCGAGGATATCAACCCGTATCGCTGGCTGATTCTCTTCGGGTTGATCACGGCCGCCGTCATGGAGGTGCTGGACACCACCATCGTCAACGTCGCGCTACCCCAGATGGCCGGCAACCTGGGCGCCACGCTCGAGGAAATCGGGTGGGTGCTCACGGGCTACATACTATCGAACGTCGTCGTCCTGCCCCTCACGGCGTTTCTCACAGAGACATTCGGAAGGCGCAACTATCTCACGTTTTCGATCATCCTGTTCGTCGTCGCGTCGTTCCTCGCCGGAACTTCCACGAGTCTCACCGAGATCGTCATATGGCGCATCGTTCAGGGAGCGGGTGGTGCCGCGCTGCTTTCGACCGCACAGGCAACCATCCGCCAGATCTTCCCGCGCGATCAGCAGGGACTCGTACAGGCGATCTTCATACTGGGCATCATCGTTGCGCCGACGCTGGGACCAACACTCGGTGGATGGATTACCGATAATTACAGCTGGAACTGGTGCTTTTTCATCAACATTCCGATCGGAATTGTCTCGGCTTTCGTCGTGTGGTCGTTCCTCCACGATCCGCCCGGCAAGAAGGGCAGGGAAGGCGGCATCGACTTCGTCGGCATTCTGCTGCTCACAGTCGGTGTGGGCTCGTTGCAGTACGTGCTCGAGGAAGGCAATCGCAAGGACTGGTTCTCCGACAGCCTGATCCTCCGCCTCTCAGTGCTCTCGGCGGTCTGCCTGTCGACGATGCTCTGGTGGGAGCTGTCGCCGCGCAACAAGCATCCCGTGGTCGATTTCCGTGTGTTGAAGAACCGGCAGCTCGCGGCGTCGATATTCCTGTTCATCGCGCTCGGTTTCGGGCTCTACGGCGGAACGTTCATCTTCCCTCTGTTCACGCAGAGCATTCTCGGGCTCACTCCCATGGACACGGGGCTTGCGCTGCTTCCAGGCGGAGTAGCTACCGCGATAGGGGCGATCATCTGCGGCAAGCTGCTCAACGGCGCCAAGCCACTCGTTGACGGGCGTTATCTCATCGCCATCGGCATCTCCATCTTTACGGTCGCCATGTGGAAGCTCGGCCACCTCTCTCCTCAGGCGGGAGAGAGCGACGTCCGGTATGCCCTCATCTTCCGGGGACTGGCACTCGGCTTCCTCTTCACACCTATCAACAACGTCGCTTACGGCGTGCTGGAGCCCAGCGAGGCGCAGCAGGCCTCCGGGCTCATCAACCTATCGCGTCAGCTAGGCGGCTCCTTCGGCATCGCCATCCTGAGCACATACGTGACGACTCACACCGCCGTCCATCGCGCTGACCTCATCGCGAACACCTACGCTACCAACCCGGCGCTCGCTTCCCGTCAGCAGCAGGTCATCGCTGGACTCATCGGACGCGGCATGCCGCCATCCACCGCTCTCCACACATGGTACGCAATGCTGGAAGGAAGTATCACAAGACAGGCGGCGATGCTGAGCTACAATGACGCGTGGATAATGATCATGCTCACTTTCATCGCCGTTGCTCCCGCGGTGCTGTTGCTGAGAGCCCCGACGGCGCGGGCCGGACCTCCTCCGGAGATGCATTGAGGCGGGACAGAACCAAACCCGGTTTCGTGGCGTATTAGGGGAGCACGCATGAGGCACAAATCATGTGCCAGCCAACACGAATCAGGATGGTCGGGATGTCTTCAATCAATCGCTATCTCCTCGGTGCCGCGACCGGCCTTGTCCTTGCCGGCGGTACCGCACCGGCGCTGCACGCGCAGCAATACTCGAGCAAGACGATGACAACCTACAGCAAGCCCGCCGACAAGGATCTCCGCGTGAGGCTCACGCCGGAGCAGTACAACGTCACACAGAAGGCTGCCACCGAGTCGCCGTACCACAACCCCTACTGGGACAATCACAAGGCCGGTATCTACGTGGATGTGGTCTCAGGAGAGCCGCTCTTCAGCTCTACAGACAAGTTCGAATCGGGTACGGGATGGCCAAGCTTCACGCGTCCGCTGGTACCCTCGAACGTAAAGACCGATAGCGATCGCCTGCTCGGCTATGTGCGAACGGAGGTGCGTTCGGCGCACGCGAATTCGCACCTCGGCCACCTATTCGACGATGGCCCCCAGCCGACCGGCCTTCGATACTGCATGAACTCTGCGGCCATGCGATTCGTTCCCGTGGACCGACTTCAGGCTGAAGGTTACGGGGAGTACCTGGCGCTGTTCCGGAAATAGGCTCGAACCAAGGGCCCGTTCGGCCGCAGCTGGCGCGCGACGCAGCTAGCGATCGCTCGCCGCCTGGCGTATCTGAACCGTGGTCTCGAGCTCATCCAGCGTCTGCAGGATTTTCTGTCTTAGATCAACGCCCAGATCCGGGTGCGAATCCAGGAATTCACGTACGATCGCGACGGATTTCGGCGTGGACTGTCCCCCGATGAAGCCGCTCAGCCACGAGCCGATGAAGAAAATCCTGCGATTTCGCTGCAGCCACGGCAGCGTGTCCAGCGCCGGCTTTAGGTAATCGATCGTTAGAGCCTGTTGATCCGGCTCGTTGAACGCGCCCAGGCTGGATGTCGCCCATTCCTCGTTCAGGTTCGGATCGCCGAGGTACTTCTCAAAATATTCCCGCTTCACCGCAGGGTCGGGAGTTGCAGCACGTGCGATGAACGCATACCGCTTTCCTTCGCTGGTTGAATCCGCGTGGCTCTCAAACGCGAAGCGCGCATTGGCGGTTGGGTAGCTGGTAGCGATCAACTGCGTGATGATGGCCCACCGAGTCGGCGCCTTGAGCGGTGCGCCTGCCGCAGTCGCCGAGTCGAGGAGATGATCCATGTACGCGAGGCCGCCGGGGGTCCGAGTCACGCGCACCAACGCGTCCAGGCTGGGCTTGCGCAGCTCGTAGGGGCTTCCTGCGTCCTGGGCGAGCTGTCGCAGTATATGTTCGAGCGCTGGGAGAACCGACGCGCTCCGGGAAGGTGACAGGTAGGCTTCGGCTGACCGGGTGGCGTGACGAAGCTGCGCGGCAAGAATCTGCTCGTCGCGCTCCTCGGGAAGCGTTTTTTCCGCGACGGAGATGAAGGCACCAGGCGCGATGCTGCGCCGTCGAACGAGTTCCCACAATGCGTCCCAGCTCATCGCGCGCGTCAGCCGATCCTGTATCGCACCCACGCTGTCGGTGAGCCATCGAGCACTGGCCGAATCGGGCACTATCAGCGCGTACGCGTTGTCGCCAAGGTTCGCGTACACGTATGATGGTGCCGGCAATGGCGTGGCGAAGCGTGCAACCGTGCTGTCGGACTCGAGATCCATGGGCATGCGGTCGGTACGTCCCCCCGGATACCGGAGCAGCACCGCTGTCCGGATCGGCCATACGCCGGCACCAGAAATCGGTTCCGCGGGATGCTGGGTGAGCGACAGGCTCTCTAGCATTCCGTTTCGTACCGTAACATGCTGGTCGATGACCGGCATTCCGGGCCGGAGTATGTACGCCGCACCCCATCGCGTGAGAGATTTACCTGACGCCTTGCCGACTGAGCTTAGCAGATCTTCCCAGGTGGCGTTGCCGTAAGCGTGATGCATGATGTAGTCACGCAATCCACGCCTGAAAGCAGAGTCGCCCACCAGATAGTTGAGCTGCTTGATGACACCCGGCGCCTTGTTGTACACGATCGCGCCGTAATTGCTCTTGGCCTGGTCCAGATTGGACAACTGCTGCCAGACCGGCGTCGTCCCCAGGGTCCGATCCACCGCGTAGGCCGCCGGCTTGTTCTGCAGGTAGAAAGTCTCCCATGCGTTTGAGCCCGGCTCCAGCGAAGCACGCAGCTTAGCCGCCATGTACGTCGCGAACCCTTCCTTGAGCCACAGATCGTCGAACCATTTCATCGTCACCAGGTCGCCGAACCACTGATGCGCCACCTCGTGGTAGATCGTCGCCTGCCGGTTCTTGCGTTGCGTGCTCGTAGCCCGCTCACGAAAGATGAAGCTGTTCTCGTTGTAGAAGATGGCTCCCGGATGCTCCATTCCCCCAAACGGAAACGCCGGAGCCAGAACGAAGTCGAGCTTGGACCAGGGGTACGCAAAGTCGAAATACTTCGCGTACCACCGCTCTGCCCGCGCATTCGCTGCGATCAGCGAATCCGCTTCGGCTTCCCTGACTCGGGAAGCACGCACATACATCGTTATCGGATGGCCGTCGACCACACGCGTTACCCGCGCCCACGGACCGGCCGCAAACGCGATAAGGTAGGTGCTTATCGGCTTCGTCTGCGCGAAGTGGAGAATGGTTCGGCCGTCAAGGCTCGCGCTGCGCCTGATCGCCCCGTTCGCGACTGCGTTCCATTTCGCGGGGATCGTCAGCGTGAGCGTGGTCCGCGCCTTCAGATCCGGCTGGTCGAAGCAGGGGAATAGCTGGTTCGCGTCTGAGGGTACCAGCAGCGTATACAGGTAGTCAGCGCCATCCGTCGCATCGTGGTAGCGGATGATGCTGGCGCCAGCTGGGGCGATCAGCGATTTGAATCGCACGGATAGGGTGTTCTCGCCGTCCCGCAGATGCTCCTTGTGAAGCAGGATGTGCTTTCCATTGCTGGCATCTGCTGGTAGCGATGTCCCATTCAATATCAGGGCACCGAGATACGGGCCGCGGAAGTCGACGATCAAATCGCCCCTGCCGCGCCTGACGAAGCCAATAGTCACCTGACCCGTAGCGGTATCACGGGCGGTTACATCCAGAGCCAGATCGTAGCGCACGTCTCGCAGCTGGCCAGCCCGGGAAGCGGCCAGTTCTCGCGATATCCCCGCTCCCATCATCGATCCAATTTCAGTGGTCGCTGGCACGCTCTGCGTCGATTGGGCGCCCGCCGGCGGTACCAACGCGAAAACGGCTGCTATTGCCGGGACTGCGCCGGCTCGTCGCATGAAGTTCATTCACCGAGGATGCGGCACATCTGGCGCGGCTGCAAGCCGGTGAACGAGCGTTCGAAGATTATTGCACGAAGAATTTGGTGCGTACGCTGCCCGCACCCCGTGTAGCCTGAGTCTTGCAACCAATGTCTTCGATCAGATCGACAAGACAACCATCAGAGGGACAAGATGCTTCGTATTACGAAACTGTTAGCACTCGCCACACTGGCCGGCGCATTGTCGGCTGGCACGGCTACCGCGCAGGATGTGACTGCGGCGCCCAAGGCAATTGGCAGGGGCGCGAAGGAAGGGATCAAGACAGTCGGGAGCAAGATGCACCACGTTCTCAAGTCTGCGGGCCGCGGTACCAAGCACGCCCTGGCTCACGCCGTGGGCGACACCATTCATGATCCCAATCACAAGCCTGGCGGCCTCAACAAGGCGGCCCGTGACGTCAGCGAGTCCATCAAGCACGTGGGCCGGTCCGCCAAGGCCGGTGTGCACGAGGAAGCAAACGACGCGCACAAGACGCTTCAGAAGAATGGCAACGATGTCAAGAAGTCGCTGAAGGATACCACGCACCATTCGTAGCCGTACACTACCCGTCCTGACGCGGCCATGCATCAGGACGGGTGATCGCGCCGTTGGCGCGCTTCCTTCCCAGTCAGGCCGCGCGCGAACCGCTACCTGATCCGCGAAGCTGGCCTCGGCCGCTCTCCGGTTTCCGAATTGCGGTCTCGATCACCGCATTCAACTTTGAAGCGATCGCACTTGTTGTGGCCGTCATGACGGCGTGCAGCACTCCGTCGAGGGCGGTCCCCGCACGACGGTTTATTCGTGTCGCACCATTTTGGACCTGATCCCGCACCTCCTGCGCCGCTCGTGCCGGCGACCCCGTGGTCGCCAGAAGCAACCCCGTTCCGAACGCCACGCCGACGAGCGCCAGCGGGTGCTCGTCCACCACGCGACGCGGATCCATCTTGTTCTCGAGCGCTGCAACGGTCAGCCCCAGCTGCCTGCGGGTTGCCGCTATCTGCCGTCGGATCTCGTGGGATGTTTCAGCCATCCAGCCGTCTCCTTTAATGAAATTACAGTCTCGTGCGGCGCGAGTCGTGTGGCGGAAACCGCGGCTACGCCGCGCCACGCAAGCACCGCCGCGACTATCAGCAACACTCCTCCAACGAGCAGCGCTGCGAGCCACGTGCGGCCCTCGAGCAGATATCGGGACAGCAGAAGAACGATTCCGGCGAGCGCAGCCGCAGCGCCAAATAATCCGAAAGCGATTCCCACGGCCAGAACAACTACCCCGTGCCTGAGACTGAGTATTGACTCTGCCATTTCTGCGCGAGCCAGCCGAATCTCATCGCGAACGAGCTGCGCGCTGCCGTCGGTCAGCTCGCCAATGAGCTCACCGAACGACTGACGGGGTCGATCATCAACGCCGAATCTTGCCGACACGGCTACTTCTTGGCCGCGCGGCCGAGGAGAAAGCCGGCGCCCGCGGCGAGCAGAAGCGTACGAGCAGGATGATCCCGAACCTGTTCCTCCAGCTTTTGAGTCAGGTCGTCGACGTTCACCCTGTCGATCAGGTTGTTGGCGAATTCGGTGGCCTTCGATTGAAGCTGAGTCACCGCGTCCTCGACATTCGTCGCACCCTTCTGCGCCGCATCCGTCGCAGCTTCCAGCGCATGGTCCACACCGATCGACTTTGCGAAGGATACGTCGTCGGTGCGGCCGTCTGAAATGTTGCTGTTCCGCTCTGCGCCAGTGCCGGCGTCGCCAACGGTGCCCGGCGTGCTCGTCGAAGTACTGCCGTATCCAGCGTTACCGCTTGCGTTCGTGTTCGGTGTCGTCATGATGATCTCCAGGGGCTCAGTTGGTGAACACGTACGCGGATTGTCTGCAATTCCGCGCGTTGTCAATTCGAGAGACAAGAAGGGCATACGACATGCCAGCAGGCGACCAGCATGCCTCGCGCCAGCCTCGGACCATCCCTGGGCTGCCGCGACGCCGCCATCCGTCCGCTCTCAACAGTGGCCGGCGCCAGCTCGTACTTGGTACGTCGGCCAGCCCGCTCTCCAACCCACCAGATGACAAAATCCCGCCGCGATTTCCTCAAGACGGTATCAGCCGTTGCAGCCACAGGCGCCGTCGGCTCGCGCGGCATTGGCACTGCCAGCCGCCTCTTTGCTCCCGCGGCATCGTCCGCCGGTGACCCGACGTACCGCGAGCTCACCCAGGTCGGGCTCGACGCCGCCCGGTCGGCGGGTGCCAGCTACGCTGACATCCGCATTTCCGCGCGTCGGTCACAGCGCATCAGCACCCGCGAGAATCGTCTTCAAAACGTGGACGATACCGATACGCTGGGCTTCGGCGTTCGAGCACTCGCCAACGGCGCGTGGGGATTCGCTGCGAGCAATGTGCTCACGCGGGATTCGGTCGCACAGGTTGCCCGGGATGCAGTCGCAATTGCGCGCGCCAACAGCACCGTGCAGCTGCGCCCCGTGATCCTGGCCCCCGCACCCGCCGCAACCGGTGAATGGAAGAGCCCGATCACGATCGACCCCTTCAACGTCCCGATCGGCGACAAGGTCGCGCTGTTGCTCGAGGCGAATGCCGCCGCCATGAAGGTGCAGGGAGCGCGCTTCGTCACATCCAACATGTTCTTCCTGCGAGAGGAGAAGACGCTCGCGACAACCGACGGGACGTTCGTAGTTCAGACCATCTATCGTGCGCAACCCACGATGAACGTGACGGCCGTGTCATCGACTGGAGATTTTCAGACGCGCCAGTCCAACGACGTCGCCCCAATGGGACTCGGCTACGAGTACATCTCCAGCGTCAACTTCGTGGACCGTGCTTCGACATGGGCTGCCGAGGCAGTCCAGAAGCTTTCCGCAAGGTCGGTTGACGTCGGTAGATACGACCTCGTGCTTCACCCATCTCATCTTTGGCTCACGATCCACGAGTCGGTAGCACACCCGACCGAGCTGGATCGCGCGGAGGGCTTCGAAGCGAACTACGCGGGAACCAGCTTCGTCAGCCCGCCAGAAAAAGTGCTCGGCAAGCTGAAGTATGGATCCCCGCTCATGAACATCCGCGGCGATCGCACGCAGCACGGATCGCTGTCCGCGGTCGGCTGGGACGACGAGGGCGTCAAGCCGGACGAGTTCATGATCATCAAGGACGGAATTCTCCAGGACTACCAGACCACGCGCGAGCAGGCAATGCAGCTCGACTGGTGGTACAAGAGCCAGAATCGCCCCACGCGATCGCATGGGTGCTCCTACGCCCAGTCATGGGAAGATGTGCAGTTCCAGCGCATGCCCAACGTTTCGCTGCTGCCCGGGTCCAGGGACATCGGCTGGGATGACATCATCGCCGCGACGGACCGCGGAATTGCAATCATAGGTGACGGATCGTTCTCGATCGACCAGCAGCGCTTCAATGCACAGTTCGGAGGTCAGGTGTTCTATGAGATCAAGGGCGGCAAGATCGTGGGGATGCTCAAGGATGTCGCCTACCAGATGCGGACCCCGGATTTCTGGGGAAGCCTCGACATGATCGGCGGCCAGAAGTCGTATGAGCTCGGTGGCGCGTTTAGCGATGCCAAGGGCCAGCCGAGCCAGGTGAATGCGATCAATCACGGAAGCGTCCCAAGCCGCTTCCGCAACATCAACGTCATCAATACCGGGAGAAAGGCATGAGGCGGCCCCAGTCTCTGTTCGGCTCCAATCCGGCCGGCATTCTCACTCGCGCCGAAGCAGAATCGCTCGCACGTCGCGTACTGTCATTCGCGAGCGCCGACGAGACCTCCGTCACCATCAATAGCGACGCGCGCGCCAACACTCGCTTCGCCGTCAATCAGGTCTCGACAGCGGGCAACGACACCGACACTACGCTCACGATCCGAAGTGCCTTCGGCAAGCGCTCCGCCAGCGTCACCACGAACAAGTCGGACGATGCGTCGATCGCCGCTGCCGTCAAGGCAGCCGAGGAGCTTGCGCGACTGAGCGTCGAAAACCCGGAGCGGATGCCAGACCTAGGTCCGCAGGTATATCCGCCAGCAGTTCAACGAACGATCACTTTCCCGTCCGCCGCGGATCGCGCGCGGGCGATCAAGGCTGTCACGGATCGCGCGCGGGCGGCCGGCTTCGTATCGACCGGCTACATAGAGGCACGCGTCGGGACACGCGCACTTGCGAATTCGCGCGGCCTGTTCGCTTTCGAGCAGACGGGCGGGTCCAGCATGACCGCGACGGTACGTACTCCCGACGGCACCGGATCGGGTTGGGGCGGAGCCAACGCCAACGACTGGTCAGGAATCGACGCAGACGCGGTCGGCGCTACGGCGACGGAAAAGGCCGGCAAATCTCGCAACCCGGTCGCGGTGGAACCCGGTCGCTACACCGTCGTTCTGGAACCGACGGCCGTCGGCAACCTGGTACCAATCCTCGTCTTCTCCGCGCAGGCGCGCTCGGCGGATGAAGGTCGATCGTTCTTCTCAAAGCCAGGTGGCGGCAACAAGATCGGATTGAAAATCGCGGACGAGCGTGTAACTCTCGTGTCAGATCCTGCTGACAACCTCGGAAGCGGCGTCACTCCGGACGGACGCGCCACGGAAAAGGTAGTGTTGATCGAAAACGGCGTCCTTAAGAACCTCATCTATGACAGATACTGGGCAGAAAAGCAGGGAAAGACTCCCACTTCCATCGCATTCGGAACGATACGATTGATGGGTGGCGACTCGTCGGTAGCGCAGATGATAGCGAGCACCGAGCGCGGTATCCTCGTCACTCGTTTCTGGTACATCCGTCCGGTGGACGCGCGAACAATTCTCTACACCGGCCTCACGCGCGATGGAACATTCCTGATCGAAAACGGCAAGGTGACACACTCTATCAAGAACTTCCGTTACAATGAGTCGCCCGTGTTCATGCTCAACAACGCCGAAGCGTTCGGCGCGCCCGTTCGCGTCAGCGCCAGCGAGGACAGCAGTCCGGGTGCCGCGGTGATCATGCCGCCGATCAAGGTGCACGACTTCAATTTCACCAGCTTGAGCGACGCCGTCTGATCCGGCACGCGACTCAGTCAGAAAAGCCGGGCATCGCATAGGCGATGTCCCGCTTTTCACTGGTCCGGCATTCCGTTCGTAACGTCCCTAGATTTTCTGTTCGTAGCCCAGGACACATGTCGCCGCGATCGTAATGCCGCCCAACAGCCCGGCGGCCACATCCGTCGCCCAGTGGCGATCGAGGAACAATCGGCCAGCACCTTCGAGAAGCGGAACCAACGCCGCCACGGGAAGCGCAACGCGTGCATCAGCGATCCCCTCGCGCCAAAGTATATATGCCGCGGTGAGTGCCAGTGCGGCCGTCTCCAGCGTGTGCCCGCTCGGAAAGCTCTGTTCTCGAGGCGAGTGACGACCGGGCGGCGGCGCGCGATGCGTCAACGCCCAATCGAAGACCTTGCTCGCGCTCGTCGAAAGCGTGCTCGCCAGATTGATGGCGCGTGATCCCTCGAGCGAACCGCGGTGCTTGATGTAACTCGCCAGTAGCGCCGCAGCCGGTCCATGCACCCAGGACTTGCCGGAGTATCCCAGCGCGGAAACCGTACGCTTCGAGGCACGGCCGTGGCCAGTCCCTATTTTCTCACGTAGGACTCGATCGAACCGCTGAGTTCGCCGACGTGACACCAGGGTGGCTAGCGCGCCGAAGCCGGCCGCTCCTGCAAGTGCTGTCGCTGCCAGCGGTGCGTTCCCGATCTTGTGCTTCGCGCGTGGACGGTGCATGCCACCATGCACGGGCAACATCCATTCCACTGGCCGCGCACGAAACGGGGCGCGCCGCCGCCTCCCACGGTTTCCACGATCGGGCTTGGGTGGCGAGGCTACGCCGAGCGTTAACGGGATGAGGGCGAAAGGCCACCACGATCGCAATTTGTCCCCGCAGATAGGTCAACCGCGCCGAGATTGAGTGCTAATCACTGTCGTCATCTCTTCAGGTATGCTGCTTCTACAGAACGTTGCTCAGTCGCCAGGTCTGCCTCCGGAAAGGGGCGATTCTGCGCTCAGCGGATCGACGCTGCTCGAGGTAAGGATCGGCAACCTCGTGGCCGCAACCATGCACGCACAACGCGTGGGAGATACTGTGCGATTGCCGGTGTCTGAGGTTCTGGCGCTCGCGGAGTTTCGGTCCGCGGCGACGCGCTCTCAATTGCTCACCGCGGATTCGATCGCCATCATCCTGCACGCGGCTGTTACCGTCGACTGGGACGAACTGACCGCAACCTTCGTGGATGATGGCAGCCTCCCCGTGAGCCGCCGTCATGCGAGACGAATGCGAGGCTCCCGCGCTACAGGCGCCCGTGGTCAGCTCAACATGCACTCGGCAGTAGACACTCCACACTCTATCGCGCGGACCATGCGCGGCCTTTTTGTCGACTATTCGATTTCCCAGGCCACCTACGGCTTTCGAACGCGGCGCGCGGCGACTTCGGTCGCGCTCGGTACGACCATGTTCGGCGGCACGCTCGACGCGGATCTGGTTGCACCGGCGGCTGGACGTGCCATCGCGACGGTAGCATGGCGACGTGAATGGCCGGATGCTCCCCTTATCCGCGCACTGAGTATCGGCGATCCGCTGCGCGCTGCGTCGGCGATGTTTCACGAGGGCATATCGCTTTCGACCAGGTCGCTTTCACGGAGCGGCGGTGCGCGGTCCATCGACATCACTGGCTCGTTTCCGGCTGGCTGGGAGATCGAAGCATATCGGGATGGTGTCCCGATATACACTGGAGCGGTCGATGCGCACGGAGCTTATGCGTTTGAACTACCCGCATCGGTCGGAGCGAATCCCATTACCATCACGGCCTTCGGCTCGCGCGACAGCGCAGTCTCGACTGTTCGCTATCTCAACGTGCCTGAGGAAACCTTTCCGCGCGGCACTCAAGTGTATGATGTCTTCGTTGGGCGCTGTCGGGCGGCCACATGTGACTATGGCGCATCGGTCTCCGCGCTCTACGCGCCAGCGTCCAACGTGACGCTCGGAGGAGGATTCGACGTGCAGCATGGCGCCCGAACGGTCATCGTTCGACCGGCGGCGATGCTGGCGATTCGATGGGGTGATGCGCTCAACGCCCACTTCCGACGATCGGAACTCGGTTCGCGCCTGCAGCTTCGGTACACGCCAACGACGCAGCTTGACGTCAGCGCACTCATCGCGCGAGAGAACGCAGCGCCCGCAGTGCTGAGCTCAGCCTCTCTGGGCGCTGTGTGGCGATGGACCGGCGGCGGATTCGCCACCGCAGCCCTGAACCTGCACCGCACTCGCTTCGACACGTACCGGTCCGTCCGGCTCGACGCCTGGCTGCCACTCGGCGCTCTCGTCGTACGGCCACTAATGCGTCTGACCGCGCGGGGCGCCGGACCCGTGTTGAAGTTCGACCCTCCGCTTCCCGGTGCAGTGATCGAACTCGCACCGATCGGGCTCTTTCGCGCAGCCCGAATCCGGCTCGCCTTCAATGAATCCACGCGCGCTGACCGATCCATTCGGCTCGCGAGCTCTGGCCCTCGCGAGAGCCAGTTGGAATTTGGAGTCGAGCGTTCGAGCTTGAGTCGGTTCAATCGCTTGACCGCGTCCCTGTCAACGCCGCTCCGACTGGGTCGCTATTACGCGCGTTCAGCCATGCAATCATCAGAGCTGTCCACCGACCAATCGATCACCGGTTCACTCGCGCTCTCGGATGAGACCGCATTGCGGGTCTCCGCGACGCCGAACGCGCGCCGCGGAACAGCATGCCTGACGGGCGTGTTGTTCGTGGACAGCAACGCCAACGGCGTACGTGATACGGAGGAGAAAGCGATACCGTATGTCGGCGTGCAAGTCGCTGACGCCTCAGTCGAAACCGATTCCGCCGGCCGTTACTCGATGCAGGCTGAACCGTTCTCGACAATCGTAGTCCGAGCTGACGCGGAGGCGCTCGAGTCGGACGACTTGATTGCCGCTGCGCTGACCGTGCGCCCGCTTCCGAACGCGATTACGCGCGTCGACATCCCGGCCAGGGTGAAGTCACGCGCTCCTGTGGACGACGTCGGTGATAAGAGCGGGCTCCCTCAGAACACGGAGGGCCGCAACACGCCGTCCGTCCATGGCCACGACTTCGAGTCCGGCATTTCGAATCCTCACCCGGTCACCTACGCGGGGCAGATGCCCGAGGCGCGCAAATACATAGCCGCCCAGGGTCGACCAATCTCCCTCGGGGACTTCAAGGTGATAGTCCGACCGAGCGTCCATGAGTGAGAGAGTTCCGGCCAGCTCGAGCACACCGTTCATTTCGAGCGACGTCCGTGACGCAAGATCGTACTCGTCTGTGATATCGCCCATCACCTCTTCCACCAGGTCTTCGATCGTGATGATGCCCGCAGTGCCACCATACTCGTCGATTACGACCGCCATGTAGGCTCGAGTTCTTCGAAGATCATCAAGCACACGCTCCGCGGATCTGCTGTCCGGAACGTAGAGCGCCTCTCTCATCAGCTCAGTGAGGGTGAACGGCGAACCCGGTTCCCGCAGCCAGAGGTCCTTCGCCAGAAAGACGCCCACGATGTCGTCGAGCGTGCCGCGAAACAGCGGGTAGCGGGAGTACCGCTCTGTACGGAGGATGTCCAGCACCTCTTCATGCGTCGAGTCCATGTCGATCGCCACCACTTCGGTTCGTGGTCGCATCACGTCGTGTGCGCGCTTCTGCTTGAAGTCGAAGACCCCCGCGAGCATCGCCCGAGCGGATTCGTCAAGTTCGCCGCGCGCGTGGGACTGCATGACCAGGCTCCGAAGCTCGTCAGGCGAGTGGGCCGCCACGTCGTTTTCCACGACGGCGTTCATTCCAAACATCCGGGCGACGAGACTCGCGGTCGCATTCACGACAATCACGAACGGTGTGAGGATCCTGGCGATGACACGGACCACGGGGACCGCGAATCGCCGCGCAAGATCGGGATGCTCGCGAGCCACCGCTCTGGGCACGACCTCCCCGACTACTATATGGAGGAGGACGGCGAGAACGAACCATGCTGCCCCGCCCACAGCACCCAATCCTACCGCGGCCAGCGAGCTCCCGATCCGAGCGGCCGTCGTCGGCGAGGCGCGTCTTTCCTCCTCATCGACCGGAACGCTCAGCGCTGCTTCCGCCGCGGCGAACAGCGCGCTGAGCGCCACGAGCGCGACTATCCAGCTCAGGCGGGTCGCGAATACGCCCGCCCAGTGTTGGATTCCTAAGTCGGTTGGCATTGCAACCCTTAAATCTATCGGGCCCCGCTCCGGGAAACAGGGACGCTGATTGAACGATCGTTCCGCTTAATCATCGCGAACACCCGTTGCCAGAGGTGTGGACTCGTCGTCAAACCATTGCAAAATGCAATACCGCACTCCGCAATCACTCACGGTCGTTGGTCACTCCTTACCGGTGCAGCTTTCGGTTCGGCGTATTCTCTGGTGGCTGTACCTCGCGCGGCTGGCGGCCGCGGGATCCGTGTACGTGGCAGCCGTCTACTCGTGGCAGTACGCGTCACGGGTTGACACGCTACTCGCTTCGCTCAGCTTCGCTGCAGCAATGGTATTCACGGGTCTTTCGGCCCTCTATACACACATCTACCGCCGCACGATCGCCAATGCCGTACTGTACGCCCAGGCCATCTTCGATGTGGCGCTTATCACCGTCGTGGTCCACGTAACCTGGGATCAGACCTCATCTCAGTTCGCTCCGCTCTACATTCTCGTGATCGCCGTAAGCGCGCTGATGCTCCCGGCCCGCGGCGTCACGCTGATTTCCACGCTCGCAATCCTGCTGTACGCCGCCGAAGCAGTGTTGGTTCGGGGCGATCCGGGCGGGATTGGTGTGTTCCTGCAGCTTGCCGTTTTCGCGACGGTTGCGCTTGGCAGCGGCTACATCGCTTCACGCCTTCGGGCTCAGAGCGTCGGCACCGAGGCCATGGCCGAGGAGCTGGCGCGCTTCCGCCTGCATCAAGGAGAAGTCGAGCGACTGCATCTGCGCGCTGAAAGACTCGAGGCCGTAGCCGAGCTGGGCGCGTCGATGGCGCACGAAATCAAGAACCCGCTTGCATCAATTCGAAGCGCTGTCGAGCAATTGTCGATGTCGCCAAAGTCCTCCGCTGACGATCAGTTGTTGACGTCGCTGGTGGTGCGTGAATCTGATCGGCTCGCGCGACTCCTTTCCAGTTTCCTCGATTTCGCACGTGTGGACGTGCCGTTCACCCGGCGGCTGGATTTGCTCAGCGTGGTTCGTAACGCCGCGGAGTTGGCATCCACGCATCCCACGCGCCCGGCGGGGTCCAGGATTGAATGCGACTTTCCGCGAACGGCACTCGAAGTCAGCGGCGATGAGGATATGCTGCATCGTGCCTTCTTCAACCTTGCGCTTAACGCACTCCAGGCATCATCGCCGGATGGTGTGGTGCGCATCGAGGCGGCGACGCTGCTGCCTCAACAGCTCGACTGGCGAGCAGCTGATTTTCAGAGTGGCGCGATCGCCGTGCGGGTAATCGATGCCGGGTCCGGCATTCCCGAGCCCATTCGCGCGCGACTCTTTCATCCCTTCTTCACCACCAAGCCCGGCGGCACAGGGCTCGGCCTCGCCATAGTTCATCGAGCCGTCGAGGCGCACCGCGGAGTTGTTGTCGTGGATAGCGACGCGCGCGGCTCACGGTTCACCGTCCTGTTTCCGCGCACATGACCTCAACGGGCTCGCCGACTGTCCTTGTCATCGATGATGAACAGGGCATACTCGATGTCATCCGAATGTTGTTGACCAACAACGGATTCACCGCTCATACCGCGCATGGAGGCAGGGCCGGCATAGCTCAGATCCACGCGCTTGAACCCGACATCGTGATCAGCGACATCCGCATGCCGGATGTGAGCGGCACCGACGTACTGTCAGTCGCGCGGAGTGTGAATCCGGAGACCCCCGTGATCCTCATGACGGCGCAGGCCACGCTCCAGTCCGCGATGCACGCGGTGAACGAAGGTGCCTTCTACTACATCCAGAAGCCGTTTCGTAACGATGAGATCCTGGCGATCGTGCATCGAGCAGCAGAGCATCGTGCTCTGCGCGTCGAGAACAGGACACTGCGACAGGAGATTCGCAAACGCGACAGGGAGAACTCACCCATCGGGCAGAGCGCCAACTGGCTCGCCGTGCTGCAGCTTGCTGCGACCGTTGCGCCGACGGATTCCACGGTTCTGCTTCAGGGTGAATCCGGTACGGGAAAGGAAGTGGTCGCCCGATATGTGCATGAGATGTCCGGCCGCGGCGGCATGCCGTTCCTATCGGTAAACTGCGGCGCGCTCCCCGAGAGCCTGCTCGAGAGCGAGCTGTTCGGTCACGTCAAGGGATCCTTCACAGGTGCGGTGAAGGACAAGACTGGATT
>JBBRBY010000034.1:0-28176 GCA_038205315.1 Gemmatimonadales bacterium | reverse complement strand
ACCGCCATCGACCCCTCGCCCACTGCGGCAGCGACGCGCTTCACCGAGCCCAGCCGCACGTCGCCGGCGGCGAAGATACCGGGGTGACTTGTCTCCAGCAGATACGGCCACCTGTCGGGCTTCCAGCTCTCAGAGCGTGTCACTGCCCTGCCGGTGCATATGAAACCCTTTGCATCCATCTCTATGCTTCCACGCAACCAATCGGTATGTGGAATCGCCCCGATGAAGGTGAAGACGGCGGGAGTGTCTATCGTGCGTTGCTCACCGGTCTGCGAGTTCTCGATTTGAATGCGCTCGAGTCGCTCGGAGCCTTCCATCTGCGTGATGGAAGTATGGTACAGGATCTCGATGTTGCGGTTCGCGCGTAATCGGTCTGCCAGGTAGAGGGACATGCTTGCGTTCAGGTTGTCACCGCGGACGAGCATGATCACCTTTCGCGTGTGTTTTGCGAGAAACATCGCGCCCTGGCCGGCCGAGTTGCCTGCGCCAACGACTACGACATCAGATGTGACGCATGTAGATATTTCCGTCAGGGTGGCGGAGTAGTAGACACCGAGTCCTTCGAACCGCTCGCGGCCGGGTACGTTGAGCTTGCAGTACTCGGCGCCTGTGGCGATGAGCACGGAGCGCGCGGTAGCGGTTTCGCCATCCATCAGGGTGATGACGATGTTGTCGCCGTCGTCGTGAATGCTGGAGGCGATGGACGGCGTCGAGAATCGCGCGCCGAACTTCTGCGCCTGTAGTGTGGCGTTGCCGGTGAGATCGGCGCCGGTCACCCCTATCGGAAATCCGAGGTAGTTTTCGATCTTGGACGAAGCACCCGCCTGGCCTCCGGGAGCGTCACTGTCAAGCAGAAGCGTGGACAGTCCTTCCGATGCCGCGTAGACAGCTGCGCCCAAGCCTGACGGACCCGCGCCCACTATGACGAGATCGTAGACTTCGTCGCCTAGTGGCCGGCGTAAGCCGAGTGCTTCAGCGAGCTGGCGCGTTGAAGGATTTCGGAGCAGCGGCTGTCCCTCGCAAACCACGACCGGAAGCGCGTCGCTTCGCACGCCGAAGTGCTGCAGCGTCTCGGCCGCGTGCGGATCGTTGTCAACATCCATCCACGTGACCGGGACACGATTGCGAGTCAGGAAGTCCCGTATGCGGTATGCGTCGCGCGAGCTGGCGGACCCGATGACTCGCACGCCGGTGAATCCCGAATCGATGAGCTGCTCACGGCGTGCAATGAATGCGCGGAGCAACTTGTCACCGAGCGACGGTTCCTCGGTGATGATCATGCGAATGTCGCCCGGCGATACTTCCAGTGCGTCGACACCGCCGCGCGCGACCGCACTCACAACTGTGCGTCTGCGGCTGAGAATGTCGATGTCGCCCGTGAATTCGTCGAGTCCGTGGAGGACTACACGCCTTGGCTCGTCGCCGGAGGTATCGAGTATCTCGACGGCCCCTGTCAGCACGACGAAGAAGGTACCCGCGGTTGAACCCACTTCGAACAGTGGCTCGCCGTCGTCGAAGTGGCGGGCCGCCGCGTGCCTGGCGATCGACGCGATCTCGTCGGCGTCGAGCTTGGGGAAGGCGGGGTTCGGGTCAGTCATGCCGGCGCCTTATGGGCCGACGAACAGAGGTCGCCTCGATTGTGAGCACGAGACGACCTCTAAGGCGTGGTCCCACGGGAGGGTCAGGCCGTTCGGCGCAAAGGAAGGATGAACCCCGCGTTCAGAAGCGATAGGCGTTCGTTGGAATCCGCCAGGACGTCGGCGTGGCCGGACGAGGGCTGATTCGGCAGGTGCTCAAGGTACGCCTTCAGGAGATCGGACGTCTGCTCTACGGCTGACTGCCGCTTGGGACGTGAGATCTGTGGCTCGAGCTTGCACGCCATGGTTTGGAGTATCCCCGGTGGGCTGTGAATTCACCGAGATGATTGCATGATACGCACCAGCGCCGATTTGACCCCCGGTGCCGTCGAATGTTTTGTTCGATCAGGACGGCCTGGGGTGGGCGTAGATCGCCGTTGGCAGTGCTGCTTCGGGCGACGCCTGCCGCAGCTCGACGAATCCAAAGCCCATCCTTTCCAGGAGATTGATGGAGGGGATGTTGTTGGGCGAAACGAGCCCAAGGATCCTGGCTGCTCCCAGTGAGGTATGCCCAAAATCGAGCACGGCCGAGGCCGCTTCGAAAGCGTAGCCCTGGGACCAGAATTCCGGCACCAGGGCATAGCCGAGGTCGATGTCGTCGAAGTGATTGCGTCGCAGGAGGCCGCACATCCCGATCGGTACGGAACTGTGACGGAGCTCGACGAGGTACAATCCGTGTCCGTTCTGAGCGTAGCTGTTGATGGGTCCATCCAACAGATAGTTGGATGCCTGCTCCACCGAGCGGATGCCTCGGTCCCCGATGTTCGAGATGAACGAAGGCTCGTTTAACAGCCTGAGAATGAACCCGGCGTCGTCGGGCGTGAGATGGCGGACGGCCAGCCTTTCGGTCTCGAGAACGATCATCAGCCAGATATGATAAGCGATCCAGGCGGGGATGCATGCGTAAAGGCGGATTTGTCCAGAAATCGCAGTGAATTGGCTTGAATGCGCACTATCACGGAGCCGTTTCGCATGTGAGGTTCAAGAGAATCCCCGGGGTACTGCGTGGGGACGGCCAGGGAAATGGCCGACGGACTCCTTGAGGGCAGGGTTAGATGCTGGTTTCGCGCCTTCAGTCGTGTGTGGAGCAGGGACTCTGCACGTGGGACCAGGTAAGGGAGACGCTGGTGAGATCGCGTCTGTCGGACGCCGAGATCGCGCGCTACCTGGAGGGACGTCTGACACTGGGACCGTGTACTGACGCGATGCTTCGGGAGTTGATCGCGAGTGGCGTGGTGCCCTCCGCGCCGATGCGGGTTGCAACGTGAGCGAACGCGGCTGCAAGTACCGCCCATCCGTTAAACATCTGACGGAAACCACCGACATTTGAATGAGCCGGCGCAATCTGGTGCGCCGGCTAAGAACCTTGCGAACGACCCCGGGTCCATGACCCGGGGTTATTTGCGTCTTGGCGGCGGGGGAACGGTGATGTCGGGCGCGGGGGGTTGGCTCTACCTTGTCGCTGGTATGCGTTTCGCGGAGTATCGAGCGATGACACTCGCGCCAGAAAGCTTTCCGACTACACCCTGCCTCTCAGCGTTCCGCGGGCCAGGTGCGGAGATGGAGCGCTGCGTGGACGATTTCTTCCACGTTGGTAACGTGAAGCGCGGCCAAGTGCGCGAAGTCATCTGCGACGCCTTCAAAGGAATGAAGGCTGCGGGGTGGCTGCCCGAAGCGTCGCTGGTTTGCTGCAAGCAGACGATCACTGCCGTGTCCAAGCGCCAGCTCCGAAGGCTGAGTAAGGCCGACGAAATTTGGGTCTGCGAGAATCTCGTCGTCTGGATGTGCCAGTGTTACTTCGCCGAGCCCAAAACCGCGGCCAGTTAGACGGCCTGGCGCGTGACTTCCGTTTTTGTAACGTCGCCCAGATGCGGGCTCCTTCCGATGCCTCGGTGCTCGCGACGTTGTTCGAGTCGGAGAGATGATTTTTCGGCGACGATCGCATGGCGCGTTCAGCGGCCGGAAATCTTGGGGCGCTCGTCGCGGCACACTCACGCAAACTCCCGCGAGTGACGAGAGAAACGGCGGCGACTACCTGATTAGCTTTCCGCCTGTGGCGCGACTCAACACCAGTCCCGGTTAAACCGTTATGGCTCCTCAGTTTATCTACGTAATGAAGGACCTGCGCAAGGTGGTTCCGCCATCGCGCGAGATCCTCAAGGGCATCTGGCTCTCCTTCTACCCTGGGGCCAAGATCGGCGTGCTCGGCGCAAATGGCGCGGGCAAGTCGTCGCTGCTGCGTATCATGGCCGGCGTGGATCAGGACTATCAGGGCGAGGCGTGGGCGCATCCCGGAACGCGGATCGGTTACCTGCCGCAGGAGCCGCAGCTTGACGCGTCGAAGACCGTGCGCGAAAACGTGGAGGAGGCGGTCAAGTCGACGCGGAATCTCCTCAAGAAGTTCGAGGAGATCTCCATGAAGTTCGCGGAGCCGATGGGCGACGACGAGATGAACAAGCTGCTGGAGCAGCAGGGACGCGTGCAGGAACAGATCGACGCCGCGAACGCGTGGGAGCTGGATAGGCAGATCGAGATCGCGATGGACGCGCTGCGGCTCCCGCCGGGCGACGATCCCGTGACAAACCTGTCCGGTGGCGAGAAGCGTCGCGTAGCCCTGTGTCGCGTGTTGCTCGAGCAGCCGGACATGCTGCTGCTGGACGAGCCCACGAACCATCTCGACGCAGAGTCGGTGGCGTGGCTGGAGCGGTATCTGGCGGAGTTCCCGGGAACGGTCGTCGCGATCACGCACGATCGTTACTTCCTGGACAACGTCGCGCAGTGGATCCTGGAGCTCGATCGCGGCGCCGGGATACCATATGAGGGCAACTACACGTCGTGGCTTGAGCAGAAGCAGGCGCGTCTCAAGCTTGAGGAGAAGACCGAGTCCGCGAGACAGCGCACGCTCGAGCGCGAGCTGGAGTGGGTGCGCATGGCGCCGCGCGCACGTCAGGCCAAGAACAAGGCGCGTGTACAGAAGTACGAGGAGCTCGCGGAAGCTGATACGGCAGAGAAGACGATGTCGCACGAGATCGTCATTCCGCCGCCGCCGCGACTGGGCAACGACGTGGTGAACTCGAAGGGATTGAAGAAGGCGTACGGCGACAAGCTGCTGTACGACGATCTCAACTTCTCACTGCCGCGTGGTGGAATAGTTGGAGTGATCGGACCGAACGGCGCGGGTAAGACGACACTGTTCCGGATGATCGAGGGTACGGAGCAGCCCGACGGCGGATCGCTGACCGTCGGCGATACCGTCGTACTCGCCTATGCCGATCAGGATCGGCAGCTTAACGGCGCCAAGAGCGTGTACGACGAAGTGAGCCAGGGCCACGACCTCATTCAGGTTGGCAAGCGCGAGATGAACGCGCGCGCGTATCTGTCCAGTTTCAACTTCAAGGGAACCGATCAGCAGAAGAAGGTCGGTGATCTGTCGGGCGGAGAGCGTAACAGATTGCAGTTGGCCAAGGTGTTGAAGGCGGGCGGACATCTGTTGCTGCTGGACGAGCCGACGAATGATCTGGACGTCGATACGCTGCGCGCGCTGGAGGATGCGTTGATTGACTTCGCGGGATGCGCGGTGGTGATCTCGCACGATCGGTGGTTCCTGGATCGCATCGCGACACACATGCTGGCGTTCGAGGGGGATAGCGAGGTCGTGTGGTTTGAGGGGAACTACAAGGAGTACGAACTGGATCTGCATAGGCGTAAGGGAACAGATGCGGATCAACCGAAGAGGATCAAGTACAAGGCGTTGGTGCGGGGGTAGTTACTCGTGGGGCTGGTGTGCTCGCGGACAGTCCATGCGGTCGCCAAGACACTATGGCCGGGCCGACGATATTCGACGGCCCGGCCAGGTTTTGTCCCAAGATTTGTCCCAACACTCGCCCCTACGCCTCATGAGTAGGCCCGTAATGCCCACGTCGCGTGGCTGGAGTTTCGCGGGACGCCCTCGCAAGCTGTTGGATCGTACCTCGGAGCTTGTTGGTCTCACGCAGGGGACGGGCACAGCATAGCTTATCGTCGGCGGTGCAGCCCCGCTGCAGACCGTGGTGGGACTTCTCCTGGGAGATTGCGATGCGGCATGCTTTGACGGGCCGTCACACGACCATCCTGCGGCTCGTAGAATTCGCCGCCGTGCTCGGGACCGCGTTGCAGAGCGGTCCCGCCGGTGGTCAGGATGCGCGGCAACACGCTCGGCTACAGAGGGGACAGCACGCGAACGTCGTCACGGTCATCGCGCACGACTTCGCCTTCGAGATGCCGGACACGATTCCCGCCGGACTGACCACCTTCCGGCTCCGGAATGCGGGGACCGAGCCGCACCACCTCATGTTCTACCGGCTCGATCCGGGGAAGCGCCTAGTCGATGTGCTCGCCGCGCTCAACGCAGGCGGCGCGCACCCGGCGTGGATGCACCCGGCCGGCGGTCCCAACGCCGTCCCCCCGGGGAAGGAAGCGGCGGGCTCCCTCTTGCTGCAGCCCGGCAGCTACATCGCCTTCTGCCACGTCAAAAGCCGTGACCGCATGCTGCACTTCGCCAAGGGGATGATGAAGATGGTCGCCGTGTCAGGGCGCCGCGTCAGCGGCCGGCTCCCCGCAGCGGACCTGACGGTCACGTTGACAGACTACAAGTTCACCTTCTCGCACCCGCCGACGCGTGGCCCGCACGTCATCGCGGTAACGAATCGAGGCACGCAACCGCACGAGTTCATTCTCTCGAAGCTCGCTGCAGGAAAGACCTCGCATGACTTCGTGCACTGGATGGACACACAGGATGGCCCACCGCCAGTCATTCCCTTTGGAGGGACCACCGACCTCCCGCCAGGAGGGACCATGGTGATCGAGATGGATCTCAACCCCGGGACGTACAGCGTGGTCTGCCGCGTCCGCGACTCGCACGATGGTCGGACGCACGACCGGCACGGCATGCTCACGCAGTTCGTGGTGCGGTGAGCCATGCGAGTCACATCTGGTAACTGGACGCGCCGTCGCCAGCCTGCGCCTGCGACGACGGGTGGCGCAGCCATGTCGAACGAGCCTCGTACTGTCGGACGAGGGGAGAGGGAGCAGCTTGGCGCGCAACCGGCCTGGCGGCTGGGCCCAAACTCGGCGTTCGGACTCGTTTCAGTCGCGAGGGCGATTCGGTGACGACACCGAGTTGTCACAGAACTCATCGTGACAAGAGTGAACCACGCGGGGTGGCGCTGTACCTCGCTGTCAGTGAAGAGTTTGCAGGATGCAAGTGCGTACCGACGGCTAGAAGCCAAGATGTACCCGCGCAGTGATGAGGCTCGCCTCGCCATACGGTCAATAAGCACAAGGCGCACATGTTCTGCGGAAGCGTCGCAGGCAGTTCGGCGGCGTTCGGGGAGCGAGTAGTACGACGAGTCGACTTCCACGACTGGAAACTGGCTTGCATAGTAGCGCAGCCGATCTTCAGCACTGGACATCCCGCGCGGTTAGAACACGCCTGAGCGTATGATGGGTGGACCGGCTCCACGTTTAGGTAAGGATCATGCTCGTGACAACGACAAGTTGTCACGAGTGCTGTCGTGACAGGAGTGAACTACAGCGAGTGGCGTTGTAACCCGTTGCCAGTAAGGAGTTTGCCGTGAGCACCTGCGTGAACTACCGCTGTCCCCGCGTATGCTGAGGGGAACTACAAGGAATACGAACTGGATCTGCATAGGCGTAAGGGCACGGATGGGGATCAGCCGAAGAGGATCAAGTACAAGGCGTTGGTGCGGGGGTAGGGAAGTAGCTTAACGAAAGAGTATGTGGCGAGTTCTATTAGTGGAGATTGCATCACGTGCTGTTGTATAGGTCTTCGATCGCGCCGGAAGCCTAGGGTGATCAAGAGAAGAGTCAGCCTGACAAGTGAGAGAGAGTACCAGCAGCCGCTTTGGTGCGCTACCACCGGCGGGCGCGCAGCATGATCCTGCTTCCGTGGTCTCGGGGCGATATTCCGAACGGTGCGGGCGCGTTCGTGGCCGGCTTCTCCTTACTGCTCGGTGCGGTGATGAGCCTGACCTGAGGCCGGTTAAGCCCGGGTCCGTACCCCCCACTCACGACGAAGACGGGCACAGTGCGCGACGTCACCAATGGCGGACATTCGGCTGCGGTGAGCGTAGAGCTCGATACCACTGGCACGGCTGCGCCCAAAATTGTCCTTATTATAAGGACAGATCCATCTCCAACTGTCCTTGTGAGAAGGATAAGGCTATGGTACATTTTCCTTATGGTACGGTCAATACCGGACGACCTGCTGCGACTGAAGCTCGCCGAGGCTCTCGCAATCAAGCCCGTCGTTACGACTCGGCGCGACGTGCGGCTTCCGCGGATTGCCGGGAAGCCACTGGCGATCATCGGGGTTCGCCGCGGTGGAAAAACTTCACTGATGCATCAGCGACGGACTGATCGCGTCGCCGAGGGGCGGGCGCCGGAATCCCAACTCCTCGTGGGGCTCGAGGACGAGCGCCTCTCAGGAATGACCGCGGTCGATCTGGGCTGGATGATCGAGGAGTACACGCGACAGTATCCCGCGATTCGCGAGGCGGCCGAACTCTCGCTCTACTTGGACGAGGTCCAGCTCGTCGACGGATGGGAGTCACTCGTGCACCGCCTAGTGGAGGCCCGCGATGTAGAGATTTATGTCTCTGGGTCATCGGCGAAGCTCCTCAGTCGAGAGGTCGCGACCTCTCTCCGCGGGCGACTGATGGAAGTCCTCGTCCATCCGTTCTCGTTCCGCGAAGCGCTGCGGCACGGGGATACGGAGCCGACGGCGCCGTGGTATCAGTTAAGCCCAACCGAGCGCGCCACCCTCGACGCACACCTACGCACCTACCTGCAGACAGGGGGTTTCCCAGAGGCGCAGGGGACCGCGCCGCGAGATCGTATACAATTGCTGAGAGGGTACGTGGACACGATGGTGCTGCGCGACGTCATCGAGCGGCACAAAGTCTCGAACGTCACGGCGCTCAAGGCGTTGCGACAGGCACTGCTGTCGACGCCAGGCGGGAGCTTCACCGTCAACAAGTTCATGAACACCTTGAAGTCGCAGGGCATTCATGTCGCCAAGGACACGCTGCACAAGTATCTCGATCATCTTCAGGACGCATTTCTGATCCGCGTGCTGTCAATGGTGAGTTCGTCCGTGCGACAGGAAATGGTCAACCCGCGGAAGGTGTATCCGATTGACCCTGGACTGATTCCCATCTACGAGCGCCCGGGACGCGAGCACCGTGGTCGCGCCCTTGAGACAGCCATCCTCCTCGAACTCGAGCGGCGCGACTACAGCGTGGAGTGGCTTCGAGTCAAGAATGGCTGGGAGGTGGATTTCTTTGCGATGCGGGCCGACGATCCTCCGTTGCTAGTTCAGGTGTGCTTGGACACGACGGCAGACGCCACGTGGGACCGAGAGGTACGCGCCCTCGAAGCCGCGGCCGCGGAGTACCCCACGGCGGCTGCGGTATTAATCACGCAAGACTCGTCACCGCCCGCACGCCACCTGCCGAGTCCGCTGCGGTGGCACTCCGCAGCGGAGTGGCTCCTCGGCAATCCCTAGTTGCCGTGAGTCCAACTGATAAGCTGCTCTGGGTTCACTGGACACGCGGCTAAGCTACAGTTGTTGTGACGAAAGCCTGCGTAGCGAGCGCCATTGGCGGAGCTGTTGCTCTGTATCCCCGGGCGCAGTCGCCGGCGACGTCTGTAATCCTGAAGACTGCAGCGGGTGAAGCGCTCAACGTGTGGCTCGACACGTGGTGCTGTTGGTTCTGTCACGCGCCATACGGCGCTCTCTAGTATAAGGCGGCTCGATGGCTCTAATTGCCTGTCCGGAGTGTGGCGCGGTCGTATCGGACCGCGCCATCGCGTGTCCGTTATGCGGACATCCAATTACGCAGGGTTTCGGGCTTACGTATGCTCGTGGAGAGCCGGTTTCCGAGAAATCGAAGTCCACGGCCGCGCTATTGGCGGTTTTTCTTGGTGCTGTCGGGGCTCACAAGTTTTACATGGGCAAACGTCGCGCGGGAGTCATCTACGCTCTGTTCTCCTGGACCATGGTTCCGATGTTCATCGGATTCGTGGAAGCGGCGCGATACGCGCGGATGACCGATGAGAAATTTCTGGGGATGCTGATAGATCGGTCGTTGCTGAAGCCGCAGTCGGACTCCGAATTCGACGGTCAGATTCATAGCGACATCAGGGTCAGCGTGGAGCGGGGTCGGATAACGTGGGAGCAAGTCTACGACACGCTTGCGAACGCGCACGTGGCACCGCTGGAGATTGCGCGATTCATGGGTGGTGAGCGCCTCCGCGATCCCTACGCTGAAACGAAGTTGCATCAGCTGATCTCGAGCGGCCAGGTCCCACCGCCCAGGGCTCGATGAGAAATGCCAAGGCCGCCGTTGGCGACGCCAAGCGCGACGACCCTGGCCGAAACGGGAGTACGAGCGATAATAGTCGGCCCTTCGAACATCGTGTTCCTGGCTTGTGTACCATGACGATCTGAGCGACTACTCCACGAACGAGCCGATCATGGATGGGACGGCGAGCCTGACGTATCTGCTGTCAGGGCTTGCTTCTAACCGACCGCACGAGGGCGTTGCAGGCGCAGCGTTGGCCCTCCTTGACGCTCCTTGACGTTGTTTTGACGACCGGCCGATAAATCTTCTGTCGAAATCGCTGGCTCCCGCACTTCCTCAACGTGGTGCGCGATGCTCGGCGTCAACAATACCCCACGAGGATATTCGGTATGCAGATCGGGACCAGAAGACAAGTACGTGCGTTCGCCGCAGCGGCTGCGTGGATCATCCCCATTATCGCCGCTCCGGCGATGGCCCAGACAAGCTCCAGCACTGCGACGGTTTACGACTATCTCACCAGCAGCTACAGATGCCAGCAGGCGATGGGGCCAACGGCTGGAGCGAGCGTGGCAACGTGTGCTGCAACGCCAGTCACGGGCGGGACAGCCTCGCCGCAGTCCTCTTCTACCAACTCGTTGCGACGTGTGACCGCGTACACCGCCCAGACATCGAACGGCAACAGCACTCAGGAATCGTATTCCGTGGGTTACTCAGTCCAGAACAGCAGCATTTTTGTGACCGGCACGCCCGGGGCTACGGATAACGTGGTCTTCCATTTCCTGACGCCAATACTGCAGGGATCGGCCGCAGGGCTTTCCGGCAACCTGGCCACGAACTCCTTCTGGCAACTGTCGCTAGCCGCGGCCGGGAGCGGGGCAACTACCGTCGAGTACAGACAGTTCTACGGAAATGGAACGAGCGGTCCGACCGCGTATGGCAGTCGAACATCCGCCACGTCGGGAGGCGTGGATTTTACCGTTCCCTTCAGCGCGTTTGGAAACACGAGTACCCTCGACTACAGCTTCGCCGCGTATGTCAACGCGGGGAACTACAACGGGGGAACGGCAAGTGCCTGGATCAGTGCAAACCTGAGCGGCGTTGACGTGGTCGACGCTACGGGCCAGCGCGTCGCGAGTGCGTCTTTCAATGCTGACGGAACGGGAACGCTCGCGTTGCAGAGTAGCACAACCACTCCAGAGCCGAGTTCCATCGGGTTGCTGGGAACCGGTTTTGTCTCGTTGTTCACATTCGGACGTCGACGGAGGCGGCGACGCACGGCGTGAATCAACGTGAAGGTTGTGATAAAGAAATGTCGGCGGCATTTTTTGTCGTCGGTCGGTGTGACTATGTGATGTTCGCGACGTGTGTTGTCACGAATTCTGTCACGGATCTCGAATGGTCAACCCTGTGATTCGCCTTGCGTCGGGCAAACGCCGAGGCGATCTGGGCCGCGCGAAATAAGAAGCTGATCACTTCCGGTCGATACGGACGCGCCAGACCACTGGCCCTTCCTCCTGGTATGTCCACTCAAACGTGTCCGGGCGCTCAGCTGCGAGCTGGTAGCGAAGGGGACGCGGGTCGTGGTCGTTCACCAGAATCATTGACTGGCCGGAAGTCAAGCCATCGAATGTACGGAAGATGGTAGGATGCTTGTCGCGCGGCGGGATGACGCGAACGTCAAGCTCGACTGTTGACTGGCTGGAAGATGTTGCAGTTGGCTGTGCCATGTGTTGCTCCGCTGTGTGAGTGATATATGGGCGCGACGCGTGCGGCTCTGTTCGTCAGTCGTCTCGCCAGATGCGAACGCGGACTTCATTCGGCTGCGTTTCGTCGACGGTGAAGTGAAATCCTCGCTCTCTTAGAATGGGAAGAAGGAACTGCGGGACGCGAGCATTCACCTGCATGAGCGCACTCCGCGCGGGAAGAGTCTCCAGAGCCTCGAGCGTGCGTACCAGCGGCTCCGGCGGCTCCAGGTCGCGCACATCAAGCCATACGTCCGCAGTACCCACCGTTTGGCTGGCTGTTGTAGCCGCGGTTTGAATGGCATCCGCGGCCGTGGTGTGGCTCGTAACTGTAGATGTATCCGCGGCGGCAGCTCGATAAAACCAGACCGACCAATCATCGTCGGTGTGCTTCTCCACCTTGTGTCCGAAGCCGCGCTTCTGCATCACGCCGAACAGCGGGACCGGCTCGAAAGGTGCACGCAGGTGAATGACCTGGCGCTGGCCCAGCGTTGCGACGGCAGCCATGATCCTGGAGAACGGCTCACCGCCCTTCCTGAGCTCGTCGCGCACGTCCAGTTCCACGGCGGAATCGAAAGCGGGGATCGGGCCAGACTCCGAATCGCTTTCAGCAGACGCAGCCGCGGCGCTCGCATCATTGCTGGTTGGATTCGCCGACGTGTGGATCCCAAGAACGGCATTGAGTTCCCGAATCAGCGTGTCGGTATCAACCTTGCAAAGCCGCGCTGCCTGCGCGACAGTGGTGACGCGCGCCATCACGCGGCGAATGGGCGAGTTGCGAAGTTTCGCCAGTTGCGGCGAGTGGCCTGCAACCACGTCGATGAGGCGCTCGTCGCGGTCGAACAGGCGCTGCAACTTGTCGGATGCGCGAATTGGCGCGACGGTTGGTTCGGCGGTTGTGTTCATCCAGGTGTCCTTGCTTGGGTAACCGGAGGCGGCGCCATTGCGTCTCCGAACGACGTGCCAAATGCAACGCGTATGATTTGACTGATGAACAGCGCAACGCCAACCGTGAAGAGGATGGCTGAAGCGCGTACTAGCGACGCCGACCCGATCGCCACGCCGAATATCATTCCAGCTATGCTTGCGACGAACAGTGCGAGATCGGTGTGCGCGATGCGTGACGAATACAGCTGCGCCACTGTGGGCACCCGCTTTTTTCCCATCTCGCCGCGGAAGCGCGCCATCCACACGAGGAACGGCACGACCTTGTAGAACTGGCCAATCACGTACAGCGTCAGCCCGCCGAGCACGCCGAGCATCACGTAAGCGGTGTCGAGCTGGCGATGCTGCACGCCGCTCAGCAGCACTACCGGAGCGAGTGCAGCTGCCGCGCCGAGAAAGATCAGAGCTGTGGCCGTGTGTCGCAGGCCCGCATCCAGCCGTGGCCGCTTGCTTGCCCTGAAGAACAGCGCTGCCTGGACCAGAAAGCAGATGATACCGCACTCGACCAGTACCAGCCCCACCCACGCAAGGCTGAGGTGCGGAATACTGTGGATCGCTGCCAACCCGCAGCCCAGGAGTACCACTCCGGGCGCGAGGAACGCCACCGCGCGCCGCGTCCACACAGTGCTGGCTGTGTGGGAAAGCAGGAACATTGGAAGCAAGCGGTGCGATATGCCCACGATCATCATGAACACCCACCCGAGCAGCGCGACGTGCAAATGGGTCGTCATCACCCGCACTCGCCAGTCGCCCAAAAATCCCGCGTGAAGATTTTCGGCGAGCAGGATGCCGAGGATGAGCGTGGTCGAGAGAAACGAAAGCGCGATTGCTATCGCGGTCCAGATTACATCATGACGCGCCACACGTTTGAGTGAAAGCGCAACGTTGGTAACCAGGCACACAATGGCCAGCGTAATGAGTGTGATGCCAGCGTAGCGTAGTCTGATCGAGCTGAACGCCACCCCGCTGGCGAATAGCGCGACGCCGGGTGCGAACAACCAGAAGCTCACGTGGCCGGCGCGCTCCGATCGAATCGAAACGCGGAGCGCAACTGGAAGTAACTGATACAGCGCACCGAAGATCGTCATGCTGAGCCAGCCGAGCGTGAAGCAGTGCGTTACTCCCGCAACGTGTGGCGACAGATACAGACCCGCCGACAGCTCAGGTGCGATCCATACCAGTCCAACCGCGCCGGTGAACAGGAAGCACAGGGCGGCTGCAAAGTGCTCACCAGGTAGCCGAAGGGCCGGCGCACCCTTTACTCTGTGACTGGCCATCCCGCCTACACCGGTCATCAGCGGACGGGGCCGGGCGGTAGCCGACGCTAAATTGCCTCCAGCAGGCGCGGCAGTGCCCGCTACGCCGCCAGACGGATTCGTGCTACCGGGTGCCGTTACCGGCTCGGTCACGGTGCGGGCTCGTCCGACGCGGTCAGCTGCCAGCCGAGCGCCACAACGACCTGGTGCGCAATTGCGTCGAAACTTCGCGAGAACTCGCTGTCGCTGCGTGCGAGCACGGTCGGAGTACCTGCGTCTCCTTCGGCGACGACAGCTACGTCGAACGGAACGTGGCCGAGGAAGGGAACGCGGAGTGCGTCGGCGACGATCTGGCCGCCACCATGGCCGAACGCGCCGGACATGTTCTCCACGACACCCAACACCGGCACGTTCAGTTGCGCGAACATCTGGCCCGCCTTCTGCGCCTCAACGCTCGCCAGTCGCTGCGGTTGGGTCACCACTACGGCGCCGGACACCTCGATCGCTTGCACCAGGCTCAACGGGATGTCGCCCGTACCGGGCGGAAGATCCACGACCAGCACGTCGAGCTGAGGCCAGTCCACCCCGCGTGCGAACTGCTTCACTGCCTTCGATACCATCGGCCCGCGCCAGATAGCGGGCGACCCTTCACCGAGGAAGAAACCGAAGCTGATGAGCGTCAGGCCGTGTACGTCCACCGGGATGATGTGCTTATCCACCGACATGCTCACCTTCTGCGATCCATCCTCGATGCCGAGCAGGATCGGAACGCTGGGGCCGTAGATGTCTGCGTCCAGCAGGCCGACAGCGAATCCGGCGCGAACGAGTGCGAGCGCGAGACTGACTGCGACGGTACTCTTGCCAACGCCGCCCTTTCCCGCACCCACCGCGATCACATCGCGCACATTCTTAAGTCGGACCTGCTCTGCCCATGGGTCCGGCACCCCGCCGCGCGGCGCCTTGCCATGGGGC
The DNA here is from genome assembly GCA_038205315.1 of Gemmatimonadales bacterium. GTDB lineage: Bacteria > Gemmatimonadota > Gemmatimonadetes > Gemmatimonadales > Gemmatimonadaceae > Fen-1247. The sequence goes on along the minus strand of JBBRBY010000034.1, from coordinate 13,261 downwards.
GAATGGGGCAGCGGACGGGACGCCGGCTCTGGCTTGACGATTTCGACGGTGACCAGCGTCGCACCCATTGGTACCAACCGGTCGCGAATGTTCTGGCCCAAGCGGTCGGGAATCGAGGCATCGTCAGTGCGGATGGCGAGTCGTATCGTTACCCGAGTGTCGCACACACTCACGTGCCGGACCATGCCGAACGATACGAGATCGCGGCTCAACCCGGGATACGGTACGCTACCGAGTGCAGCACGGATGGTGTCTACGTCGAGCGCGTTGTCCGGCTGAGCGGTCGGCATTACGGAACAGTAGCCCGGCGACGCAGCTGCGGGTGTGACGGATGTCTCAGCCGATCACGTGGTTCCGGACCAGTGGTACCGCGCCGGAAAGCCGTCAGTCGTAAACCGGTTTGCCAGAAACCGAGACTTCTCGGGAATCGGTTGGGGCCACCAGTCACACCGGTGACCCAACGCGTCCGCAGTGACTACCGCCCGTGAGCGCGTGACCGGAGTTTCGCGATGTCCGGAATGAGCATCCGGTTGCGCGATAACGACTCGATGAGACCGGCCCGCTTCAGCTGCCGCATCGCACGCGAGACGGATTCTCGCGCGGTGCCGATCTCGAGCGACAACTCCTCCTGCGTACGGTCGATTCGGAGCTCGACCCCCTGTTCGGTAACGGAGCCAACTCGTTCCGCGTAACCCACAAACAGCATTGCCAGACGCGCGGCAACGTCGTGGAACGCCAGTGTCTCCGTGACGTGTACCAGGTGACGCAGACGCTTTCCGAGCCCGCGAATGATGGCCTGCGCAACATCGGGATGTGTACGGTACATGGACTCGAAATCGTCTCTGGCGAGGAATATCAGGCGCGACGGCTCCGCGGTGATTGCCGACGCGGGATAACTTCCGCCATCGAGCAGCGGGAGCTCGGCAACAGGCCGGCCCGCCCCTTCAATGTGCAACACCTGCTCCTTACCGTCCGGGCTGGTGCGGTAGATGCGCACTCGCCCGGACTCGATCACGTACAGACCACGGCATACGTCGCCCGCCGCGAATAGCAGTCGGCCAGCCGCAAAATCGCGCACGACACATCGCTCCGCGAGCTGACGGATCCCCCCTTCTTCCAACTCCGAAAAGATGGGCAGTTGGTGCAGCAGCGATGCGGTGCCGGCGGTCATCGAGTCCGCTGACTGTCCCAGCGTCACGGGCTGCCGAGCCGAAGCGGAGTCCACGAGGGCACGTCGCTCGCCGGAAAACTGTCCAGAGTGGACGGTTCCACGATATCAGTTCCACGCTGCTCACGATGTCCGGTATCGCCAGCAGCGCCACTGGCACCAGCGTTGTTACCGTCGCGCGCTGAGTCCCCTTGCGCCAGCGCGGCCTCGAACAGCGCGCGCGTATCCGCCTGGCATCCGTCGCCAAAGCATGTGAGCGGTGGCATCGATACGATGCGCCGGTTACGAATCTTCGGCATTGCGATCGGCGTCTGCAGCCGCGTGCCATCGCCGAGCATCAGTGTTGGCGTGCCGCGCACCTTGTAACGTTCACGCCCCGTCCGCCCCTCTTCCGTGATCGCCGCGCGCGCCGCGGGACTCGCGAAGTCACGCTCGAATCGGGCAAAATCCAAATTCGATTCGTGCGCGATCTCGAGCATTACGTCGCACCTCCCAATGTTGCGGCTCTCGCCGAAGAACGCGCGCCGCACTTTGAGGTCCATGTCAGCGGCGACGTCCGCGCCCTGCTGGCGCGCCGCCCACACTGCATCGAATGCGGGCAGCGTCGTGGTTGGCCAGTCGGGAGCCGAGTACGGAACAAAGGTAGCGGCGGGTTCCTGGGTGGCGGCAAGCCACCACTCCTGCTCCAGAATGTCGCGCGGCGGTTCCTCGCCATTCACCAGCTCTAGCGGGAAGAAGCGCGTCGAAGCCGCCACTCGGCCTTCATACTCCTTACGCATTCCGTGAATACGCACGGCGGCTACGTAGCACCAGGGGCAGTAATATTCCGCCCATTCCCACAGTTCCGGAACCGATCTATCACTCATCTGCATTCCCTCCCGCCAGTATTCGAGGATGGCACCGGCGCACGGACGTACCAAGACGGCGCCTGTGACAATAGTCACGTTCTGCATGCGAACACGTGGCGATGATTCAATCTACACAGAATCACTTTGCCTGCGACTTCGAGCAACCGTGATGGAAGAGCAACAGACTGACGTTGACGAGGTGTGGAACGCACTTCGCGCTGTCATCGATCCGGAGATCGGACTGGACATCGTAACACTCGGACTGGTCTACGACGTCGCACTGGATAGAGTCGGCGACGTGCTGGGCGAGTGCGTACGCGTCACGCACACTCTCACGACACCCGGCTGCCCAATGGAAGGCGTCATCACGTCCGGCATTCGCGCGGCGGTGAAACGGGTCAACGGAGTCAGAAAGGTCGAGACAAATCTGGTGTGGGATCCCATGTGGCACTCCGGAATGATTGCGCCCGGAGCCTGGTAGCACAGCTCCTCAGATCTGGCAGCACTTCACACACTCGAGCGTCCTCCCCAGAAATCCCGCTCGGCCTGACTCGGTGATGACCCACGGCCGAACCTGCCATGGCGGATCGTGCCGTACATGCTGCGTGTGTCCGCATTCCAGGGCCGCGACCCAGTCGTTGTCCTCATCCTGATGAAAGCCGACGATCGTCCTTGGGATCGCCGGCCCTGCGCACTCATCACGCTGCAAATCTGCTCCTGCTCTGTCTCCGAGTGAGACATTGTGGTGAATTGCTTTGCCGTTCCGACCTGGATCATTCCAACAGCGCCCTTTCCCGCATCAGCTAGGGAGTGAGTGACGAATGGGTACAGCCCCTCGCCGCTCGCGTCCTTGTTGAATACTGCTTCGAACACCACTACGCCGCCAGCTGGGGGCTCGGGAAAACGCACCTCATGCAGGCTGTGGGACACGCGATCTACCAGCGTGACCCATCTACACGCATGTTGCCATTTCCAACAAAAACATGAGCGATACCCCTGCTAACCGCTCCGTGGGCCTTTCGTCCGCAGTGACAACCGTGTGCTGTCACGAATGCAATCGTGACTGAATTGAACAACCATGGGTGCGCGCGGAACGCGTTGCAATAGCGTGAGTTACGTACGAGCTCGCGCTGAACTACAGTCGCACGTTGGTATGCTGAAGGGAACTGCAAGGAGTACGAGGCGGATCTGCACAAGCGGAAGGGGATCGATGCGGATCAGCCGAAGAGGAACAAGTACAAGGCGTTGGTGCGGGGGTAGGCGAGCGTTCGCTCGTCATTACGTTGCAGCTGTAACTTTGCGTTACGGCCAAACGCGTACTCGAAACTCCCGTTCGCTGCCTAACCCTTTGTCTACCAACGACTTGAGGCGTGGCTCGCCAGTTGCTCAGGTAAACGCTGTAGGACATTCCCTCCAAACTCCTTGAACTCCTTCAGATTGACCAAATCGTGTCAAACAAATCGGTACGTAACGTGAACGCACGCGCGTCCTATCGCGTGGTGTACCCCTGGAGTGCCCGCCCTTTGTTGTCGCTCGATGGGTCCAGCGCGCCCGCGCCCGTCGTCGAGTGTTCGGAAGGCGGGTTGTCCTTCGAGGCTGCCGCTAACGGACCAGCGTTTCAGTTGGGCTCAACTTTGCGCGGCCGCCTTGAATTCCAGCTATCACACGACGCGCGCGATACCAGGGACGGGCTCATCCAGGGTGCGAAGGCCTCAGTCCAGGTGACCGGCGAGATCGTCCGCATCGACGGTCGGCTCATCGTCGCGCGCCTCGATGCACCAGGGATTCCGTTTCGCGTGCTTATCCGGGAGCAGCTCGCGTTACGCGCGCATTATCCCAGGTGGCCGGAGCAGGGAGCAGACGATACACGCGCCGCGTACCCGCCGCTCAGGCTCGAACCATAGGCTGCCGCTCGAGCAGGCCCGCGTCTCCGCCACTGCATTTCAGAATCCGAGGTCATCGACCTCGCGACACGACTGATCTCCATTCCGTCGGAAAATACGCCGGGTAATCACTACGAGGAGTGTGCAAGGGTACTCGTCGAGGAGTTGCAGCGGAGAATCGCGAACAGTTGCTCACGGTGTCACACGGGCCCCACGAATTCGTTCCGATTCACAACGTCATGGAGTGCGCGGCCATATACGCGCTCGCAGCCGCGGAACTGCTGGCGGAACAGCGCTGGAGCCGCGGATGTCCGCTACTGCCTGTTCAACAATTCCGATCATACGCGCGCCGCTACACGGTGGTGCAGCGGCGCGCGTGGCTCAGACTACCGGCCGTCGGCCCGTGACGAAGTGCCAGATGATCGCGATGATAGCGATGACCAGGAGAAGATGAATGAGGCCACCGGCGATCGGAAACACAAAAAACCCGAGCGCCCACAGAACGATCAGAATGAGTGCGATGGTGAGAAACATGGGAGGCTCCAGTCAACGTTAGGGTGATGGACAAACACGTTCCACTTCCGGGATTCGGCCATCACGCAAAAACGTGGGGGCGCGTAGCCGGTCCCAAAGTTCTTCAATTCGTCGGCCACGAGAATCTATCCGCTGGCCATCTCCTCAGTAAGCAAGAGGCACGCCTACGTCTCCACCCGACGTGCCTCCGCTAGCCGGCCGAAGTCGACGCCACCCCTAGTAGAACTGGCGGAGCTGGACGCGGGAGTTGCTGTCGATCACTCCATAAAACCGGACAAGGTCTCCGCGACGGAGGTTCTGAAACCTGGAGACGTCGCCGCTACTCGCCCTGTAAGGCATGTACGCGGTGAAGGCCGATCCATTGCCTACGTCGACCACGAACGAGCCATTGTTCGCGTCGACCTGCCGAACCGTGCCCTGGAACGACTGAACGTTGCCGGCCCCGTTGGCACCGTTGGCACCGTTGGAGACGGACTGGGTAACCTGGATCAGGTCTGTGTAGTAGCCGCCATTGTTGCCGCTCTGCACTCGCGCCACGACCTGGTCCCCGTTCTGTAACGCCGTGACCTGGTAGTTCTGGTTCTGATAGACCACCTGGGTCTGATTGTCGTACGAGACAGTGATTGTCTGTCCGTTCGACTGGTGGATGGCGACTTGCTGGGATCGCTGGTCCACACCCGCGATGTAGCCGCTCAACTGGCCCGACTGGCCCTGTCCCATCCCTCCCCCACCCAGGACGCTGCCCAAAACGCTGCCCAAGCCGCCGTTGGCGCAACCGAGCGCCATCAGAACAATCCCGGCAGTCCCCCCTCGTAGTGCCGCCCCGTGCAATTTGGTCATGTATCCTCCGTTGCAGGCTACGTAAGCAATCGCGGTGCCGTCAGGTGAGTGGCTCCTCGTCATCAACGTGACAGGGTGGCTGAGTAGTATTGCTTACTACGAGATGAATTACGCCGCCATCGTACATTCTGCGCTCTGGTCGCTGCTCCGCAACAAGATGCGGAGTCTCCTGACGGTACTTGGAATCACCATCGGGATAGCCGCCGTGATCTGCGTGGTTGCCATAGGAAAGGCGGGCCAGGCGAGAGTCGAGCAGCAGCTCAACAACCTGGGCGACAACCTGGTCTGGGTGGAGGCCGGCGGCCGGGCCGTGAATGGAGTGCGGACCGGCAGTCACGGCACCCCAACGCTGACCATGGAGGACGCCCTCGCCATCAAGGCCCAGGTGCCGCTCATCAAGAGCGTGTCGGCGAACGTGGACGGGTCCACCCAGGTCGTTTACGGCAACCAGAACTGGTACACTGGGTATCGCGGGGTATCGCCATCGTATCTCGAGATTAAGCGGTGGGATATCGATCAGGGCGCGTCGTTCACGCAGGATGATGTCGATCATGCCGCGGATGTGTGCGTGATGGGGCGCACGGTACGTGAGCAGTTGTTCGGATCCAGAAATCCGATTGGCGAGGTAGTGCGACTCAAGGATCTCCCCTGCAAGGTGATCGGCACGCTCCAGCCAAAGGGACTGTCCGTATCGGGACAGGATCAGGACGACGAGGGCTGGCTCCGCGAGCGTGACTATCGCGCATTCGCGCGCGTCCGCCCGGACACGAAACGAACAAGGGGGCCGAACTTCATTCGGCCCCCTTGTTCGTGCGTTGGACTGCTTCCGACTTACGCGGGCAACGCCTTTCTGCGTCTTACGCGAACCACTCCGAGAAGGCTGCCGAGTCCGCTGCCGAGCAGCAGGAACTGACTCGGCTCCGGCACGGTGGAGCGGCTGTTGCTGAACTCGGCGTCGAAGCCGAGCTGTGCACCAGCGCCGTCGTACCAGTCGGAAGGCGAAGTGAAGTTCGTCCCGTTGGCATCCGTGAACGCGTACACGAGCTGCCCGCCACTGTAGTAATTCGTGGCTCCGGCAAACTCGTTCGCGCCGTTGCCGCTCTGCGGAACACCGGACGTGGTAAGGAATGCAACGTATACGGCTCCCGGCGTGACCGGCACATCGGCCGCGAAGGTGTACTGTAGAAACGTGGATGTAGCGTTACCCAGGTACACCGGGCTCAGCGAGAGCAGGTTGGTTCCGGTGGGATGGTCCGTGCTCCAGCTCATCACATACGGCTTGAACTGGAGGTCCGGAGCCAGCGAGTTGTCGGGATCGTTCGCGAGAAAGAACGAGAACGTATTGAGATACGAAACGCCCACGGGAACGGTGAACGTCTCGCCGACAGTCGGAACAAGATTGGCGCCGAGGCCTTCGAACGCATCGGCCTGCGAGGTGCTTACCGTGTTGCTCACTGATTGCGCACCGAGCGGAGCGGCTAGAAACGCTGCCGTCGTTGTAGCAGCAAGGATGAAACGACGCATTAGATAGATCCGGGGCTTAAGGTATGAAGGATAGTGTTACGGATTTACCGTGATGGTAACGTCCGAATGACTGCTGGCGCCGTACTTGTCGGCAACCGTCAGCCGGACGGTGTAGGTACCGCCAGCCGCGTAGCTGTGGCTACGGCTGTACTGTGTGGTTCCATTCGGATACGCGAGGAGGTTGAGGCGCGTGTTCGATCCATCGCCCCAGTCCCACGTCATGCTCCACGGCGCGTCACCGCGGCCATCCGGGTCCGTGAAGGTTCCGGCGACTGCTGCTGGCTGACCGACGCTCACGGAGCTCGTGAACGAACTAACGGTAGTCACGGGCGGGTGATCGTTGGCTTTGACGATCTTCGCGACGCTGTCCGGCAGCATCGAGAAGAAATTGTAACCCGTGGACTTCTGGATCGCGTTGACTGTCGTCACGTACGGATTCCAGGTGCCCGACGCGCTCGCGTCGTTGGGCATGTTGACGGCGATCACTTCCACGTTCGCGGTGCTCGTCATCTGATCGGCGGAACGTGTGTCGGGTACGATCACCGCGATCTTCCATATCGAATCAGGAACGGCAATGTGGCCGATGCTGTTCATGAAGCCAAGTCCATCGACGCCGGCGCCGCTGCGGTTCTTTGTGAAGATCGGCCCGGAGACGATATAGATCTCGTTCGTTCCAGTCGTACGTGTGCGAAGGTAGTTCTCGAGCGAGCCCCATGCGCCGGCGTTCATGATCTGGTTCTGCGGCAGCATGTTCGACAGGAAGAACGTCGGCGCGTTGTCTCCATCAGCGTCAGCCCAGTCGGCAGACGGTGACATGTGACCGCGTGAGTACTGTCCGCCGTTGATCCAGTCGTTGGTATCGTAGGCCGGATAGCCGAGGCGCGTGAGCGCAGTATCGGCAGTGAAGCAATTGCAGCGCGACGAGCTACCCGTGTGGCTGGCGTCGAGGTTCCAGCTCACCCAGTTCGGACCGCCGTGACTCACGTTGTAGGAGATGGTGTACTGGCGCCGTGCGATGATGACGTCATTGCTCGGGTCGGCGTCGGTTGGAGCTCCGAGCTCGGTGTTGTGACCCACTCTGGCGGTGGGGGACACGGACGCAGTGTATGCTGTCACGGTTGTCGAGCCGGACGATGTACCGTCGCTCTTTGCGGTTGCCGTGATCGTCGCGGAACCGACCGAGAGAGCGGTGACGACACCGGTGTTGGGACTGACTGCCACTACTCCCGGGTTGTTCGTCGACCACGTGACATTGGAGCTGGTGACCGGGTTACCGGATCCATCCGTGCTTCCGCTGCTGACAAAGACCTGCGACTGGAAGCCGACTGGCAGCGGACCGGCAAGTGGCTGGACCGATACGTTTCCAGCCGTGACGGTGACTGCCGCAGTGCCGGTTATGCTGTTGGAGGAGGTCGCGGTGATGGTGGTAGTGCCCGGGGCGACCGCGGTCGCTATTCCCGTGGCAGCATCTATGGTTGCCGCGGCTGGGTTGGAGCTGCTCCACGTGAACGTCGTGGAGACGACCACGTTGTCCGCATCCTTCGCCGTTGCCGTGAAGGTCTTTGTCTGACCGCCCCTGAACGACCACGTTGCAGGTGAGACGACGACGGTAGCCGGAGTCCCATTGGCCGGTGGCGCATTGCCGGTGTTGTGCGGGCTGGGTGCGCCGGTGCTGAAGTCGGAGTTGTTGTTGTTAGTATCCTGCGAGCCACCATTGAGTCGAATAGCGGCGGTAGTGTTGGTCAGTGCTGAGACTGCGCCCGTGCCTTCGAAGCAGTTTGCCGTGCCGAAGCCGACGAAGTCGACAATCGAGCCACCGACGGGGCAGCTTCCCGTGAGCGCCGTGGTGCTAATGACCAGCGCGACCTTCGCGGAAGTCGCGCTCATCGCGATTGTTCCGGTCACATCCGGCGTCGGCAGGTAGGTCGTGCCACCTGAACCCTGCGCTTCCTGGATCAGGAAATAATGGCCGGAGGGGATGGAACCGGTTAGCGCAGTCGTCTGCCAGGTGGTGCCCGCGGCGCTGGCGTACTGCACCGACCAACCGGCGAGCGATACGGTTGCCGGTCCGGAATTGTAGAGCTCGATGAAATCGTTCTTGAGAGTGGCGCCGCTGTTGCCGCCGCCTCCATATACCTGACTGATTACCACCCCACCCGAGGCGCTGACCGGCCCGAAGTCGGCGGAGGGCCTGGGACCGTGGTCCGGTGAGATGACGCCATCAGTGGCGCAGGCAGCAAGCGCGATGGCGCATGCGGCGATCCGAAGCGAGCGTACGCTGTTCAGGAGCATCGGGTCTCTAGGTGGGTGGCAATGGAAAAAGGACCGCCGGGACACTCGTCATGCCCCGGTCGGGCGTGCTGGCTGTGCTGCAGGCTCGTGCACCGGCTGACCGTGGAGCGGGGACTGCTACCAGAATCCGCGGGAACTTGGGCTGGCCGGCCCCGATCTGCCGGGCAGCAAACATGCCATTCACCGGGGTAGAATCGGTCACGGTATCCAGAAGAATCAACGCAAAATAAGGTTTACTCACTCACGTTCGCAAAAATGTATAAATACTCCCTATAACAGATCACATTTCCACTTGGGGAATCAGTCCGCTACGGGTTGTGCTAAATGGTTGCATTTGCACGTCTGGCCTGCCGGTGCGCCAGCCGATTTGGACGCTGCGAACGTTGTTCGCGACCCTCAACCGTTGTGCGCACGCAACACACCTGCCTGCTTTGTCTCGAACGGTTGGCCAACGCGAGAACTGGGCTGAATCCGAACTCAGTTGCCTGGACGTATGTTCGAAGAGTTCGTAGAGGCGTTGCCCACGTCGCTGGCGCGATGGCCGCGGGCTCACAACTTCAAGGAGCGAGATCGCGTGAAAGCTGTTTCAGTGAGAGCCACGGCCGCCGTGGCGAGTATCCTCTCCACGGGATGTCTCAGCGCGAGTCCGTTTCGTCTTCAGGCAGGCCCGACGCCCGAACTACGCCCGGAAATTTTCTTCGCTGGATCCACGCACGGTGAAGGGTCGCTGAACCAGCGTGGAAAGGCCGCGCGCCGCCTGACCGTGGAGGGAAGTGGCGCTTCGGAAGCCGACGGATCATTTCGTCTGGATCAGGCGGTGACGTTCACCGACGGAACCAAGGAGCAGCGCACGTGGCACTTGCGGAGAAGCGGACCGAACACCTACTCGGCGACGCTGAGTGACGCCGCCGGAGTCGTCACGGGAGAGACGAAGGGAAACGTCTTTCGGCTACGTTATCTGCTTCGTCAGCCCGACGTCTACATGGACCAGCAGCTATTTCTGCAGCCGGACGGCCGGACGGTTCTGAACGTCGCGACGGTGACGGTGTTAGGTATTCCGTGGGCGCGACTGTCAGAGACGATCACGCGGGTGGAGAGTCCCGCGGCGGCGGTGCGATGACCTGAAGACGGCGCGGGGATGCGCGATAACCGCGCATCCCCGCTTGCTCAAACTGCCGTCGCTACTTCCAGTGTCATGGGTATCGATTAATTCGGTTTCTTGTTCCGGTGATGCTGTATGCCGGCGCCGACGGCGGCGCCGATCAGGGTACCGTGCTTGTGGTGCGTCAGATGCCCGCCCACCGCGCCAACCACCGCGCCAACCACCGCGCCCTTGAGTATGCTGTGATGCTTCACGGTCACTTTCGTCTGTGTCTGCTGAGCGCCAGCCGTCGCGGCAGGTGCGAGGAAAAGCGTACCACCGGCGAGAGTGGCTGTTGCAATCATCTTGCGTGCGATCCTGACCATGATTCCTCTGAAGTTGGCGTGGAAAGTTTCAGAGTGAGCTAGGCGATTTCAATGCCAGCTTCGCGCTTGGACCCCGCGGATCCGCGAGCGTGATTGCTCGCGCCGGCTCGCCACTCCGTCGGTGCCATGCCGAAAGTTTTGCGAAACGCGCTCGTGAAATGACTTGGGCTGGAGAAGCCGGCGTCGAGTGCGATGGCGCTCAGACGTATCGACGGGTCGGACATGCGCTCCAGTGCCGTACCGAGTCTGAGGCGAAGCAGGTATTGATGGATGGGCAATCCCGCTTCACGACGGAACGTGCGCGCCAGATAGAACGGTGAGACTCCGGTGTACGTCGCGAGGTCGTTGAGCGACGTCGCAGCAGATGGGTGCCGGGCCAGCGCTTCCTTCACCGTTTCGACCATTTCGCGTTGGCGATCCGTAGCCGATCGGCGTGATTCGAACCAATCTCACTGTCAGAACTCAGCCCATGGTCGCGCGAACGCTCGAGGCGATCTCGTAGGAGCGTACCCGTTCGGAGTGATCGAAGATCTGCGACGTAATCATCAGCTCGTCCGCACCGGTGAGTGCGATGAACTCACCGAGTGCGGTGGCAACTGCGTCGGGTGCACCAATGGCGGAATACGGCAGAACCTGGTCCACGAGGCTGCGCGCCTGCGGGTCGAGCGACTCGAGATAGCCTTTCCGTGGCGCCGGAAGGCGAATGGGACGTCCCAGGCGGATGCTTACAAAGGCCTGCTGCGCAGAGCTTGCGAGGAGGTGGGCGTGGTCGTTCGAATCGGCGGCGAAGACATTGTAGCCGAGCATCACGTAGGGACGCTCGAGTCGTGCCGACGGTTGAAACGTGGAGCGATACACCGATATTGCCTGCATCATCATGGCAGGCGCAAAGTGTGATGCAAATGCATACGGAAGACCGAAGGCTGCTGCGACCTGTGCGCCGAAGATGCTGGATCCCAGAATCCACACTGGAACTTCCAGTCCCGTTCCCGGGACTGCGCGCACGTGCTGTCTGGGTTGCGGCGAGAAGTAGTCGAGCAGCTCCGCTACGTCCTGCGGAAACGCGTCCGGGTCGGTATCAAGCTGGCGGCGCAGCGCGCGCGCGGTGAGCTGATCCGACCCGGGCGCCCTTCCGAGTCCGAGGTCGATGCGACCCGGATGGAGCGACTCGAGAGTCCCGAACTGCTCCGCGATCACCAGAGGTGAATGATTCGGGAGCATGATGCCACCGGCGCCAACACGGATGCTGCGTGTTCCCGCGGCCACGTGACCGATGAGCACCGCGGTGGCTGCGCTTCCGACTCCCGGCATGCCGTGATGCTCGGCGAGCCAGAAGCGCTTGTACTCCCAGCGCTCAACGTGACGCGCGAGATCCAGCGTGTTGCGAAAGGAGCGCGCAGCGTCGCTCCCTTCAGTGATTGGAGAGAGATCGAGCACTGAAAACGGAATCATGCCCGGACTACATACACGAATCGTGCTATGCAGTCGTCGCGCAATGTGCACCGCCCACGGCGCGGCGAATTCGGCGACGTCTGGTGTCGCCCGGCGGCTCAGTGGGAGTCGAAGGAGAACGACTGCTGCACGACCTGGCTCACGGGACAAGAGCCGATACGTGCTGGCGTGAACTCCGCGGCGGGAAGCCAGCTCATGACGGCCTGGAGGAAATCGGTGTAGGCAGACAGAAGCGCACCGGTCGGGCGTGGCTGCGAGGCCGGCCATTCCTCGCGGATGCTGCGTGCTGCGACGTGACCTGCGCTGTCAATACGGAACTGCACCACCACTACACCCGTGGCGCCGAGCTGGTCGGCGCCAGCGGGGAACTCGGGGTACGAGCCGGCGGTGAGGACGGCAGGCGTCTCGGGTGGTGCCATGACCGAGAAGACCGGGAACGCGTACCTGTACGTGCCGCCGGGTGACAGCTTTCCCTGCGCAGACAGCACCACTCCGACACCGAAAGCCAGCGAATCGGCTTCGGGATCCGAAGGCCAGAACACGCCCTCCCCAGAAAGCTGAGCGGCTCGCGCCGCCTCCAGGAGGAGGGAGTCGGTGATAGAGTGCGGCGCCTGGGAAAGCGTGAAGGAAGCGGGACCCGTCCGCGACGCGGTTACTCGAAGCGCGATGTGGTTCTCGACGTCACGCCAACCGATCAGCGGCTCACCCGCGGGAAGCGTGTCGCCATGCGCCGAGAGGCGGGTACGCATGTGCTGCGCGAGCGATTGCGTGAACTCGTCGGCCATCTGCGTGAGGTGTTGTCCCGTTGAATCCGGAACGACGGCATGGATGTATGCAAACCTGGGACGCGCACCAGTCAGGGACACCGTATCGACGCACGCGACGGGATGCGGGATGACCGCCGAGTGCTGGGTTTCCTGAGCCGGAAGCGCGACGCTGGGGAGCGGCGTCAGTGCGATGAGCGTGACCAGGATCCGTACTTGCAGATCGCGGGTCCGAGCGGCGCGGAGCTGGCGACGCGCTGAGCGAATGCATGAAGGCATGTACAAAAATACGACGTGACCGCCCGCGTACGGCGCGGACGGCCAGGTCATGCGCAGCACGACGACAGATTCGCCCTCAGGTCAGATCTTGGACCAGAGGAGCAAAACGCCGCAGGCCGCTCCGGGAAGTCGGTTTTGGTACTGCACGGGAACGTTGCCGGGGGTTCTATACTCGATCGTGGCGAGATCCTTGACGCTGACTATATCCAC
>JBBRBY010000033.1:0-28524 GCA_038205315.1 Gemmatimonadales bacterium | reverse complement strand
ATCGTCGTGATCGCCGCCGTCAGCGTCGTCTTACCGTGATCCACGTGGCCGATCGTTCCTACGTTTACGTGCGGCTTCGTCCGCTCAAATTTCGCCTTCGCCATGGTGTCCCTGATTCCTTGTTCGGTTCGTTAAATCGTTGCTGCTGCTTACTTCTTGACCTTGCTCATGATCTCTTCAGCCGCCGACTTCGGCACTTCATCGTAGTGGCTGAACTCCATCGAATAGACTGCACGACCCTGCGACATCGAGCGAAGCTTGGTCGAGTATCCGAACATCTCCGCCAGCGGGACCTGCGCGTCGATCACCTGCGCCTCGCCACGCTGATTCATTCCGCCGATACGGCCGCGGCGCGCTGACAGGTCACCAAGCACGTCGCCCATGTAATCGTTCGGCGAAACAACTTCCACCTTCATGATTGGCTCGAGAATGACCGCGCCCGCCTTGCGCGCGCCGTCCTTCACCGCCATGGATCCTGCAATCTTGAACGCCATTTCGCTGGAGTCGACGTCGTGGTACGAGCCGTACACCAGCTCGACCTTCACGTCCACCATCGGATAACCCGCGATCACACCACCCTCGAGCGCTTCCTTGATGCCAGCCTCGATCGGGTTGATGAATTCACGCGGAATCACACCGCCAACGATCTTGTCCTCGAACACGAAGCCCTGACCCTGCTCCGCCGGCATGACGTTGATGACGACGTGTCCGTACTGACCCTTACCACCGGACTGACGGATGAACTTGCCCTCGACCTTGTCCACGCGCTTCTTGATGGTCTCGCGATACGCGACCTGCGGACGGCCAATGTTGGCGTCAACCTTGAACTCGCGCTGCATGCGATCGACGATGATCTCGAGGTGCAGCTCGCCCATTCCGGAGATGATCGTCTGGTTCGTCTCGGGATCGGAGTGAACGCGGAACGTCGGATCCTCTTCGGCCAGCTTCTGCAATGCGATGGCGAGCTTGTCCTGGTCGGCCTTGGTCTTCGGCTCGATGGCTACGTCGATGACGGGGTTCGGGAACTTCATGGCCTCGAGCACGATCGGCCGATCTTCCATGGTCATCGTGTCGCCCGTGCGCGTGTCGCGAAGACCGATGGCAGCGGCGATGTCGCCGCAGTGCACTTCCTCGATTTCCTCGCGCTTGTTCGCGTGCATCTGCAGCAGACGGCCAACACGCTCGCGCTTGCCCTTGGTCGCGTTGTACACGTACGAACCGCTCTTTAGCACGCCCGAGTAGACACGGAAGAACGTCAGCTTACCGACGAATGGATCGGTCGCGATCTTGAACGCCAGGCCAGCGAACGGAGCGTCGTCCGACACTTCTCGCGTCTCAACAATCTCGTTGTGGTCGGGAAGATGGCCCTCGACAGGCGGGACGTCGAGTGGCGACGGCATGAAGTCGATAACCGCATCGAGCAATGCCTGCACACCCTTGTTCTTGAACGACGCGCCGCACAGCACCGGCACCATGTGACCACCGATGGTCGCCTTGCGGATCGCGTGACGAATCTCCTCGTCGGTCAGCTCGGCGCCATCGAGGTATTTCTCGAGCACAGTCTCGTCATGCGACACGGCTGCCTCGAGAACCGCGTGGCGGGCCTCTTCCATCGCTGCCTTGTACTGCTCCGGCACTTCCACGACCGCGAAGGTTTTTCCGAGCGATTCGTCGTCGAAGATGTACTGCTTGCGCTCGATTACGTCGATGTGGCCGGTGAAGGTGTCGCCGGATCCAACGGGAAGCTGGATCGGATATGACTCCTTCGAAAGCCTGTCGCGGATCATCCGCATGCAGCGATCGAAATCAGCACCGGTGCGGTCCATCTTGTTCGCGAATATGAGCCGCGGAACGCCGTAACGATCTCCCTGACGCCAGACGGTTTCGGTCTGTGGCTCCACGCCTGCGACGGAGTCGAGAAGCGTGACAGCTCCGTCGAGCACGCGAAGCGAGCGCTCGACTTCAACTGTGAAGTCAACGTGCCCAGGTGTGTCGATGATGTTGACGCGGTACTCAGGACCGCTTCCCTTATCGTCGCTCTGACCGTGACGCCGCCAGAATGCGGTAGTCGCGGCCGACGTGATCGTGATACCGCGCTCCTGCTCCTGCTCCATCCAGTCCATGGTGGCAGTGCCTTCATGGACTTCACCGATTTTGTGCTGCTTACCGGTGTAATAAAGGATACGCTCGGTCGTAGTCGTCTTGCCGGCATCGATGTGGGCCATGATGCCGATGTTGCGATAGTGTTCGAGCGGGGTGTGGCGTGCCATTTCTATATCAGCGAGTCTAGGTCGTCAAAGAGCAACAAGAAAGCGGGTGGACCGGGCGTCCCATGTGGGACCGGTATCCATCCGCCGCCGCCGGGTGCAGCCGCCTTTGATGCGCAGCTGGGGACTCGAGGCGCGCCGGCATTGGCCGGCGATGGTTTTTTTTTCGGTGCAGCCCTTAATTATACCTCAACGCGGCCTCAAGTCAACGCCCGCGGACGGTGGAAAAGGGCGCGCTACGCGCTACAGCGACATGCCGGGCGCACCTTTCTGTACTGTCTGGGTCACCAGCTCGGCGAGCTCCTCATCTTGGAGTTCGGACCAGTTCGCCGGAAAGTGCCAGAGACGGCGGAACCCGCGCCCGTTAGCGGCTACGAGCGAGCGGGCCTGCCGTCCGCTTGCGTCCCATACGCGAACCTCATTCACGCTCCAGGAAGTGCCGTGTCGGTCAACCACCTGCCGCTCGGGAGGCAGATAAAGGGGATCGTTCGCTGTGGGGTCGTTTGCGGAGGCACTCACGATTGGTTCTCTGTTGCTGGTATGTCTCAGAACCGGCGGGATTGATACTTTCCGGCCGGGTCCAGATACAGGACGACTGACAGAGCGATTCAGCACAGTCGCACATGCCAGAGCCACGCGGGCCGGCTGGACGCCACCGCTATGGCGATTTCCCCTTCAATATACGCACGCCGCCCACTACGTTGACGAGCGCTCTCCCCCCCGGATACGTTTTCGTAATATGCACAACGTGATACTCGTCACCGACCAGCCACTGGCCCTCTCGCGCCGACGGCTCGAAGACGATCCGGACCTGGCACCCGGCGCCGCGATCGTGGGGACCTACCTCGGGGAATCCATGATCACGCGCTCCGTCGCGGAGCCTGATTGGGCGCCAGAGGCCGACATGGGTCTCCTCGACAGGCCTCGACAGATCCATTATCACGCCACCGAGATCGAGGGTGGCACCATCCGCGCCGAGCTCGGCGCCGTGATCGACGCCGCCGACATTCCACGGGAGCCGTGGCAGCCCGAGCCGGAGGAGGACGCGCCGGCGCTGATCTTCCCCCTCGGTGTGGTCGTTCGCATCGCGGCTGATCGGACGGGCGCAGCCCTGGAGCTCGAGTGCTTCGTTCACTTCCAGGCCATTCTCACGGGGGCGGCCGAACCGGTAGCTGATAGAATCCTGCGACGTTTGTAGGCTTCCGGATAGCAACGCGGGCCGCGCCAGCGCCGTACTGTCCCCGACGTTCAAGCTGATCCGACGCCTTAAGCCCGGCGACCCCGACCCAAGGCTCGGACGCGCTGCTCAACCACACGCGTGCAGCCCTCACTCACCGCGCGCACCCATTTGCCAATTGATGAAAAGACTGACACTGATCGCTTCGCTCCTTGTGTTGGGAGTGGTCGCTCCGGCTACGCTTCACGCCCAGGCATCCGTACAGGGAACGGTGTCCGACGCCCAGACCGGGCAGCCACTCGGAGACGCCTCCGTCGCAACCGTTGATAGATCGACTGATAAATCGACCACGACGACCACCAACGACGCCGGCGTATTTTCGCTCAAGAGCCCCGCGCCGATACGGAGTGTAATCGTATCCAGGGCCGGTTACGTCTCAGCCGAGATCCCGGTGGCGGATGCATCGCGGCTGCTGCACGTCCGGCTCGAGCCGTCACGGGCAGCGCTCCCAGGTGTCCGCATTGTCGGCAATGCTTCCGCACCAGGCGTGTCGCTGCTCTCGAGCGACGACCTCGACCGGTCCAGCGGCCTCAGCCTCGAGAACTCGATCAACACCGTACCCGGCGTCTTCATGCAGTCACGCACTCCCTGGGGCGGAGCTCGCATCACCATCCGCGGCTACTATCCGAGCACCAGCGGCAACAGCGCGAACTCGAATGGGTTGGGCTACGAAGTATTCATGAACAACATCCCCGTCACCGACGCGACCGGCGCGACAATCCTGGACGACATCGACTACTCCACGCTCGGAAATGTCGAGATCATCAAGGGGCCCGCGTCGAGTCTGTATGGAAGCCAGATCGGCGGAGCAGTGAAGCTCACGACCGCGCGTGCGTCCGCCGGAGAGACCTCGTTCGGACAGCAGGTAATGGCTGGAAGCTTTGGGCTCGTTCGCACCAACTCCACATTCCAGACCGGCAGCGACAACTCCGACATCGTGCTCAACTACGGGCACCAGTCATACGGATCCTTCAGACCGCACAGCGCGTCGAACAAGGATTTCGCGCGCGCGATCGGCGATTTCAACGTGAGCGACAGGCAGTCGCTATCGACGTACTTCGCGTACAGCCGGTCATTCGAGGAGCTCGCCGGCGAGATCGACAGCACGGACTACTACAATCGCAATTCCGTCAGCAACGCGGCGTATGTGGCGAATGACTCGCACATCCAGATCACTAGCTTCGTTGGCGGCGTGACGGACAACTACAGGATTGGCGACAGCTTCACGAGCCAGACAACGCTGTTCGGCAACGGCCGCAGCTTCGCGCAGCCGTTCGCACACGGATTCACGAACGCCAACCAGTTCAGTGTCGGAGTGCGCACGTCGTTCGGATACTCCGGCAGCATCGGCTCGGTCGGGCTGACCGGGACGGTCGGTGGCTCGCTCCAGCGCACGAACATCACGACGAATGGAGTATTCATCGTACCCGCGCCGCCATACACCGAGCGGCCGACCGCGCAGGAGAACTATGCGACCAACGGTTCGCTGTTCACCGAATGGAGCTTTGCTCTGCCGCGGGCTTTCAACCTGACGGCCGGTGCGAGTCTCAACCGGAATCAGTTCGCGATCAGGAACATGCTCAAGAACGGCCAGCTGTTCGACACGACCACGACGCAGGTCCGGAAGTTCGACGCGGTCCTTACTCCGCGCGTCGCACTGTCCAGGGCCTTCGGACCGAGCACATCGCTATACGCCAGCGTGAGCGCCGGATATACGCCGCCGTTGCTCAGCAATGTGATATCCAACACCGGCGCGGCGAATCTCGCGCTCAAGCCCGAGCGCGCCGTCCAGTACGAGATTGGCGGGCAGACCGGCGCGTTCGACGATCGGCTGTCACTCCAGGCAGCGCTGTTCGACATCGAGAACACCGACAAGCTGGTAAGCCAGACATCCGGCTCGGTCACGTTCACAATGAACGCCGGCAAGCAGCGCAATCGCGGCGCCGAGCTGTCGCTCAACGTGCTCGCGGTCCAGGATACCGCCGCGTTCGTATCGCTGCTGCGGCCCTGGGCATCGTACAGCTATACCGATGCCACTTTCATCGACTTCAAGAGCGACAATAACGCGAACGCAAAGACGATGGATTATTCCGGCAACGCTGTTCCGCGCGTGCCGCGCAACATGTTCAGCACCGGCGTCGATGCCAGTTCAATCTCTGGTGTATATGCGAACGGCTCCTACCGGTACGTCGGCAGCGTGCCCTTGACCTTCGACAACTCCACGTACGTCCGATCGTACGACATGCTCGGCGCAAAGGTCGGCTACAGGCACCGGCTGACCACGCGCTGGGACATCGATGCTTTCGCCGGTGGAGACAACGTGCTGGGGCACACCAAATATAGTTTCCTCTTCGTGGGACCCACGTACGCCGGACTCGCGCAGGCGAAGGACGGCGGCACTGGCGATGGCTACATCATCCCGGCGCCGTACAGCGCAACGTTCTACAGCAGCGTTCGGCTCAGCTACCGATTCTGATACCAGCCGCGCTGGCAATGCAAAAACGGAGGGGACGGCAATCTGCCGTCCCCTCCGTTTCATTCTTCCGTGCGCTACTCGCTACGGTCGTTCGTGCGCCGTTCGCCCGGAGGACTGGTTGCTGTTGCTCGGTGGCGGCGGTGGTGGCGGTGGTGCGCTCACCGTGGGCCTGGCCTGAGCAGCCGAGCCTGGAGCTGCTTCGACCGGTCTTGTCTGAGTGTAGCCACGCCCCTTCACCACATAGCCGCGCTGCACCGGCTCACTTCCCTTCAGCACGATCACCGGTGGCCCGTAGAGTCCACCATACCCCGCGTACGGAGCAGAATAGCCGCCGTATCCGGAGTAACCGTACGACGGATACCCGTACGGGGAGTAACCATAAGGTGAATAGCCATACGGTGAATAGCCGTAAGGTGAATAGCCGAATCCATATAAGCCGAAGGGTGAGAATCCATACGGTGAGTATTCCGGCATCATCATCACGTCCACGCGGCGCGGCGACGGGCGGACCTCGTCAGCAGCCGTGAGGTCCCCGGCGGAGCCGATGGTCGCACTGGCGCCGTTGACGGCGAACGACTTGGGATACGCCACTGCAACCATCGCGTCGGTCACGGCGCCCGGAACGCCCGCATCGGAAAGCGCTACCAGTCGCGCTGCGTCAACCGGGAAGGCCTGATTACGGTCGAGCACCCACGCGGCAACTACCGACGAATCGGTGCTGTGCGATGCGTCGATGATGTCCGACACAGCGAGCGGGGCACCAGCAGCGGATCGCGCGTTGGCGATGGCGTCCCGGTTTTCGTGAAGCGCTGCCGCGAACGTGGCAGGCAGCGCATCGGGAATATCAGTGGCGGCATAGTGTACCACGCGCACTGCGCGTGCGCCGCCAGCGTTCAACGCCTCGACGTTCACCCATTCACCGTTCGGTGTCATCGCGAACATCCCTGCCGAGGTCCGCTTGGTACCGCCTGCGCAGGTGAGGTCCGAATTGAGATACAGTCTGTGGCCGTCCGAAGCCCACCGCGCACGCTCCACACCGGCGCACCCATCATTGCTGCGTGCGCGTTTGTCGCCACTGGCAACGAGCGTGTCCACCGCCACAATCTTTCCACCGTTGAGCGTGACCACGCTTGCGGCGGATCCCACGGCGCTGGACGTCATCGGCACAACGCAAACGACTGGAGCGTCGGATGCGCGCGCTCGGGATGAGACCAACCCGCGCGGGACTTCTGGCTGCCAGCATCCTGTCCATGGCTGCCACCGTGCGTCAGCCTGAGTCCCCTGCGCTGAACCGGTCAGTGGAAATGCCGCACACGCGACCGCCGCCATGACAGTGGCGGCGTGCTTCACGAACTTCCGAATGACAACGTGCATGACTGTTCCCTCAGTACCTGAATGTGAGGCCAAGCGTCGCGGAAAGTCCGGACAGATCGATCTTGTTGAATCCTGAAAAGCTCTGATTGAGAGCTCCCTTGGCCCATATGTACTTCGCTTCACCAGTGAGCGCGACTCGTGGCGATAGAGAGAAGTCGGCTCCAGCGAACCCCTGCACCCCCGGAGCCCAGCCGGATGACGCGAATTCGCTCGTGAACACGGAGTTGTTATTCTGGAAATCGACGAAATCGCCCTTCTGGTCGAATTTGTAATACACAGCGCCGCCGCCCACTCCAACGTACGGGGCGAACCTGGATGGCACCCACGCGAACTGCCCGATCGTCCTGCCGCGAGCTGCGAGGTATGCCTTGGCGCTCAGCATCAGCGGCAGCCGGCTGAAGTTGGTCGTCTGCCTGATTTCCGCGTTGTTCTGGTCCACGAACTTGCGGTAGCTGGATGGCGTGGACGTCGACGAATAGGCAGTGCCGAGAACGACATCCACCCTGGGCGCGACACGAAATGCTACGTCCAGTCCAACGATCGGTCCGCTGAAATCGCTCTTGCTCAGCGTCAATTCGTTCGTCGTGAAGGCGAAGAGATCGCTGCCTGCATTGGCGTGCGCGTAACCGCCGCTGACGGTGACGCTGCCGTTCGGCTGCTGGAACAGAAAACCGTTGCCCGCAGTCTGCGCGTGAGCCGCGGGCGTGCCGAGGAGGGCTGATGCGACGGAAGCAACAAGCACACGCCGGCTCCATCGACGCCGCGACCCCGGCCTGGCCAGCATCCGCGTTGCTGACGTCGAGCAGGAACCACGTGATGGCATCAGTCGCATTCTCCCCAAAGAGGTAGTCCAATTCTACACCTCAGTGCGCCTTCCGGTCCATTGCGGGACCGCGTCGCACGGCGGGTCCGGCAGCTCGTCGCTGGCACTACATTCCGGCCCATGGCGAGAGACTTGGGCTCCGGCGGCGCGCGCCCAACAGTTCAGGGTGTGGCCCTGGACCATCTGACCAGATGCGTACACTACCATGGGGCCAACGACATCGTTTCCATAAAGATGTTCTGCTGCCGCGAATACTTTGCCTGCGCCGAGTGTCACGACTCCATTGCCGGTCACGCGGCCGCACCCTGGCCGCGCGACAACTTCGAGGCTTCGGCAGTGATGTGCGGCGCTTGCGGCGCGGAGCTGACCGTCAGCGCCTACCTTGAATCGGGAGACCGGTGCCCCGCGTGCAGCGCGGAGTTCAATCCGCGCTGCACTCTGCATCATCACATCTACTTCGCCGCTACCTGACAGCAACCTGACAGCAACCTGACAGAGAGACGTAGTCAGAGGCGTCAGTCCGGAGTGCCCCGCAACTTGCGCGTGGCGCGCGGCATCCGGGTGAATACGTCACTGCCAAAAGGCACCAGTCCGTCCGCGCCAGCGTAACCGAGATGGCTCAGATGAAAAATGTCCTCGACGCTTCGCAGCATGGAATAGTGGTTGTACGGGACATCGGACACGGTCCCACCCCTGATATACCGGGACAGCAGAACGGCACCCGTACGTCCGCCACCAGGGCCGTGCGTTCCGGGCGCGGGGGTATTCGGCCCCGACGGTTCGTTGCAGCAAGCCGAGGCGTCCGCACTGGAAGCCTCGTCGAACGTGATGATGATCAGTCCGCCGTTCCTGTACGCCGCGGACCTGGTGATGAGCGGAATCCAGTGCGCCAGAAATGCGTTGGCTGATTCGAGTCCGCCGGGCTCGCCGTTCCTGCAGGGTCGGTCGTGGCCATCATGGCAGAGGCTGGGCGAGATGAACGAATAGCTCGGAGTCGTGCGCGTTGACGCGAGATCGGCTTCCAGTCCGGTGAGCGCGACCACATTGGCCTGACACGCCGGCGAGTCTATCACCGAGTGGAAATAGACGAATGGATTGTGCTTCGCCGCGTACTGGTCGGTGGCCGTCGCGCGCTGCGTGTGATCGATCTCGCCGATGGCAGCGTGCCCGCACGTAGCCGCCTCGCGTGATGGATCCTTTCCCATGTCCTCCATGTACGCCTTCCACGTGAGCCCGCGCTCTGTCAGCTGGTCGGCGATGGTACGATTCTGAGAGGGGTACACACATCCCCGGCCGATGGGTTGTCCGTCCGGCGCGGTGCCGGTCTGCACGAACTCGACGAAGCGGCCGCAGTCACCCTGCGTCTCGGGAGTCGGCGCGATGCCGGAGATCATGGCTATGTAGTTGTCCAGGCTCGCGTGGCCGGTGCCGTAATACTGTCGCAGAAACGCGCCGTCGCGGGTCAGCGTATCCGCAAGGTAGGGAGCGAGTGTCCCAGCTCCGAACGTGACATCGAAACTCTGGTTCTCCAGCACGATAACGAAGACGTGCTTGATGGGAGGCATGGTGCGTTGAGCGGCCGCTGCGCTTGCGGCGGCCGCGAGAGCTGAAACAGCGCAGCCAGCGATGACCGTCGAGCGGTAGATCC
The DNA here is from genome assembly GCA_038205315.1 of Gemmatimonadales bacterium. Taxonomy (GTDB): domain Bacteria; phylum Gemmatimonadota; class Gemmatimonadetes; order Gemmatimonadales; family Gemmatimonadaceae; genus Fen-1247. Next base: position 18,699 of record JBBRBY010000033.1, on the reverse strand, counting down.
GGTGAAATCTCATGGGACGGGTACCCTCCTGAATGGTGCAATCCGAAGCGCCACGGGGACAGCCTCTCGCGTGGTCCGGGTCGGTTCAGAAATATCGCGCTCTGCATGGCGCTTACAAGACCACGGGCGGTATCGTGACACCGCCGTTGCTGACGCGCCGACATACCGGGAACGCCCTGGGACTTCCGGCCGCGACTTCGGCGTGACTTTCGCAGTAGGCGGCTGGCAACCACTCTTCCGCGGAAATCCACGTGAGCGACTCCTCTGCGAACACCGCCGGCCGCATCTTCTCGGACATCACCCAGACCGTGGGCCGCACGCCGATCATTGCGCTTAACCGCGTCGGCGCGGCCCTCCCAGCTCGCATTGCGGTCAAGCACGAGGGCTTCAACCCCTTCAACTCCGTAAAGGACAGAGTTGGCGCGGCAATGCTCGATGATGCGATCGCGACGGGAACACTTCGTCCCGGCATGATCATAGTAGAACCGACCAGCGGCAACACCGGCATCGGCATAGCCTACGCCGCAGCTGCGCGCGGCTACCGTTGCATCTTCACCATGCCTGAAACGATGACCATCGAGCGACGCAACATTCTCCGCGCCCTCGGATGCCGAGTCGTTCTCACCGAAGGCCCGAAGGGGATGAAGGGGGCGATCGCGCGCGCCGAGGAGATTGCGGCGAGGCTGGGTGACGCAGCATGGATTCCGCGACAGTTCGACAACCCCGCAAATCCAGCGATGCACTATCGCACTACCGGTCCCGAGATCTGGAACGACACCGCCGGAAAGATCGACATCTTCGTCGCGGGTGTCGGCACCGGCGGTACGATCACAGGTGCGGGTCACTATCTCAAGGAGAAGAACCCGAATATTCGGGTGGTCGCGGTGGAACCGGCGGAGAGTCCCGTATTGTCGGGCGGGGAGCCTGCTCCACACAAACAGCAGGGCATCGGTGCGGGATTCATTCCCGGCAACCTGGACACCAGGGTTTACGATGAAGTGATCCGCGTGACAAACGAGGACGCGATCGCGATGACGCGACGGATGGCGCGAGAGGAGGCGATCTTCGCGGGAATATCTTCCGGGTCGATCACGTGGGCAGCGCTGCAGCTCGCGAGCCGGCCCGAGAACACGGGCAAGCTCATCGTATCGATCATCTGCGACTTCGGCGAGCGCTATCTATCAAATCCCGTGTACGCCGACGCGCCCGACCCGGATTACAGCGACGTGGAACCCGCGCTCGCGTAAGAAAAAAAACCCGCCCGTGCGATTGCACGGGCGGGGTTTCGGATTTTCGAACTGCGCCAGATCGACTTTACCTGAACTGCTACCAGCGGTAGTGAGCGAACGCCTTGTTGGCCTCGGCCATACGATGCGTGTCTTCTTTCTTCTTGACGGCGTTGCCCTCGCCCTTGCTCGCGGCGATGACTTCGGCGGCGAGCTTGTCGGCCATCGACTTCTCGTTCCGGCCGCGTGAGTAGAGGATCAACCAGCGCATCGCGAGCGCCGTGCGGCGCTCGGGACGGACTTCCACGGGGACCTGGTACGTGGCGCCACCGACGCGACGGCTCTTTACTTCCACCATCGGCTTGAGGTTGGCGATCGCCTGCTTGAAGATGGTCACACCGGGCTGCGCAGTCTTGGCCTCGACGTTATCCATGGCGTCGTTGAAGATACGCTCGGCGGTGCTCTTCTTTCCCTGGTACATCATGACGTTGATGAACTTCGCGACTGTCTGGCTGTCATAGCGCGAATCGGGAAGGATCGTGCGCTTGACGGACTTTTTGCGGCGGCTCATTTACTTCTTCCCCTTGGTCGGTGCGGCCTTTCCGCCGGCCTTCGGCTTCTTGGTTCCGTACTTGGAGCGGCTGCGATTGCGGCCATTCACGCCCGAGGCGTCAAGCGTGCCGCGAACGATGTGATATCGAACACCGGGAAGATCCTTCACACGGCCACCGCGAATGAGCACGATGGAGTGCTCCTGCAGGTTATGGCCCTCGCCCGGGATGTATGCGGTGACTTCGAAGCCGTTGGTGAGACGGACACGCGCAACTTTGCGGAGCGCGGAGTTGGGCTTCTTGGGGGTGGTGGTGTACACGCGAGTGCACACGCCACGCTTCTGCGGATTGGACTTGAGCGCTGGCGCCTTTTCCTTCTTGGCCACATCGCTGCGGCTCTGGCGGACCAGCTGATTAATTGTCGGCATTTACCATGGATCGACAAGGAAAGGCCCCTCCACGGCGGAGTGGCCACAGCTTGGATAATCTAGACGGGGGACGGCACTACAGCAACCCGACCATCGCCGCTTTCCCATGCAGTGAACGTCGCGGCGCTTAGATTGCACGACCAGTGCGGCGAATGATCACTTTCCTGCTCTCTATGTTTATCCTCGAGTCCTTCGCCGTCGCCGCCATCCGCTCGCTCCGGTGGCCCGTGACACCGGTTCCGCGCTAGTGAACGTCACCTTCGCGATAGGCGCGGTCCTCGCCACGGTCGGCATTCTGCTGGGCGGATCGGTCCTCCTCACACGCGTCACCTACCGCATCGGAATACCCATCGCCCTCGGGTTCATCGCGGTCGGGATGCTCGCCGGCGCGGAGGGGATCGGGCACATCCCCTTCTCAGACTATTCGTTCGCATTCCGGGCCGGAGTCGTCGCGCTCGTCCTCATTCTCTTTGACGGCGGCCTGAATACCCCGCCGGCGGCGCTTCGAGCGGTCGCCGCGCCCTCGCTTGCGCTCGCGACCGTTGGAGTTTTTCTCACCACCGGCATCGTCGCTGGCTTCGCCTGGTCCGTCGGTGGACAGGAATGGGCAATAGCCCTGCTGCTCGGCGCCGTCGTGTCATCCACCGACGCCGCGGCCGTGTTCGCGACCCTGCGCGGAAATGGAATCTCACTCAAGGCTCGTGTCGGTCGCACGCTCGAGGCGGAATCGGGCCTCAACGATCCCGTAGCCATCATCCTGGTGATATCCCTCACCACCTTCGCGCTGCGCGACACGGTGGCCAGCGGCGAGTCCATGTGGATGCTCCCCGTCATGGCCGGTTTCGAGATGGTGGTTGGCGGACTGGCCGGCTGGGTCGCCGCGAAGCTCGCATCACGCATGCTTGCTCGTGTGCGACTCGAATCCGCGGGCCTGTACCCGGTACTCACGCTGTCGCTCGCGCTCGCTGTGTTCGGCCTTACAACACTGCTGCACGGTAGCGGCTTCATGGCCGTGTACATCACGGGCGTCGGGCTGTCGGGCACCGAGCAGCTCCCGCACCGACCGGCGATACTGCGCGTGCACGACGCATTCGCCTGGCTGGCGCAGATCGGAATGTTCCTGGTACTCGGCCTGCTCGCCTTCCCCACGCGGCTCGCCACTGCTGCCGGACCCGCGATCGAACTTGCCATCGTGCTCACGCTTATCGCGCGCCCGCTCGCTGTCGCAATATGCCTGGCGCCGTTCCGCTATTCATGGCGCGAGACACTGTTCCTGGGAATCGTGGGACTGCGCGGCGCCGTCCCCATCGTGCTGGCCACAATTCCGGTCATGTCCGGACTCGCGGAAGGTCACCGCATCTTCGACGTCGTCTTCTTCGTCGTGGTGCTCAACGCTCTCATGCCGGGCACCATCGTCGCGTGGCTTGCACGAAGGTTGCGAGTCGTGGGCGCCGCAACGCCGGAGCCGGCGGCGACGATCGTCGTCGAATCGAGTGAACCCATGCGTGGCTCGCTGCGCTCCTTCTTCATAGCGAGCGCGCTGCCGGTCTGCGGCGCGCGGCTTGCGGATATTCCATTCCCCGAAGGTGCCGCCGTAACGATGATCGTTCGCGGCTCTGGCCTGCTGGTCGCCGACGGTTCCACCGTAATGCAACCCGGCGATCACGTATACGTCCTGTCCTCGCCGGAGACAGAATCCCTGGTGCAGCTGCTGTTCGGATCGCCGGAAACCCTCGAATGAGCTGAACGTGAAGGTTCAAGATGCAAACGCGGCCCGGTGATTACCGGGCCGCGTTTGTCTCAGTACGTCGCTCGGCGCGGTATACGCGCGCTCGGGACCCGTAACGTCACTTGCAACTATCGACCTTGCGGGTGTCGAGATGCAACAGGCATGTCGATGTACCGACGGTTATCGTCGCCGTCGCCGATCCGTCGTACGTCACGACCACGCGGCGGTTGATCAGCGTCGTCGTCAGCTTGCCCTCGCCGTTGTCCTCCACGGCGGTCGACTGCACCACGTGGATCATCGTGCCGCTCTTGGGATACGGATTCGTCGCGCGATGCTCAGCGAATACGAGTGCGACGATAGTGTCGGCGCTGATACCGGCGAACGTACGTGACTTGGCCCCGCTCTTGAAGACGCTCGTGTCGGCACCTGTTCCTGCGCCGTTCGTCGTACGTGTGCCGTTGGGATCCAGAAAGCCGCCCACAGCGCGCTGGCTGTTGCGGTACAGCGACTCCCTGAGCGTGCTGTCAGGCGAAATGACCTTCTTGCTCGCGACCAGCGTCGTGCGCACCGTATCCGTCACACCCCGCACGAACCCCGCCGTCTTCACACCCTTGTTGTCGAGGAACGTAATCGTTGAAGCCGACGACTCGCTTGCGTTCGCGAACACGCAGTGCAACTGGGAGTGCGACGCGTCGTCGTGACATGGATTTCCGCTTGGCGGCATCGTGGGGGGCGTGCCGGCAGGCTCGTTGTCGTGATTCTCCGGCGTTGCCGGTGTCGTTGTGCCCGTGCTGCTTGTGCCCGACGAGGTCGTGGGAGGCGTGGTGGGTGGTGTGCTCGGCGGTGGCGTGTTGTCACCGGCGGATGGCACGAGCGAGACACCAGTCACGTTGACCGATGCGGCCGCTCCCGCGAACACGTCGCTCGTGACGAAATTATCCAGGTCCGCCATGACGGCGTTCGCTGTACTTACGGCGACCTGCGCGTCTACCGCCTTCGCCTCCACCGAGGCACTTGCGGTCACTCCTGGAGCGGTTGCAACACTGTCGCTGGCACTGCAACCGGCGACCATGGCCGTAATGGCCGCGCCGATGCACAGGTTGATCGTCCTACGCGTCATGATAGTTCGGTCTGAAGGTTGGCCTGCGGATTCGTCAACCGTACATGACTGTGGGACACGGTGATACGTAACGCGCGTCGAGCCTCAACCACGCAGGACGAGCCATTGCACATTCCAATTGTAAGTACTTAATTATTTCCCTCCACTTCTTGGGCAGGACTTTCGTGCGAATGAGAAGATGTCTGTTATCGACGGTCTGCTTGCTACTCTCCATAGCGTGGTCCACTCGTTCCGACGCGCAGTGGACCAGCCATGCAGGCATCTCCGCTGCGCGCGCGCGCAGCGGAAGTGGCGCCTCCAGGCGCCTTCTGTCGCGCGGGGTAGCCGACTCAGCCCGCGTGGATTCTGCGAGTGGCATACCGCGAGGCGCGATCGGAGCGGTAGTCGGTGCAGTCCTTGGTGGTGTGCTCGGCCATCGTTGGGAGCTGGGACTGTGCGAAGCACCTGCCGCCCAGTGTACGGGAACCCATGGCGCGACCGGAGGGGCTTTGGCCGGAGCTGCAATTGGTTTCGGCGTTGACTGGGTGTTGAGCGGCCTGCATGACTCGCCACGTCCTCGGAGCAATGCGAGCGATAGGAGTGGTTCCACTGAAGCCTTTCAACGTGAGTGATGTCGCGGTTGCGAACATCACGTTAGAAATTCCAATTCATTCACTTACGCCAACCCCGGCAATGCGACAAATGCGTTACCTCGTGTTCTTCGCTTTGACCGTTGCTCCGATCTTCGGGCGCGCCGAGTCACAACGAGTCGCGCGCGTTGGAGTGACAACAATTTCAGTGGCGCCGGCAGCTGGGATCGGATACCGCGCCGACTCGCTCGTTCTCGGCGCGCCTGCTATGAAGCGCTTTGTCAGTTCCGCCGCCAGTGGTGAGCGGGCGGGAGCGCTCGGCGCAGGAATCGGCGCGGCGCTCGGCGGCGCCACCGGTTTACTCATGGGGCTAAGTCAGTGTGACGCGGCGGGGTCGCATCGGGGCTGTGTGACTGAAGGCGCAGCTGGCGGCGTTGTCGTCGGTGCTGTAATCGGTTACGGAATTGGGTGGATAATCGGCAATTCTCGTGATTGAAACATTGGAGACATTAAAGCAAACGGCGCACCCAGATCTGGATGCGCCGTTTTGTATTCCGCAAATCCTGCTTGCTCTTACTCGCCCGGCAACGGCTTGATTCCAGCCATCGCGCCGGCACCAGCACCGACAGCAGCACCGACAGCAGCCTTCCCTGGCTTGAAATCCTCGTCCTCGTCTCCAGCGGCGAGAATCTCTTCCATGGTCGGCTCGGGCGGCTCTTCCACAACCGGAGCCGGTACCGCGACGCCTTCGATGTCCACTTCCTGATACCGATACACGCCAGTACCGGCCGGAATCAGGTGACCGATGATGATGTTCTCCTTGAGTCCCATGAGGTCGTCCTTCGCGCCACGGATTGCTGCATCCGTGAGCACTCGGGTCGTCTCCTGGAACGATGCGGCGGAGATGAACGACTGCGTCGTCAGCGACGCCTTCGTGATGCCGAGTAGCAACGGCTCCGACGTTGCCGGCTTCTTCCCCTTCTTCTCGGCGCGAGCGTTCATGTCCCGGAATATCGTCCGGTCAACGTGCTCGGCCTCGAGATACTCGGTCTCGCCTGAATCGAGGATCCTCTCCTTCTGGAGCATCTGTCTCACGATAACACCAATGTGCTTGTCGTTGATCTTCACGCCCTGCAGGCGGTAAACCTCCTGCACTTCGTTGAGCAGATATTCCTGCACCGCGCGCGGGCCCTTGATCCGCAGAATGTCGTGCGGGTTGACGGGTCCTTCCGACAGACGATCACCGGCACGCACGCGATCACCCTCGTGCACGCGGAGATGCTTGCCTGATGCGACCTCGTACACCTGCGCCTCCACGGCATCGTCCGGAACCGAAACGGCTCCGTCCATTCGCATCGGCTGCACGAAGATCTCGCGCTTGCCACGCTTGATGTCGCCGAAGCGGACCACGCCGTCGATCTCGGAGATCGTCGCCGGGTCCTTTGGCTTACGCGCCTCGAACAGTTCGGCAACACGCGGCAGACCGCCCGTGATGTCGCGCGTCTTGTACGCCTCGCGGCTGATCTTCGCGATGATGGTGCCAGGCGTAACCTGGTCGCCGTCGTTGATGATCAGCTGAGCGCCGACCGGGATCACGAAGTCACGGACACGCTGGTCCTTGCCACCCTTCGCGCTCCAGATCTCGATGTGCGGATGCAGCTTCTTCTCACGGTCGTCGATGACGACGCGCTGACGCAGACCGGTGAGCTCGTCGAGCTCCTCGGACACCGACTCCTCCTCGACCAGGTCGACGAAGCGAACGGTTCCTTCCACGTCGGCGATGATCGGGGTGGTGTACGGATCCCACGTGAAGATCACCTGCTCCTTCTTCACGTCGTCGCCGTCCTTCACCATCATCGTCGCGCCAAGTGGCACCTGAAGGCGCGCACCAATGCCCGTCGAGCGATCGCCCGACGCGCGGATGGTGAGCTCACCCTCGTACGACGTGACGATCTTGCCACCCTCGGTGTTCGTGACCGTCACCAACCGGTCGCCGTACTCGATGACGCCTGCAACCTTGCTCTTGCGTGCTGTCTGCTCGGCGATACGTGCCGCCGTTCCACCGATGTGGAACGTGCGGAGCGTGAGCTGTGTTCCCGGCTCGCCGATTGACTGTGCCGCGATGATACCCACTGCCTCGCCCTTGTCCACCATTCCCATGGTGGCCAGGTTGCGGCCGTAGCACATCTGACACAGGCCATGCTTCGCCTCGCACGTTAGTACCGAGCGAATCTTGACCGTCTCCAGTCCGGAATCCTCGATCGCACGCGCCATCTCCTCGCTGATCAGCTGGCCAGCCTCGACCAGCAACGTGGGTCGGTTGCTCTCGTCCCGCTCCTGCGGATCGAACACGTCCTCTGCGGCGACCGTTCCGACAATGCGCTCCGACAACGGCTCGATGACGTCCTCGCCTTCCTTCAGCGCGCCGACCTCAAGACCATGAACGGTACCGCAATCCTCTTCCGTGATCGTCACGTCCTGCGCCACGTCAACCAGACGTCGCGTGAGGTAACCGGCATCGGCAGTCTTGAGCGCCGTGTCGGCCAGACCCTTTCGGGCTCCGTGCGTGGAGATGAAGTACTCGAGCACCGACAGTCCTTCGCGGAAGTTCGACTTGATCGGGCTCTCGATGATCTCGCCGATACCGCCTGTCAGCTTCTTTTGTGGCTTGGCCATCAGTCCGCGCATTCCCGCGAGCTGACGGATCTGATCACGCGATCCGCGCGATCCTGAATCGAACATCATGAACACGGGGTTGAAGCCCTGATGCGACTCGCGCATCGCCTTCACCATGGCGTCCGCGACATCATTGTTCGCGTGCGTCCAGGTGTCGATGACCTTGTTGTAGCGCTCGCCGTTCGTGATGTTACCGGTCTGGTAGGCGCGCTCGAAGCGCTCCACACGCTGCTCGGCTTCCTGAAGGATGGTCTCCTTCTCCGCCGGAATGTGCAGATCCTCGATACCGATCGACACGCCGCCGCGCGTTGCATTGCGGAACCCGAACTCCTTGAGGCGATCCAGCAGCAGCACGGTCGCGCTCAACCCGGCCTGACGGTACGACTGGAAGACCAGCTCGCCGAGCGCCTTCTTCTTCATGTCCTTGTTGAGGAACCCGAGCTCGGGCGGAACGATCGCGTTGAACATCGCGCGACCAGCCGTCGTGTACTCCCAGCGTGCGCCGTCCTTGTCGTCCACCCAGTACAGGATGGGCGTGCTGTAATCGACGCGGCCACGGTACATGGCCATCTCGACTTCAGCGATGTTCGAGAACGTCTTCGCCGTTTCGCGAATGTTCTTGAAGTTCGGCGGCTCCTTGGTCGCAAAGTAGCAGCCGAGCACGATGTCCTGGCTTGGTTCCGCGACGGGACGACCGTCGGATGGCTTGAGGATGTTGTTGCTGGACAGCATGAGCAACCGGCACTCGAGCTGCGCTTCGAATGACAGCGGCACGTGCACGGCCATCTGGTCACCATCGAAGTCGGCGTTGAACGCCGCGCAGACGAGCGGGTGAATACGGATGGCCTTTCCTTCAACCAGCACAGGCTCGAACGCCTGGATGCCCAGGCGGTGAAGCGTCGGAGCGCGGTTGAGCATGACAGGATGGTCGCGGATTATCTCCTCGAGGATCTCGTACACCTCGGGCGACTCTTTCTCCACGATCTTCTTGGCGCGCTTCACCGTCTCGGCGATTCCCTTCTCGACGAGATTGTGAATGATGAACGGCTTGAACAATTCTAGCGCCATCGCCTTGGGCAGACCGCACTGGTGCAGCTTGAGCTCGGGTCCCACGACGATGACCGATCGGCCGGAGTAGTCCACACGCTTTCCGAGCAGGTTCTGACGGAAGCGACCCTGCTTGCCCTTGAGCATGTCGGACAGCGACTTGAGCGGACGCTTTCCGCGGCCGCGGATCGCTTTGGAGCGGCGGCCATTGTCGAACAACGCATCGACCGCTTCCTGAAGCATGCGCTTCTCGTTGCGCAGGATCACTTCCGGCGCGCGGTGAGCGATGAGCTTGACTAGGCGGTTGTTGCGGTTGATGACGCGGCGGTACAGATCGTTGAGATCCGACGTCGCGAAGCGGCCTCCATCGAGCGGCACCAGCGGGCGCAGATCCGGCGGAATCACCGGAACGACGTCCATGATCATCCACTCCGGCTTGTTGCGGGGCTCGCCCGTGTCACCGGAGTTACGGAACGCGTCAACGATCTTGAGACGCTTGAGGAGCTGCTTCTTGCGGTGCTGCGAGTTCTCGTCCACCAGGTCGTCGCGCAGAGTCGTCGCGAGGCTGTCCACGTCGAGGCGACGTAGCAGCTCACGAACGGCGGGCGCACCAATGTCGGCGAGGAACGCTGAATCGTTCTCCTCGCGCGCCTTGGTCTTGAGCGTGAGGAACTCTTCCTCGTCCAGCAGCTGATTCGGACGCACTTCCTGCTGGCCCGGATCGATGACGACGTAGTTCGAGTAGTAGATCACCTTCTCGAGATCACGCAGCGTCAGGTCGACGAGATTACCCATCGGTGACGGCAGTGTCTTGAAGAACCAGATGTGCGCGACGGGTACGGCGAGCTCGATGTGGCCCATTCGCTCGCGACGAACGCGGCTCAGGGTCACCTCGACACCGCAACGGTCGCAGATCACGCCGCGATAGCGTATGCGCTTGTACTTACCGCAGTGGCACTCCCAGTCCTTTACAGGACCGAAGATGCGCTCACAGAACAGGCCATCCTTCTCGGGCTTGAACGAGCGGTAGTTGATTGTCTCGGGCTTGAGAACCTCGCCCCATGACCACCAGTCGCGCAGGCCGCCCATTGCGAGCCGCTCGCGCTCCTTGGGATCCTTCGGGCCGCGGATCTCCTCTGGCGAGGCGATCCGGACCTGGATGTAATCGAACGCTGATGCGCGCGTCTCGCGCGAATTGCGGAAATCAATCATAGTCTACTCCACGCTCCCGTTGCCGCCGGCGTTTCCGTCGGGGGCCATGAGGCCGTCACGCTCGGCGTTCATCCGGGCGGCAAACCCGGACTCGTTGGCGCCCATGCGAACATGGATCCCAAGCGCCTTCAGCTCCTGCACGAGCACGTTGAACGATTCTGGCGTTCCGGGCTCCGGCAAGTTCTGTCCCTTCACAATTGCTTCGTACACCTTGCTGCGGCCGTTCACATCGTCCGACTTGACGGTGAGAATTTCCTGCAGCGTGTGTGCCGCTCCGTATGCTTCGAGCGCCCACACTTCCATCTCTCCAAAACGCTGGCCGCCGAACTGCGCCTTGCCTGCGAGCGGCTGCTGCGTGACCAGTGAGTACGGCCCGATGCTGCGCGCATGGATCTTGTCATCGACAAGGTGCGACAGCTTCAGCATGTAGATAGTGCCGACCGTGACCGGCGAGTTGAACGTCTCGCCGCTACGACCATCGCGCAGCCTCACCTTGCCGCCCGGCGTGATGCCGGCCAGCCGGATGAGTTCCGTCGCCGCCGCATCCACGTCGAAGTCCTTAGACTCCAGCGTGGTCGCGAGGGCGGCCAGTTCCTGGCTGCGCAGAAGCGACGGCTGTCCAGCCGCGCGCTGCTTCTCGATGCTCCTGATCTGAGCCTCGAAAGACGCACGGTGCGATTCCGTGTACTCCTCATCGGTCATCGCTGCCTTGTGAAAGGCGAGCGACGTGTCCAGCTCCAGCTCCTCGCGCGCGACGAGATCCTTCGTCGCTGCCGCGACGAAGTCGCGAGCGCGGGTGTAGATGCCCTTGGAGCCGGTGCTGCGTCCCTTGGCTCCCAGGTCGTTCAGTGTTGCGTCCGACAGCAGCTCGGTGCGCAGCGTTACATCAGCGGTCTTCGGACGGATGTCGGTGAGCAGTGCACGTATCTCATCGTCCGTCATCTTAAAGTTCGTGCCGCCCAGCTGCAGCGCGTCACGCACCCACGTGAGCGCGGCAAGCTTGAGCAGCATGCCGATCTCGCGCTCGTTCGCGCCCTGGAACACGGGTGTCTTGGCGTAGAAGCCGAGCAGCTTCGCGGCCCACCCGAGGTGGGTCTCGAGGATCTGCCCGACGTTCATACGGCTCGGAACACCGAGCGGGTTTAGAACGATGTCGACAGGACGGCCATCCGGAAGGAACGGCATGTCCTCCTCTGGAACGATACGGGCAACGATACCCTTGTTGCCGTGTCGTCCGGCCATCTTGTCGCCAACCGAGATCTTGCGCTTCTCGGCCATGTAGACCTTAACAAGCTGGATCACGCCGGGCGGCAGCTCATCCGGCTGCAACACGCGGTCGATCCGCTCCTCCGCCTTCTCTTCCAGCTTCGCCTTCTCGTCGTTCGCAGCGTCGATGATGACACGCATGCGCTCGTTCATGTCCCTGTCCTCGACACGCAACGTCTTGAGATCCAGGGAAGCGAAGTTGAGCTCGTCGAGCATCTGTGTGGTGAGTCTGGTCCCCTGCGGGATCGCCTCCTCCACGGTGCCGGACTTGAGCGCGAGGGCGATCGTCTGCCCGTCGATCAGGTCCATGAGCTCGGCGTCACGAACAGCGTTGACCCGAATCTTCTCGAGCCCTTCCACGCGCCGGATCTCTCCGATCCGCTCGCCGCGATCCTTCTCGACGACCTGATCCTCGACACGCGAGAAAATCTTCACGTCGATCACGACGCCTTCCATTCCTGGCGGCACCTTGAGCGACGAATCCTTCACGTCCTTGGCCTTCTCACCGAAGATGGCGGTGAGAAGCTTCTCTTCCGGCGAAAGCTCCGTCTCACCCTTGGGTGTGATCTTTCCAACGAGGATGTCGCCCGGCTTCACGTGCGCGCCGATGCGAACGATTCCTCGCTCGTCGAGGTCCGTGAGGGCCTCCTCGGCGACGTTCGGAATCTCCTTGGTGATCTCTTCCTGACCGCGCTTGGTATCGCGAACGTGAAGCTCAAGCTCCTGGATGTGGATCGACGAGTACACGTCGTCCTTGACCAGTCGCTCGGACAGCACGATCGCGTCCTCGAAGTTGTGGCCGTACCACGGCATGAACGCCACCGTCACGTTGGCACCGAGGGCAAGCTGGCCCTGCTCCGTAGATGCACCGTCCGCGAGTACGTCGCCAGCATTCACCTTCTGGCCGCGGTGTACGAGCGGCCGCTGGTTGATCGCGGTGTCCTGATTGGTGCGCCAGTATTTCTTGATCTTGTACCGGTCGTGCTGGGTGAGCCGCGCGAGCGGACGTCCCGACTTGGCCGCGTCCTTCGCGTCGTCCGCGTCGACGACGATCTCGTCGGCGGTGACGCTCGACACGACGCCCGACCTGAGCGCGATCACGACCGCACCCGAGTCACGCGCAACCTTCTCCTCGAGACCCGTGCCGCACATCGGCGTACGCGGGTTGAGCAGAGGCACGGCCTGACGCTGCATGTTCGAGCCCATCAACGCGCGGTTGGCGTCGTCGTGCTCGAGGAACGGGATGAGCGCCGCAGCGATCGAGACCAGCTGCTCCGGTGCGACATCCATGTAATCGATTCTATCCGGCGCCGAGAGCGGCACGTCGCCACCCTGACGGCACAGCACCAGCTCGTCCACGAACGTGCCGTCGGGATTGAGCGCCGCGTTGGCCTGCGCGATGATCGCGCCTTCCTCGCGGTTGGCGTCGAGCCATGCCATTTCCTTCGTGACCTTGCCGTTCTTCACCACGAAGTACGGGGTCTCGATGAAGCCGAGATCGTTGACGCGGGCAAACGTCGCGAGCGACGTGATGAGTCCGATGTTCGGACCTTCTGGCGTCTCGATGGGACACATGCGGCCGTACTGCGAGTAGTGCACGTCGCGCACTTCGAAGCCTGCTCGCTCGCGTGTGAGGCCACCCGGTCCGAGGGCCGAGAGGCGACGCTTGTGCGTCAGCTCGGCGAGCGGATTGGTCTGGTCCATGAACTGTGACAGCTGCGACGAACCGAAGAACGCCTGGATCACCGCCGAGACGGTGCGTGCGTTCACGAGGTCGTCGAGCGAGATCTTTTCCGGGTCGGTGTTGATCGACATGCGCTCCTTGACGAGCCGCGCCATGCGTGAGAGACCGACACTGAACTGGTTCGCGATCAGCTCGCCGACCGACCGGATGCGACGGTTGCCGAGGTGATCGATATCATCCACATCGCCCCGTCCCTCGTGCAGCTCGATGAGGTAGCGGATGATGGCGACGAAATCTTCCTTGGTGAGCACCGTCTCGCCCGCCGGACGATTGGTGTTCAGGCGCTGATTGATCTTGTAGCGTCCAACGCGCCCGAGGTCATACCGCTTGGGCGAGAAAAAGAGACGGTTGAGCGCATCGCGCGCCGTCTCGCGATTGGGTGCGTCGCCCGGACGGAGCAGCGAATAGATCTGCTTGAGCGCGAACTCCTCGCCCTCGTCCGCGGTGACACCGCGCGCCTTCTTGGTTTCCTTGTCGACGATGTTCGCCGTGGGGTCCTTGAGCAGCGTGTTGCGGATCAGTGTTGATTCCGCGCGTCCCGACGGGACGAACACGTACACCTTGCCGATCTCCGCCTCGCGCAATCTCTTGACTACCGCATCGGTGAGCTGCTCGCCAGCCTCGGCGATGACCTCACCCGTCCTGTTGTCCACCGCATCCACCGCGATCGTGCGGCGTGACGGCCGCTCGCCGCGCTCGGCGGCATCCATCTCGTCGCGGACGTCAACGAGTGTGTACGACGCGAAGACCTTCACCGTCTCGATGTTGAGACGGCGCAGGCGATTGAACACCTCTTCCGTGAGCTCGTCGCCTTCCTTGACGAGCAACTCGGATTCGTCGCGCTCGCGCTGTGCGCGTGCCTTCTTTGTCTTGAGCTTTGGAGCGTCGGGATCGACCGCTTCACCGGCGAGGTTGATGTCCTCGGCGATGATCGCCCCGATGACCTCACGGAGATCCATGCGCGTCTCGCGCTTCTTCACGAGATCGAGCTCGCGAATGGCGAAGAAGAGACGCAGGATGTCCGAGTTGGAACCGTAGCCGAGCGCGCGCAGAAGCGCGGTGGCCGGGAATTTCTTCTTCTTGTCGATGTGGACGTAGATCACGTCATGGATATCGACGGTGAACTCGACCCATGACCCGCGGAACGGGATGATGCGCGCGGAGATGAGACGCTGTCCGTTCGGATGCGTCGACTCCTCGAACACCACACCGGGCGAGCGATGCAGCTGGCTGACGATGACCCGTTCCGCACCGTTGATGACGAAGGTGCCGAGCGAGGTCAGGAGTGGCAGCTCACCGAGGTAGACCTCCTTCTCGATGATGTTCTTGGGACGCTTGCCTTCAGCGGTCTCCTCGAACACCACTAGCTGGAGCGTCGCCTTGAGCGGTGCGCTGTAGGTCATGTCGCGCTCGATGCACTCCGCAACGGAGTACTTCGGCTCGCCGACCGTGTAGCTCTTGAAGTCCAGTGAGAAATTCTCGTGGACATCGGTGATGGGGAAGAGATCCTTGAAGACGCGTTCGAGACCGAGGTCCTCGCGCTCGTGCACGGCGGCGTCGCGCTGCAGAAGCGACTGGAACGCCTGCACTTGGATATCCAGGAGATGGGGCATTTCCATGCCGGTCTCCAACTTCGCGAACGATATTTGCTTCAGCTTTTCTAGCATAGACTCACCTTTGGGCACAGGCGCAAACAGCTCCAGCCCGGACTCCGCGAATTTTTTTCGCAGCATCCGGGAAGGAGCACTAGGGAACTACAGGACCTTCAGTTGTGATGATTACTTCACCTCTACAACCGCACCCTGCTCTTCCAGCTTCGCCTTCATCGAGGCGGCCTCTTCCTTCGTCGCGCCGGCCTTCACCGTCTGTGGCGCGCCGTCTACGAGGTCCTTCGCTTCCTTGAGGCCAAGTCCGGTCAGCTCGCGCACGACCTTGATGACCTGGATCTTCTTCGCGCCGGCTTCCTTGAGGTTGACCGAGAACTCGGTCTGCTCTTCCACTGCCGGAGCAGCTGCGCCACCGGCGCCGCCTGCTGCTGGTGCTGCACCGACCGGAGCCGCTGCA
This sequence comes from Gemmatimonadales bacterium, assembly GCA_038205315.1. Classification (GTDB taxonomy): domain Bacteria; phylum Gemmatimonadota; class Gemmatimonadetes; order Gemmatimonadales; family Gemmatimonadaceae; genus Fen-1247. The sequence goes on along the minus strand of JBBRBY010000033.1, from coordinate 3,067 downwards.
ATCGTAACGTTGAACTTGGTCTTGAAGGCATCGACGAGCTCTGACAGCTCGAGCACGGTCATGCTGCCGATCGCGTCGAGGATTTCGTCTTTGCTGAGTGAGGTAGCGTTAGCCATTGTAGTAAATCTCCGTGGTGTGTTAGGCGCCTTCGCGCTGAGTCTTGAGCGCATCGAGCGCCCCTGCGAACATGTACAACAGTCCGTTCATGGCGCCCGCAAAGGCTGCCATAGGGGACATGAGGCCGGCTCCGAGTTCAGCCAGCAATTGCTCCCTCGACGGGAGTGATGCCAGTTGCGCTACCTGCGCCGCCTTGATTGCGCGGCCATCGAGCATTCCACCCTTCACTTCGGGCTTCTGGTCGTTCTCCTTCGCGAAATCGCTGAGCACCTTGGCCGCCGCTACGGCGTCCTGCCCCACCACGATTCCCGTCGGTCCGCGCAGCCGCTCGCCGGCCATGCCGCTCTCGTTCACGGCACGCAGCGCAAGCGTGTTCTTTATGACTACATACTCGACCCCCGCGCGGCGCAGGCGCCGGCGAAGCTCGGTCATCCGCTTCACGTTCAGTCCGGTGAAGTCGGTGTAATACACCGCGGATGCACCCTTGATCTTGTCGGTCAGCTCCGTGACGAGCTGCTCCTTCTCGCTTCTCTTCATGTGCTGTCTCCTAGCGGTACGGCGTGGTGTCTACGGTGACGCCAGGGCCCATGGTGCTCGAGACCGCGACGTTCCGCACATACACGCCCTTCGCCGCTGCCGGCTTGGAGCGAACTATCTGATCCATGAAGGCCGCGAAGTTGGTCTGCAACGCTTCCAGCGCGAAGGAACACTTCCCGATTGCCGCGTGCACGTTCCCGCCCTTGTCGACGCGGAACTCGATCTTTCCAGCCTTCACTTCCTTCACGGCACGTCCCACGTCGAATGTCACCGTTCCCGCCTTCGGGTTCGGCATCAGTCCACGCGGTCCGAGAATCCGTCCGAGCGCACCCAGCTGACCCATCTGATCCGGGGTCGCGATGAGAACGTCGAAATCCAGCCAGTTGTCCTTGATCTTGGCGAGGTACTCGGTGCCGACGAAATCGGCGCCCGCGGCCTCGGCTTCACGCGCCTTGTCACCAACCGCGATGACGAGCACGCGGACCGTCTTGCCGGTTCCGGCCGGAAGAACCACGGTGCCACGCACGATCTGATCGGCATGACGCGGGTCCACTCCCAAACGGACTGCGACTTCAACGGTCTCGTCGAACTTGGCGAACGCACCCGTCTTTACCAGCTCGAGCGCCTTCGCCGACTCATACGCCAGGCCTTCCTGCACACGCTTGGCGGAGTTCGCGAACTTCTTTCCGTGCTTGCGCATCAGTCGCGCACCTCGAGACCCATCGAGCGGGCGGCTCCGGCGATCATCGCCATTGCCGACTCGATGGATTCGGTGTTCAGATCGGGCATCTTGAGTTCCGCGATCTTGCGCACCTGTGCTTTCGTTACAGATCCCACCTTGTTGCGATTCGGCGCACCGGAGCCCTTCTCCACACCAGCTTCCCGCTTCAACAGGAACGCCGCAGGCGGCGTCTTGAGAATGAAGGTGAAGGACTTGTCCGCGTAGATCGTGATCTCAGCCGGAAGAATCGCGTCCTGGCCCTGCGTCCGAGCGTTGAACTCTTTGCAGAAGGCCATGATGTTGATTCCCTGTGGTCCGAGAGCCGTACCAACGGGGGGCGCCGGGTTCGCCTTTCCTGCAGGGATCTGCAGCTTGACGAATCCGGTGACTTTCTTTGCCATGATACTCCTTGAACGTTTTCACTCGCGTTGCGCTGCGAGCTTCGAACCCCCACGGTGTGATTAGGGTCGTCGTGGTATCCGACCATGGTGCGGCCACCTAAGACAGCAGCCGCCCTGCCTAGTATGTGCCTAGTATCCCTTCAGGTCCAGGTAATCCAGCTCGACGGTCGTCGGGCGCCCGAACAGCGATACCGACACCCTTACCTTGCCCTTGTCCGTCAGAACCTCTTCGACGGTTCCGTTGAAATCGGTGAACGGTCCGGTCGTTATCGCTACCGCCTGTCCAACCAGGAACGGAATCTCTTCCTTCGCCGCAACCGCTTCCTCTTCCTCTGCGAGGCCGAGCAGCCGGTTTACTTCATCGGGACGAAGCGCGTGCGGCTCGCGGTCCTTGTGGCCCACGAATTTGATCACGCCCTGGATTCCGTTGATCGTGTGAAGCGTGTCCTGATCCAGGACCATCTCCACCAGCACGTACCCGGGAAAGATCTTGCGCGCAACGTTCACCTTCTTGCCGTTCTTTATCTCCACCACTTCCTGCGTCGGAACCAGCGCCTGACGAATCATCCGCTGTTCCGGTGAGGTCGGATCACTCTCGATCTTGCGGTCGATGAGCGTACGAACCTTGTTCTCGTGCCCGGACGTGGTCTGAACCGCGTACCATCTGTAATCCACGGTCAGTGCCCCGCGAACAACGACGGGATCCCGCGCACCAGCAGCGCCTGGAACACGACATCGATGACGCCGATCACCGCGCCGATGAATAGCACGAAAATGATGATCTTGATCGTCATGTCCTTGAGCTGCGCACGGTCCGGCCATACGACCTTGCGCATCTCCACGATCACTTCATTGTAGAAGTTGACGAACTCCCGAGTCCAGCGCACAACCGGGTTGGCATGAGTTTCACCCGCAGCAACCGCTTCCCGGGCCATCTACTTCGTTTCCTTATGAACCTTATGGCAATCGCAACGCGGGCAGTACTTCTTCCACTCCACGCGCTCGGGATGCAGGCGGCGATTCTTGGTGGTGAAGTAATTCCTGTTCTTACAATCGTTGCACGCTAGGATGATCTTATCGCGTGGCATGTTTTAACTCGGGTATTTGAGATCTAACCAACAGGGACGGGCACGAGCCCGCCCCGACATTCGTTACTGAAGTATCTTCGCGACGACGCCGGCACCGACGGTGCGGCCGCCTTCACGGATCGCGAACCGGAGGCCCTCGTCCATCGCGATCGGCGTGATCAGCTCGATCGTCATCTGGACGTTGTCGCCCGGCATCACCATCT
>JBBRBY010000032.1:0-29027 GCA_038205315.1 Gemmatimonadales bacterium | reverse complement strand
TTGCCCTTTGGCGGTATTTCGCCAAGTCGGTAGCTGCGCACTTGCTCCACGCGCGAATACACCGCAGGCATTGCCCGAATCCGTTCAGGCTGGACTTCGTTGAGCGCCAGTATCCAGCGCATTGTACCGTTGATGTACTCTTCGGAACCAACGAACGGATGAAGTAAGTCTGCCGCGTCCGGCTCATCACGCAGGAACTGTTCTCGTTCCTCGGCGTCCAAAATGTAGTAACCGCCATCAATTGGCTTGGTTCCAATCACCACCTTGGGCGCGTCACTGAACGGCTGCGAGATTTCTCGAACGACCAGATGGCGGTTCACCAGTGTCGACGCGTCAAACAGATACGGCGAGAGGACGCCATACCGCCCTTCTGTGGGCTCGCCATTGACATCGTCATACGTAAATAATCGCTTTACCGCCGGCTCATCATCCCGTCGCGTTAGGCCGATGATCGCGACATGTACACGCGCCATTCCGCGTGCATCAGATCCCCAAGCAAACGTTCGATGCGCAAAAGCGATCTCCAATCCGTACCGGTCGAACAGCAGCGGCCACAACTGCGCGACCTGCTCTCCCTGCGTAAGCGAGTTGGTACACACAAATGCGAATCGCGCGTGCGATCCCCGGAGGTACTCGCCGGCCTTTAGGAACCAAGCAGCGACGAAGTCGAGAGTGCCACCCGACCCACCCAGGGCGGCGATTCGCCGTACCTGTGCTCGCTGCACGTCCGATTGCATCTTCGCGCCAACGAATGGTGGATTCCCCATCACGAACGAACACTTGTCAGGCGCGAGTACGGTCGACCAGTCCGTCTCCAGTGCGTCGGCATGCACGATGTGCGGTGCCGCCCTGAGCGGAATGCGCGCAAATACCCGTCCGAACTCCACGCTCAGGCGGTTGTTCATTATGTGATCCATCATCCACATCGCAACTTCCGCAATCAGTGCCGGAAACTCGTCGATCTCGATGCCGTAGAACTGGTTCACGTCCACCAAGGACAGCGAGGCGGCATTTAGATCTACCTGCTCCGCGGAGTGCAAAGCGGTAAGCAACTCCAGTTCGAGCGCACGCAGCTCGCGGTACGCGATGATGAGAAAGTTGCCGCAGCCGCACGCCGGATCCAGGAAGGTGAGAGTGCCAAGCCTGGCTTGCAGCGACCTTAGCTGCGGCGCGCGATCGCGTCGCAGTTTGTTAATTCGTACAAGCTCTGCGCGTAGATCATCCAGGAACAGCGGCTCTATCACCTTGAGAATGTTCTTCTCCGTCGTGTAATGCGCCCCCTGGGTCCGCCGCTGGCGTGGCGACATCACGGACTGAAACAGCGCTCCGAATATTGCTGGCGAGATCTTTTCCCAGTTGAACGCACACGCTTCTAGCAAACGAGCGCGCATCGCAGTATTGAATGCTGGAAACGTCAGCTGCTCCGCGAACAGCGCACCATTGATGTACGGGAAGCGCGCGAGATCGTCGTCCAGCGTCGCCTGCCGGCTCTCCTCGGGCGTGTTAAGGGTCTGGAACAGCGCGGCGAGCGTCGTTCCAACGTCCGATCCATCCTCGCGTGTGCGGGTCGTGAGAAAATCTTCGAGGGATCCACGCTCGAAGATCCCGGTATCGTCGGCAAACAGGCAGAACAGAATGCGTACGAGAAACCGCTCCAGCGGATGCCCGTCGAACCCCGTCTCCTTCAGCGCATCGTGCAGCGCACCCATGATTTCGGCAGCATCGATGTTGACGGGATCCTGATCCCGGAACACGCGCCGCTCGACACCGATGATGAAGCCAAAACGCTCGACGTAATCGGGTAGATCCGCGAGCCTGAACTTCGTCACGTCTCCAGTCTCCAGATCCATCAGCTCAAAGGTCTGGAAGTCGCAGAGAAGAACGTAACGCGGCAGCTCGGCTGGCTTAAGGCCCGGGAAGTAGTCCAGCGCCTGCTCTCGTGCCCGTGAGAGATTGTGGCCCGCACTCTTCTGCTCCACGAGCAGCACACCTTTCCAGAACAGATCGATGAACCCCTGGCGGTCGCCAAGGCGCTTGACCGGTTCCTCGAATGTCGCAACCTTCCGGCGCTGTATGCCGTAGATCTGGAAGAACTCGTTGTAGAAGGTCTGCGTGTCGCCGCGCTCGTAGTGGGCATCGCGCCACTCGTTTGCGAACATTGAAGCGCGCGCCCTGATCTCGTTCCAGCTAAGCCTCATTCCTGCTCCAGTGTTGTGATCCGTACAGTTGCGCGGAGATGCGTCGGTGCCTGCGGGCTGCTATAGGATAGCGCGCCGCCAATGAAACCGCCGTTCGAATCCTCATCACTCACGGATCAGTCGAAGGTCGAATCGAAACGGCTGGCTCCGCGCAATGGTTGTGCGCGCCGCGTCCCGATGCGCGGGGTTGATCAGGAGGTTCATCTCCTCAGGCACCAGCGCAGAAGGAACGAGAAGCGCAGCCGAGCCGTGCGACGCAACCCAATCGTCGCCCATCGCACGCAACGCTGGATGGCCAGGTTCCTCCTGCCAGCCCTGCGGTAAGCCCGCTGCTGATACGGTTCTCACTTGAAGTGCCTGAGGCACGTCAATCTCGTAGCTTAGCAGATCCGGCGGAATCATGTCGGGCTCGATGTGCACCAGAGTCTCCAGGACGGCAAGCGATAGTCGTTCCGACGTGTACATTACGGCGACACCCGGCGAATTCCAACGTCCGCCCCGTCGCCGTGCGCCCTCGCCTGCGAGAGGTGACCATACGGGCCGCGCTATGCGCCAGACGCGCATGCGCTATTCGTACACGCCGTCGTCTATCCTTACAAGCACACTCTCCACGAGCTGCGCCCCTTCACCGGTCAACAGCAGATCCAAAGGAGGCCGCCGGTTGAGTGCGCGGTTCGGCTGCCGTAGCCACCGCGCCGCACGTTCCGCAGAGCCGAAAGTCTCTTCGGTACGACGCGCGATGCGGGCGATACGTGCGAGCCGGTCCGACTCCTCTCGCGATAATCTCTGCCGGTGCTTCTTCCTGTAGGCGAGCGTTCTCCGTGGAATCACCATGCATTCCGCTTCAACCGCGCTCAACCGCCCCGAGCCAACAACAGCTTCGAGCGCGCTGAGCGGAAGACCGCGCTCCACGGCTTCGAGTACGTCCACGTCCGTAACCGTGCTTGGCTCAGACGCTGCGAGCCACTTCGTAACTCCGGCGGCGGTCATTGCATCTCCCTGGCCATCATGCTCAAAATATAGAGCAATCCTGCCAAACCGGACAGGCCCGGACCGGCCCTGACGCTCCGACGCGGCTATGCGACCCGGTTATCTTCCTCCCATGTTCGAAGAACTATCCGATAAGCTCGAGAACACCTTCGCCAAGCTCCGCGGGCGAGGGGTTCTCACCGAATCAGACCTAAAGGACGGTCTGCGCGAAGTGCGTCGAGTCCTGCTCGAAGCCGACGTATCGTTTACGCTCACTCGCGAATTTCTCGAGCGCGTCGAGGCCAAGGCCGTCGGGATAAGCCAGCTCAAGGCGGTCTCGCCCGCCCAGCAGCTCATCAAGGTCGTCTACGAAGAGCTCACCGCCATGCTCGGCGAGCGCCGCGAGCCGCTAAAGCTGTCCTCGATTCCGCCGACGGTCGTGATGCTCGTCGGTCTCCAGGGATCGGGCAAGACGACTACGGCCGGCAAGCTCGCGCTCAAGCTGAAGAAAGAAGGGCGCGCGACGCGCCTCGTCGCGGCAGACGTGTATCGTCCTGCCGCCATCGACCAGCTCGAGACACTCGGCAGGCAGCTGGACGTGCCGGTGTACTCCGACCGGTCCACGCAAGACGTGGTGAAGATTGCGCGCGCCGGAATCGAGCAGGCCAAGCGCGAACGCGACCGCGTGGTGATCGTCGATACCGCCGGTCGTCTGCAGATCGACGAGTCGATGATGCAGGAGCTGCAGCGGCTCAAGAAGGAGATATCTCCCACGGAGATCCTGCTTGTCGCTGACGGCATGACCGGTCAGGACGCGGTGCGAATAGCCGAAGGATTCGACAAGGCGCTCAACGTCACCGGCGTGATTCTCACCAAGATGGATGGCGACGCGCGCGGTGGCGCGGCACTCTCGATCTACGGCGTTACGAAGAAGCCCATCAAGTACATCGGCGTGGGCGAGAAGTCGGACGCGCTCGAGGATTTCTATCCCGAGCGCATGGCCGGCCGCATCCTGCAGCAGGGCGATGTTCTCTCGCTCGTCGAGAAGGCGCAGGGGGCATTCGATGCGGACGAGGCGAAAAAGCTTGAGAAGAAGGTCCGCAAGGAAGGGATGGACCTGGGCGACTTCCTCACGGCGATGAAGCAGATCGAGAAGCTGGGGCCGCTCGAAGGCCTACTCAAGATGCTTCCGGGCGTGAACACAAAGATGCTGAAGCAGGTCAAGTCCGAGCCCAAACGTCTGAAGCACGTGGAGGCGATGATTCTCTCCATGACGCCCGCCGAGCGCCGCGATCCTGGCCTTCTGAACGGATCTCGTCGGGCGCGCGTGGCCCGGGGGTCGGGGCGCACGATTCAGGAAGTGAACCGGCTGCTGGAGCAGTTTCGTGACATGCAGAAGATGATGAAGAAGATGGGCGGCAAGCCTGGCGGCGGTGGCAGGATGCCGGCACTGCCGGGCATGTTCGGGATGCGTTAATTTTCTCAGGCTGTACCGGATGCGCCTCGGATACTCCGAGGCCGCGATGAGTCCGGCGTTCGACCCGCAACTCCGCATGGAGCAGCACCAATGGTTCGTATCCGTCTCCGCCGTATCGGGCGCAAGAAGGCTCCCGTCTATCGTATCGTCGTCGCCGACTCGCAGAGCCCGCGCGATGGCAAGTTCATCGAGATCATCGGTCAGTACGCTCCGCGTCAGAGCGAGGGCGGCTTGAACGTCAATGAAGATCGCGCGAACTACTGGATGAACGTCGGGGCCCAGCCGAGCGACACCGTGCGCTCGCTGCTACGCCGCGCTGGCGTTCTCAAGCGTCGTCACGAGGCTCGCACCGGCCGCACCGTCGTCTCCAAGTCCGCGGCCACCGAGCACCCCGATCTGTCCAACGTCATTCCGATTTCGGAAGAGTCGTCGGCCGAAGCATAGCCTCAGCTGCATGATGCTGATTGTTGGGCCGGCCTCGCAGCCGGCCTTACTTTTTTGAAAATGCCAGACACTCAATACGCGATCATCGGACGCATCCGGAAGCCGCAGGGTATTCGCGGTGACGTTACAGTCGAGCTTCTCACCGACGAGCCCGAGCGTCTCTTTGCGCCCGGCGCTCGCGTCTTCGCCGGCACCATCCAGGGTGACATCGCCAATCATCCGGATGATCGCCGCAATCCACTGAGCAGGCAGGAGCTGCGCGTCGAGACCGCGTCGCCGTATCGTGGTGGTCTCATTGTGAAGTTCGATGTGATCCAGGAGCGTACGGCGGCGGAGATGTGGCGCCAGCGCTACCTGCTCGTTCCGCGCGACGAGATCACGGCACTCGGTGCGGACGAAGTGTTCATGCACGATCTGATCGGCATGCATGTTCGCGGCGACGACGGCACCGTGATCGGTGACGTGACCGGACTTTACGAGCTGCCACAGGGCCTCACGCTGGAAGTGAAGCGCGAGGGCGGGGACGTTCTCGTCCCGTATCGCCCGTCGGTGGTGCGCGAAGTGGATCTCGACGAGCGTGTTGTCACAGTCGAGATGTCTTCCGGCCTTTTCGAATGAGCACGCGCGAGCGTCGTCCGTGCTGACGGTCAACGTCGTCACGATTTTCCCCGACTTCTTCACCACGCCGCTCGGCCTCAGCATCCCGTCGCGCGCGGCGGCGGCGGGATCGGTGACGTACAACGTCGTCGATCTGCGGGATTTCACGCACGACCGGCATCGTACGGTGGACGATTACCCGTACGGCGGCGGTCCGGGAATGGTTATGAAGCCGAATCCGTTCTTCGAGGCGGTGGAGTCGCTCGGCGCGGTTGCGCCGATCGTTCTGTTGTCACCACGTGGCCGGCGTTTCGAGCAGGCGGACGCGATAAGGTTTGCGAGCGGCGAACAGCTGACGCTTCTGTGTGGCCATTACAAGGATGTGGACCAGCGAGTGGCCGATCATCTTGCGACGGAAGAGCTCTCACTCGGTGATTTCGTCGTAAGTGGCGGCGAGGTGGCAGCTCTCGCGATCATTGACGCGACTGCGCGTTTGCTACCGGGCGCGATGTCGGATCATGAGAGCGCGTACACAGATTCTTTCTACGACGGTCGCGGCATCTCGGCGCCGAGCTACACAAGACCGCCGGAATTCAGGGGACACGTGGTGCCGGAGATTTTGTTATCGGGCGATCACGCGAAGATTGCCGCGTGGAAGAAGGAGCAGGAGCGGTAGGAGCCGAATCACTCGGCAAAGTTAGTTAACACGGCGGACTGTCTTCTCGAAGCGCACGCCAATGCTGCCGCGTGCTTTCACCGGCTTACCGTGTCGCATGGGAGGGCTGTACTTCATACCCTGGACATACGTCCGCGCATCCGCGATCGCAACCGACCCCGTCACCACGCGAACAGATTCCTCGATCGGGACGCCTTGCTCGTCGATCACGAAATCGATCTCGATTGGCAACGCGGCCGCACGGAACGACGGCATCGTAGCGATGTCGATCGTCCCGGGATGAATCGGGATCAGCTCTCGATCGAGCTCGATCGCGTCGTAAATCCTGGCCGTGTCTGGCGCCGGAGCAGCGAGCGTGCAGTACTGATTCTCGCCGAAGGTATCCGCACCGAGATCGACGCTTGTCGGCCTGATCGGAATTACGGCGACGTCCCGGGTCCACTGCACAAATTTGTCATTCGCAACCGCTTCAGCCTCGAGCGTGTACGCGCCGAACGGGACCTTGTTGAAGCTGAACGCGCCGTTTCCATCCGTGCGAACGGTATCGCGGCGAAGTGTCATGAGTGTGCGCAGCAGGGCGACATCGTTGCCCACCGGTGTGCCGGACAGCTTCATTTCCGACGGATACTCGACCTCCTGCTTGGCCTGCATCCACAGTGTTTTGTCTGCAAGCCAGCCGGCGCAAGCGGCATCACGAGCCGCCGAAGTGTTCGCGTCCAGGGCCCAGAGCTGGACGAGAACGTTAGCGGCCATGATCGTGTCTCCCTTCGCTCCCCGAGCGCTGACGGTGCCCGTGATCGTACCAGTACTGCTACCGCTGGTTGCGCGACTCCTGGATAGATCGGGCGGCTCCTGATCGGGCCGGGCTCCCCCGCCACGGCGCCCCTGGCCCGCCAGCGAGGCTGAAAAGCCGATCGCGAGCATCGGCAAGGCGACTGCGAGACGGAGACGGGTCATTGGCAGAAGGAAGGCGGGAAACGGCTGTGCAAAACTTGCGGAGTATCAGCCACGCGCGCCAGAGCCAGGCAGGTCCCAGTGGGGCGCCCCACGCGGCATTGCAGTTCCCCCCACGGGCCGCTATTTTCCAAGACTGTCCCCGAAAAAGCCGAGAAAATCCCATGCACGCCTTCAGCGAAACCCAGAAAGAGTGGCTCCGTCCCGATCTTCCCCCATTCAGGGCCGGTGACACCGTACGCGTGAACGTCCGCGTGAAAGAGGGTGACAAGGAGCGCGTCCAGGCTTTCGAAGGCGTCTGCATCGCCCGTCGCGGCGCCGGCGTCTCCGCCAGCTTCACGGTCCGCAAGATTTCCAACGGAATCGGCGTCGAGCGAATCTTCCCGCTCCACTCGCCCATGCTGGCCGACATCAGCGTCGTCCGCCGCGGACGCGTCCGCCGCGCCAAGCTGTTCTACCTCCGCGCTCTCACCGGCAAGGCCACGCGCATCAAGGAGCGCAAGGCCAAGCCAGGCACGGCAAAGGCCGCGAACGCCTGATGCGCTGGGGCCCTGTGGAGCGCGAGTTACGCTCCGCTGGCGGGCTCCTTCTGGCTGGAGTTGATGAAGTCGGACGGGGCCCGCTAGCGGGCCCCGTTGTCGCATGTGCCGTCATCATGGACCCCAACGCGGCAATGATCAACGGCGTCGCAGACTCCAAGCAGGTGGCGGCCGCCGAGCGAAGAGACCTCGCGCGAAAGATTCTCGCTCGCGCTCTCTGCATCGGCCTCGGCGCAGCCTCCGTGCGCGAAATAGACCGGCTCAACATCTATCACGCCAGCACTCTCGCCATCAGACGCGCAATCGCCAAGCTGAAAGTCGTGCCAAGTCACGTACTGATCGACGGGAACCCGATCCGCGCGCTGGAGGTGGAACATCGCGCCGTCATTGGCGGCGATGCCACGTGTTACAGCATCGCGTGCGCATCCATCGTCGCCAAGGTCACACGCGACCGGCTCATGGTATCGCTCGCGCGCCGGTATCCGGCGTATCTTTGGGAGCGCAATGTGGGGTACGGTACCCTCGCACACCTCTCGGCACTCATCTCGGTGGGTCCGACTGTCCACCATCGCAAGAGCTTCGGCCCAGTCGCACAGTGCCAGACCCAGATCCAGTCGTAGCGGTCATAATGGGCTCGCAGTCGGACTGGGACACCATGTCTCATTCCGCCACGACGCTCGAGCAGCTCGGCGTGCCATTTGAGACACGTATAGTCAGCGCGCATCGCACACCCGATCTTCTGTTCGAATACGCCGCTGCCGCAGCGTCGCGCGGAATCGAGGTAATCATCGCCGGCGCGGGCGGCGCGGCGCACCTGCCGGGAATGTGCGCGTCCAAGACGGCGCTTCCGGTCCTCGGCGTGCCGATCGAATCCAGGACACTCCACGGCATCGACTCGCTGCTGTCGATCGTTCAGATGCCAGCAGGAGTTCCCGTGGCTACACTTGCGATCGGACGAGCGGGCGCCATCAACGCGGCGATTCTCGCGACGGCCATAGTCGCCAACAGGCATCCGGAATTCCGAGAGCCGCTGCAACGGTTCCGCACGGAACAGACTCAACGCGTGCTCGACGCTCCGGATCCCCGCGACACATGATACTCTGGATGCTGCGCCGGCTGCTCAGCTGGATAACCGGCTGGCGCATACCATGACCACCGCTGCCGCCGCATCACGCGACGGAACCGGCATGCGAGTAGGAATACTCGGCGCGGGACAGCTGGGACAGATGTTGGCTCTCGCGGGAATCCCACTCGGATTGAGATTCACTTTCTACTCACCAACGCCGAGTCCGTCTGCCGAGGCAGTAGGGGACGTGATCATCGGGGCGTACGACGACGCCCGTGCGCTGCGATCGTTCGCGCAATCGGTGGACGTGGTCACTTACGAATTCGAGAATGTGTCCGCGGAGGCGGTTTCTGTAATCGAGACAGCGTGCCCGGTGTGGCCTCCCCGCGACGCACTGTTTACGTCCCAGGATCGCGGTCTCGAGAAGCAGCGATTCGAGCGCCTTGGCATCCCGGTCGCTCCATACCGGCTGGTCGATTCGTTCGCCGATCTGCAAGCAGCGCTCGCCGACGTTGGCGTACCAGGAATACTCAAGACTCGCAGGTTTGGCTACGACGGCAAGGGACAGGCCCGGATCGCGTCAGCTGCGGATGCAGAAGCAGGCGTCGCATCGCTGGGCGGCTCGAATCTGGTGTACGAATCGCTGGTCAGATTCGAACGGGAGCTTTCGGTGATCGCCGTACGTTCGCAGCAGGGAGAGATGCACTGCTACCCAATAGTTGAGAACCACCACCGTGACGGGATTCTGCGCACGAGCATCGCGCCCGCCGAGCATCTGGAAGAGGGGCGGCGTGCTGCAGCGGAGAATTACGCGCGTGCACTAATGGAGAATTTCGGATATGCGGGCGTGGTCGCGCTGGAGCTTTTCGACACCGCCGACGGTATAGTCGCAAACGAGATGGCGCCTCGTGTTCACAACAGCGGACACTGGACCATCGAAGGCGCCAGTACCTCGCAGTTTGAGAATCACGTCCGCGCGGTATGCGGACTCCCGCTCGGAAGCTGCGCCGCGGTCGGATATTCAGCGATGCTGAATATCATTGGAGTTCATCCCGCGACTGACCGCGTACTCGCGGTGGACGATGCGCACCTTCATCTGTATGGAAAGAGCGAGCGACCCGGGCGCAAGCTGGGTCACGTGACGGTGCGAGCTTCCGACCGTGAGGCTGTAATGAAGAGTGTCGAAGAACTGCGTGCAATTTCGTCACTCTCCTAGGGAACAACGATCGTGATCAACGGCTCCACGGCTGCCTTCACCACCCTCGCGTTCACATCGCTTCTCGCGATAGTGAATCCGCTGAGCGCGGTCCCGCTGTACGTGACATCGACGGCGGAGTTGAACGACCAGCAACGACATTCCACGCTCCGGCTGGCGGTTGCCACCGGAATCATCGCACTCGTGGCGTTCGGACTTGCCGGCACGTATATCCTTCGCTTCTTCGGCATCACGACTTACGCATTCCGGATCGCCGGCGGACTGATTTTTCTGGGGATTGGCAGTGACATGCTAAAGGCGCGCATGTCGCGTGACAGAACCAGCAAGGGTGAGCAGGAGGCCGCCGAGCAGAAGGCCGAGGTGGGTATCATCCCGCTGGGAATTCCCACTCTTGCCGGTCCGGGATCGATCACGACCGTGATAACACTTACAGCGCAGGCCGACACCAGGTTCGAGCTTCTGGGACTGTACGGCGCGATCATCGGCGTAATGGTTATCTCCTGGCTCGTGCTCGGGATCGCGCCGTTCATCGTGCAGCGAGTCGGGCGCACGGGGATGAACGTGATGACGCGGCTGATGGGTCTCCTGATCATGGTCATCGGAGTGCAGTTCATCATCGAAGGCGTGCGCACTGTCGCGCTCGACATCATTCGTCATTCATGATCCCGGAGGATTATGTCGACGTGGAGGAGCCTTCGGGCCCGGTGTTTCTGGACCGTTCCGGGCGCCGTTGGCCCAGGGTACGCAGGCTTGCAACACTGCTTGGCGCGATAACGACGCTGCTTCTCCTGTCGCTCGCCGCGATCGTTCTGTTGGTGCCCCCAGTGCTTCCCGCCTTCAACCCCGCGCCGAACGCCGTCGCACCGCGCTTCGTGGGCACCCGCGAGTATCGCGCTCGCAGAACCAAGCGGAGTGAGTTGTACGCCGCGCTGCAGGTGCAGCGCACGGCGCGGTCCATACGAAACGCGGCTGTCGCGCTAGAGCGCCAGCTCACGGGAACACCGAGCACGCATCAGATACGCGCCGGATTCTACGTCTGGTGGGCTGACAATTCCCTTGCATCGTTCCGCCGCAATTTCGAGGATCTCGACTGGATAGTCGCGGAGTGGGGCTACCTGTCTCCCGCCGGCGACAGTCTCGACGTGAGCATGATCCAGAAGGACACGGCATTCTTCGGCGTGTACGACTCGATTCCGTCGCATCCGAAGGTGCTGCTCCTCGTGAACAACGTGGACCGCAAGACGCAGCTTTTCAACGCCGCCGGTGTGACCAACATGCTCGCGACGCCGCAGAGTCGCGCAAGAGTCGAGGCACAGATCGTGGCGACCGTGTTGCGCTACAAGTTCGCGGGGGTGACGATCGATCTCGAAAACGTTCCCGCGGCATCCACTGGCAACCTTGTGTCCTTCCAGCAGGAGCTCGGTGCCATGCTTCACGCTCATGGCCTGCTGCTCACCCAGACCGTGGGCGTCAACACGGACGCGCGCGATCTTCGGCGCTTCGCCGCCGTGAATGATTACCTCTTTCTGATGCTCTACGACGAGCACTACGGGAAGGGCGATCCAGGTCCAGTCGCTGGCCAGAAGTGGTATGTGGACCAGGCGCGCAACATGCTCCGAAGCGTGCCCGCTGCAAAGGCCATCTTCGCCCTCGGCGCGTATGGATACGACTGGAACGACGCAGGTCCAGCGAACTCCGGTGAAGCGTACACCTTTCAGGAGGTGCTTGCGAAGGGTCGCGACAATCCCGGAAGCTCACACATGGGATTCGACAGGGAATCGTTGAATCCGTACATGACATGGACGGATCCGGATTCCACTGACCATCTCGTCTGGTATCTGGATGGGGCCAGCGCGTACAACCAGGTTCGGGCGGAGCGTGCGCTCGGCGGTGCAGGATACGCCGTCTGGAGGCTGGGAGCGGAAGATCCGGTTCTCTGGAAGGCTGTAGGGACTGAGAAAGTCGTGGACGCGGCGGCGACGCTCTCGGAGATTCCGCCGGGTTACGAGACCGAGTTCATCGGCGACGGGGAGATCCTGCAGATCGTCTCTTCTCCCCGCACCGGCAGCCGCGTGGCGACGGCGGATACAATGCGCGGCGTCATCACTGGCGAGCGCATCGTTGCGTACCCGTCGCCGTACATCGTCCGAAAGTATGGCAAGTCCGAACATCGCGTTGCGCTCACGTTCGATGACGGTCCCGACGCGAACTGGACGCCGCAGATCCTCGACACGCTCAAATCCCGGAACGCGGCCGCGACATTCTTCGTCATCGGCCGCAATGTGGAGGCCCACATTCCGCTGATGCGCCGGATAGTGAACGATGGGAACCTGTTCGGCAATCACACATTCACGCATCCGAATCTCGCGCTCACGTCCGATTTCGTCACCAAACTGGAAATCGATGCGAACCAGCGGCTGCTCGAAGCAGTGCTGAATCGTCGGTCATTCTTCTTCCGCCCGCCGTACTTCGGGGATGCCGAACCGACCACCAACGACGAACTGGTGCCGGTGGACATCGCCAGCAAGCGCGGCTACGTGACGGTCGGTCTCCATATCGATGCCGAGGACTGGCAGCCGATCTCCGCCGAGCAGATAGTCAGGAACGTGATGGCCCAGCGGTATTACGGTGGCATGGTCACGGCGGGCGGGCTCCGGTCGGGAGGCAACGTCATTCTGTTGCATGACGGCGGTGGAAACAGGGCGCAGACTGTGCGTGCTCTCGGTCCGATCATCGATTCGCTCCGCGCGTACGGTGACACTGTGGTCCCGCTGTCGGAGCTCGCCGGAATATCACGCGACGAGGCGATGCCGGCACTGCCGCCGCGGAGCGCTCTGACGCGCGACATCGAGCTGGCGACGTTCACGTTCGTGAGCGGGCTGGAATGGACGCTCTACTGGCTTTTCTTCATCGCCGTTGTGGTGGGCGCGATCCGGCTCGTAATCATCATCATCCTCGCGACGTACCAGCGGTATCGCCCGCACAAGTCCGATCTTCATTACACGCCGCCCGTCACCATTATCGTTCCGGCGTACAACGAGGAGCGCGTGATCTCCGCCACTCTGCGCAGTCTTCTCAGCCAGGAATACGACGGTGAGCTCGACATCGTGGTCGTGGACGACGGATCGCCCGATGACACGCATGGCGTGGTGGTCCGCGAGTTCGGTGATGATCCACGCGTCACAGTGTACACAAAGCAGAACGGTGGCAAGGCCACGGCGCTCAACTACGGCATCGCGCGCGCGCGTGGTGAGATCATTGTCTGCCTCGATGCCGACACGCAGTTTACTCCGACGACGGTTGCACGCCTGGTTGCACCGCTGAGTGATCCAAAGGTCGGCGCCGTGGCGGGCAACGCAAAAGTGGGCAACCGCCACAATCTTGTCACTCGCTGGCAAGCTCTGGAGTACGTCACCAGCCAGAATCTCGAGCGGCGTGCCTTCGCAGTCCTCAATGCGATCACCATCGTGCCAGGCGCGGTAGGTGCATGGCGCAAGTCCTACGTTCAGGCTGTTGGAGGATTCAGCGATGACACGCTCGCCGAGGACCAGGATCTGACATGGGCGCTGGGGGAGGAGGGCGTGCGAGTCACGTATGCCGACGACGCCATTGCGTACACCGAAGCACCGGACACGCTCAAAGCGCTGATCCGTCAGCGGTTCCGCTGGTCGTTCGGGACGCTGCAATCAGTCTGGAAACACAAGAAGATCACGTTCCGCCCCAAATACGGCGCGCTTGGGATGATAGCGATGCCAAATGTGTGGATTTTCCAGCTGTTCTACACGGCGATCTCTCCACTTGCTGACATCTTGTTCGCGTGGAGCCTGTTGTCGGTGCTGCTCGCCCGATACCAGCACGGTGGCAGCTATGCTCTCAGCAATCTCGAGGACGTACTCAAGCTGTACGTGATCTTCTTGATCGTTGACTGGCTTGCCGCGGTCGTCGCGTTCCTGATGGAACCAGGCGAGGAGAAGGCACTCACATGGCTGGTGCTCATCCAGCGGTTTGTATTCCGGCAGACCATGTACTGGGTGGTTGTAAAATCGATCGCGGCCGCCCTCCGCGGCCATGTAGTCGGTTGGGGGAAGCTCGAACGGAAGGGAATGACCTTGCTGCCGACTTCGGCGCATCCGCACGAAGCGCAGCGCGCGTTGCCGCAGACGCCCGCGGAGCCTCCGGCGCGCTGACGCGCGCTACCGCGCGCTACCGCGCACCGTCGATACATTTGTTTCAAGGCGCTCGCGCTGCAGGATTCACGATTCGTGGCAGCGCCGCGTAGTCGAGGTGTGGGAGAACGATCCATTAACAGTGGTGAGGGGTATCCGTCTCAGTGGCTACTGTGACGCGCGCAACCTTTTGTGCCTCGATGCCGTCTAACCGGCATACCCTCCGATCAAGCAAGTAGCCTGTGAATTCTTCCATCCGTGAAACCATAAGCGCCGAGCTGGGCGACGCGTATGTAATCGAGCGGGAGCTCGACGGTGGAATGTCGTGTGTGTTCGTCGCGCAGGATCTCGAGCTTGAGCGACGCGTGGTGATCAAGGTGTTGCATCCGCAGCTCGCCGCGTCCGTTTCGGTGGAGCGCTTTCGGCGTGAGATACTGACCGTCGCCGCATTGCAGCATCCGCACATAGTCGGTGTGCTGCGCACGGGCACCGCCGGCGGACTTCCGTACTTCGTCATGCCCTACGTGGACGGCGAGTCGCTCGCCCACCGGCTCACCGGTGGACGTCTGTCGATTCGCGAGACCGTCGCGATAGTAAAGGACGTCGCCCGAGCGCTTTCGTTCGCGCACGAGCGCGGCGTGGTTCACCGCGACATCAAGCCGGGCAACATCCTGCTCGCCGGCAGCTCGGCGATGGTCACCGACTTTGGCGTGGCGAAGGCGCTCTCGTCGGCGCGGCGCACGGGAGCCGGGGGCGCGGGGCTGACGACAGTCGGGACCGCGATCGGAACCATGCTCTACATGTCCCCCGAGCAGGTAGCCGGTGATCCTGACATCGATGGCCGGGCAGACATCTACTCGCTCGGCGTCACAGCGTATGAGATGCTCACCGGGGCGGCGCCATTCGCCGGCTTGCCGGCGCGGGCACTGCTCGCTGCGCGGATGAGTACGCTTCCGCCCGCGATCGGCACAGTTCGTCCCGAAGTGCCGGCCGCGTTGAACCACCTCGTCATGCTATGTCTGGCGATAGAGCCAGGCGAACGGCCAGCGAACGCGCAGGAACTGGTCGATCTCCTCGAGGGACACGCCTTGGGGAGCGGTGAGTTCGTTCCCACGCATCAACCCGTTCGCAAGCGCGGTTTTGCCGGACTCGCTGCCGGACTGGCGCTCATCGCCATCATCGGAGCCGGCGTCACGACCAGTCGGGCTCGCCCCATCACCGGCGCCGCCAATCGCGCTGCAACGCTCCAGGCGTCAGTCGACGAGATCGCGGTCGTCCCGTTCGTGGACCTCGGGAGCGATTCGGCTGATGCCAACGTTGCCATCGGAATCACCAATGCGGTTGCTGACAACCTGACTCGGTCCGCTCGGCTCAAGGTGATTTCGCCGACCGCATCGGCCGCGCTGGTCAGGGAGATCCGATCCGGGTCCGGCCAACAGGGAAAATCCACCGCCAAATTGCTCCTGGAAGGCACCGTCCAGCGCGAGGGCGCGCGGTTGCGAGTGACGGCTCGGCTCAGCAACGCCTCGGATGGCGTCATGCGGTGGGCGGATGTGTACGATCGTGACGGACGCGACCTCTTCAAGGTGACGGATGACATTGCCGCAGCCATCGTTGCCGCTCTGAGGCACCCCACCGCATAGGGTTCGACCCACCACAAGACCAGAGGTCGCACGAATAGCTAGCAGAATCGTGCCGTTGGCCACAGCGCGCGACGGGGTTCAAGCGTACCCGAGTCAATGCCTCCAAAGTTTCGAATCCGGCCGGTCGCCATAGCTCTGGCGTCGGCCTTACTTGTCGGGTGCGCCGCGGCGCCGCCGAGCGTCAACGGCGTCCCGGGTGCGCCGCCGTCACCGAGTCGTCCTTGGATCGCGCCGTCCCACGGTCTCGTCAAGGAGCCGGTACGGGACCCTACGGTCATTCCTCCGGACTTGCTTGCCCGCGCCAACCAGCTCTCTCTGGGAGACGTCATCGACCTCGCGTTGCGCAACAACCCGGTGACGCGAGTGTCGTGGTCGCAGGCGCGAGCAGCTGCAGCGCAGTACGGCTCCGTACAGGGATCGTTCTTTCCGTCGCTCAACGCCGCTGCGACCGCGTCACGTACTCAGTCCGTGCCGGTCAATGGTGGAGCGTCGATACGGCGGACGCAGATCAATCCCTCTCTCACGCTCAGTTACCTGCTGCTCGATTTCGGTGGCCGCAGCGGGACCGTCGACGCTGCACGGCAGACCCTCTTCGCGGCGGATCTGATCCACAACGCGACGATACAGTCAGTAGTGCTGCAGGTGGAGGCCGCGTACTTCTCGTACATGGCAAACAGCGCGCTGCTCGGCGCGGAGCGCGCGGCCATCGCCGAAGCGCGCGCAAACCTCGCTGCTGCGCAGCAGCGCGACAGCGTTGGACTCGCGACGATCGCGGACGTGCTTCAGGCACGGACGGCGCTGTCGCAGGAACAGCTCAATCTTGAAACCATACAGGGCAACCTTCACGCAGCCCGCGGCAATCTGGCGGCGGCGATGGGAATCCCTGCCAACGTTTCGTACGACCTGGGGCCTCTATCGAGCACGGTACCCGTGCAGGCCGTCAACGTCACCGTGGACAGTCTGATCTCGGACGCAGTCGCACTCCGTCCCGATCTTGCTGCCGCTCGTGCGCAGGCCGCCGCGGCAGCGGATCAGATTCGCGTGGCGCAATCCGCCGCGCTGCCAGCGCTGACGCTCGGCAGCAACGCGGGACGAGTTTACTCGGAGCCTCGTATCTACTCCGGCAGTTCGTACGGCATCACGCTCGGGATTTCGATCCCGATCTTCACAGGCTTCTCGCGCCAGTATGACATCGCCGCGGCTCGGGCGCGGGCCGACGCGGCGACCGCACAGGCGGATGTTTTACGGGAGCAGGTAACGACCCAGGTGTTCACCTCATACTACGCGCTTCAGACCGCCGGCCAGCGTGTCGCGACGGCGGACGATCTTCTGGCGAGCGCGCTGCAATCGGAGCAGGTAGCGGCCGGCCGTTATCGCGAAGGCGTCGGCAGCATAATCGACCTACTAACCGCGCAGTCTGCACTGGCCAACGCCCGGGCGCAGCAGGTCCAGTCGCGCTGGCAGTGGTACACGGCTCTCGCCCAGCTTGCTCACGACTCCGGCGTGCTCGGCACGCGGGGAGAGACTCCATTTCTATTCATACCAGCAACCGGCACGACTTCAACGTCGCAGAATAACTCGCATCCATGAGCAATAGATCATCCTCGCTGCGTGCGGTCGCAGTGTTCATAGTTTCGGCGATTGCATGTTCCAAGGCCGCGCCGCCCAGGACACCGAAAGTGCCGGTTGTGGTTGCTACCGCGCGGCGTGCGGCGGTGCCGTACACCCTCAGCACCAACGGCGTCGTCGAGCCCATGCAAACCGCGGCTGTCGAAGCGCAGGTTGGTGGCATACTTAAGAGCGTGATGTTTACCGAAGGCCAGGATGTGTCGGCGGGTCAGGTGCTGTTCGAGATTGACGCGCGTCCTTACATCGCCGTTCTGGATCAGGTACGCGGCCAGCTTGCGCGTGACCAGGCACAGGCCGCAAACGCTACACGCGACGCGGCCCGTTATGCCTCGCTAGTCGAGAAGGACTACGTGACGCGATCTCAGGCAGATCAGGCGGCTGCAACTGCTGCGTCTGCTGCGGCGACCGTCGGCGCCGATCGAGCAGCGGTGGAGCGCGCACAGCTCGACGTTTCCAACTGCTCCATCCGCGCACCGATTTCAGGACGCACCGGCAGCCTTCTCGTGCGGAAGGGGAATCTCGTCAAGGCGAACGCGTCCACGCCGATGGTTGTCGTCAACCAGATTCATCCCATTCTGGTACGGTTCTCCATACCGCAAAGCGAGCTACCCGACATACAACGCTACTTCGGCGCTGGAAGGGCTCTCTCGGTCAGCGCGACACTTTCAGAAGGCGCGCGCGCCGCACTGAGCGGGACGCTCGCGTTCGTGGACAACACCGTGGATTCTGCCACCGGCACGGTTCTTCTCAAGGCCCGGTTCGACAATGCCGACGGCACGCTCTGGCCCGGTCAGTTCGTCACGGTCGCGCTGCGGTTGTACGTGGAACCGGATGCACTGACGGTTCCATCGGAGGCTGTGATGGCGGGACAGCAGGGTAGCTACGTGTTCACGGTGGACAGCGCTGGCAGCGCGAAGCAGCAGCCGGTCAAGGTAGCTCGCACCGTCGACACCCTGACGGTCATCGCAAGCGGGCTGGCAGAAGGCGATCGAGTGATCATCGATGGTCAGTCCAGACTTACGACCGGAGCAAAAGTCGTGATCAAGCCGGCCGCCGCGCGAAGAGCAGGACCCGTGGATTCTTCGGCAACCGGACCGGGTTCGTTCCGATGACGAGCCTGTTCATCCGTCGGCCGATCATGACCACACTCGTCATGATCGCGATACTGTTCTTCGGTGTCACGTCGTACCAGCGGCTGCCAGTCAGTGATCTGCCGTCCGTGGATTTTCCGACGATAACGGTAAATGCGGGTCTTCCCGGCGGCAGCCCGGAAACCATGGCGTCGGCGGTTGCGACTCCGCTCGAGAAGCAGTTTTCGACTATCGCCGGCATCGACAACATGACGTCGTCGAGCTCGCTCGGCTCCACGTCGATAACGATCCAGTTCGCCCTCGACCGGAACATCGATGCGGCCGCGCAGGACGTGCAGGCGGCCATCTCGCAGACCTTGCGCAGCCTGCCGCTGGGAATTCTTCCGCCGTCGTATCGGAAGGTCAATCCCGCGGACTCACCCATCCTCTATCTCGCGCTAACGTCGAACACGCTCCCACTCTCGCAGCTGGACGAGTACGGCGAAACGGTGATGGCACAGCGTATCTCCACGATTCCGGGAATCGCACAGGTATCCGTCTATGGGGCGCAGAAGTACGCAGTAAGGGTGCAGCTCAATCCTACCTCGCTGGCAAACCGGGGTATCGGAATCGACGAGGTCGTGGCAGCGATCAATGCGCAGAATGTGAACATGCCGACCGGCACACTCTGGGGTCAGACACGAGCATACACGGTCGAGACCAACGGCCAGCTTCAGAACGCCGCCCAGTTTCGCCAGATCGTGGTCGCCTACAGAAATGGTGCGGCGGTGCACCTGAACGAGCTCGGCAACATCCTCGACGACGTGGAGAACAACAGAACCGCGAGCTGGTACGACGGTTCGCGCTCCGTGGTTCTTGCCGTGCAGCGACAGCCGGGAACGAATACCGTCGCTGTCGCGCAGGGAGTGAAGGATCTACTCGTTTCGCTCAAGACTCAGATACCGCCGAGCGTGCAGGTTCACACACTGTACGACCGGTCCGCGTCCATCGAGGCATCCGTGGATGACGTCAAGTCGACGCTCGTTCTCACGTTGTTCCTCGTGGTCATGGTGATCTTCCTGTTCCTCCGCAACATTTCGGCGACGGTAATCCCGAGCCTCGCGCTGCCGATGTCGCTGGTGGGAACCTTCGCCGTGATGTACCTGCTTGGGTACTCGCTCGACAACCTGTCGCTCATGGCGCTCACGCTCGCGGTCGGGTTCGTGGTGGATGACGCGATCGTGATGCTCGAGAACATCGTGAGACACATGGAAATGGGAAAGCCGCCGATGCAGGCGGCACTCGACGGGTCGGCCGAGATCGGTTTCACAATCGTATCGATGACCCTGTCCCTGACAGCGGTCTTCATCCCGCTGCTCTTCATGGGTGGCGTGGTGGGGCGGCTGTTCCACGAATTCGCGGTCACGATTGGAGCAGCAATTCTGGTATCGGGTTTCGTCTCGTTGACGCTTACACCCATGTTGTCGAGCCGATTCCTCAAGCCGCCAAGTCACGAGCACGGCAGATGGTTCAATGCGTCGGAGAGAATGTACGAACGTCTCGCCAACTCGTACGCTCGCAGCCTCGACTGGGTGATGCTCCACCGGTTCGGCACACTCATCTTCTCAGTCGCCGTGCTTGTCGCGACCGGGGTCATGTTCCGGCTCGTGCCGACGGGCTTCATTCCGACGCAGGACACCGGTCAGATCATTGCGACCACCGAGGTGGCACAGGGTACCTCGTTCGCGGAGATGGTGCGACACCAGCAACAAGTGGCTGCTATCGTTGCGAAGGACACGAACATCGGCGGATACATGTCGTCCGTCGGCAACGGCGGCAGCGGGAACCAGGGCCGAATTTTCCTCGGTCTCAAGCCGTTCGGACACCGCATGGACGCCGATGACATAGTCAACGAGTTGCGGCCCAAGCTCACCGGCGTTCCCGGTATCAATGTCTTCATGCAGGTGCCGCCAGCCATCCAGATCGGCGCGCGCTCGGCCAAGAGCCTCTATCAGTACACGATGCAGGGTCCTGCAATCGGGGCGCTCGATTCCGCTGCGCAGAAGATGCAGTCGCGAATGCGCGATCTGCCGCAGCTGCAGGATGTGACCAGTGACCTCCAGATCGCGAATCCGCAGGTGAACGTCACCATCGATCGAGAACGCGCTGCTTCGCTCGGTGTCACAGCGGCCCAGATCGAGACGGCGCTGTACGACGCCTACGGCTCGCGTCAGATATCCACTATCTATACGCCGAACAACGAGTACTTCGTGATCATGGAGCTGCTACCGCAGTTCCAGCGGGATATTCCCGCGCTGCAGCTGCTGTACGTGAAATCGAGCAGCGGCGGATTGGTGCCGCTGAGCGCCGTGGCGACTCTCACGCAGAGCGTCGGGCCGCTCGCGATCAACCATTCGGGCCAGCTTCCGTCAGTCACGATCTCCTTCAATACGCGACCCGGGGCGGCGCTCGGCGACGCCACCAGCGCCATCACCGCCGCTGCCGCCTCCACCCTTCCGCCGGGTATCACGACCAGCTTCTCCGGAACCGCGCAGGCGTTCCAGCAGAGCCAGAAGGGACTCATGGCACTTCTGGTCCTCGCGATATTCGTTATTTACATGGTGCTAGGTATTCTGTACGAGAGCTTCGTTCATCCGCTCACAATTCTCACAGGCCTGCCGTTCGCTGCTTTTGGTGCACTCCTGTCGCTGTGGGTGTTCCACATGGAGCTCGACGTGTATGGATTCGTCGGTCTGATTCTCCTCGTGGGTATTGTCAAGAAGAACGCAATCATGATGATCGATTTCGCCATCGACGCCGAGCGCAAGGAGCACAAGACTCCCGCCGCGGCGATAGTCGAGGCTGCGGCAGTACGCTTCCGTCCGATCATGATGACATCCATGGCCGCGCTGATGGCGACGCTTCCAATCGCCCTGGGTACCGGTGCTGGAGCGTCTTCGCGCAGGCCGCTCGGTGTCGCCGTGGTCGGCGGACTTGCATTCTCACAGCTCGTCACGCTTTACGTTACACCGGTGTTCTACACATATTTTGACGAGCTTCCAGCGAAGGCACGCGAGCTCGTTCGAAACGCCAGAAATAGGATACGTGGAGTCAGCCCGGCTCCCGCGCCCCCGCGAACTGCGAGTCCCGAATGAAAATCCGCAAACACCGTATGGCAGTCCCGGTCGCGATTCTCGTGGCCACCGTATTTACTGCCGCAGTGGCGCGCGCGCAGGCGCCGGCAGTCACTGACACATTGATGCCGGCGTCTGCGACCGTCGCCTGGGGCTACTACGACGCCGCTGCGAAACCGGTGCTGCACATCAACTCCGGTGACCGCATCGTTGTTGGCACCCTCCTGACTTCGAGTCCGTCTCGCCTGGAGGGCGCGGGACTTCCAGCGTCGCAGGTCGAGCCTGCGCTCCGCGCGATATACGATTCCGTCACCAACAAGGGGCCTGGCGGTCACATACTCACGGGCCCGATCTACGTGAATGGTGCCGACTCGGGCGATGTGCTCGAGGTGCGAATAAGGAAGATCGATCTCGCTATTCCGTACGCGTACAATGCCTTCGGCGGGAAGAGCGGATTTCTCCCCGAAGACTTCGGCTATTCGAGGATGCGGATCATACCGCTCGACCGACGCACCATGCTCGCGCATTTCGCCGACGGGATCGATATCCCCTTGCACCCTTTCTTCGGTAGCATCGGCGTCGCGCCGCCACCCGCCATGGGCAGACTCAACAGCGCGCCACCCGGAATCCACGCAGGCAATCTGGATAACAAGGAGCTGGTCGCCGGAACCACACTCTACATCCCCGTGCATACTGCCGGCGCCCTGCTCGAAATTGGTGATGGCCACGCGGGTCAGGGTAACGGCGAGGTGGACATTACGGCGCTGGAGACATCGCTCGTCGGCACCTTTCAGGTAATTGTTCGCAAGGACATGCACCTGACATGGCCCATGGCGGAGACTCCGACGCACTGGATCACCATGGGTACGGACAGGGATCTCGTCGTCGCCACCAAGACGGCAGTACGCCAGGCAATCGAGTTCCTCATTCGGCGCGGCCTCAGCAAGGATGACGCGTACATGCTCGTGAGCGTTGCGTGCGACGTGGACGTGACCCAGCTGGTGGACGGCAACGTCGGCGCACATGTCATGATCCCCAAATCCATATTCACCCGCGCGCCCGCAGCGGCCGCCACGGTCCCCCACAGGCCCTGATTCGCTTAGATTGAGTCGATTGCGTACGTAGAGGGGCGGGTAGCTCAGTTGGTTAGAGCAGGAGCCTTTTAAGCTTCAGGTCGTGGGTTCGATCCCCACCCCGCTCATTCGACCACTCCGGCGCTGGTCTCCTATTGGTCTCGTGCAGGTCGCTCCTTGCCCTCGGCTCACCCGCGCCGTATCGTCTGTTCCCATGAAGGACTCCGGCGGTCTCGACTCGGATCTACCACAACTGCCGGATCCCGGAACCGCTCCTATCTCCGCGCTCGTCGAGGAGATCAACGAGCTCGTCAGGCATCTCTGGAACGCCCTGCACGGACTCAACCAGGTGGGCCAGGACGAGCGCGAAGACATCTCCGCCACTCGTGCGATGGTTCGTGACCTCAAGCGCGAGATAATGCTCGGCGTGGAGCGACTGCCCGCCGACTACGCGCGCACGTACAACTCTGCAGTGATAGACGTATACTCGCTGCTGCGGTGACCAGGGCCACTCACTACGAACGGGCGGCGAGCGTTCGCCGGAGTTCGGGCCACGTTGTGGCGGCCATCCGTACGGGATTGGCACTCGCATGCTGCCTCGCAGCCGGTTCCCAAGCGGAGGCGCAGCCTGCCACCGTTCCGCCTGCTGGAATTCCTCTGCCGATTGGGCAACCCCGCCCCGCGTCCGTCCGCGGCAACGTGCGGGACTCCTCCAACTCACCTATTTCCTACGCCACAGTCGGTTGGGGAGAACCGTTGCAAACCGTGCGGACCAGCGACTCCGGTGCGTTCGAGATATCAGGGCTCACCGCCGGACGGCAGCGGTTCAACGTCAGGCGCCTGGGATACACGCCCGTTGACTTCGAACTCGACTTGCGAGCCGGTTCAATAAAGCCTGTAGTCGTCAGCATGGTCCCGGTTGCCGCCGCCCTGTCCAATATGACGGTCGCTGCCCAGCGACACGAGGATGCCGACGCGATACGCGCGGCCCGCTTCGAGGCGACGGGGTTCTTTGACCGCATGGCGCGCCGGCCCGGCTACTTCATCGCGCCTGACGAAGTGGAGCGACGCCAGCCCGCATTCATCAGCGACCTCATGCGCAACGTTCCCGGAGTGCGCATCGTCGGCCAGCCGCACTCCGGATCGCTCAAATACTACTCCGCGAACGGCCAGTGCCGGCTCAAGCTCTACCTCGACGGCCACTCGGCCCCCGAGGGCGACGATTGGGTTCCCGGCACCGACGTTAAGGCGGTCGAGGTGTACAATAATCTGCTCACGGTTCCCGAAGCGTTCATGCCTTCGCCACTCAAGGGTTATTGCGGAAGCGTGATAGTCTGGACCAAGTGAGATGTCTTCCGGAGCTGGTTGCGCATGTGACGTGTCGGGTGCTCCCGGTCGCGCGGTGGAGCAGTATCCTCCCGATACTCTCCAGTAGGGGCTACTCCGATGGGCCGCTTTAGCCGTTTGGCTCCGTGTCGCGAGAACAGGTTGGCAACTTGACCGTTGCCATCGAAGTCTAGCGGGAAATCGAGCCAAAAGTCACACTGTGGAAAGCGGTTCGGCATGCCGAACCTTCCATAGGGATGCCCTCTATCGTGCTAGCCGCCCGCCGCTCAACCGGCTCGAGATGAATTGGTTAATCAACGCCGCCGACAAGGCGGGCCTGCAGGCGGCGTCCAGGCCAGTGCTTTCGGCTTCCACACCTCTCAACGAAGGCTGGCGACAGACCACGCAGGCCTATTCTGTCGCTGAGAACGAGCTCGCCTGTGCCGTCGCGGCGTTGTTCCGGCTTCAGCCCGCGCGAATGGACACGGTCGAGCCGCGTGCGGTCAAGCTCGTCCCCGAGAAGATCGCGCGGAAGTACCACGTACTGCCGATCAGCGAAACGCAGAACGAGATCGTCGTAGCAATATCGGACCCCACGGATTACAACGCGGAGCAGGCGATCCAGTTCACCTCGGGCCGCCGCGTGATACTCCAGGTCGCAGGCTACCAGACGGTTCTGGACGGAATCAACGCGCACTACTCGCCCGAACGCGCGATGGAAGGCCTCCTCAAATCGCTCGATGTCACGTTGAGCGACGTCAAGGTTGTAGAGGTGGAGACCGCCGGGCCCGTGGCAGCGAGCGAGGCGGAGGCGGCGCCCGTCATCCAGCTCACGAACATGGTACTGCACGCCGCGATTGCGGCAAACGCGAGCGATATCCATCTCGAACCGGGCCGGCACCAGGGTGTCGTGCGTTTTCGTGTTGATGGAGTCATGCGTCAGTACATGCAGCTGCCGCTCGTGGCGCTCACTCGGGTCGTCTCGCGCATCAAGGTCATAGCTAAGCTCGACATCGCCGACCGGCTGCGGCCGCAGGACGGCCGCACGCGCGTGGTGATCGCGGGCAAGACTTTCGACATGCGCATCTCGACCGTGCCGACCCGCGAAGCGGAGAAGGCCGTCATCAGAATCCTGAATCCGGATTCGTCAAGGTCGCTCGACAACCTCGGACTGGCGCCACACGAGCTGGCGCGGCTCAAGTACTTGCTCTCCTTCAAGGAGGGAATCGTCATCGTCACCGGACCAACCGGATCCGGAAAGACGACCACGCTGTACGGCGGTGTGCGTGAGCTGGCGGCGCAGGCGATCAACATCATGACGGTGGAAGATCCGGTCGAGTACGAGCTCCCTGGTGTGACGCAGATCCAGATCGACCCCAAGCGTGACGTGACTTTCGCTTCCGCGCTGCGCGCGATCCTCCGCCAGGATCCGGACGTCGTGTTCATCGGTGAGATACGAGACGACGAAACGGCGAGGATCGCCCTTCAGGCTGCTGCGACGGGTCACCTCGTATTGTCCACGCTGCACACCAACGACGCGGTCGGTGCCGTGCAGCGTTTGCTCGACCTCGGTCTCGACCGGGCTGCGCTTGGTCCGGCGCTTCGCGGCGTCGTCGGGCAGCGACTGATTCGGCGACTGTGCAACAACTGCGCTGAGGATCAGCCGGTCGAGCGCGACGCTTCGACCATTCGGATGGAGCGCGCGTTCGGCGTCAAGCAGGCTCGCCGCGCTGTAGGATGCAAGGAATGTGGCGAGACCGGGTATCGCGGACGGATACCGCTGGACGAAGTGCTGGTGAACAATCCGGAGTTCCAGGACCGCATTACGGCCCACGCATCCTCGGTCGAGCTTCAGCGCTCCGCCGAGCGGGGTGGGATGAGGCCACTCAAGGAAGTCGCGCTCGGCCACGTAGTCGTTGGCGACACGACACTGGAGGAGGTTGAGCGTGTGCTGGGTGAGGGCGAAGCACCGATGGAGAAGGGTGAAGAACGCCAGCGGATTCTGGTAGTTGACGATGATCCGGTTACGCGTGAGCTCGCCGTCGGCGTCCTCACGGCGAACGGATTTTCGGTGGAGCAGGCCACCGACGGTCAGGCGGCGCTGGACATGCTCGCCCGCGATTCCCGCTATTCGCTCATGACCCTGGATCTGAGCATGCCTCGAGTAGGCGGCCATGAGGTCCTCAAGAAGATGCGCAGCACTGCCCTCACCGCCGGCCTTCCGATTGTGGTGCTCACCAGTACGGAAGGCGAGGAAACTGAAATCAATCTCATGAACGACGGCGCCGACGACTATCTGCGCAAGCCGCTCGATGCCGGTCGCTTCGTTGCGCGTGTACGCGCCGTCCTCAGGCGCTCCGCCAACTAACAGGGGTATCTCGCCCGCTAGGGCGCGCTGTAATCTCCCGATTTTCCGCCGGTCTTGCGGATGAGCCTAACATCACCGATTCGCATTGCGCGATCGGCGCTCTTCGCCATGTCGTAGATCGTGGTGAGCGCTACAGTCACCGCAAAAACGGCTTCCATCTCCACTCCCGTTGCACCGGTGCAGACTACCGTCGCGCTGGCGCGGACACCGGGCAGCGCCTCGTCCAGGCTCAGATCGACCTCGACGCTGGATATGGCGATGGGGTGACATAACGGAATCAGCTCCGGTGTTCGCTTTGCCGCCATGATTCCGGCTATTCGTGCAACACCGATGACGTCGCCCTTTGCGATGGCGTTGCCGCGCACGGCATCGAACGCTTTGCGCGACATTGTGATGCTGCCCGATGCGGTTGCGGTGCGACGAGTGTCCTCCTTGCTGCTCACGTCCACCATGCGCGCCCTTCCGCGCTCGTCACTGTGAGTCAGCCGCGCCGGTTCGCGCGTTTCACCGCTCACTGAGGAACTCCCGCGAGCGCATCCAGCAGCGCGGCCGTGGAGAGCTGCGGGCTCACGTTGCCATCCGCGCGGGCCTGTGCCTCCGTGACGGCCGCGGCGGCGCGCGCAGCAGCATACGCGCCATTCATGTCGCCGGTTTCGAGCGAAGATTCCGCGCGTTCCCGGAGCAGTACGTTGAGCTCTGCGAGCATGTCGCTGAATGCGCCGCGTGCGCCGGCCGAGCCCTGAGACAGCGCAGTCGCGTAACGCTCGGCGCCGTTCGCGGCCGCCGCACGCAGGACCCTGAGCGCCGCCGCCCGTGCCGCGGAAAGCGCCGCGCTCGACAGCAGATCGCCCGGTGCGCCACGCGCGATGGTGACGCGCTCCGCATCGCTGCGTGGCAGATCGAGCGTGTCCAGCAGCGCTTTGGCGCGTGGATCGCGCACGAACCCCAGAACGTCGGCATCGGAGAGTGGAGCGCAGCGAAAGCTCATAACGCGCGAGCGGATAGTGGGGAGCAATCCGCCGGGTTCGCTGGAGGTCAGCACGATGGTGGTGTCCGCCGGTGGCTCCTCCAGCAGCTTGAGAAAGGCGTTCGCCGCCTGGTCCGACCCCTCCTGCGCCACCATGCGCTCCGCATCCCCAACAATGAAAACCTTGCTGCGTCCCATCGCTGGCGACATCGCGGCCTTGCCGACGATCGTCAGCGTCGTGGCGAGAAAGATCGCCTCGCTCCCGGACGGACGCGCGTAGAGACCGTGCGCGTCGACGCGCTCACGGTTGGACTCGTCAAGGTCTTCGATGACGTCGTCCGCCGTCGCATTCGAATCGCTGAGGCGCGGGCGGGGATATACCCAGAACACGTCCGGATGCCGGAGATCGAGCACACTGCGACACGCCATGCAGTAGCCGCACGGCTTGTCGTCCCGCTCGCAGACCATCAGTTGTGCAAGCCAGAGGGCAAGGCGCTGCTTGCCGATCCCGCGCGCTCCCTCGAGCAGAATGGAATTCGGCAACGTGGAGCCTTCCACCATCCTGCGGAGACGGCGGCGACCGTTTTCGTGTCCAAATAGCTGAACAATCGGCATGCCGGAAATATGGCACGATGTGTGATGCAATCGACTCTGGACAGATGAGCAGGAACACTCGTGAGGGTATACAGATGGCAACAGGAAAGCTGGACGGCCGACGCGTCGCATTTCTCGCGACCGACGGAGTGGAGGAGTCGGAGCTTGCGCAGCCCTGGGAGGCGGTGACGAAGGCCGGCGCCAAGGCGGAACTGGTCTCGATCAAATCGGGCGAGATTCAGTCGGAATCGCACGGCGAGAAGGCCGGCAAGTTCAGGGTGGACCGGCTCGTCGCGGACGTCTCGGAGCGCGACTACGACGCGCTCGTGCTTCCGGGAGGAGTCAAGAATCCGGACAAGCTGCGGATGGATCCTAAAGCCGTGGCGTTCGTGAAATCGTTCATGGAGGCCGACAAGCCGGTCGGTGCGATCTGCCATGGACCGTGGATGTTGGTCGAAGCCGACTGCGTGAGGGGCCGGACGCTCACGTCCTACCCGAGCCTCCATACCGATATACAGAATGCCGGTGGCGACTGGGTTGACCGCATGGTCATGTCGGATCAGAAGCTTGTTACCAGCCGAAATCCGGGTGATCTACCTGCATTCGGGGCAGCGGTCGTCGAGTCCATCGCATCGGGGATCCAGGAGCGGGCGCTGGACCGCACTATCGAGCAGAGTTTTCCGGCAAGCGATCCTGCGCCGGGCCCCACCTCGATCTAGCGGTTTTTGGAGGTCTGCGGCAGTCTCCAGGCCGCAGACTCCACTTTGTCGGAAAAAGTACTGTTGAGCACGGATGATAATGTCCCCTTGCGACACGGATAGAACTGTCCCGTAACCTACTGACCTCAAGGGAGGTTGGTTTGGAGCGGACAGCAATGAGTCGGAAGGAATTTTCGAGAGGATCGGTGTTGGCCAGGGTCGA
>JBBRBY010000031.1:0-29470 GCA_038205315.1 Gemmatimonadales bacterium | reverse complement strand
CCTACAACATCCCGCCAGCTGTGACGTCGCTCGCCGAGGGCGCTGGAAAGGGGGTGATGCCCGCCGGAACAGAGGTCGGGATCAACGGATGGAAGAAGACCGAATTCGGAGGGCCGTGCCCGCCGATCGGACGGCACCGCTACTTCTTCAAGCTGAGCGCGCTTGACACCACACTCACGCTGTCGAATCCCGGCAAGGACGAGCTGCTGGCAGCCATGAAGGATCACGTACTGGCTGAAACCCAGCTGATGGGAACGTACCAGAAGACGAAGTAGATACGACGGAGCGCATGGCGGCCCGAGTGCGGCTTCGCGACATTATGTCGTCGCAAGCCGCACTCCAGTTCCCGAGACCATCATGCGAATAGCTCTCCTTATACGACGCATGCCAGCAAGCACCCTGGCTCGCATCGCATTGTCGGCATTCCTCGCGACGTCACCCGTCGCCGCCCAAGGCGCCATGCGCAACTCCGCGCGGGACGCCCACGCCGACACGGCCTCGCTGCATCGCACGCTTGACTCGCTCGCCAGCGCGCATCACGGGACTGTTGGCTACAGCGTTATAGACCTGGATGACGGCGACCGATTCTCGCTGCGCGGCGATGAGACCTTCCCCACGGCGTCACTCATAAAGGTTGGGATTCTCGTCACTCTATACGACCAGGTGGCGAAGGGGCGGATCTCGCTCGACGACCCTGTGACGGTGCTGCGCATCGACCAGGTTCCGGGCTCGGGGATAGTGCAGTTCCTGCACAATGGAATCACGCTGTCCATCCGCGACGCAGCGTGGCTTATGACGATCCTGAGTGACAACACCGCGACGAATCTGATCCTCGACCGGATCGGCATCAGGCCGATGTGGGACAAGATGGAGTCACTCGGTCTCCACCACACCAAGGTCCATGCGAAGGTATTCAAGCGGTACACCAGCGTGGCAATGGACAGTTCGGTGAAGTACGGTCTGGGTGTGACGACGCCGAACGAAGTGGCGCACCTCTTCGAGCTCCTCGCGGCGGGAAAGGCGGTGAGTGCGTCGGCTGATTCCACGATGCTCGACATCCTCGAGCATAACGAGGATCAGCAGTTGATGCAGCGCTATCTGGACGGCGTCCGCGCGGCACACAAGACTGGAGCTGACGACTCGGTTCGCACGGAGTGCTCGCTTTTCTACCTGCGACATCGCGTGGTGGCGTGCGTGCTCACCAGGGACAACAAGGACACGCGCTGGGTGCTCGACAGCGAGCCACAGATCACCATGGGACGAATGGGTTACGCGCTGTTCCAGGCGTGGGGACCTGCACCGCCGGCAGCCGCGCCGGGACATTGAGCCTTGGACTGAAAACGCGTCACACGTGAAGGGTGACCGTACCTAGATTTACCGGCACGATGCCAACAGATCAGCCACAACCGACTACTACCGCCTGCCCCCGGTGCTCCGCCCCGGGCACGGGCCGATTCTGCACGGAATGCGGCGCCCCGCTCAACGGTGCCCCGTGCGTCGCGTGCGGGCAGCCGCTCACGCCCGGCTCCAGGTTCTGCCACCACTGCGGCGCCACAGCGGGTGCCGCGGCAGCAACCACGGCGACGAAAAGCGGCGCTACCATGGCCAACACGCTCCCGTGGGCCGTGGCCGCGATTGCCTTTCTTACCCTCTTCGCAATGCTGGCGAGCAAGGGTTTCAACGCTCGGCGCGGCTCCGCGGTCGATGCGCCGATGAACGCGCTCCCCAATCCAACCGTGGACGCGGGAGCTCCGACCGGAGCGGCGGGCGACGCTTCCAACGCTCCATTCGCGGCCATGGGCGGCGCTGCCGGCGGCGCCGG
Source organism: Gemmatimonadales bacterium (assembly GCA_038205315.1). Taxonomy (GTDB): domain Bacteria; phylum Gemmatimonadota; class Gemmatimonadetes; order Gemmatimonadales; family Gemmatimonadaceae; genus Fen-1247. The sequence goes on along the minus strand of JBBRBY010000031.1, from coordinate 27,648 downwards.
CGCGGGCGGTGTTCGTGCGCCGGATATCTCGCAGCTCTCGCCGACCGATATAGCCAATCGTTTGTTTGATCGCATTATGCGACTAAATGATCAAGGAAAGGCCGACTCCGTGGCGTTCTTCGCGCCCATGGCGGTTCAGGCGTATCAGATGGTGGAGCAGGAACAGGGTCATCCGCTGGATGCTGACCAGCGGTTCGACGTTGGCCGCATTGGCGAGGTCGCCGGCGCGCTCCAGATTGCCCGGGCTCAGGCTGACACGATCCTGCAGCAACATCCCGACAACCTGTTGGGCCTGTTGCTCGCTGGGCAGGCGGCGAAGTTGTCAGGAAACACATCCGCGCTGAACGAGTACAAGGCAAAGTTCACGAGCGTGAAATCGCGTGAGCTTGCGAAGAACCTTCCGGAGTACAAGCGTCACCGAGCAGACATCGACGCTGGAATGTGACGCAGTGTGGAGTGAATCGCGCGGCAGTCCGGTCCGCGTGATAACGGTTACGATCCACGTATTGCAGCACTGCTCCTTGACCATGGCGTGAAAGCGGGTATCATCACGCGCGGCCCGATGGTTTGCTGGTTCGACCACCAGCAGGGGGCACGCGACGTGCAACGCGACAGACACATCTGAAATCCACAGACAGGAGAGGGCAATGCCCAGCAGAGACGAGGTGCCAGAGACGTTCCGCTTCGCGGACGACGATGACGATGACCTCGGCGGTTACGGCGGAGGCAGTCGCAGCCGCCGCTCGCGTTATGACGAAGACGACGACGATGAAGGCGGCTGGAGCATAAACAGCGACAACAGCGATCAGCTCTGGGACAGTGCCGAAGACGTCGACGAGGATGATGAGGATGCTGCCGAGGGTGACGCGGGGGCCGAAGAGGAGGAGCCGGATCTATTCCCGACGAGCGCTGCCCAGAACATGGGGATCGAAGATCTCGAAGACGATGAGACGGGTCCGCTGGTGCGCGCGCCGGGCCGCCGAGGACGTCCCAAGGGATCGGGAAAGAAGAACACCAGCTCGGGTGGGACGTCCATCTTCGAGTCGTTCGCTTCATCCGCACCCGTTCCCGCAAAGGCTGACCCAGCCGACAGCGATGATGATGAAGAAGACATCGACGATCTCGTCGATGAGGATGACGATATCGAGATCGACGCAGTAGTAATAGCCGTCCCGTCGGGAGCGGCCGGAAAGAAGGGCGGCCAGAAGACGACAACTGAAGCGGCGAGCAAGCCGGCGGCGAAGAGCGCGGCTAAGCCTGCTTCAAAGCCTGCTTCAAAGCCTGCTTCAAAGCCCGCGGCCAAGGCCGCTCCGAAGCCAGCGTCAAAAGCCGCCTCCAAGCCTGTTGCGAAAACTTCCGCACCGAAGAAATCCAGTTCGGCCTCGAAGCCGGCTGTTAAGCCGAGTTCCAAAAAGGTGGCGGGAAAGAGCGCCGCCAAGTCGCATTCGAAGCCGACCGCGAAATCTGCCGCAAAGGGGGCTAAAAAGGGAGCGGCGAAATCCGCGGCCAAAAAGAGCGGCGCGGCCCACAAGGCTACAAAAAAGACCGCGACAAAAAGTAGCAAGGCAACTGCGAAGAAGGCCAAGAGCTCGGCCCGGACTGTCGCAAAGCGACCCGCCAGGAAGGCCACCGCGCATAAGACCGGGCGCGGAAGGCGTTGAACAGCAGAGGGTTTATCAGCTGCTCGATCCAGTGGAAGGCCCCTCCGGGGGCCTTCTTCATATTATCCATTAGCGAACCCGAGTCAGTGACGCGGCCCGGTATGTGCCCCGATCGCAGCGGCACCCTGACCAACACCGGCATCACACATGGCTCGATTTCGAAACAGACCGGCTGACCACGTGGAGAACGACGACCCCGACGGCGACGAAGGCGCATCGCTCTGGGGCAGGCTCCTCGTTTCGGGTGGCGCACTGCTCGGCGTCGCGGCGGCCTACAACGCTTATGCGAGACGCGGGGTCGATCGCGTTCCGAACATGATCGGCGGCGAGGAAGGCGGATGGAGCTGGCGGGGCCGGCGCATCTCCTTCACCAAGCGTGGCGAGGGGCCACCGCTGCTGTTAATCCATGGGATTCATGCGGCCGCATGGTCGTACGAGTGGCGTCACAACGTGGACTACCTGGCGCACGATCACACGGTGTACACCATCGACCTGCTCGGATTCGGCAGATCGGATCGTCCGCCTATTCGGTACACATCGCGCACGTACATCTCGCTGATCTCGGATTTCGTCGCCCAGGTGATCGGTGGACCCTGCACGCTCGTCGCCAATTCCCTGAGCGCGGCATACGCCATCATACTCGGCGCCCGCGATCCGCATCGGTTCCCCGCGCTAGTGCTCATCCAGCCCACGGGTCTCACTCGCCTGAACGACGCAGCGGGGGTGGGCGGCGACGCGGGACGGATGGCCATCGACACGCCGGTGCTGGGAACTGCTGCGTTCAACGCTCTCGTTTCGCGACGCAGCCTCAAGCACTTTCTGGAAGAGGCTTACGCGGACAACGCGCTCGTCGCGGATGAGCTGCTGGACGTGAGCTACGAGGTGTCGCACCAGAAAGGTGCCCGCCACGCGCCAGCCGCGTTCATCGCGGGCCACCTGAACATTGATGTTCGCCGTGCCCTGCGCAGACTTCACCAGCCTGCGCTGTTATTTTGGGGCGAGGAGGCGCAGATCGCGCCCGTCGAGGAGATTCGGGGCTTCAGGTCGCTGAAGCCGGATTTCGACGTGCACATCCTGTCTCCGGCCGGTGATCTGCCGCAGGACGAGCGACCGGACGATTTTAACGTTATCCTATCCACATGGCTGAATCGCCGGTTGCCCTCCTCCGTGCCCACGCTCGACACGCCCCCTGGAATGCCAGAGGACTTGCCGCTCACGCCGCCAGCCTCGTAGACTCAGCGGGCATTCGTCCCACGAACGCCTCCGCGCGCGCGGCCCCGTCGGCGAGGTCGGTGCGATTCTACGTGTCAACCGGTCTCATGGACCGGCCCGACGGAACCGGCACCGCGGCGACGTATCATTACCGGCACCTGCTCCAGCTATTGACTGTCAAGATCCGACAGCGTGAAGGACAGTCTCTTGACGCGATCAAAAAGGAAGTGCGCACGCTCACTGGCGACGTGCTGGAGAAGCGTGTAGCGGGTTCGCTCGAGCCGGCGCTGGTCGTGCGCGCCGACGTTGTCGCGCTGCGTGCGACGGAGCCTGTTACCTGGCGACGCGTGGAAGTCGCTGACGGAATCGAACTTCATGTACGCGAGGATTCCAGCGCCGCGAACGACGATTCCGTCATGGAGATGCGAGAGGCGGTCCGCGCGGCTGTGGGGAGACACGCCCGCTAGCGCATCACGCAGCTTCGACCAGCTGCCGCGTTCGATCGTTGCGGTTGTACACGGTGACGATGAAGCCCATCAGTATCACCGCGCCGCCAGCCAGCGTTGACCAGCGCGGTATCTCGTGGATTCCCGGGAGCACCGCTGCCAGTATCGTCGCACCGACCGGCTCGCCAAGCATCGTGAGGTTCACGACGTACGCCGGCAGATGCTCCAACGCCCAGTTCATTCCGGTGTGGCCGAGCAGCATCGGCCCGATCGCGAGCCCGAGGAAGATGGATATGTCGCGCGATGGCTGTGGTGAGACGTGGATCCCCGATACTGCCGCGATCGCGAGTAGCGTGACCAACGCCGCGCTGTAAACGAGCGCGACGTACGACCATGCACCAAGCCGCGCGCGAAGCCTGCGACCCACCACCATGTACATCGCGGCCGCCGCGGCGGCGGCAATCGAGAGCAGATTGCCGAGCAGCGGCTGTGGCGTGGCCGCGGTCGCTGCTCCACTGAAGAAGTCGGGGGCCGTTATCACGATCGCGCCCAGGGTCGCGATGCCAAGACCCAGCAGCTGCCTCCGCCGCGGGGTCTCATGCACGATTATGATCGATAACACCACCACAAAACCGGGCTGCAGGCTCGTGACAAGCGTCGTCGACGCAGCGATAGTGGTCAGATGGATGGAGGCGTTCCACGCCCAGAAATGCAGTGCGAGCACCACGCCCGCGCCCACGGCGAGCAGCCATTCCAGCTTCACAAGCTGCCCGAACTGGCGCCACTCTCCAGTTACCGCCAGCATCACAGCAATCGCGACTAGTGAGAACGCGATGCGTCCGATCGCGATGGCGAGCGGATCGGCGGAGGAGAGTCGCGTGAGCGGGCCGGCGAAGGAGATTCCGAGCAGTGAGGCGCCGAGCACCCAGCCCGTTGCGATTCTGGGAGGCCTTCCTTTCGGGGTGTCGCCGGTTGCCTGTCGGACCATGCGCCAAGATAGCAGCCAGTGAGCGATCGGGCATCGAAGCATGCCGACGTCCGGGCCAGGCCGAATCCGGGTGGAATCAGGCGTTCATATCCGGTCACTTTGACGGATGGTACGATTTCCGCTATACTGAGAGGATAGGAGGAGCTGAGAGCGCTGCCAGGCGCTCAGGACGTTTTCGAGCGGCTCCAATGGCCCCAAGATCGACATTCCACCGTCGCATCATGGCTCTCTATCGGCGCTGTTGATTCGCGCCTCGCCACATCAAGGCTCGCGGCGGCAATTATTCATTGCCGCTTTTTTTCGACTGCTGGTCGCGAGCAGATTTCCGGGAGAAGGTAATGACTGCTCTTGAAGCGACGTATTACGGCAACACGGTCCTCGCATGGATCCTTGCCACTGGTTTGTTCATCGTCACCACCGGTGGTCTGGCGATCGGCCGGATACTGGTACTGCGCAATCTGAAGGCATCCACAAATGCGCGCGCCTTCTTCCTGGTCGCGGTGCGGCATACGCGTTACGTATTTCTGGTGATCGTGGGCCTTGCCGTCGCATCTCTGGCGGTTCAGCTCCCGGTCAAGGCTCCCCGAATAATCGCGATCACGGTCACGGTCGTGGTTCTGATCCAGATCGCCTGGTGGCTGCACGGTGTCATCAGTTTCTGGGTGAGGCGCGCGACGCGCCAGCGGGCAGCGACGAACGTCGGGAGCACCACCACCATTCGCGCGCTCGGAATGGGCGCCATACTGCTGGTCTGGGTCATCTTCGCGATCGCCGTACTCGGCACCGCAGGCATCGATGTCACCGCGCTCGTAGCCGGTCTGGGAATCGGTGGTATCGCGGTAGCTCTGGCAGTGCAGAACGTTGCGAGCGATCTGTTCGCGTCCATTTCCATAATCGTTGACAAGCCGTTTCTGGTAGGCGATTTCATCAAGGTCGGCGAACAGCTCGGCACGGTCGAGCAGATCGGCGTTCAGACCACCCGCGTTCGCAGCCTCTCGGGCGAGCAGCTCATCTTCGGCAACGCGGACCTGCTCAAGTCCCGCATCCAGAACTTCAAGCGGATGCAGGAACGTCGTGTGGTGTTCGAGATCGGCGTGGAGTACGGCACCACGCCGGAACTCGTCGAGGCGGTTCCAGGGATGATTCGCGCAGCGATCGACGCCGAGCCTGATACTCGCATCGATCGTGTGCACTTCAAGGAGTACGGCGATTCAGCGCTGGTTTACGAGTCAGTGTATTACGTGCTGTCGCCCGACTACAACACATACATGGACCGGCAGCAGGCCATCAATCTTACGCTTTACCGGAAGTTCGGTGACCTGGGTATCGGCTTCGCCTTCCCGTCACGCACGGTGATGCTGCGAATGTCGCCCGAGGAGCGTACCGAGCTCGCCGCGCAGTTCGGCGGGCACGATCCAGACAGCGCCGCACACGAATGGCAGCCGGCACCGCGCAACCGGCCAGAATCGCGGTGAGACACGCGCAGCGGCGACTTGCACTCGATCTCCGTTCGCGCTAGTTCTCACGGAATGGATCAGGCATCGGGCCGAAACACGCCAGCGTGGGCTGAGGCGCTCGCGCCCGTCGACTTTCCATCGCTCGACGGAGACCGCGTTGCCGACGTGTGCGTGATCGGCCTGGGTGGATCGGGGCTGTCGTGCATACGTGAATTACTCCGGCTCGGAAAGAGCGTCGTGGGACTTGACGCTGGTACAGTTGGAGGTGGTGCAGCCGGCCGCAACGGCGGCTTTCTGCTGGGTGGCTCCGTTGCCTTCCATCACGACGCGGCACAGATGCTGGGCCGCGATCGCGCTCGTGTGATCTATCAGGCTACGCTCTCGGAGATCGACAGGATCGCAGGCGAGACACCCGACGCCGTAAACCGTTGCGGCTCGCTCCGCATCGCGGCGTCGGACGCGGAACAGGCAGATTGCGAGCTGCAGTTCGAGTCACTCCGAGCAGACGGTCTTGATGTGTCAGAATACAGTGGCCCCGAAGGGACCGGTCTTCTGTTTCCGCAGGACGGCTCGTTCAATCCCCTCGCGCGATGCAGAGCCCTCGCACTCAATGCGTCGCAACTGGGCGCGGAGCTGTTCGAAGGATCGCGAGCGACGTCGATATCCGGCACCGAGGTCCGTACGGAATCGGCGACGGTACGCTGCCGGCACGCGATCGTCGCGGTCGATGGCAACCTCGAGTACGTACTCCCCGAGCTCGCCGGCCGAGTGCGCACGGCACGACTGCAGATGCTCGGCACCGCTCCTGCGCCAGAGGTAAAGATCCCACGCCCGGTGTACCGGCGCTGGGGCTACGACTACTGGCAGCAGCTGCCGGATGGACGGGTGGTACTTGGTGGATGCCGCGATCGCTTCATCGAAACGGAATGGACCAGCGTCGCAACGCCGACTGCTAAGGTGCAGGCGTGCATGGAGCGGATTCTACGTGACACGGTCTGCGTCACACAGCCCGTGCTGCACAGATGGGCCGCGTCGGTGTCGTATTCCGATGGGATTCTCCCAGTCGTGAAGCAGGCGCGGCCTGGTGTGTGGGCCATCGGCGGATACAGCGGTACGGGCAACGTCATGGGCGCGATCTACGGACGCATGGTAGCGCAGCTTGTCGCAACGGGCGAGTCATCGCTGGCGAAGACTTTCGCACCTGTGGCCACGGTCTGACTACATGAGGTAGCGCTCGCCTCGCTCGCCTCTTACATGCAGCACCAGCGCGCGCCTTGCATCAATATTTTCCTCCGGCGACAGCCACTCAGCCGCTGTCACCCGCTTGCCACGGCCTTCAACTGCAAGTGCCACTCGGCCCGCGCGCATCACGAGCAGCGCGCCGGAACCGCGCGGACGCGAGAGAGGGTCACGCTCCATCCCTTCCAACGCGAGCGTGTAAGGATTTGCGGGATCGCTGGTCGAGATGACGACGAACGGCGCGACTAAAGGATCGGAGCCGGCAACCTCACGCAAACGCTCGACCGCGTCGGGAAGTGCGAACTGCGCGCCGGCGAGCCCGCGCACGAAATACCCGCGCCGAACCTCGCCCCGAAACTCGAGCCGCTTGAGCTCCTGATAGATGGCACGCCACGACACCGGCGGCCGCTCGCGACGCCACCAGTCGCGCGAGACCACGCCATATCGCTCGAGCCACGCGCGCGCGATCGCCTGGGCATGGTCTTCAACATCCAGCGCGATGCCCATCACGCCTGGCTTCCGCAGTAATGACCAGCGACCGCTCCAGCCCATCGTTGCGCCGCCGCGACCGGGCCTGTCCGGACGGTGCCACTTGGGTAGACGCCGTACGTTGGGGCGGCCGCGCATGTGTCGATCGCCAGCGACGAACGCCGTGGGGAGCCACCGCGCAGGATCATACGTCGGCGCACCCGGCAACGGCTTCCATCGCGCGATCTGCCGCAACGCGTCCGCGGTATCGTTCGTGACCAGGCCCAGTGCGACCAGCTCGTGAAGCGACTCATGCAACGCGAGAGATGTCATCGACAGTCCGATCTGAAGATCGGTGATGAACGACGCGCCCTCGCTCGCGATGTAATCGTACACCGTTCGCGCGTTGGGGCTCATTCGCTCCAGCGTCATCTCGTCCGGCGGGGGCAGCCACACGCCACCGCTACCGCGCTGGAAGAAGCGCAGTCTGGACAACATCACGGTCGCGGCGCTGTCGTCGGCATTTGTCTCACCAGCCCACACTACCTCGCCTGTCGTCATCACCTCCGACAGCAGCGTACCATTATACTCACGAACTCGTGACTTGAGGTAGTCGCGCTCCCATGCTGCTGTGGGGCGCGCGAGTCCGTAGAGCTGGCGCAGAACGGTCTCCATTCCACCAGCGCCGTCCAGCTGATCGCGCGGGTCCGCGTGCTGCCAGCGGGCGAGAAACGCGGCGAAGGACGGAATCTCTATCGCTTCGACCTGTCTGCGCAGCGCTGCAAGCGCGCGTCTTCGCGCGATCTCCGCGGTCCGGCGCGACAGGTACTCGGTGCCGCTCACCTCCGGCCTGAAGCGGCCGGTCACCACGCGACCGCGTTTACGCCACTCCGTCATCGTTGCCTCGATCCAATGCACGGGCCATCCGTAGCGCTCGTGGATTTCCTCAACGGTGATTGGACCGCCGAGTGCCACGAACTTTGCGAGCAGGCCCCGGCGACCGCCCTCGCCGGCGCCGTAGTCGGAGGCGCGTGCGGGATCGGTCGATGCTTCGAGCTGCGGCCTGCGGCGCTTGACTATTTCCCACAGTGCTTTCAGAGTTTCGTCGTCGTGCTCGACGTTGCCCATTACCTCGTCCAGCATCACGCGATCCAGCGACAGCAGCGCCGCACGCTGCTCCGCGCGCGGCGTGTCGTCACCGTACAGCCAGTCCATCACGAAACCGAACTGCAGGCTCGCCGCAAACGGCGACGGCACATCGGTCTGCACGTGATGAACAGCAATGCGGCCTTCTTCGATGGATCGGAGGACTTCCTTGAGCGACTCGATGTCGAACGCGTCCTGCAATACCTCGCGATACGTCTCGACGAGAATCGGAAAGCTCGGGAATTCGCGCACTGTCTGCAGCAGGTCCAGCGCCTTGAGCCGTTGCAGCCAGAGCGGCATGCGCCGGTTGGGCATTCCGCGCGGGAGCAGCAGCGCGCGTCCGGCGTTCATCCTGAAGCGCGCGCCGAACAGGGACGACGCGCCGATCTCCTCCATCACAAGCTGCTCGGCTTCCGCTGCAGTCATGCCCGTGAGCGCGTGCAGTGGTGGCAGCGTACCAAGCTCCGGCATGCGCAGCATGATGCCGTCGTCGGTGGTTTGGACCTGAACGTCCATGCCGCCCAGTGACTCGCGTGCGCGATGCGCGAGCGCCATCGCCCATGGGGCGTTCACGCGTCCGCCGAAGGTTGCGTGGATCACCACACGCACCGAGCCGGTCTCATCGCGGAAGTGCTCGACCACGATGTTACGGTCGTCGGGTACGATACCGGTGGCGAGCCGCTGAGTCTCCACGTAGCGGCGGAGCGTGTTGATCGTCGCGTCGTCGCAGGCATACCGCTCGCGAAGCTCGTCGTCACTTACTCCGCTCACCAGCTCGCGACGCAGCTCGCCAACGCGCGCGCTCAGCGCTACCGAGCGTGCTGAATACTCGCCGTGCCAGAACGGCATCCGTGCAGGTGCGCCCGGCGCCGGCGTCACGACCACGCGGTCGTGACCGATCTCGGCGATGCGCCAAGTGCTCGATCCAAGCTGAAACACATCGCCAACGCGCGACTCGTGCACGAACTCCTCGTCGAGCTCGCCTAGTCGCGTGCGATCGGGCAGGTTCACCGTGTAGAGGCCGCGATCGGGGATCGTCCCGCCGGAGATAACGGCGGTTATCCTGCTCGCGCGCGAGCCCGTGAGCCGATTGGCCTGACGGTCGAAGGTGATGCGAGCCTCGAGCTCGGCGGCGACCTCGGAGGGATACTTGCCGGAGAGCATCGCGACCACCTCGTCGTACGCGGCGCGCGGCAGCGCGTGATACGGGTACGCGCGCCGTATCATTGCGTACAGCTCATCCACGTCCCAATCGTCCACGGATACCGCCGCGACGATCACCTGCGCCAGCACGTCGAGCGCGTTCTGCACCACTTCCGTGGGCTCGACCTCGCCGGCGCGCATGGCGGCGATGATTGCGGCCGTTTCCATCGCGTCGTCCCGGAACGTTGGAACGAACACTCCGCGGCTGGCAACGCCCAGCGCATGACCGGCTCGGCCCACTCGCTGCAGCGCGGCTGAGACACGCTTGGGCGACTGCAGCTGGATCACGAGGTCCACTGTGCCGATGTCGATTCAAAGCTCGAGCGAGCTGGTGGTAACAAGCGCGCGCAGCTCGCCAGCCTTGAGCCGATTCTCGAGCGAAAGGCGACGTTCGCGCGCAATGGAGCCGTGGTACGGCTGCGCGATCTCCTCTTCCGCGAGCGCGTTCACGCGCGCAGCGATGCGTTCCGCCTGCGCGCGATTGTTCACGAATACCAGAGTAGTGCGCGCGGTACGGGTTTCGTCGAGCACGAGCTGCGCCACGGACGGCCATACGCTGCCATCCACCTTCGCCAGATCCGGGACGGGCGAGCGTACGCAGAGCTGCAGCTCCTTCGCGAGCCCGCAATCAACTATTGAAACCGAGCGAGCAGTGCCGCCCAGAAACTTTGCGATCTCTTCAAGCGGGCGCTGGGTGGCCGAGAGACCGATTCGTTGCGGGCCACCGTCGCGGGTAGTCAGCTCGACAAGTCGCTCCATGGTGGCCGCGAGATGTGCACCGCGCTTGCTGCCGGCAACTGCGTGGATTTCGTCAACGATCACGGCGCGTGTAGTTGCGAACATGCCGCGTCCGCGCAGGGACGTGAGCAGGATGTTGAGCGATTCGGGAGTCGTGATCAGAATGTGCGGCGACTTCCGGATCATCTTCTGGCGCTGGCTGGCCGGCGTATCGCCAGTGCGCACCGCGACTCTGATTTCGGGAAACGCCAGTCCCGCTTCCGTGAACCGCCAGCGCAGCTCCGCGAGCGGACGCTCCAGATTCCGCTGGATGTCGTTGTTGAGCGCCTTGAGCGGCGACACGTACAGCAGGTGCACGCCGTTCGCGAGTGGCGATTCCAGACCTTCTGTTATCAGCGCGTTCAGCTCCCACAGAAACGCAGCGAGCGTCTTTCCGGTTCCCGTTGGCGCGAGAATCAGCGTGTGATCCCCGCTCGCGATCACGGGCCAGCCCTGTACCTGCGGGGGCGACGGCTCACCGAGCGACTCGGTGAACCATTCGCGAACTATCGGATGGAAACCGTCGAGCGGTGTGGCCGCCGATGTTACAGAACGCGCCAAAACTTTTCTGCGCTCCATTCGAGCACGCGCTCGTAGGGCGACCGCTTCTCCCAGTCGACGAGGATTATCTCCTTTGAATACTTGAGATCGTCGTGGAACACGGAGTCCATCTGCGCGCCGAACTTCGCGTCAAGCACGTCCAGGTTCGCCTCGTTGTTGAACGCCATGGAACGATTGTCGAAGTTCATCGATCCCACCGACGACCACATTCCGTCCGCGACGATGGTCTTGGAATGGATCATCGTGGGCAGGTACTCGTAGATCTTCACGCCCCCACGGAGAAGCTGATCGTAGTATGCGCGGCCGGCGTACACCGTGGTCTTCACGTCGCTCGCGTCACCGGCGGTGATCACCTTGACGTCCACGCCACGCTTCACCGCCTGCAGCAGCATGTCGCGGAACTCCGCATCCGGCACGAAGTACGAGTTCGTTATGTACAGCGTCTTCTTCGCGCCCGTTATCGAAAGCGCCAGAAAACGCTCGGCCTGAGTGCTACCCACCGCCGGCACGGTGTGCATCAGACCAGCCAGGACGTTTCCAACCGGCTCGAAGATCTGCGGCGGGAAGAACATGTCGCCGGTGACGAGCATTCCCGTCGCCTCCGCCCAGCCGGACGCGAATGCCGCCTGGAGCGACGCCACCGCCGGTCCCTCGAAACGCACGTTGGACTCGCGCCACTGATCGTCGTGATGACCGTCACCCAGCCAGTAGTCGGCGAGACCGAACCCACCGGTGTAGCCGACGTGTCCGTCTACCACTACCACGCGAACGTGCGATCTCGTGGCCGCGCGGTTGAGCGTGTACCAGTTGATCGTGCGCAGCCACGCAACCTTGCCGCCCGCGGCCTTCACCACCTGCTCGAAGTTGGTCTTGCGCAGCGGACCAGACCCGAACGCGTCAAGCAGAACCAGCACGCGAACACCAGCCCGCGCTCGCTCGGCCAGAATGTCGCGCATCTTATCGGCGACGTTGCCAGGCTCGGAGTAGTACATCTGCACCGTGATGGTGTGCTTCGCCGATTCCAGATCCTTCCAGAGCTGCGGATACGTATTGTCGCCGTTCAGGCACAGCTGAACGCTGTTTCCCGCGGAGATGTGGGTACTGATGAACAGCTCCATCGTCTGCGCGAACAGAGAGTCTCCGACTCCGGGCGGGCGATCCTCATCGCCTGGCGATATGACGCTCTTGACCGGGGTGCCGTGGGTGACTGTGAGAATGCCAATCAGCACCATCGCAAGCAGAACGAGACCAGCGGCGATTTCGCCCGTGTACTTGATAACGCTCATCAGGAATCCATCTCGCGGGCTGGATGTGAGTCCCGCGGAGTTGGTCCGCGGGCGGAAGCTGACCTATTTCCCTATTCACTTCTCGTTCCACTGCGGATTCCATCCATTTCCACGGCTCCCCGCACCGCCTATTCTATTAAGGTATGCATCTCGCAGTACCCGGCCGCCGTCCCACCACCAGGACCGTCACCCTGGACCGATCGCTCGAAGCGCTGCCCCTCTTCCGGCTCAGCGACTCGGCGGACGACGGCGCGATCAGCTATACGCCAGCCGAGGGCGGGCGGTGGCGGGTGCTGCCCGCCCCCGGCGACCGGTTGCCGGGCACGTTCGACCAGGACGTGTATGTGGAGATCATCCACCGCTTTGGTGAGGCCGGGTTCCCCGCCGATGGCTCCGTCCGATTCACGCTCCACTCGTTCCTCCGGTCCATAGGCAGGAAGGTGGACGGGCGGACGTACGAACAGCTCCGCTCTGCCCTTACCAGGCTGGAGCGGACGAGACTTGAATCAGCAGGAGCCTATGAGAATTTTTCCGAACGATCGTTCGAGGGGACTTTCACCATCCTGAGCTCGGTTTCAATCGAGCGGAAGCGAATGACCGATCGGGACCAGCTTGCGCTCTTTTCCTCGATCCCAACTTCGGAACCGGGCGAGGCACGGGTCGTCGTATCACCACACATTCGCGCCAACATCGCGGCAGGACACACCATCTCGCTGTCCCTGAACCAGTACGGAAGTCTCTCCAACCCCGTGGCTCGACGGCTCTACCGGCTGCTCGCGACCGCGCGGTCCAACGATTTCGTCACCTGGCGCATCTCACTTGAGCGGCTGGCTTCGCAATTGCCGCTGTCGCAACGGTACCCGTCGCACCTTCAGCGGGTACTCCAGCCCGCTCATGAGATGCTCATCGCGGCGGGACTCCTGAGGGATGCCTCCTTTCATCAGACCGACCGTGAATGGCAGGTGGATTATGTGCTCGCAACACGGAACACTCCAGCCCCGTAGCTTTACAATCACTATGCGTAAACTTCGCGTCACACATCTGGCGGTCCTCGGGACTGTCATGCTTCCGCTCGCGGTCGGAGCGTTCGTCTATCAACAGCACGAGACCGTCGCCAGCGCCCAGCTGCTGGACGAGGTGCTGCGAATCACTTCGTCGCGCTACGTGGACAGCGTCGGCTCGGACGCCCTTTACGAGAAGGCGGCCAAGGGTCTGGTCAAGGAGTTGAACGATCCGTACTCCGTGCTCTTCACGAAGAAGGAGTTCGATCAGTTCAGCGTGACGACCGGCGGCAAGTACGGCGGCATCGGAATGGAGATCGCGCCGACCAATGGCTTCGTGACGGTTCAGCGCGTCTTCCCGCATACGCCGGCGTCGGCCGGTGGTGTGATGGAAGGTGACCGCATTCTCCAGATCGACACGGCGAACGCGCGCGGCTGGACCACCACGCAGGTCTCGGACAAGCTCAAGGGCGATCCGGGCACCACCGTGAGCGTCAAGTTCGGCCGCACGGGCGTGGGCGAGCCCATCCCTGTGAAGTTCACGCGCGCCATCGTGCACATTCCCGCTGTGCCGTACACGCTCGTGTTCGGCGACGTGGGCTACATACCGCTGCAGCAGTTCAACGAGACCGCCACGCAGGAAGTTGACGACGCGATAAGCACCGTCACCAAGGCCGGCGCGACACGGCTCGTCTTTGACATGCGCGGAGATCCGGGCGGATTCCTGGATCAGGCGATCTCCACGAGCAACCTATTCCTCACGCAGAACCAGTCGATCCTGAGTGTTCGCGGCCGCACGGGCGAGGTCCAGGCATACAGTGCGACGGACGCGACGAAGCAGCCGAAGATCCCCATGGTCGTCCTCGTGGACGGCCATACCGCTTCCGCATCGGAGATTGTCGCGGGCGCCCTGCAGGATCACGATCGCGCGCTGATCATGGGCACCACTTCGTTCGGCAAGGGTCTGGTGCAGAGCCTGTTCAGGCTGGACGGCGGCTACGCGCTCAAGATGACGACGGCCAAGTGGTACACGCCGAGTGGACGGTCAATCCAGAAGGAGCGCAAGCTGCTGCCTGACGGAGAGTTCGTGGAAGTCACGCCGGATTCCATGGAGACCGATTCGATGCGCCGCGCGCGTCCCAAGTTCAAGAGCGATGCGGGCCGCATAGTGTACGGCGGCGGCGGCATCACGCCCGACATTCTCGTGAAGCCGGACACGCTTTCCACTCCTGAGCAGAGCCTTCTCAAGAGCCTGGCGCCCAAGTCTCAGATCTTTGCGCAGGAGCTGCAGGACTACGCCGGTGAGATGAAGGGCAAGCTGCCGGAGAACTTCACGGTGACCCCCACGATGCGGAACGCCTTCATAGCTCGCCTCAAGGCCAAGGGCGTGACTGTTGATTCGGCCCTGCTCGCAAAGGGAGCTGGCACGGAGCTTGACCGTGTGATCGGCGTGAGAATCACATCGATGACATGGGGCGACTCCGCCACCAAGCGCAAGTATCTGGGCGACGACAATCAGCTCCAGCGAGCGATCGAGGCCCTGAAGAGCGTGCAGAACACGCAGGGTCTCTTCACGCTGGCGCAGCGTTCACAGGCGGTTGCGTCTGCGCGAAAGCAGCAGTGACAGACGAATTTGAAGTGTTGCCGGACCAGACGGGTGCCCCAAGGCACCCGTTCAGTCTTTCAATAATGGCGTTGCTCGCGGTCGTGTACACACTGTACTTCGGCCGTGCGTTCTTCATTCCCATATTCTTCGCGATGGAGCTCAACTTCCTGTTGAGCCCGGCCGTGCGGTGGACGCGACGCGTGTTGCGCATCCCCGCTCCGCTCACATCCGCGATCATGATCCTGGGACTTGCCGGCGGACTGGGGTACGGGGTTTACTCGCTCGCGACACCGGCGCAGCGCTGGATCGCATCCGCTCCCGAGACGCTGGGCCATGCCGGCCAGAAGCTTCACAAGATCCTCAAGCCTGTGGAGCAGGTCTCGCGCACCGCGGACCAGATGGGTAGCGTTGCGAACGTAACAGGCTCGCCGACCACCAAGCCGCAGGAAGTGGTGGTCGCCGGTCCGAGCATGGGGTCGCGCTTCTTTGGAACGACGCAGAGCATCGTCGGCGCGCTGCTCGAGGTACTGGTTCTCGTCTTCTTCCTGCTCGCCGCGGGTGATCTCTTTCTGCAGAAGACCATCAAGGTCTCCACCCGACGATCGAGCCAACGAATGGCGGTCGAGATCGCGCGAGAGATCGAGGCGTCGATATCGCGTTATCTCGTGACCTCAGCGGTGTTGAACGTGATCGAGGGCGCGGTGTTCACGGGATTGATGTTCCTGTTCAAGATGCCGAACCCCTTCCTCTGGGGCGCCCTGGTGACGGCGCTCGAGTTCATCCCGTACGTCGGCGCGATCACGCTCATCGCAATACTCACCATCGCGGCGCTCACGGTGTTCGACACTGTGGGTCACGCGCTGCTGATTCCCGGCTCGTTCGTGGCGCTGAATCTGATCCAGGGGAATCTCATCGGTCCCATGGTTATGGGGCATCGTCTGTCTCTCAACCCTGTCGCGATATTCATCGGCGTTGCGTTCTGGTGGGAGATATGGGGAATCGCGGGTGCGTTCCTCGCAGTACCCATGCTCGCGTCGCTCAAGATCGTGTGCGACCACGTTGAGTGGCTCGCCGGCGTGGGTGAATTCCTTGGCCAGCGCGACGAGGATGAGCGACGTCTGGCGGTACGTCCCGCCGCCACCTGATGGCGACACGCAGCAATCCTGAGGCGTTCACGGGCTTTCGTCCGGCCGCTCTCAAGTTCCTCCGATCGCTCGCGCGCAACAACAGGCGCGAGTGGTTCGAGGAGAACCGGGAGAAGTACGAATCCGAAGTGAAGCGTCCGATGCAGATCCTGGTGGAGGAGATCGACGCACGGCTCGGCGAGATCGCGCCGGAGATGATCGGGAATCCCAAGCGCTCGATCTTCCGCATCTATCGCGACGTGCGCTTCAGCAAGGACAAGTCGCCGTACAAGACCAACGCGGCTGCCTGGTTCTACCATCGCGACGCTGGCCACGCCGTTGGCACGCAGGCGGTGCACGGTGGCGCGGGATTCTATTTCCAGATCGCGCCGAACGAGTGTGAGATCGCGGGCGGGATCTGGATGCCGCCGAACGAGGCGTTGAAGACGTTGCGGACGGCGATCGCGGATGACCCCGACGAGCTGCGCGGGATCCTGAAACAGTCCGCGTTCAGGCGCGCATTCGGTGAAATGAGCGACACTGCGGTACTGAAGCGTCCGCCACGCGGGTTCGATCCGGATCATCCTGCCATCGATCTGCTGCGCTACAAGTCGTTTACGGTGAGCAGGCCGCTTTCGGAGAGCGACGTGACGAGCGCGAAGCTGCCTGACATCATCGCGAAACAGTACGCGACGATGCTGCCGTTCGTGCGCTGGCTGAACCGCGTGCTCGGCCTCCCGCCGCACAGCCGGCGATAGCCGCATGACTCCAGGCGCCGAGTACGAGCGGGCGCGGGAGCTGGTGCTCGAGTTCGGGTGGAACTCGACATCGTATCAGATACTCAATCCCGGATTCGAGCTGTGGTTCTCGTCGGTGCGTCCGGCCGTTGTTGGCTACGTGCGCGCGGGTGGGCGGCGAGTGGTGGGCGGTGCGCCGATCGCGAGCGGTGATGACCTTCGCGAAGTGGCCGAGGAGTTCGAGCGTGATTCAGCGAAGTGTGGGCTCGGGGTGGTGTATTTTGGCGCGGAGCAACGGCTTGACGCATTGTATCGCGACGCGAGGACGCATTCATCGTTGTTGCTGGGCGCGCAGCCGGCATGGGATCCAAAGCACTGGGCGGAGACACTCGCGAGTCATGCATCGTTGCGCGCGCAGTTGAACCGGGCGCGGAACAAGGGCGTGAGTGTCGATCTGTGGCCGTCGGAGCGGGCGGAGAGCAATCCGGAGTTGAAGAAGTTGCTGGCGGAGTGGTTGGGGACGAGGGGATTACCGCCGCTGCACTTTCTGGTGGAGCCGGAAACACTGGGGCATCTGCGGGATCGGCGGGTGTTCGTTGCGTCGCGGGCTGGACGTCCGATTGGGTTTCTGGTTGCGTCGCCAATAGCAGCGCGAAATGGGTGGCTGACCGAACAGTTCGTGCGTGGGCATGGCGCGCCGAATGGAACGGCGGAGCTGATGATCAATGCGGCGGTGCGGTGGGTGGCGGAGCAGGACTCGGACTACGTCACGATGGGACTCGCACCGTTATCGACGCGCGCTGGAGATGTGAACGATCAATCTGTGCTTATGCGAATCGGCTTTCGGTTGTTGCGCGCGCATGGAAAGAGGTTTTACAACTTCGCGGGGCTTGATGCATTCAAGGCGAAGTTCTGTCCGGATTTGTGGGAGGCGGTATATGCGGTATCGAATGAGAAGCGGTTTTCGCTTGGGAGTTTGTACGCGATTGGTTCGGCGTTTACAGAGGGGAAGCCGGTGGGGACTGTGGTGAGGGGGATGATGCAGGCGGTGCGGTGGGAGATGAGGGGTCTGCGTGGAGTCGACGACGGCCGAAGAAATTAGAAACTTTGGCGCCGGTGCATGGAAACTCGTCGGAGTCGTTTTCATCTTATGCTGCATGACCGCAGTATTTTTGAAACCGAACTTTGCAGTCTAATTCGCGTTAGGCAACATCATGAGGTTCGTATCGGGGATGTCTTTCTCCACTCATTGGCGGTTGGCGTCGGTCGCGACTGCGGCGCTCCTCGGGCGGCCGAGCGGTGCGCAGTCACCCGTCGTCCCGCAGGCCGGCGTTGTTGTGGTCGGGTGCTATCGCCTGACGCTCGGCCCGTGGTCAAGCGCGTCGGGCCTCGGCCCTGCCCGGCCGACCACCGTCTTCCGGCTCGACACGGTCCCGCGTCGCCTCGGCGTCCCGGGCGACCTCGTCGCCGAGCGTATCGCGCCCGCCGAATTCGCGTTGCCTGGCGACGTGCGCACGCGGTTTCAGAGGCCGGCGCTGTGGCGTCGTGAGGGCGGCGACTCTGTTGTGATCATCCCGTGGTTGACGGGAACGGAAGCCGAGGCGTTCTACGGACGGTCGGACCGGGGTACGCTCCGCGGCGTTGTCCGGCGAACGAGTGACGCCATTCCCGTCGACCCGCTGACCCGGCGGATCCAGTGGGACGCCTGGCCGTGGGCCGCGGCGTCGGCTGTGCCCGTCGACTGCCCGTGACCACGCACGACTGGTGCGGCCCCGACGAGCCAACCCCCGCGAAGCCCGGTGGCCAGCATAGTCATAACTTCTAGGTGGCGTGACAACCAAGAGGGAACATTATCCAATGCTCAAGAACCTCCTCTCCATACTTGGCTTGCTGCTCACAGTAGCAGCATTGGCTGGATTGCTCTTCGTTCACCACCTGTTCGCGAAGAGCCCCTACCTGCTTGCAGTTCAAGTTGCGGCAGCCCTGCTCATGATCTGGGCTCGGAAGACCTTCGGCCTACGCAGCTTTCATGCGGCTGCGAACACCTCAGAAGGCGGGCTTGTGACAACCGGCCCCTATCGCTACTGGCGGCATCCTATCTACGTCTCCATCATCTGCTTCATCTGGGCCGGTCAAGTTCAGGCGCCTAGTGCGGTCCCTTTAGCTCTAGCTGCAACGGCCAGCCTGGGGCTCATCGCTCGCATGCTGATAGAGGAACGGTTTCTAACTCAGGCCTACCCCGAATACGCCGAGTATGCCAAGAGAGCCAAGCGCTTGATTCCGTTCGTCTACTAGCATTCATGACTCGTCGCCCAACCCCTCGATGCGGCGGGCGCTGCCGTGCCGATCTCACCATCTGTGGCCTTTGGGGGCTTCACTCGGCATGACGATGCAAACACACCGGCACATGCCCGGATTTTTTGCGCTCTTCTCGATCGCATTTGTGGCCGCACTCCTTGCTCACGAACACTTCAACGGCGGCGTGCGTAGCCATCATTTGCTAGATCGGCGTGATTTACCAGCCATCTCCAATTGGTTTGGGTTGGTCGTACTGCCTCTTCTGGGTTGGCTGCTGGGCGTTCGATTGCGTAATCACATGGCCTCGGTCACAACATCTGGATCACTAATCGGCTTTGGAATTGGTCTTGGTCTTGTCTGCTCGTTGCTGTATGGCGCGGCATTGGCGGCGTCCTTCGAGGTTGGCGCATCTGAAATATCTTCCGGCCTGTTCTTTGGACTGTTCTTGCTCGCCGCCGTACTACCCATTTACCGCGTCGAGTACATTTTCGGCTTCGTCGTCGGCATGACGTTCACTTTTGGTGCCGTGTTGCCTGTTCTGGTGGCACTTGTAGTCGCGGCAGTCTCAGCACTGCTGCACTTCGCCTTCAGGGCGGTAATATCGGCGATACGACCTCCGTCAGGACCGGCAGGGACAGCCTAACAATTCAATCAAGCGGACGTGCCCCCAGCACGCCGCTTATTTCAGGCGTTCGGCGAACTTGCCAGGTGGTATAACCGTAGTTATACTCTGGAGCATGAAGACTGCCATCTCCCTGCCGGACAGGCTTTTCGAATCCGCGGAGGTACTCGCGCACCGACTCGGTGTGTCCCGCAGTGAGCTCTTCGCCAACGCCGTCGCAGAATTCATCGCGCAACATGACCGGGCTGGATTGACGGAGCGCCTCAACGCCGTTTACGCCGATGCCACCCACGAACCGCCCGATCTTGGCCTCGCCGCTGTGCAGGCTCGATCCCTTGCACGCGACAAGTGGTGAAGCGGCGCGAGCCAGCCGCCCCGCCGCCCATGCGACGCGGCACCGTATGGTGGACCATCCTGCCAGACCCGCGAGGTTCTGAGCCTGGGTTTCGCCGCCCGATGGTGATCGTCCAAACGGACGCGTTCAACGCAAGTCAGATCCGAACGGTCGTTGCCGTCGCGCTTACCTCGAATCCGACCCGCGCAGATGCACCCGGGAACGTTCGCGTGCCGGCGCGGGAGGCTGGGCTCGCGGTGGATTCCGTGGCGAACGTCTCCCAGATTGTCACGCTCAATAAAGACTTCCTTGCGGAGTACTGTGGCCGTTTGCGTCCACGAACGATGGCGGCAATCGCCGACGGGATGCGGCTGGTTCTCGAATTGTGAATTCGCTGGGCGTCCCCGCCGCTGAACGAATGCTGCACCAGACGGGCGATCCAAGGATTGCGCATGTTGTGCATGCGCTCTTATGTATTCGCCTGCAAGTGGCGAAGTAGAGCCGCAGGACTTACATTGTAAGCCCATGTCGAAACCTACCGCAGTCCGTTCTCGCATCGTGCGGATCGGCAATTCCCAGGGCGTCCGGCTCCCGAAGCCGCTGATCGAGCAGGCGGGCCTCTCGGACGAGGTCGAGTTACGCGTCGAGCCCGGACAAATCGTCATTGCCGCGCCGCACACCACGCGCGCAGGATGGGCCGCGGCCGCACAGCGAGCTCGCGCGACAGGGGACGACCTGCTGGAGTCGAGTGGCGCCACGCGCTTCGATGAGACGGAGTGGGAGTGGCGCTGAAGGTTCTCAAGAGCCCGCGGCGCGGTGAGGTGTTCCTCGTCGAGTTGGATCCAACTCGCGGGCGTGAGATCAGGAAAACTCGACCTTGCCTCGTGGTTTCACCCGATGAGCTCAATATGAACCTGCGCACGGCAATCGTCGCGCCCATGACGACCGGAGGCCATCCGTATCCCTTCCGAGTCCCGTGCCGGTTTGCCGGAAAGCATGGGCACGTCGTTCTCGACCAACTACGCACAGTTGATCACGACCGGTTGCGGAAACGCCTCGGCGCTGTGACACCCAGCATCGTCGGTACGGTGCTCACGGTTCTCGGCGAGATGTTTGAGATCTAATTCGCTGTCGTGTGATGTGCGCTGCCGATTCACTCCACCTGCCCAGCGGTCGAACGAATGCCGCGCCAACCTCACCCCGCCTGACCCGTGGCCGCTGACTGGTCGCTTGAAGAAGTAGCAGCAACCGTCGCCGATTACCTGGCGATGCTCGAGCACGACCTTCGCGGTGAACCTTATAACAAGCGGGACCACAACCGACGTCTCCAGACTGTCCTGCGGGGGCGCTCCGCCGCTGCGATCGAGTTCAAGCATCAGAACATCAGCGCGGTGATGATCGCGCTGGGCTTCCCTTACATCGACGGCTACAAGCCGATGGGGAACTACCAGGACTTATTGCGCGCTGAAGTCGTCGCACAGATTGCAGGCAACGCCGACGTCGAACGAATAGCTGAGACGGTGGTCGAAGCTACAGCGACGCTTCCGTCACTGGATCGTGCGGCTTCTGATGTGTTCGTGGATCCCCCCACTCGAAAGCTTCCTCGCGCAGCGTACGAGCGCGTTGCGACTCTTCCCTCACCTCTGCGAATCAACTACCTCGAACGCGAGGCGCGCAACCAATCGCTCGGGCTGGCCGGGGAGCGCTTCGCGCTTGATGCAGAACACCGCCGTTTGTGGGAGGCAGGCGCCCCGGAACTGGCCGAACGCATCGAGCACGTTTCGGTCGTCAGGGGCGACAGCCTGGGCTATGATATCGCGTCGTTCGACGTCGATGGCCGCGAGCGGTTCATAGAGGTCAAGACGACGGCTTTCGGCGGCATGACACCGTTCTTTGCGTCAGCGAAGGAAGTGCGTGTGTCCGAGTCGCTACCGAGTTTCCACCTGTACCGGGTGTTCAAGTTTCGGGAGGAGCCGAAGATCTTTACGCTGTCCGGATCGCTCAAGGAGTCGTGCATTCTCGATCCGGTTCAGTTCCGCGCCTCTATACCGTGAGGCGAACCATGGCTCCGATGGCGGGCACGAGCCGATTTGCATATATCATTCATTCGCCTTCAATCCGATCATCCAGTTCCGTGCGACTTCACCCTTGCCGGTTTCGAGAGAAGTGATGCGGCTTCTGATCGTCAGTATCCTGTTCGTACTCGCCTGCTCGACGCTCCCGGCGCACGAGGCCACGCGAATCTCGCGAGGCCATCCAGCCGCCATGGACAGTATTGTGCTCGAGCGAACGAACTGCTTTCTGGGCCCATGTCCGGCTTATCGGCTCCGCGTGACGAGTCGCGGTGCTGTTGCGTTTCGCTCGCGCAATCCTGGCGAATCGCTATCTGCCGGGACTATGGCACTGACAAGGAGGCTATTTCCGTGACCATCTTCGGCACGCGCACGAAGCACGTCTACTTCGACACCGGATGTTCTTCCCGAGCCGATCCCTCGATAACCCAGGCGTTACAGGCGTTCCGCAACCTGGCGGACTCCATCGACAGTCTTACTGGCGCCAAGCGGTGGATTCACCCGCGAGTCTTGCGGTGACGGTTCGGGCAAGAGACGTGGGCCAGGGTGATGTGGGTCTCTTCGGCGCGGCCAAGTCGCTGGGTTGTGTATGTTCAGAGTAGAATCGCCTGCTGCTGAACCAGGGCGCTATACGACAATCGGCATCTACCAATCATCGCATGACAGAATCCCCTGAACGCGCCTCCGTGCGCCGCAGCCTCGATGGGCTGAAGCCGTATCTAACCGCCTTTATATCGCAGAACGCCGGAACGCTGCCGGCGGACGAACAGCCCGACATTGCGGCGCTGCTCAAGTCGCTGCTGGAAGACTGGGACCGCCTCTACTCCAAACGGTTGCCGCGCGCCGCGCGCAGTTACGTTCATGAGTTGCTTGATGTGCGCAATCGCTGGGCGCACGAACAGCCCTTTTCGTCAGCAGACGCAACCCGCGCCGTGGATACCGTTCAACAGCTGGCAACGGCCATCGGCGCTCCGATGTCAAAAGCGGCTCCTGCTGCCTCGGTCACGCGGCAGCGCAGCACCGGTCCTGGCAAATGGTCCGGTCAGCGCGCCATCATGCGTGAGATCTATGCCCAGTACCGCAACAATGAGCCGCGCATCATTTCAGAGTACGCAGCAGCGGAGAGAGCTGGACGCGTGCACAGGAAAGGACAGAAGTCTGGCCACTCTCCCGAAGACTACGCAAAGGCACTCCTCGCCGATGGATTGAGAAAGAGATGGCTCAAGTAGCGGTCGCAAAAAGTGCAGCTCGAGCGTTACCGGGAGGGTAGATCAGAGTCGGCGCGGCTGCGTTTTTGGAACAGAGTCTTGCAGTCGAATATGCGTTTGCCACGCAGCCCCGATAACCGAGCACAATGGTTAGTCGCGCTTGACATGATCACGCCACGCGTTATTATTGCGAATGATCGTATCGTTTCGGGATGCCGATACAGAAGCACTCGCCAGCGGGCACCGCTCACGCCGATTTGCAGGTATCGCGGCCGTCGCGCGCCGCAAGCTTCGGCAGCTCGAGATTGCCGGTCAACTCGGCGACTTGCGCGTGCCACCAGGCAACCGTCTGGAGGCGCTCAAGGGCGACCGAGCGGGACAACACAGCATCCGGGTCAACGATCAATTTCGTGTCTGTTTCCGATGGACTCCGGCGGGCCCGGCCGATGTTGAAATCGTTGATTACCACTAGCCAGAGGAACATCATGGCCGCACTGAAGCCTGTGACACCTGGCGAGTTGTTGCTCCAGGAATTTCTGATTCCGATGCAACTCTCGCAGTACCGTCTCGCCAAGGAAATTGACGTGCCGGCCCAGAGAATCGGTGAGATCGTCGCCGGAAGGCGGGCGATTACGGCGGATTCCGATCTCCGTCTTTGCCGGTTCTTCGGGTTGTCCAACGGATACTGGCTGCGCGCGCAGGTGGCCTACGATACGGAGGTAGCGGCCAAGACGCTTGCAACAGTGCTTCGTCGCATCAAACCGTGGGCGAGCACGGCGGCTTAGAGGCCGAAACGTCAAGCAGTTGGAGTTTGCGCGATATTCTAAGATACGCATCCCAGGCTGTATGCACGCAGCGATTTTGAAGTGGAAGTTTGCAGTCTAAATAGCGTTAGCCGGCGCACAGGAGATCAAGATGGCCCTCGTCCTTTCTGGAGATCGAGTCAGATTCATCCTCAGTCGGTTTCGCGACCGGCTTTGGCTGAAGCCGCTGGCAGTTTGCCTGCTCTCGATCCTGGCGGTGTTCGTCGCAAAGCTCGCTGGGGGCACTGCGCTAGCGAAACTCGCGCCTGAGATTGCATTAGCCTCCATCGAGTCGCTTCTCTCTGTCATGGCTGCGAGCATGCTGGTCATTGCCACCTTTTCGGTGGCGTCGATGGTGTCGGCGTACGCATCGGCAGGCACAACAGCAACTCCGCGGGCATTCACACTGGTCGTCGCCGACGACGCAACGCAGAACGCCCTTTCGACCTTTGTCGGGGCGTTCATTTTCAGTATCGTGGCTCTCACCGCGATCAAGAACGACTACTTCACCAAGGCCGGCCGCTTTGTCCTCTTCGCCCTCACGGTGTTCGTATTTGGCGTCGTCATCATCACGTTTCTACGCTGGGTTGACCGGATCGCTCGCCTCGGACGTGTTGGGTCGACGATCGACAAGGTTGAGAAAGCGACCGCCGCGGCCCTGAAGCGGCGGCGAGACGCACCAACGCTTCGCGGTGTGACGGTAAGCGCGCAGGCACGCGGGCGAGCAGTATTCGCAACGAGCGTGGGTTACGTGCAGCACGTCCACATCGCCGCCCTCCAAACGTGGGCAGAGAAAGCCCAGGTCCACGTGTTGGTAGCGGCCCTACCAGGCATGCTCACCACGCCCGGCCGAGCACTGGCTTACGTCAACGGCCGTTCTGATGATCTGGACGAACTTGACTGCAACGGGGTTGTTGAATCGTTCCAAATTGGAAACGAGCGTCTTTTCGACGATGATCCACGATTTGGTTTGGTGGTGCTGTCGGAGATCGCCGGTCGCGCGTTATCGCCCGCTGTAAATGATCCCGGCACCGCGATCGATGTTGCTGGAAGACTGCTCCGGCTCTTCTCCATGTGGAGTGAGCCAGCGACGGCTGGAGATGAGGATAAGCCGAAGTACGATCGGCTCGAAATACCCGAGATCTCGGTGCGGGACATGTTCGATGACGCTTTCACGGCGATTGCGCGTGACGGAGCTGGTGCGGTCGAGGTGTCGGTGCGACTCCAGAAGGTGCTTCATTCCCTGGCATCGATCGGCGACTCGAGAATGCGAGATGCTGCCGAGTATCACAGTCGTCTGGCGCTGAAGCGCGCAAGAATTGCGCTGAATGTTGCAGAGGACCGTGCGGCCGTCGAGGAGGCGGCCATGTTCGCGACGTTGGGGGACTCGGCAGACACTCAGCGCACCGTATCATCGGATACGAGCCGCCATGGGTGAGCTACGTTGCACTTGATTCAGACCGTTGTGTAGGTGGAGGAGCATTTGTGGGCTGCCCGATGGACGGCATGGTCGAGATCGCGTACTTCACCCTGGACGAGCATCAGAACCAGGGTCACGCGACCAGCACTGCTCGCCAGCTGATTGAAATTGCAAGACAAACAGATCCTTCACTCACTCTGAAGGCTTTTACCCTTCCAGAGGCTAATGCTTCGACCACGATCCTGGCGCGCATCGGCTTTCGCATGATCGGCGTCGCACAGGACACCGATGCAGGCGAGGTATGGGAGTGGCATTTGATTATCCCATAAAGCAGAAAGCGGCTATTGCCGGGTAGTAAACCGGCGCGGCGAGATCAATCGCTTTCAAAACGCAGGAGCCAGCATGGCCGAGTACCAGATGGAGGTCGAGTGGTCTCGGGATGGCGCGGCGTTCAGCGACAACCGCTACAGCCGTCGCCACCGCTGGCTGTTTGATGGCGGGGCTGAAGTCATTGTGTCGTCATCCCCGCACGTCGTTCCAGTTCCCATGTCCGATCCAGCGGGTGTCGATCCGGAAGAGGCGTTCGTCGCCAGTCTGTCCAGCTGTCACATGCTGTGGTTCCTGTGGGCTGCCAGGGAGCGGGGATTCGTGGCGGACAGTTACGGGGACAACCCGATTGGAGTGTTGGGCAAGGACGAGTCCGGCAACATCGCGATGACTCGTGTGACGCTACGGCCCGAGGTGCGATGGTCGGGAGCGAAAGTCCCGACGCAGGTTGAGCTTGTAAGCATGCACGAGGACGCGCATGCACGCTGCTTCATTGCCAACTCGGTGAAGACAGACGTGCGATGCGAGCCTGTGGTGCCAGTTTGGAGAGGCGAACCGAGACGCGGATGAAGGCAGCCGCGCCACGCGCAAAGGCCTCACTACTGTTTGCGCTTTCTCCGTGCCATCGGGATCATTGCAACGAGTCCCGTTCCGAGTAACGCCATGGAGCTAGGTTCTGGCGTCGTGTCGGCCGTGGGAGCGAGGCGCCCGTACTGGAGATGATCGACTTCGATGCCGTTGAATGGAGCGTTGCCGATGAAAATCTTCGAAATGCCGCCGCTGTTGATCGCGCCGTAAAACCGATCTTCGGCAGTGCCCCCCGAGTTGTTGTCATCGGCATGATTACCGGTCAGTGTGCCGAGCAAATCGCCGTTCTGATCGAACGCCTTGAAGGTGATGGGATTCGCGCCATCGGTCCAGACGATGCCGGCGTGCGTCGGTAGCCCGCCGAGCGTGGTGGCGTTGAAGGTGAAGAAGATCCCTGCGCCGCCATCCGACGAGAAGTAACTGTCGCCGTTCAGCCCGGAGCCATCGATGACTCCATCATCTCCGTCCACGGAGTCGTGGATGTTCGGTCCGAAAATGACACTGGAGACGCCACCAGCGCTCGCCGTGACGCCGGGCACGTTGAGCAGATGGTCTTCGAACGTTTCGAGGTAGAAGTACTGAAAACCTGCCTGGGCGGCGTAGAACGGGCTGTCACTGAATTGCAGATAGGGAGTGGGCCCGAGTAACTGGGCGGAAGCCGCGGAGGGCGTGACCAGGGGAGCGGCCATGAAGAGCATGCCAAGCGCGGAGGCGATAAAGCGGGAGCAACGGCGAGGTCCAGTCAGGTGCGGCATCAGAATGTCTCCTTGAGCAACGGTTGTGCGCACAGAGGGGGGGGCCGTGCAATGTCCAAGGATAAACCGCACTCATCAAAGCCACGTCAGCGCACGTCAAGACGTTGCGGCGCTTGGGGTTGGGAGGTGGATGGACACGGTTTCGCGGATCCGTGCTAGCTTCTCTGATAACTTGTCTCTTGTTACGCCACACCGTCCTGTCTCCCGGAGCCGTAGCATGATCTGCCCTTCCCCGCGCTGTGCACTCGCTGCCGCGCTTGGCCTCGCGCTCACTCTCTCTGCCGGCGCCGCGCCCCCGCTCGCGGCCCA
>JBBRBY010000030.1:0-29731 GCA_038205315.1 Gemmatimonadales bacterium | reverse complement strand
GCTACGAAGAACTGCTCAAGGACGTGTTTCGCAGACGCGTGCTCGCCGACGATTTCTCGCTGTACCTGCATGCGCCATCGCGAACCGATCCGTCGCTCGCGCCACACGGCTCCGAGACGTTTTACGTGCTGTCACCGGTGCCCAACAACAAGTCTGGTATCGACTGGCCGCTCGTCGCAGACCAGTATTTCGACAGGATTCTGGAGCGACTCGAATCGACCGTTTTGCCCGGGATTCGTGGCTCGATAACTTCACGCTTCTCGATGACACCACACGATTTCGAGCATACGCTCCGGTCCGTCGACGGCGCCGCCTTCGGCCCGGAGCCGCTGCTCACACAGTCTGCGTGGTTTCGTTACCACAACCGCTCGGAGGACGTGGACGGGCTCTACTTCGTGGGCGCCGGTACGCATCCGGGCGGCGGCGTCCCTGGCGTGCTGTCGTCGGCCAAGGTCGTCGAGCGTCTGATCGTCGCAAGAACCGGAATGAAGTCGAATGGACGATAGCCAAGTGCCGACCACAGACGCGTCCGCCGTGCCCGAGCACGGCATTGCCGTAGTGGAACGTCTTACCGGCGTCTCGCAGCATGTGTTGCGCGCCTGGGAGCGGCGTTACGGTGTGATCAATCCCGCACGCGCCGAATCGGGTCACCGGCTCTACTCCGACGATGACATCGAGCGGTTGCGGCTGGTGCGGGTGGTCGCCGCGGGCGGCCGTCGAGTGGGGCAGGTAATAGGCCTTCCGCTCAAGCAGCTGCGCCACCTGGCGAGCCGCGATGCCAGCGAGGCGGTCACCGGCGTTCGGCCGGCACAGCCCGCCAAGGCCAGCCGCGACGCATCCGATCACCTGAATGCGGCCCTCGACGCCATGAGCGAGATGCAGCCCGTGACCACTTTCAACGTGCTGATGCGCGCAGCGGTCGCTCTGGGACCGCGGAGCTTCATTGAAGGGGTCGCGGTGCCGCTCCTGGAGATCGTCGGCGATGGATGGGAAGCGGGAATCATCAGACCCGTGAAGGAGCATTCGCTGTCGAATGCGCTTCGTCGCGTCCTCACCTGGGTGCTCGATGCACTGCCGGCTCCCGATGATGCGCCGACCGTGATCTTCGCCATGCTCCCGGGCCAGCGGCACGAGTTCGGAGCGCTGTTTGCCGCGGTCATCGCCGCCTCACGTCACTGGAACGTCTCGTACCTCGGCGGCGACCTCCCCGCCGACGACATCATCTACGCAGCTTCAGTCGCCGCGGCAGATGTCGTCGCCGTCAGCGTGATCGGCGCCGCCGACCCCAGGACAATGCGCCGCGATCTCGCGGAGCTTCGTCGCGCACTGCCTGCCTCCGTGCCCCTGGTCGTCGGCGGCCATGCCGCCTTCAACAATGCACGATCGCTGCACAGCACCGGCGCCGTTGTCCTGCCCGATCTCAGCGAGTGGGAGCGGTGGCTGGAGGCGACCGCCGCGACCCTCGCGACACAGAAGCCGGCCGGCAGCATTGCCGGAAACTCACGCCGGCGTTGATGGTTTCACGGTAGCTCGTTTCCGTTCGGATCACGATGGCCGGCCGCGCGCGCGTCAACATCGGCCACGGCCTTTCTCGCTTCGCCCCAGTCGATGGCCGGAGCGACGTCGTCGTCACCGAGCGACAGTGAGTCGAGCGCGCGACGGATGATCGCCTCGCCAGCGGGGATCGCCATCCCGAACTCGAGCTCGGCCTGCCTGCACGCTCGCTCTTCGTCGGGACGCAGCGTGGGATCGGACTGGCTCATCGCGTGGATGCGAGCGTGCATCCCCTCATGCACGATGGAAGCCGCGATCTGCGCTTCGGTAAAATCTCGATTCACCGTGAAGGTGAGCTCCGTGAGGCAGATGCGCGACTCGGGGAAGAAGGCGCCGCGACATGCAAATCGCTCCACGTGGATTCGGGAAAAATCGCGTGAGATGTCGGAGAACGTATCCGGCCGGTACCGCTCGACGAGCTCCAGTGCGGCGCCGAGTCGCTGGAAAACCTTCTCGGAGTCGATGTCCGGTCTAGTGTTCACGAGCGTCACGCGGATGCCGCGAAGCACGCGCTCCTCGGAGGCCCAACCCTGCAGCTGGCGCATTGCCCTGATCCGAAAGCGTTCCATGAAGTCGCCAAGCATCGTGTCTTAACCTGGCGTGGTGGGCGGCGCGGTGTCTACCCCGCTTCGGAAACCGCGCGGACTCGCTTCCTAGAAATACCGGCGGTGCGACATCCGGTTGAGAAGCGAGCCGACAGCCATGCCGGCGGCAATTCCCAGCGCAAGGAAAATCGAGATGCGGTGGCTAGCGACGCCGAGGGTGGCCCCGAACGTCCCGCCGATGATGATCCAGCGACCGCGATTGTCGTGTGGGTACATTGCTCGCTCCATCCGAAAGGTTCTTGGCGTACCGTCCGCGCGCTCCCGCCCAAACAGGGCCGCGCCAGAAAAGACGTGGCGGGATGCCCTCAGGTCACCAGTTCTTCAGTCCCTAAGCCTTAGTATCGGCCGTCGGGCCGTAAACGGACGGCACCCGGACATCCGCCAGCCGCAGATAAACGCTCAGCTGCCCGCGATGATGAATCATGTGGCTGAGGATGAAGGAGCGCAGCACGGCTGCCCTCGGAAGCGTCCACACCGTCCGGCCGCTCCGGCGGAGCGTGCACGCTTCCATCATCTCGGAGTCTGTCGCGGACTCGATGGCCGCTCGCGCCCGTTTTACATTCTCATCGAACGTTCGAACCAGCTCAGCGGTGGATCTGAACCCGGGCGCCACGCTCTCTCCCGACACCGGAGCCATGTCGAGCTCGTCCGATTCCATGGTGATCAGCCCGAGTCGCGGTAGATGAGCGATGTGGGAAGCGAGCTCGCCCATCGTTCTCGATCGGACGTGCGGTGTCCATGCTGCGCGACTCTCGGGGACACTCTCGAGCATTGTCCGCGTCGTCGCCATCTCCGTGTCGAACTCGGGCAGCACGCTCGCGGATATCGGCATCATGGTCTCCTGAAGAGTGGGACTCAGCCGGGGCGGTTCCTGCCCGTGCCTGCCTGGCGTTGCCAGTTGGTGCTAGTCGTTGTCGGTCGGTTGATCGAGCCGGAATACGGGAAGCTGCAGCCGCCAGAGGATCGCCGCTAGACGCAACCCGGCAATCACCGTCATTCCGGCGAATGCCGGTATCGGGCGCACGGCGTGAAGCCGCTCGAGCGCGAAGTATGTCGCCGTGCCGGCTATCGCAGCGGTTGCATAGAGATTCCCGCGCCTCAGCACGAGCGGAATCTCAGCGCTCAGCACGTCTCGTACAACGCCGCCGGCCGAACCTGTGATCGTGCCGAGTACGACTCCCGCGACTGAGGGAAGTCCCATCTGCTCGGCCACGCGAGCGCCGGCGATGCTAAAGAGCGCCAGTCCCAATGCGTCCGCCACGAGCAACGCCGAGCGCGGCGGCTGCCGCCAGCGCGCGTAGGCCACGGTGAGCAGCGCCGACGCCGTGATCACGAGAATGTATCTCGCGTCAATCAGCCAAAAGATCGGGTGCCGGCCGAGCAGCAGGTCGCGGATGGTTCCGCCGCCGATCGCGGTAACGAGTGCCAGCACAACCACGCCGAGCAGGTCGAGCTGCTTGCGTCCCGCTGCGAGCGCGCCGCTCACGGCGAACACGCCGACGCCTGTGAAATCAATTGCCTGTGCGAGCGTCATGGCGGAAATATGCAGACCGCCGCGTTGACCTGGCCTGCTACGGGCCCTGCTAGGCCTCGAGCATGGCGAGTCCGTACTTGTCGCGCAGGATTCCGGCGTGATGGATTACATGTCCCGCGATGATAAACGCCAGCGCGCCTGCGCTCACCGGAAAGCCGCTCGCTGTCCCCTTTCGAGGCCACGCGCTCTCGTCCAGCTCCGTGACGATCGAGAGCGTCGAAGCACGTGCCGTCTCGAAGCTGTCTATGAGCGTGGCGAGCGGAAGCCGGTCGAAGTTCGCGATGTCAACGTAGGGCTGCTGGTCGAATCCGGCGAGCGCGGTCGCATCGCCGCGCGCGACGCGCAGCATTCTGTACGCAAAAATCCGCTCAGCGTCGTTGATGTGTCCGATCACCTGCTTCACCGTCCACTTGTCCTCGGCGTAACGCTCGAGGGCCTGCGCGTCGGTGAGCGAACGGAGCGGCTCGAATATCGTCCGTTGCCGATTCAGTAGTTCCGCGACGTTGTCGTCCGGAACTCGTCCGATGTATGTCCCGTAGTACGGCGCGTATTCGGACGCATCTGGTCTCGACACCATGGCTCGCCTCACCACGCGATCGCGCCCGTGCCGTATGGAACGGCCGCGGTGCAGTCACCGCTCATCGCGAAGAAGGACTGGTCGTTGGCGACGATTTCCGATCTCAGAGAGAAGTTCATCTCCCAGACTCGCCCGCTCAGGAGATACGTACGCTCAGTGGCACTGTACTCCACGTCCACTCGGGCCGCGGATATGCGCTCCGCACGAATCCCCGTGTCCAGCAGCTGGGTCTCCAGCCAGTGGCCGAGCCGGTCCACGATGCCGAGCGACCCGGGATCGGCATCGTTGAGCAGGCAGCGCCTTTCGAGTACGTCGATGATGAGGTGGCCACTCTGTGGGCAATGACGCCGTATCTCATTGGGATAGCGACGATCCGCTGCCACCACGTTGCACAGGGAGTTGGCTACGTACTGCAGCACGCGGCGCCGCTTTCGTTGTCGCGTGGGCCAGTTGTCGTATCTGAACGTGGCGGCGAGTGCCACGGGTTGTACGTATTCCGACAGAGCGGAAAGCCACAGGACGTGCTTTGTACTCATGGGTTGAGTGGCGCCGTGGCCACAACGACTGGGTTCATCGAATGATGGACGCGGAAATGCGTGGCGTGTTAAGCTGCACCGGGAAAAGTGATCCAGGATGCAGTGCCTGATCCTTAAGGTTCACGCATACGACTCCTGCAAGATGCGCGCACGTCACGCCCGTCTCAGCGAAGAAAGCGCTCCGCGAGCTGGACTAGGCGATCGTCGCCCTCGGTTTCGGCGCGATCACGGATACGTGCGACGTGATCGCGAAGCTGTTGCTCGCCCCAGTAGTAACCCGTCGCTTCTTCCGCGCTCGCGGTTTCACCTTCGCGCGCAGCTTCGAGCAGGGCCTCCGCGGCCGCGGCGTCGAAGCCGGGATCGGCTCGGTCCGGGAGTGCGTAGTTGCGACGCGGTACCGCGCCTGCCGCATCCTCATTGACGAAAGCTCTGGACATGTCTCACGTGTGGTGAAAGAACGGGACTCCGCCCCCGCCCGTCGGAGGGCGGATGGCGATGTGAAAAAAATTCTACCGCGTGGGACCCTTTGGCCTGCCGCCACCGCTCCCGCGACGCGGGCCACCGCTCAATTTTGGCCGATTAGTGCCGGGAACGCTCGGCTTGGACGGACGGGCTGGCGCGGCAGAGCGTCCACCGCTCGCCCCAGCCGGCGGGGAGCCGCGCCGCGCTGCCTTGGCGGCGGCGCGAGTCCGGTCTTCCGCCTTTTTTGCGCGGATCGCGGCGATTCGCTCTCCGCGGGGCACTTCGAGTTTCTGCTCGGGCCGCGCGTGGTAGTCGAAATCCGGGACCGTGACACGTGGCAGTCGCTTGCCGACCGCCTTTTCGATGTTCCGCAGCTCCCCTTCCTCATCGGGCGCCACGAAAGTGAACGCCTCACCCGTGGCTTCGGCACGTCCCGTCCGGCCCACGCGATGGATGTAATCCTCGGGGACCAAGGGGACGTCGAAGTTCACGACGTGACCCAGCTCCTCCACGTCGATTCCGCGTGCGGCGATATCCGTGGCGACGAGAACCTTGTAAATGCCGTTCTTGAAGCCGGCGAGCGCCGCCGTCCGCTGCGTCTGCGAGCGGTTGCCGTGGATCCGGTCCGCCTTCACTCCGTTGCGAACCAGGAAGTCCGCGAGCCTGTTCGCACGGTGCTTGGTACGCGTGAACACGAGTGCCTGTTTCATCTCGCCGCGATTGAGCAGCGCGAGAAAGAGGGCCGCCTTGAGCTCCTGCGACACCGGATACACGGCCTGCGTGATGCCGGTGGGTGGTGCGGAGTTGCGCTCGATCCGGATAGTCGCTGGATTGTTCAGCATTTCCCGCGTCAGCGTTACAATCGGCGCCGGCATCGTCGCGCTGAAGAACAGAGTCTGGCGCTTTGCGGGAATCAGCCGGAGCAGCTTCCGAATCTCGGGAAGGAAGCCCATGTCCAGCATGCGATCTGCCTCGTCGAGTACCAGATACTCGAGCTGGTCCAGCCTCGCATACGAGTGGCGCAGGTGATCCAGCAACCTGCCGGGAGTGGCAACGAGTACGTCCACGCCGCTTCTGAAGGCGTGTTCCTGCGGCGACATTCCCACGCCCCCGAATATCGCTGCGCTCGTGATTGGAGTGTGGACCGCGATCTCGTTCAGATGCTCCGCGATCTGCGCCGCGAGCTCGCGCGTTGGCGTGACGACCAGGGCCCGGGTGGTGCCGCGAGGCCTGGTGATGAGCTTGTGCAGGATGGGAAGTAGAAATGCGGCCGTCTTGCCGCTCCCGGTCGCCGCGCAGGCGAGAACGTCTCGGCCCGCCATCGCCGGGGGAATGGCATCGAGCTGTATCGGAGTGGGCCGAACGAAGCCGAGCTCCTTGAGACCTTTAAGAAGATTGGGGTCGAGCTTGAAACTGCTGAATGACACGCTTAGTCCGTTGTTTTGAGGCAATCCTGAAAGTTAGCGGAACCGGCCCCGTAAATGGTTGAACCGGGTCATCGGGAATCTGATGGACTCCGCCGGAGCGTAGCGCTGGCACGATGGCCAGCGCTCCAACTGGCATCCCCTGATGTTTGGGCTAACTTGAATCAATGACCACATCCGCCGAATGAACAGCTCCGAGGCAGAAACACTGGCGAAGGTCGAAGTTCTGGCCGATCTCGAGGAAGTAGTCCGCGAGCTCATGGAATCGCATGAGTCCAAGCGGATTCTCTGGTTCCCGAGCGAATTGCTTTCCGCGGCGCCCGAAACCGACCCGGACAGACACATCCAGCAGCTGCGGCGCCGGGCCGAAGGCGTTAGCACGCCGGCGCGTGTGGCGCTCGCACTCAACCTGCTCACCGAGGAAGGTCTCCCTCACTTCCATCGCCTCCTCGCGGTGTATCTGGGCGGAGACACGTTCTGGTCCAAATGGACAAACCTCTGGACCGCGGAGGAGGACCGGCACGGTGCTGTGCTTCACGATTACTCGCGGGACAGCCAGGTGCTGAACAATCCGGTGATCGAGAAGATGCAGTTCGAGTACCTCAAGGCCGGCTTCGAGCCCAGCTGGGACAAGGACCCGTATCGCGTCTTCGTGTACACCACACTCCAGGAGCGCGCGACGCAGGTGAGCCACGCGAACACTGGAAAGCTTGCCGGTGAATACGAGCCGATGATCGGTACGGTGCTGTCCAACGTCGCGAAGGAAGAAGCGCGACACTACGTGTTCTACCGTAATGTTTTCGCGGAAGTTCTCGCGCGCGACCCGAATCGCGCGCTCGAATCCGCCGCTGCGATCATGCCGTCCATCGACATGCCTGGCGTGAACATGCCACACTTTCGCGAGATGGCCGATGTCATTCGCCGCGCGGGAATTTACGGACCGCGTGACTATCTCAAGATTGTCGAGGAGCAGATCCGCTACTGGGCGATCGACGCCATCGAGGGCCTGAACGAGCTGGGCAAGAAGGCGCAGGAAAAGATCATGGCGATCCCAACTCGTCTCGAGCGCGTAGCGGACGTGATGGAAACGCGCAGCCGCGCCAAGACGTTCTCGTTCGCCGTTGCCTTCGCGCGCGAATTCGAGATGGAGTAACGCACCGCTCAGCGCTCACCGCTCGCGGATGACGGTGATAGAGTAGGGAGGTAGTGAGATTGGCGCTCCCGCCGTAGCGAGAGTCACGCGCGGCGCCCGGTCAGGGCGCGCGAATCCGTTCCGGCCCTGTGGATGCCAGACGTACTCCGCCGATGAAAAGCTCCACACCTCGACCTGCGCACGCGTCAGACCGGCGATCCTGGCGATCACCGTGCTTGCCGGATCCCGGTTCACAACGAGCATCGCCACGCGCCCGTCGGGCCGCCTCAGCGAGTACGCGCCGATCGTTGTGACGAGGTCGGCCGAAACAACGGTCGTTGAGAGCAGCGTGTGCAGACCGCCAGCCGAGTCGGCCCACAACGTGGTCACCATGCGCGCGGCGTGGTAGGTGGAGTTCTTCGCAAGTATGTGCCTCTCGTCATCCGAGACGAACAGTGTATTGTCACCCCAGGAGTCGCACGTGTTGTTGCGATCGAGCGTGCTCGGCTCAGTTCCATAGAAGTACGCTTCCGAGCCGCCGCGCGTGAGAAATTCCGCAATCGCCTCGGCGTTCAGAATCGCACCCGCGCGGTCCATCTCCGCAGCCGAGGAGAACGCTGAATAGCCGTACTCGGTCATCAGCAGTGGCAGCCTGGCGGACGCACCGTCACTCCGGAACTGCTCGACAGTCTTTTGAATCCTGTGAGCAGCCTGCGCAAGCTGAAACGCAGTGCGCGTGCAAGAGTTGTCGAACGGATAGAATTCGAACGACACGAACGCCAGGTCATGCGCGTGGCCGCGCACTGTGAGAGCTTCGAGAAAATGTGCGAACCAGGATCGCTCGTCCGTGCTCCCTTCTTTCCACGACATCATCACCTTGGTTCGTGGATCCTGAAATGACGGACCGCCCAGAATGACTGCGCGATCGGCGCCGCGCAGGGAATCGGCGACCTGGACGTACAGCGCCGCGAAATCGGAGGGCGAGACGAACTGGCCGTCCGGTTCCTCACCAAGCTCCATGCGTGGCACGTTGTAGCCGCGCGCGCGCAGATAACGTAACAGCGCAGCGCCGTTGGCCGGAATGTCGTACAGCACCCCCGCGGGAGTGAGCATCGGAAGCCCCCGAGTGATCCCGCTCGCGAACATCGCGTCGATTCCAGGCTGCTCGGTTTCCCGATCAATGTCCATCGCGCGATGCCACGGGTCGGTGCTCGACGCGTAGGTACGCGTCTGATCCTTCGCGTTCGCTCCGTGCCGCGTGATCTCACGCAGACGCCCGCCAGTCGTCTGGTACAGATCGATCTCGCGGATCGCGAACCCCATCGCGTCGCGCGGGTCGGTAGCGCCCCGCAGCGCGGTGTGGGAACTGCGCTGCATGAGAATACGCACCCAGCGTGTGCGCGCGGGGTGATCGGCCAACGTGATGTGCGTGTCACCTCCGGATGAAGCGGGACCTTCGTTCACCATACCCCTGTCGAACGTCACCCACCCTTCGTCATCCGCGTTGTCGTCCGGCCCATTCGGCTGCTCGCCCGGCCAGTACTGGATTTCGTAGCGCGCGGCGAACGGCACACCCCAGCGTACAGTGACCGCGGTCACATCCGTTGCCTTTTCGAGATCCAGGAGCACCCATTGCGGATGGCTCGCCTCCGGCTCGTGCGTGTAGTGCGCGTCCAGGTATGGATTGCTCTTCCAGTACGAAGCGGTGTCGCCGTCGGTGAGGCGAGAATACCCGTCGTCGTTTGCCTGGTCGATCGTGTTGCCGCGACGTGGCAGCCCGTAACCGAACGATACGGCGATTGGTGGCCCCGATGCGTCGCTGGAAGTCCAGTATCCCTGGGCACGTGCGCCATCACTCCAGCTGCCGCGCGGGTTCCAGTGCCACACCTCCGTGCCGAGCTCGGTTCGCGTGCGATAGGAAATAGAGTGGAAATTCGCCGATTTCATCGCCTCCACATTCGCGCGCGTCAGGATGCGGCGCGTCGCTCCTTCCACGTGGCCATCGATGGTGGAACCAAGCGCGCTGACCGGATCGAATGCGCCGATAGAATCCTTCGCGTGAACGGTGATCTCCACGTGTCGCGTCTGTGCGCCGGCGGTCGCGCCGCACAAACACAGCGTGACCGCGGCAATCGTGTGCGGCCTCGCGCGCGGCCATCGCGTAGTCCACGAATATCTGCTCGTATCCGCGCGCGTGATCGGCGTTACCCGCAGTGCTCCACCATCTGCACTTCGGGAACGCGGCCGGCGCGATAGGTAGTGACGCGTGCGCCATCCGTCTCGAATATGAGCCGCAGGCCGGTGTCGGTGGGAGGCATTGGGGATACGGTCATGTAGTGGCCGTTGGGAACGTACTTGTGCGGCTGCACCGTGAGGCGCGAGCCGTACGCATCCCGGACGCGTGCCTCGCTGTCTCCGATGCGCACTCCCTTTCCCGTTGCGGTACTGCCCGAGTCCACATCTACGCGCGCAACCGTGTCGTGCACCGCCATCACTCGCACTCCGGGCGGCATGTTCGCGATCTGCGGGTACCCGCACTCCGGATTCAGGCCGGCGGCGGACGGCGCTGGTGCACCGACCGCGGTGGCTGCGTCGGCAACAGTCATTCCGATGTTGAGCGGCCCGTAACCGGCCTCGGTCACGGTGTAGCCGCCGGTCGATGACTGATCCGACGCTCCCTTGCTGGCCGCCACCGGGACCGTGGTATCTCGCGCTGCCGGCACGTCCGGTTTCGCGCAGCCGGCGAGGATCAGCGCCAGCGCGACAATGTGCGTACGATTCACGTCAACCTCCGTGGTGTGCCACCGAGCGTCTCGCGCCCACGCGACATCAATGATGAATTCGCGGATTCCGCTGCGCCGATCTCCACGGAGCCGAACACGGCTTGCCCAGTGATGCGGATGGTTCGCGTGGAATCGGCCGGATACCCCGAAGCGTGGGCTGAGTGATCGTCGAAGCTTCCGAGAAAGGCATTTCCGTGACTTTCAATTCTCATACCGACGGGCAACGTAAGCTCGACATTGCCGAATACGGCCGAAATGTCTATCTCCGTCATGCTGTCGCCGAAGATGGCATCACGAAGGTCCAGCGCGATGTTGCCGAGCACCGATACGATCTCCAGGTGCCGGGGAACGGACATCGCGCCGCCTCGCTCGTTGTTGCTGAGGACCGTGACGATCCGCCCGTGGCTCGGAACCGTGGCGGCGTCCGTTACCGCCACCGCTGGCGCAAGATCGGTGATTAGCGCGTCGAGCTCCGCTAGTGTCCGCGCCTGGTAGGCCGCGGCCACTCGGCGCTCGAATTCGGCGATCGAAAGGTGGTCCTCCGCAAATCGAACCTGCAGTGTCGCGACCACCTGCTCCCGAACGGCCGGTGTCGCGATCGGCGCTGCTGACGGTGTGGTGTCCATGTGTTACGGTATGGCGAAGTTGGTCTGGTCCGAGCGGATCAGTGATAATATCACTGCCCTCGCCATGCCGGCTCACCAAAGTGGGTTCGGATTGTCGCCGGCGCCCTCATGGAAAGGCCGCTCCAATTGCGCCCGCTCGGGGTGGTGGATAGCTTCCGATCATACTCGCTCGCCCGACCCCCCGGCCGGGCGTTCATTTTTTCCCCTCTGCGTCACCCGACAATGGCGTCCGAGTCACCAATGATCGAAGAGCTCAAGGCGAAGCTCGGAGCCGAGGTCGAAAAGCTCCAGCACGAGCTCAACGTCGTCCTCCCGAACGAGATCCGCAAAGCCGTCGAGCTTGGTGACCTGCGCGAGAATTCGGAGTACAAGGCTGCGCTCGAGCGCCAGCAGTTCGTCCAGGCTCGGCTCGGCCAGCTTCGCCAGCGCCTCTCAAAGCTGTCCCAGATCGACGTGTCGCAGATTGCGCGCGACGCGGTCGGGCTAGGCTCGGCGGTCAAGGTCGAGGACGAGAAGACCGGGCAGACTGAGGTGTACAATCTGGTGTTCGGTGACGTGGATTTCGAGGAAGGACACGTGTCCATGTCGTCGCCGATCGGTCGCGCTCTGGTAGGGAAGAAACTGGGAGACAGCACGATTCTGCGCCTGCCGGCGTCGGTAAGACATCTCAAGCTCGTCGAGATCAAGACCATCCACGACATCTAGAAACGCAGCGCGCCACCGCAACGCGGCGGCGCACGACTTGCCGCAATGCTCCATCTCGAACAGGAGCGTGACATCATTCACACATCCAGCAACGAGTATTCGGCTCGCGTGACTCGCGCGTCGATTTTCCTCGCGGCCGCGGCAGCTCTGGTTCTGACAGCTGCATGTGATCGGTTCGGTCCGCCCACGCGCGTCACTGTCCCGCCGGATAGCGCGGCTGGCGAAATCGGGTTCCGGCTCTCCCCGCGAGCCTCGGCGATAATAGTTCCGGCCTTCGTCAATGGGCGGGGACCAGTCGATCTGATCCTCGATACCGGATCGACACTCACATGCCTCGACGATTCGCTCGCCGACGAGCTGGCTCTCCCGCGCAGACTCGGCGCGGTTGGTGTCGGCGCGGCCATCGGAATGACCGGGCCCGTGAAGCTGTTGCGCGTTGACTCGCTTCGAATCGGCGCGACCCTGGCGACCAACATCACGGTCTGCGCGCTCGATCTGCGCGCGCTCCAGCACGTGAGCCCGGGCGCACGAGGACTCCTGGGACTCAACTTTCTCAAGTCGTTTCGTGTGGGCATCGATTTCCGACGCAGGGTGATTCAGCTGGGAACGCCCTGATTCCACGGGCGTAGAAGCTGACAGCGTTGTCCTGCGCGACCGCGTAGGATTGGCAAGGCGCCCAAGGCGCCCAAGGCGCCCAAGGCGGTCACCATCCACCCGGATCGAAACTGACACGAGCGTCGCAGCTTCTGCAGGCTCCGCGGGCTATGCAGGCTATGCAGGCTATGCAGGCTATGCAGGCTCTGCAGCTCGCCGGCGGCGCAATGCTGGCGCTGCTGTGTGGATGTTCGTTCCGCGCAACCGAGTTCTCGGCGGCTCGAACGATCCGTGTGCCCGCCGCCGGAGTGTCAGTACTCCGGATCAACGCCGGCGCGGGCTACCTACGCGTACTCGGCGCGAGCGCGAAACCGGACGTCGTCATAGACGGGGCCGCGCACGCCGGGACGGCGTCAGCGCTCGAACGCACACAGCTTGTCACACAAAGCGTTGGCGACACGCTGGTCATAACTTGCCAGATCCCGGCCCGGACCAGTACCTCAGCCTTTGCTCCATCTCTCGACGTGACTGTCAGGATTCCGGCTGGCATCGCGCTCGACGTCATCGACAGCGGTGGGGGTGCCTTCTTCCGAAGCGTGTCGGCGCTGCGCATCAAGCATGGCGGCGGGAGACTTGACGTCGATTCGGTGAGCGGGAACGTCGACATCATGGATGGTGACGGCGACATGCTCATCGCCAACGTGGTTGGAGATGTCCGGATTTTCGATGGAGCCGGAGCAATCCGCGTTTACAACGTGCGCGGCTCCCTCG
Source organism: Gemmatimonadales bacterium (assembly GCA_038205315.1). Classification (GTDB taxonomy): domain Bacteria; phylum Gemmatimonadota; class Gemmatimonadetes; order Gemmatimonadales; family Gemmatimonadaceae; genus Fen-1247. The sequence goes on along the minus strand of JBBRBY010000030.1, from coordinate 16,428 downwards.
CGATCCCGCGGGCCGGAGCCGGCGATGTGATGGTGTTCGGTATTTCTGGGAACGTCGCGGTGGGCGACAAGTCGTCCGGCCAGGTAGTGGCAAATGGCGTCGGCGGCAACCTGACGGTCGCCGCTCGGGGGAATGGGTCGATCGAGTTTCGAAACGTGCGCGGCCGCGTGCTGGCGAGAGCCCGGTGATATCACAAATGTGCGCGATGTAAGCTGGCTGTCGGCTTTTTTTCGTGATTGCCGCTCCAGGTGCCGATCCTTACCTTGAGCGAGCATGAACAACTCACGCGGCGCGGGCCGTTTCACACACTTTCTGGGCGCCACGGCCATAGCCAGCGCTCTTTTCGTGTCGCCGCTGAGCGCGCAGAAGATCACTGTCGGACGCCCCCAGCCAGTGGCCGCGCCGCGGCCGTTCCAGCGACTCAGCAATTCCATCCACGAGCTCCGCGATTCCATCGTCGCGCTGTCCCGCGCCCAGTTGGGTGTACGCTACAAGCGCGGTGCCGCGTCACCGTCTCGCGGCTTCGATTGCAGTGGGCTCGTGAAGTACGTCATGGCGCAGTTCGGGGCGGAGCTACCCAGGACGTCGCGTGAGCAGGCTCTCGTCGGCAAGAAAATCGAGCGGGACATCGCATCGCTCAAACCCGGTGACCTCCTCACCTTTGGCCACGGGACGCGTATTTCGCACATCGGCATCTATATAGGGGACGGCCGATACGTCCACGCGCCTACGCCGGGCTCACGAGTGAAGGTTGAAAGCCTTGCCAATACTCGGGCGAGCTGGTGGAAGGGTGCCAGGCGTGTATTCGCCTTCGACGACTCGCCGGGCGCCGACTCGGTCCTGAACTGACGCAACGCCGCCTCCTGGGCGGCGTTCCTGTATTCAGGCTGCTGTGGTATTCGGTGGCACAACGCCCCGCGCCAGCCTAAGTTCCAGCAATGCCGAGCTTTGGGAACGGGCGCCGCGTCGCCATAGTGGCGGGCGTGCGTACGCCTTTCACGCGCGCCGGATCGTCCTTCAAGAGCATTTCCGCGATCGACCTCGGCAAGCTGTGCGTGGGCGAGCTGCTGCAACGAACCAATCTTAGCGGCAAGGAAGTCGAGGCGCTCATCTTCGGGACCGTCGTCCCCAACGTCCTCGCGCCCAACATCGCGCGCGAAGTTTCACTGATGCCGATGCTGCCCAAGGGCGTGCAGGCTTTCAGCGTCAGCAGGGCGTGCGCCTCCGCCAACCAGGCGATCACCGATGCGGCCGACCAGATCGCGCTCGGGCACAACGACGTGGTGATAGCCGGCGGCGCGGAATCACTCTCCAACGTCCCCATCCTGCACTCGCGCGGATTCGCGGACGCGCTCGTTGCGGCGTCCCGCGCGAGATCACTTGGAGGCCGGATCGCGGCGCTCGCGCGCATCCGGCCCAGGGACCTGGTGCCGGTCACTCCCGCCATCGCAGAGCCCACCACGGGCGAGACGATGGGCCAGAGCGCCGAGAAGATGGCCAAGATCAACGACATCTCGCGTGAGGATCAGGACCAGTTCGCGCTGCGGTCGCACCGCCTCGCGTCGGCTGGAACTGCGGATGGGCGAATCACGGCGGAGCTCGTGCCCGTCCCCGTCCCGCCGCGATACGACACGACGGTGCTCGTGGACAATGGTGTGCGCGAGGACACCTCGTACGAGAAGCTTGCGTCGCTCAAGCCGGTATTCGACCGTAAGTACGGTACGGTGACCGCCGGCAACTCGTCGCCGCTCACCGACGGTGGCGCGTGCGTGCTGCTCATGAGCGAGGCGAAGGCTCGCTCACTCGGCTACACGCCACTCGGCTACATAAGATCGTACGCGTACGCCGCCCTGGACCCGGGGGAGCAGCTGCTCATGGGCCCCGTCCTCGCCGCGCCCGTGGCGTTGTACCGTGCAGGCCTCACGCTCGGCGATATGGATCTCGTGGAGATGCACGAGGCATTCGCGGCGCAGGTGCTGTGCAACCTCAAGGGTTTCGAGTCGGTGGAGTGGGCCAAACGGGCGGGCTTCGAAAACGCGGTCGGCGAGGTTGATCGAGCGCGACTCAACGTGATGGGCGGCTCCATCGCGCTCGGTCACCCGTTCGGAGCGACGGGCGCGCGAATCACCACGACCCTTCTCAACGAGATGAATCGCCGAGACGCGCGGTACGGCCTGATGACCGTGTGCGCCGCTGGCGGACTCGGGTTCGCGATGGTGCTGGAGCGCGACGTATGACCGCATCAATGGGTGGCGCACCGGCGACGATGGTGGTGGAGGACGGCATCGCGATCCTTACGATCGACCTGGTCGGCGAGCCGGTGAACAAGATCACGCGCTCCCTGCGCGATACCATGATGGAGCTGTTCGACCGGATCGACCGGGACGAATCGATAACCGGTGCGGTGGTCATCAGCGGCAAGGCTGACAACTTTCTCGCCGGCGCCGATATCGACGAGTTCACGCAGCTCAAGGACGCCCAGGACGCGGAGCGGCTTAGCCGCGACGGTCAGGCGCTGGTGGAGCATTTCGAGAAATCGCGCGTTCCGTTCGTCGCGGCCATACACGGAGCGTGCATGGGCGGCGGGCTCGAGGCCGCGCTTGCATGCCGCTGGCGAATCGCGAGCGATCACCCGCGCACGATTCTCGCCCTTCCTGAGGTCCAGCTCGGACTCATTCCCGGCGCCGGCGGCACGCAACGGCTGCCACGCCTGATCGGTGCGCGGGCTGCACTGGACATGATCCTGACGGGCAAGAATGTGCGCGCAAAAAAGGCGCTCCAGATCGGTCTCGTGGACGAGATGGTGCATCCTGCCATTCTGCGCCGCATCGCGGTCGATCGTGCACGCTCGCTCGGCGATGGCACGCTCCACCGCCGCGGCCACTCGAACGGCGCGCTGGGATTTCTGCTGGACGAGAACCCGCTCGGCAGACGCGTCGTGTTCAGGAAGGCCCGCGAGGAAACCGAGAAGAAGGCGCACGGAAACTTTCCGGCACCGCTCGCGGCTATCACCGCCGTGGAAACCGGACTCGAATCAGGAATGCCGGCCGGATTGCGCGAGGAAGCGCGCCTGTTCGGTGAGATGGCCGCCACCGATGTGTCAAGGCAGCTCATCTTCCTCTTCTTTGCGACGACCGCGCTCAAGAAGGACACGGGACTTCCTCCAGGCCACGCCGCGCCACCGATACCTGTAGAGAAGATAGGCGTCATCGGCGCTGGATTCATGGGATCCGGCATCGCTGGCATCGCGGTGCAGCAGGGCACCATCGTGCGCCTGAAGGACGCGGACTGGGGCCACGTCGGCAAGGGGCTAGCCGCGATAAGCACGGTGGTGAAGGAAAAACTCACCAGACGCCAGATCACGCGAACGCAGTACTCCGACACAATGTCGCTCGTCAGTGGCACGCTGGATTTCAGCGGCTTCTCGAACGTTGACATCGTGATCGAGGCGGTGTTCGAGGATCTGGACGTGAAGCACGCCGTGTTGCGAGACGTGGAGTCAGTAATCAAGCCGCAGGCGATCTTCGCCACCAACACGAGCACCATTCCGGTGACGAGAATCGCGGAGGTTTCGCGCCGTCCCGAGAGAGTGCTGGGGATGCACTTCTTCTCGCCGGTGAACAAGATGCCTCTGCTCGAGGTGATCGTGACGCCGCAGACGACCGACTCGGTTACGGCTACCGCCGTGGCGTACGGCCGGAAGCTCGGCAAGACCGTGATCGTGGTGAACGACGCTCCGGGATTCTACGTCAACCGCATCCTCACTCCTTACATAAGTGAAGCGGGACGCCTTCTCGACGAGGGTGTGTCGATCGAGGCGATCGATCGCGCGCTTGTCGCGTTCGGGTTTCCCGTGGGCCCGATAACGCTCATTGACGAGGTGGGCCTCGATATCGCGGGAAAGGTAGGGCAGATCATGTTCGACGCGTTCGGCGCGCGGTTCACCCCGTCCGATTCGCTGCGCGCGGTGATCGACGCCGGAAGATTTGGACGCAAGTCCCGAAAGGGTTTCTACGTTTACGACGAGGCGAGCCGAAAGGGCGGAGTGGACAACTCCGTGTACGAGATTTTCGCGCCAGGCCGCCAGCGTGTCGATGTCACCGACGACGAGATCCAGCGGCGTACCGTGTTCGCCATGCTCAACGAAGCGGCGCGCTGCCTGGAGGACGAGATAATTCGCTGCCCGCGCGACGGTGATGTCGGAGCAGTATTCGGCATCGGTTTCCCCCCATTTAGGGGTGGCCCGTTCAGGTATATCGACTCCATGGGCGTCGATTCGTTGCTGCGGCAGCTCGACGACCTCAACATCAGGTTTCCCGGCCGATTCGACGCCGCGCCGATTCTGCTCCAGATGGCGCGATCCGGGTCGCGGTTCTATCCATAGCGCGACAGCCTCGCCCACAGATGATACGTAGATCGACGCAGTTCCTTGTACGCGGCGCGCCAATGCTGCTCGCGCTACTCTCCAGCGGTTGCGCCGCCCGTATCGATCCCTCGCGGCCGATTTATCCGATGCCCGAGACTCGCGCCGAAACGTCGAATTACGCACAGACTTCGAGCTACGGCGATGTCGTGGCGTTCATCAACGGACTGCGCTCTCGCAACGCTCCGCTTGCTTTCGGCTCGATCGGCAGGACGAGCGAGGGCCGCGACATTCCCTATCTCATCGCCTCGCGTCCCGTTGTCACCACGCCGGAAGAGGCTCGTGCGCTGGGCCGACCCATCGTATACGTGAACGCGAACATTCACGCCGGTGAAGTGGAAGGGAAGGAAGCCCTGCTCGCGCTGGTTCGCGATCTCGCATACCAGCGCGGTCCGAATGTGCTCGATTCGCTCGTCCTCATCGCGGTGCCCATCTACAACGCGGACGGGAACGAGAAGTTCGCGAACCAATCGGTCAATCGCACGGAACAGAACGGGCCGGGACGAGTTGGGCAGCGGGCGAACGGTCAGGGCCTGGATCTCAACCGCGATTACGTAAAGGCCGAGGCTCCCGAGACCCGCGCGTCGCTTGCGATGTTAAACGCGTGGGACCCCGATGTGTACGTGGACCTGCACACCACCGACGGGAGCTATCATGGCTTCGCGCTCACATACTCGCCGTCGCTCAATCCGGTGTCGTACGCGCAGGGATTCGCCGGAGATCTCACGCGGAGCGGCTTTCTTCCCGAGATCCGCGCGCCCCTCGACGCGCGCAACATTCCCGTGTTCGACTACGGCAACTTCGACAGCGTGTACGAGGAGCGCGACATCACCGACACGGCGAAACGCGGCTGGTACACGTACGATCACACGCCGCGGTACGGCACCAATTATTATGGTATGCGTGGCCGAGTGTCGATCCTGAGCGAGGCATATTCGCACGACCCGTTCCGGCGCAGAGTTGCGTCAACGTACGCGTTCGTCCACGAGATACTGTCGGCAACCGCGCGGCACGGCGCCGAGCTTGAGCGGATTCGGGCGACGGCGAACGATCCGCGTGAAGTCGGTGTTCCAATCCGATCGCGACTGACGACGACACCGTTCGAGGCGCCCATTCCATTTGAAGTGCTCGTGCACACCGGAGACTCGTCGCAGACGCAGGCCGGAGTGCCAAGGGGCGTGCGCCGCACTGGGCGATTCATCACGCAGTTGATGCCGGTGTACGATCGGTTCGTGCCGACGCTCACAGTGGATAGCCCTGACGCGTATCTGGTGCCGGCTGATCCACGGGTTGTCGCGCTGTTGAAACTTCACGGCCTCACGGTCGAGCCGTTCAGGATGGACGGCTTCAATCGTGCATCGATGTTCATCGTCGATTCGGTCGTCACCGCGCCGCGCGCGTTCCAGGGTCACCGTGAGACGCGAGTCACCGGTCACTGGAGCGCGCCCACGCCGGTTTCGACTGTGCTTCCCGCCGCGGGGTCCTACGTCACGGTTTCTGGGCGGGGACGATTTGGTCCGCTCGCCGCTTATCTTTTGGAGCCGGAGTCGGACGATGGGCTTGTGGACTGGAATTTATTCGACGCGTCACTCCGGCCGAACTCGCCGTTTCCAGTGATGCGGCTTTACAAGTAGCTCTCAGGCAAACCTTCAGGCAACGATGATTCGTAACGCTCTTCTGTACCTGTCCAACCAGCCCCGCGTATTCAAGTTCGTTAAGACGAACCGGCTCGCCAAGGGTTTCGCCTCCCGCTTCGTCGCCGGCGAGACGCTGGATACCGCGGCGCCCGCGGTCCGCGAGCTGAACCGGCGCGGAATTACGGCGTCGCTCGATCTGCTGGGCGAGAGCGTGCACAACGAGACGGAGGCGCGCGCGGCGGGCGCCGAGTATCTCGCGATTCTGGATCGTATTGCCAGGGAAAAGCTCGACGCCAACGTGAGCGTCAAGCTCACCGCCATGGGACTCGACGTCTCCGAGGAACTCTGCATCTCGGTGGTGCGCGACGTGCTCGAGCGCGCGCGAAAGTACAACAGCTTCGTGCGTCTCGACATGGAAGCGAGCAGCTACACCCAGAAAACGCTCGAGCTGTTCGAGAACAGGCTGTATCCGGAATTTCGCGGAACGGTGGGAGTCGTGCTCCAGAGCTACCTGTACCGGACGCACGCCGACGTCGAGCACATGAACGCACTTGGCGCGCGTGTCCGGATCTGCAAGGGGGCCTACAAGGAACCGGCGTCGGTTGCCTTCCCCGACAAGAAGGACGTCGACGCAAATTACATCAGATGTATGCAGGACCTGATGCTGCACGGTCACTATCCCGGCATCGCAACTCACGACGAGTCAATTATCGAAGCCGCCAAGGCGTTCGCGCGCCAGAACGACATCAAGCCAGATCAGTTCGAGTTCCAGATGCTGTACGGTGTGCGCCGCGATCTTCAGGAGAAGATTGTTCGCGAGGGATGGCGGATTCGTTGTTACGTGCCGTTCGGCACACAGTGGTATCCGTATCTCATGCGCCGGCTCGCCGAGCGTCCTGCGAACGTCGCGTTCATGACCGGCAACATCGTCAAGGAGATGGTGCGCGGCCGACGCTGAGCCGCCGCCGCAATACCGATGGGCCGATTCCTTCCCGCGGATCACGATGCAGGTGACGCCAACACCATTGGCGGCTACCGCGCAGTGCACGCAAGGCCGGCCGCGTTCGAGGGCAGGGACGGCGCATCGTACAGTGTTGAACTCGTCGCCGATGAAGTGCGCGAGGAGCGCGGCAGGTTCGGCGCGTACATCATCTTCGTTCGCTGGCGCCATGGTGATCCTGTCGCGTCCGGGCATCTCGAGACGGACTACGTTGCGTTCGGCGACTCCGCGGAAGCAGCTATCACCTCGCTGGGCGGCATGAAGTTGAGCGACGTGAAGCGGATACTCGACGAGCTCATATCCGCCGACGACAAGCCGGATCGGCCATGGTATGACGCAATGCGGGACTCGTGACGAGAGTACCTCGTGTGGTCGAGAGAAACGTTGAAGGGCCGCTGCACTCCGGCCGGGTGCTTTCCGGTACCGGCGGTGTGTGGCAGGTTCGTACTCCGGATGGAGACATTCACGAAGCGTCGCTACGCGGCCGCCTCAAGCTCATCAGCGATTCAGGAGTCAAGCTCTCCGTCGGTGACAACGTGAAGCTGCTCGAAGGCGAGCGCGGAGATGGCTGGATGATCACCGAGATCATGCCGCGCAGCTCGCAGCTCGCGCGCCGCGAGCCCGGAGGCCGCATTGGTGAGCGCGTCGTCGTCGCCAATCTCGATCAGGTGGTAGTCGTTTTTGCGGCAGCCAACCCCGAGCCGCATCCGCGCATGCTCGATCGCTTCCTCGTGATCGCCGAGGCCAACTCGCTCGCGTCCCGAGTAGTGATCAACAAGTCCGAGCTGGTGAGCGACCAGTCGGTACACCAGCGGTTCGCCGACTACGAAGCCGCCGGCTATCCGGTGCACTTCACGAGTGTCAAGCAGAGTACCGGGCTCGACGCGCTCCATACCGCGCTTGACGGAAAGACGAGCGCGCTGAGTGGACCGTCCGGCGTCGGGAAGTCGTCCCTGATGAATTCACTGTATCCCGGACTCAACCTTCGTGTTGGCGAGATAAGCGAATCCGTGAACAAGGGCCGTCACACCACTGTCGGCGCGGTGATGCATCCGTTGCCGGGTGGCGGATATGTCGCCGACACGCCTGGGCTGCGCGAGGTGGGCGTCTGGGGCCTCGACCCTGTCGACCTTCCCGACTGCTTTCCGGAGTTCCGGCCGTTCGTGCACGAGTGCAGGTTCGGCAACTGCTCGCATCTGTCGGAACCGGGCTGCGCCGTCATCGCGGCCGTCGGCGCCGCGACGGTCAGCGCAGCCAGGTACGACAGTTATTCAAGATTGCGCGTGGAGCTGGAAGAAACCGAGAAGCGCTGGAACAGGTAGTGTACTGACTGCGCTGGCAGTGCCGCTGCAGTGCCGCTGCAGTGCCGCTGCAGTGCCGAGCGCATGTCGCTACTGCCGAGGCTACCTCGTGTCGATGACGCGAGTGCGGCGTACGATTAGGAACAGTGTCACGAGACCTGCCACCATTGCCGTGATCCCCAGCGAGAAAGCGTTTCCGTACGCGCGCGACTCGTGGTATGCCCGGATCATCTGACCGACCCAGAGCTTGTGCAGGGCAACGTCAATGCCGCCGCCGAGCGCGCCGGACATCGCTGCACCCACCCGGAGCATTCCCCGTCCGGTGAGCCGCCCGCCGGTGCGGCGCGAAAGCACCAGCGTCAGCCAGCAGGCCGCGGCCGCGACGAACGATCGAATCGCGAGCTGGTTGAGCGAGTTGCGCCACATCGCGGACACGGCGCTCGGGTTCAACATTCGGGCGAGCATGCGGTTCACCGGAATCACACCGATCGCGAGAACCACCGCGGCGAAGAGAAGCGTGAACAGGGCGATGAGCGCGGGGATTCCAATGGAATGTTCCGGTCCGCGGACGCCGGAAACTGCGGGTTCGGTATCAGACATCAACACAAGGACGGAGCAGCGGCCGTTGGCGTCACTTGGATGCCACCCCAATTCGCCGAAACCCGGTCACGCGGATCACGCGGATCACGCGGATCGCGCAGGTCACGCGGGTCGCGCGATCGTGGACTGCGCGGATAGCTCCCGCGCGAGCGCCATCAGCTGGCGTGGATCGGAAGGTGAATCTGTATAGGGAAAGCCGATCACCGGCAGTGTGAGCAGCAACTCTTTAAGGACCGCCTGATTGGTGCGTTCAGCGTTGGTCCCGCGATCGCGCGACAGCGTACTCAACACGACGGCTCGTATCCTGAGTCCATGCGCCCTGGCGGCGTTGACCACCAGCAACACGTGATTCACGGTGCCGACGCGGTTGGGTGCAACGATCACGAGATCCAGGCCCCACCGCCGGAACATCGTTGCGAAGTTCTCCGTCTCGGTAACCGGCGCCAGCAGGCCGCCGCTATCCTCCACCACCACGGCGTCGCTCAGCGTACACAGCTCAGCGAACGCGGCATCGAGTGCCGCGATGTCGATCGGAGCGTGTGCCCTGCGTGCCGACACGAGTGGCGACGCCGAATCCGGGAAGCAGAGTGGTTGAACGAGCTCGATCGGATAGCCGAAGCCGGCCGCTGCGCGGAGCAGATCGGCGTCGCTGCTGGTTCCCGGCGCGGCCATGCGGCCTACGGGCTTCATGGGTGCCACCCGCGCGCCAGCCTCGCGCATCCCAGCGATGATGGCCGAAGCGACGACCGTCTTCCCGACGGCCGCATCGGTTCCCACAACCCCCAGCCGGGTGAGCGCTAATCCCGGAATCGTGACGCTCCGGCGGTTACGTGCATCCTGTCGAGTACCGAGATCACTTCAAATTTTCTGCGGGAGTATCCATCACGGTTCCGTTCAGCGTGAGCGTCCAGGTGACGTCAATGTCCTGGCGCAGCGAGTCCTTCACCGAGCAGTACTTGGTCACGGCGAGATCGATAGCGCGCTCGGCGTGGACGCGTTCGATGCCGGCGCCGGCGATGTTGTAGTTGAGCGTCGCGCGAAGTATGCGCTTGGGCGTGCCGTCGAATCGCTCCGCCTGCACGTCGATGGTAAGCGACTCCGCTGGAGTCCGCCGCTTTGCCAGGATGTCCACGACATCCACAGCCGTGCAGCTTCCGAGTGCGACGAGCAGGCCGTCGACCGGGCTCGGTCCCGTCTTCGCGGACGAGTCGAGCCTGATCGTTGGACCGCCAGCGCGGCCGGCGTCGAATCGGCCCTCACCAGCCCACGTGACCGTGACGGCTGCGGGAATGGTACCGCTCATATTCCGACCTCGATGGGTGCACGCACCTTGTTGCCCCACTCGGTCCACGATCCGTCGTAGTTGCGAACAGTTGGATATCCGAGTAGGTACTTGAGCACGAACCACGTATGCGCGCTTCGCTCACCGATCCGGCAGTACGTGATCACGTCTTCCGATGGGCTCAGACCCTGCTCGCGCTCGTAGATGGCGCGCAGCTCGAGCGCCGACTTGAAGGTCGCATCCGCGTTGGCGGCGCGCGCCCATGGAACCGACCGCGCGCCCGGAATGTGGCCACCGCGAAGAGTCCCCTCCTGAGGATAATCGGGCATGTGGGTGCGCTCGCCGCTGAATTCCTGCGGACTGCGAACGTCGATCAGCGGCTTCGCGGCGGACGAGTGCGCAAGCGCGTCATCCGCGAACGCTCGAATGGCGGCGTCCGAGCGCGGCGGCGCAACGTAGGAGGTACCAGGAAACGCGACGCGGTCGGTAGTCATGGGCCTCCCCTCAGCTTCCCACTTCGCGCGTCCACCATCCAGTAGCACTGCATTCTCGAAGCCGAAGAGCTTGAACACCCAGAAGGCGTAGCTCGCCCACCAGTTGTTCTTGTCGCCGTAGAAGACGACCGTGGTGGAGTCGTCGATACCGCGCGAGCGAACCAGTTCCTGAAACTGCTCGCGGCCGACGTAGTCGCGCACAAGAGGATCGTTGAGATCGACGTGCCAGTCGAGCTTCTGTGCGCGCGGTATGTGCGCCACTTCGTAAAGGAGTACATCCTCGTCGCATTCCAGGATTCGGAGCGATTCATCATTCATGTTCTCCACCAGCCACTCGGTACTCACCAGTACCTCGGGGTGCGCGTATCGCTTGGCGGCGATCACCGGATCGACTGCAGTCATAAAAAAACATCAGTTTAGAAGGGGCGGTTATTATACGTTGAATATGGCATCCTCACCAGGGCCCATGGAACCGTATTCCAGGCATATCATCGTATGTACGGGCGGTTTTTGCTCGCCCGACCGGCGCGGACGGGCACTCTATTCGCTGCTCGCATCGCTGCTGCAGCGCGAACAGCTGTTGTTCGGACCGAACCGCATCAAACGAGGCGAGACGCCATGCCTCGGCGTGTGCGAGGGCGGCCCGATAGTGGTTGTCTATCCCGAGGGCATCTGGTACGCTGGCGTCACTCCTCACCTGCTCGAGCGAATCGTCGTCGAACACCTCCGAGATGGGCGAATAGTAGAGGACGCGGTCTTCCATCGGATCGAGAGATAAAAAATTGAGATATTCTGATGCGGCTCCGCGCTCGCCTCCGAAAGTGGCACGCCCTCTGCGATTGAAGCGCGAACATGAAAGTCGAAAGTTCCGTTGCGCTGGCGATGCGGTTTCTTTCAGCGTCGCTTCTCCTCGCCTGTCTCATCGGCACTGGCGCATGCGGTAGAGACCGAAATGACACGCACGGCGCCGTCGACTTTGCGGCAGCGGACAGCTCGCTTCGCGTCGCGATGGCTGACACTATGCAGTGGCCCGTTTATGGCCGCGATTTCAGCAACCAGCGCTACTCGCCTCTCACGCAGATCAACACCGGCAACGTTGGCGCGCTCGCTCCCGCCTGGGTATACCACACGAAGATAGTTTCAGGATTCGAGGCCACGCCCGTAGTACTCGATGGCGTGATGTACATATCGACGCCGCTCAATCACGTTCTCGCGCTCGACGCGGAGACAGGCGCGAAGAAGTGGGAGTACACACATCACTACAGGACCACCGCGGACTGCTGCGGCCCGGTCAACCGCGGCGTCGCCGTGTACGGCGGCAGGGTGTACATGGGTACCGTCGATGCGCGACTTGTTGCTCTAGACGCGAAGACCGGGGTAAAGATTTGGGACGTCCAGGTGGGCGACAACGAGAAGGGATATCACATCACCGGCACTCCGCTCGCAATCGATGGAAAAGTCATCACCGGGATCAGCTGCGGTGAGCAGGGCGGACGATGCTACGTCACAGCGTATGATGCGACGACTGGAAAGCTGGTCTGGCGATTCGACACGATTCCGTCGCCGGCTGAAGGCGGCTGGTGGGGAAAGTGGCGACCGACTGATGCTTGGGGGATGTCGTTCAATCGCGATATCGCGCAGGAGAAAGCCGATAGCGCGAAGTACCCCGATTCGTGGCAGCATGGCGGCGCTCCAATGTGGCACATACCGCTGGTGGATACAAAACTCGGTCTCGTGTATCTCAATGTCGGTAACGCTGCGCCCGACGTGGACGCGTCGGAACGGCCCGGCGACAACCTGTATTCGGATTGCATCGTCGCGCTCGATCTGAAGACGGGCAAGATTCGCTGGTATTTCCAGGAGGTCGCGCACGATCGCTGGGACTACGACCTCGCCGCGCCGCTCGTCATGCTCGACGTCAGGGATTCCTCGGGTACCATGGTTCCGTCAATCGCTCAAGCGGGCAAGACCGGCTTCGTATACGTCGTGGACCGCCGCGACGGCAAACCGATCCGGAAGAGTGACGCCTTCGTACCGCATCTCAACTTCATGCAGACGCCGACCGACACCGGCTTCATGATCCAGCCGGCAACCCTCGGCGGGTCCGACTGGTCGCCGCCCGCCTACTCGCCGCAGACAGGGTATCTGTACGTGGACGGCAACTACTTTCCCATGAAGTACAAGCTGCACCACGAGGAGCTGAAGCCGCCGGCGCAATACTGGGGCGGCGCAGTGCTCGTTCCCACCAACGGCAATTACGGACTGTTCAGCGCGGTCGATCTAGCAACCGGGAAGATCGCGTGGCAGGTGAGGACGGCGCAGCCTATCATCAGCGGAGCGGTCGCGACAGCCGGCGGCGTTGTGTTCACCGGCCTCAGCGACAACCAGTTCGTCGCGTTCGACGCGCGCACAGGCAATCAGTTGTGGCGCTATGCGACGACTGCCGGCGTGAACGCTCCGCCGATCAGCTACATGATTCACGGGCGGCAATACATAGCGGTTGCTGTCGGCGGTAATCTCCCGCTGAACAGCATTCGCGGGGACCAGATCATGGCCTTCGCTCTGCCAGGACCAGCGAAGCCGGTCAACGCCGGTACAAAGCCATGAGGGATTCGCTACTTGCCGCACTCGCGCTCGGAGCGATTGCGGGAGTCGCGCCGCTTGCGGCGCACGCTCAGGAGGGTCAGCCGTCCGCGGCCCATCCACCAGCGAAAAGCCACGCCTCGAAAATTCAGACGAACGAGGACCTCCAGCCTACCGTGCTGCCGCCACTGCCGGCCGGCATGACTCTGGACATGGTTCGCCAAGGCGACCAGTTGTTCCACAGCAAGGGCGGGTGCTTCGTCTGTCACGGAACCGAAGGGCAGGGCATGCCTGCCGCGGGCGACGCGATCACGAACTCGCTGGCATACGTCCAGCACGACTGGCGCCAGATCGACTCGCTCATCACTGCAGGCATGCCCGACGCCTATTCGCGCAGCCCGATCGCGATGCCGCCGCGTGGAGCGCGCAGCAATCTCACGCCCACCGAGATTCAGCGGATCGCCGCGTACGTGTGGGCCATAAGCGGTGTGCGCGGCGAGCCATGGCCCGGTGGCCATGCAAGCCACGACTCGCTGTCCAGCTCGGCTGCGCCAACCGGGACCGTACCAAAGCCGTCGCCACGCAAGTCGAGGTTGCCGTGAACGCCATGGTGGCACGTCGGACGGTAACGGTGATCGCGACGCTGGTAGGCGTCGTCGCATGCGACACGCAGCGCCAGAATCGCGGGCCCGAAAGCATGGACCTGTCCGCCGCCAACGCCAGCATGGCGGCGGCCATGCGCGACTCCACTGAGTGGCCATCCTTCGGTCGTGACTACAGCAATCAGCGTTACTCGCCTCTCACGCAGATCAACACCACCTCGGTGGGCGGCCTCAAACTCGCGTGGTCTTACGCAACGGGGATCGTCAAGGGTTTCGAGACGTCGCCTGTGGTCGTGGACGGTGTCATGTACATCAGCACGTCACTCGGTCACACAATCGCACTCGACGCGCGCACAGGAAGGAAGCTGTGGGAGCATGTCGAGACCACCGGGAGAACGATCCTCTGCTGCGGGACGATCAACCGTGGTGTCGCCGTGTACGGTGGCCGAGTGTTCATATCGACACTCGACGCGCGTCTGGTTGCGCTGGATGCGCGCACGGGCGAGACACTCTGGTCGGTAGATGTCGGCGACAACACGCAGGGCTACAGCCTCACCGCCGCACCGCTCGCGGTCGATGGCAAGATCATAATCGGAATCAGTGGCGGCGAATACGGAATTCGCGGCTACGTTAGCGCGTACGATCCATCCACGGGCAACAGATTGTGGCGGTGGTACTCCATCCCGTCGCCGGCAGAGGGCGGATGGTGGGGAAAGTGGGCAACGGCGGATCCGTTCGGCACTCCCTTCAATCGCAACGTTACGCAGGAGAAGCGTGACTCCGCGGCTCACCCCGACGCATGGAAGACCGGCGGCGGACCGGTGTGGCAGACGCCTGCGTACGACACGGCGACCCACACACTCATCTTCTCCGTGGGCAATCCATCGCCTGACGTTGACGGGAGCATGAGGCCTGGCGACAACCGCTACGCGAACAGCATCGTTGGAATCGATGTCCGCACCGGCACCTTCAAATGGTACATGCAGGAAGTCTCGCACGATGTGTGGGACTTCGACGCCGCGAGTCCCGTGATCCTGTTCGACGCGAAGGACGCGAACGGGCAGATCGTGCACGCTGCGGGCGAGGCGGGCAAGACGGGCTGGTTCTACATCGTCAATCGCGCCGATGGCAAGCCCATCCGTAGGTCGCAGGAGTTCACGCCGCACACCAACATGTTCACGCAGCCGATCGCTCAGGGGATCAGGCAGAAAGCTGGCGCGTTCGGTGGCTCAGAATGGTCGCCAGCGGCTTACTCTCCGCAGACTGGTTACGCATACGTGCTCGGCCTCGACATGGCAATAGAGTACAAGGTGCGGCACGAGGACCGAGATCCCGGATCGTGGTGGGTGGGCGGCGCGTATTATGGCGCAAGCCCGAATCCGGGCGGAACCTTCTCCGCGATCGACGTCAATACGGGACAGATCGCCTGGCAGGCTAAATTCGACAAGCCAATGATCGGTGGCGCGCTCGCGACCGCTGGCGGCCTGATATTCACCGGCACTTCAGACAAGCGATTCCTGGCATTCAATGCCAAGGATGGAACACTGCTCTGGCAGTACGCTACCCAGGCGGGGGTGAACGCACCTCCGGTGACCTATTCGCTCGACGGCGAACAATACGTCGCCGTCGCCGCGGGAGGAAACTGGATCGTGGACAGTCCGCGCGGTGACCAGCTGCTCGTGTTCAAACTTGGCGGAACAGCAGGCAAGGGAGCGGCGCGATGAATCTCGTGAAGGGTCTCGTCATCCTCGGTATCATTGCCACGGCGGTGCTTCTCGTATCGCTTTCCCGAACGGGCGGTCCAAAGCAGGATCCGGCATTCTATCCCTACGGCAACCAGGTGCGCATCGTCGCTCTCCCGCGCCAGGGACGAAACAGGCTCACAACCGCGCGCGTTCCCGACCACGACGACGACGTTCAGCCGGATACGCTGCCATCACTTCCCGATGGAATGACGGTTGGAATGATCGCGGATGGTGATGCGATCTACCACGGCGACGGTGGCTGCTTCAAGTGTCACGGAGAGGAAGGTACGGGCGTTCAGCAGCGCGGCTCGGCGATCACGAACGCGATTCTGCTCGTGCCGATCAAGGGCGCCGCCGGATGGAATGGCGTAGACTCACTCGTGTTGAACGGAATCCCCGAAGCGGTCACACGGTCGAGCATCGGCATGCCACCGCGCGGAATTCGTTCCGATCTGAATACCGATCAGGTGCGCCGCGTGGCAGCATACGCGTGGGCGATATCACAGGCGCGTGGCGAGCCCTGGCCCGGAGGGCATGACACTCATTCCACGTCGCGTTTCGTCACCATCCCGAAGACGACCGGCACATGAACCAGCTACACGGCGGCATTCCCAACATGGTCGCGCCGCGCGGAATCGCGGCCCGTCATATCGCGACGCTCGGATGGGTGACGATAATCATTGCCCTCGTGGTTCTCGCGCTGGTCCTGCTCGCATTGCTGGTTCCGTTTGCGAGAAAGCGTCGCACCGAAGCCGAAAACC
>JBBRBY010000029.1:0-30856 GCA_038205315.1 Gemmatimonadales bacterium | reverse complement strand
CGCAGAAATGTTTCCTGTTCGGCCAACTGCGTACACGCGCACGTCCTCTGGAGACCGCTCGCCCGTGTTCGCGAGCACGAACGTGTTACGCCAACCCGGAATTACCTGCGTCGTCCAGCCGGCGGCGGTCCTGGTTTGCATCACCCACTCCCATGGCGCTGCCTCTCCTTGCGCCGGATCAAAGTCGATGACCATCCGGCCCGTGACCATGTCCAGGCGCGCTAAGGATTGCGGCCTGGCCGGCGCGATGTCGTCGAGCCACGGAGACGCTGGCACGATCGCGGGCTGTTCGTAACTGTCGCGTGCCAGCCGCTCGGCCAGACTGTCCGGGTCGTCGCCGAATGCCTTGCTGCTGAAGAATATCTCTCCGCTTGCACCGGTGGTCGCACGAGTGATACGAACCTGGTCGAGTAACTCGGATGCGCCGTTGCCCTTCGGCGGTGTTGTGCGTGCCAGATTCGCGTTCAGCCCCACCCAGAGATGCCTATGCTGCACGTTCTGCGATACCCACCAGCTGAGCAGCTGCGAGAAGTCCTGCTGCGGCCGGCCGAGTGGCCAGTACAGTTGCGGTGCTAGATAGTCCACCCACCCGGTCCGCAGCCACTTGCGCGAATCCGCGAAAATCTCCTCGTACGAATCGAGTCCGCGAACGGAAGGAGGATTGCCCGGGCGCCAGATACCGAACGGACTTACTCCGAAGAGTACCCACGGCTTAACGTCGTGAATTGCCGTACCGATTCGTTGGACGAACGTGTCCACGTTGTTGCGCCGCCAGTCATTAAGTGCGAGCGGGCCACCGGATGCCGTATATCTGCCGTATGAAGCGGCATCGGGAAACTGAATGTTGCGCCCCGACCGGTCCGCCTCGCGATATGGGTAGAAGTAGTCGTCGATGTGGATTCCGTCCACGTCGTAGCGACGCGTGACATCCAGTACCGCTCTTACGGTACGGTCCACCACGGACGGATCGCCCGGATCCATCCAGAGCTGCGTTCCGTAGCGACGGATCGCCGACGGATCGGCGCGCGTGACGTGATTGGGTGAGACATCGCCCGGGCTTCCAGGGTGAAGTGCCCTGTACGGGTTGAACCAGGCGTGCACCTGAAGCCCTCGCAGATGCGCCTGCCGCACCGCGAACGCGAGCGGATCGTAGAATGGATCCGGCGCGCGCCCCATGGTGCCAGTCAGATACGGCGACCAGGGTTCGCTGTCGGACCGATAGAGTGCGTCTGCCTCGGGTCGAACCTGGAAGATGACGGCGTTCATTCGCATCGCCACCGCGCGATCCAGGATGGCGAGCATCTCCGTCTGCTGCTGCGCGGTCGTGAGCCCGGTGCGAGACGGCCAGTCGATGTTGGCGACGGTCGCAATCCAGACAGCGCGAAACTCGCGCGTAATCGGCGGCGGAGCGGTGTCGGAATGGGCGGCGACCGGCTGCGCGCGCGCTCCGTGCCACGCGCACATCGATGCGCCGAGCGTCACCGCTGCCATGCGGGCAAGCGTATTGAGGCGTCGTACCAAAGTCAAATCTCTGTCTGGCTTAGTAGCATGTCGTGGCCCCACTGTCCGGGAAATCCTGCTGCGCGGAGCGCCGCACCGTGGCGAGCTGACCGTCCGCGAAGGGTACGTCGAGCGCTGCGGGGTTGCTCGCGAGCCACACGCTCCAGCGCTGCGTCTCGGTGTCGGTGTATTCAAGGAGCTGATCGTAGGAAAACGCACAATCTGATGTCACTCAGTGTTCCCTCATCTAGGATGCGGCTCGGGCCGCAGGCAACGGTCGTGTCCCTTTCGGGACGCGGCCTCTCCGGTCTCGCATTCGTAGGGTAATCGTCGTGCAGCGTCGCCGGAACCCGTGACGGCCGTCAAAAGCGTAGGACGTCTTTCCAGTCCCCTATTCCATGTAACCGCGCAGTCTTTCCAGCATCGCGCGATCCGTTGCCTCGGCGTCATTCCCCTTTGGCGTCTCGATTACCTTTGCCACCGCGGTCAGGCGCGGGTCGTTCATCGCCCGTCTGAAAGGCTCCTCGCCCAGCTCCCCCTCCGCGATCAGCGCATGCCGGTCCTTGCGAGTGCCGAGTCCGTGTTTGGAGTCATTGAGGTGCATCATGCGGAGCAGGCCGAGGTCGAGCGTGTCGTCGAAGCGGCGCATGACGCCGTCGTAATCGGTGACGATGTCGTAGCCGGCAGCGTACACGTGACAGGTATCCATGCACACCCCGATTCGGCCGCGAACGTCCGGTGCTACGCGGTCGATGATCGTGCGCAGCTCTTCGAAATTTGCTCCCAGCGCCGTTCCGCTGCCCGCGGTCGTCTCGAGGAGGAGCATCGTGGTGCCGGGTGCCGCCGCAAGCCCGGCGCTGATGGAATCGGCATTGCGCGCGATGCCGGACTCGCGGTCATCCATGAAGTTTCCGGGATGCGACACGAGATAGTCCAGACCCAGCGCACTGCAGCGCCTCAACTCGGTCGTGAACGACTGGAGCGAGCGCGCGCGAAGCTCGTCGTTTGGCGAGGCAAGGTTGATCAGATAACTGTCGTGCGCGCTTATCACCCGCACGAGAGTGTCGGAAATTCCCTCGCGGAAAGCCGCGCACTCTTCCGCCTCGCACTCGCGTTCCCGCCATTGGTTGGCCATCTTCGTGAAGATCTGCATGGCGGTGGCGCCGACGGCTTTTGCGCGTCCGGGAGATGCAGGTACTCCGCCCGCGGTCGAGATGTGAGCGCCGAGCAGAACGGAATCTTGTGTCAAGTTTGGTGCTCCCTCGGGGTTAGCCCGCGCTCGAGATCAGTGCGCGCGCAGCCAGGTTGCCGGATCAACTGCAGGTCCGCCGTGTCGTATCTCGAAGTGAACATGCGCTGGAAGATCGGGATCGGAAGTGCCCACCTCGCCGACGACCTGGCCCTTGGAGATGTGCGTGCCCTTGCTGACGCTGATCCTGCTCAGCGAGCCGTACACAGAATAATCGCCACCACCGTGCTCGACTATGACCGTCTGGCCGTAGGTGCCGAGCTGGCCTGCAAGGACCACATCGCCCGCGGCGACGGATCGCACCGGGGTGCCCGACGCGGCCGTGATGCCGATGCCGTTCCAGCGTAGTGTCGTATTGTCCGGCCGAACCACGCGGCCAAAGTTGTAGAGAATGTTGCCGTCCACCGGCCAGTCGAGCTTGCCGTAGTCCGATGTTCGAATCGAACTCGCCCCGCGCGCGACCGCACTCGCCGCACTGCTGCCGCGCCTGCGGGCGGCCTCGATGCTGGCAATGATGTCGTTCAGCTTTGATTCGCTCCGCTTGACCTGCGCCAGTCGCTGCTGCGTCTTGCGCGAATCGGCTTTTACGCGCACGAGACTCTGCTGGCGCTGCCGTTCGAGTGCCTGCAGGCGCGCATCTTCCTGGGCCTTCTCCTGTCGGTTCTCCTGCACGTCGCTCTGCAAGGTGACGAGCTGATGCCGCCGATTCCGAATCGTGCTCCGCAGATCGTCGACCCGCCGGACCAGCGCGCGGTCGTGCACGGCGATCTCATGGAGGTACTTGTATCGCGCGATCAACTCGCCGAAAGAGTCCGCCGAGAGCAGAGCCTGGAAGTCGTAGAGCGGACCCCGCTTGTAGATCTCGATCAGTCTGTGATTCAGGATCGCACGCTTCACGACCGCTTCGTCCTCTGCCCGAACGAGGCTGGCGCCCGTTCCCTTCACCTGATCCGTGATGTAACCGAGCTGCTGATCGAGCGAGTTGACGACGCGCTTCGTTACGTCGTGCTGCCGATTGATGTTCTGGAGCTCCTCGGATATCGAATGCGCCGTGGACTGCAGCTTGTTCATTCGTTGCTGAAGCGATTCACGCTCGCGTCGAATTCGTTCCAGCTCATCGCGGTTGGCCTTGAGGCGAACGTCGGTGCTCTGAGCGCCGACAGCCGCGGGAAGGACCGAGAGCGCACACAACAGCAGGGCGCCACGCCAGCCGCGCCGAGCCATCACAGTCGGCGAAGCTGCCGCCCGACGGCGAACGTGCTTCCGAGCAGCCCGATCACTGCGCCACCGACCACGCCAAGGGTGGCGAGCCACGGATCGAAGAACGCCGTGCGCATGAACGAATGGCTTATTGCGGAGTTCGTGGCCCAGGTCAGCGCCAGGGCGAGAAGTCCGCCCATCACGCCCTGAATGAATCCTTCCAGTACAAACGGCATCCTGATGAATCCGTTCGTGGCGCCAACGAGTCGCATGATCGCGATCTCCTTGGCGCGCGCCATCACCATGATGCGTATGGTTGCGCCGATGATGATCACGGCGACCGCCGCGAACGCGAGCCCGAGCCCCGTGCCGACGAGCGTCGCGATCGTGCGCAGCCTGTACAGTTTCGCCACCCAATCCTCGCCGTAGCGTACGTCGTCCACGAAGTCATACGACTTGATCCGGTTTGCCACCGCCTTTACCGTGGTCGGGTCCCGGTATCCGGGCTTGAGCTTGACATCGAGTGACGCCGGCAACACCCCGGGCTCGAACACGTCGCTGAACTCGCCCAGCTCTTTCCGAGCGCGGACGAGAGCGTCGTCCTGGGAGACATACGTCACGGAGGCAACTTCGGGAAACGCGTTGATGTCTCCCATGGCGGCGCTCGATGCCTCGACAGGTGTGCCGTCGGCGATGAACGCCCTGATCTCCACGCGGCCCTCGATGTTCTGCAACGCGTCCCGAATGTTGACGGCGACCAGTCCGAAAAGTCCGAACGCAAACAATGAAAACGCGATCGTGACCACGCCGAGTGCGCTGAGAAGCGGGGCTCTCCTGAATGCGGAGAACGCCTCACGGAGCGCCATCATATCGGATCCTCGTCATGGTGGCTCGGTGCTATCGTCGGCACGTCGCGCACGGCCGGCGGGGCTTCCGTGCTGTCGAAGACCACGCGGCCGTGATTCAGCTCGATCGTGCGGTACTCGGTCCGGCGGATAAGATCCAGGTCGTGCGTTGCCATGATGACCGCGGTTCCCGCGGTATTTATGTCGCGCAGAAGCTGGAACACGCCGCGCGTGGCGCGCTCGTCAAGGTTGCCGGTCGGCTCGTCCGCGATCAGGACGTACGGATCGTTCACGAGCGCCCGCGCGATCGCGACGCGCTGCTGCTCTCCGCCGGAGAGCTCGCGGGGCAGGGCGGTGCCTTTCGATGCGAGTCCCACCTGCGTCAGGGCGCGTGCGACGCGCGGTCGGATCAGATCCGCGGGAGTACCGGTGACTTCCAGCGCAAACGCGACATTGGCTTCGGCGCTCCGATCCTCGAGCAGACGGAAGTCCTGGAAGACGATTCCCAGATGGCGCCGCATCATTGAAACCTCGCGCCGCGTGGCGTTCTTCGCGCTGATGCCGCTCACCAGAACGTCTCCAGCTGTCGGACGCTCTTCCATGTATATGAGCTTCAGGATCGTGGACTTGCCGGATCCGCTCGGTCCCGTGAGAAAGGCGAACTCGCCCTTGTGGAGCTGGAACGATGCGTGGCTGAGAGCCACGCCGCCACGGGGGTATTCCTTCGCGACATTCAGAAAACGGACAAGACTCAACCTCGATCTACCTCAGCGCCTGTTCGAAGTCCGCGATGATGTCACCGGCGTCCTCGATCCCGACACTCAGGCGCAGGAATCCATCGGGGATTCCGATGTCTGCGCGCGCTTGCGGCGTCATTGCCGCGTGGGATGTGTAGCGCGGCTCGCTGACGAGCGTATCCACGCCGCCGAGACTGGCCGCGTGCGTTACCATGCCCAGCTGCTGGATGAAGCGCGCGGTCGCGTCGCCGCCAGCGGCGAGCTCGACCGCCATCATCCCGCCGAACCCGTCCAGGCACTGCTGCGCGATCTCGTGATCCGGGTGCGATTCAAGGCCGGGATAGTGAACTCGCGAAAACTCCGAGCGCGTCTCGCACCACCTGGCCAGCGCGAGCGCGTTCTCGTTCTGCCGCCGGACGCGGACGTCCAGCGTCTTCATCCCGCGCTCCAGCAGCCAGATCGCGAATGGATCAGGCGCCTGTCCCCACACGATCATCTTGCGACGGACTTCCTCGACATACGGCGCGGTACCTATCACTGCTCCGCCAAGCGCGTCGTGATGTCCGTTCATGTACTTGGTGGTGGAGTGAATGACAACGTCGGCGCCGTGCTCCAGCGGACGAAAATTGATCGGGCTCGCAAAGGTCGAATCGACGACCAGCGCGACGCCCTCGGCCTTGGCCAGATTTGCGAGCGAGCTCAGGTCCAGCACGCGGCAGGTGGGATTTACGGGCGACTCCACGAATATCGCGCGAGTGGTCTGTCGCAGCTCCTTTCGCCACGTACGCGCCGCCATCGGGTCGATCAGCGTCACCTCGACGCCCATGCCCATGAGCTCCTGCATGAACAGCTTGTGCGTCCCGCCATATATCCACGAGCTCGAAAGCAGGTGGTCGCCTGGCCGCAACAGGGCGAGCATCGCGCACGCCGTGGCCCCCATGCCGCTCGACAAGACGACTGCCGCTTCGCCTCCGTCGAGAAGTGCGAGCTTCCGTTCTACGAGCTCGATGTTCGGAGTGTTGCCGTAACGCGCGTACTTGAGGCCGTCCGCGGTACCAGGCTCCTGCACATAGCTCACAGACTGCGTGATCGGCGTCACCACCGGCTCGCCAGCCGCGCGGTGAGGCGCGCCGCCGTGTACGGCTACGGTCGGTCTCTTCATACTTGCGTCTTCATTGGAGTGTCCAGGTCTGGCTTCACCACGCGCACCGTCTCTGCCGCCAGTACGCCGGGGATGTCGCGAAGTCCGCAGGTATGCTGCGGAAATGCGTCGTCAACGAGCACCTCGGCGAGCTGCTGGCCTCGCCCGCTGCGGACCCACGCGAGCTCGCCGTTCGACAGCAGACGAAAGCGCGCATCCACCCCACAGAGTCTAACCTGCGGACCGCGCTCAGGGTCTCCCTTGCGGGTTGCAACATAGTCGACCACGCGCATCTCGGGCTGGAATATCGAGTCCGTGATGGGCGCTGGCGTTGAGCCGAAGAACTTCATCAGCGCGTGACGGCGATGTACGAGTTGGTGTCGGCCTCATGCGAAACGAGGGACATTCCGTGCCGCTCGAGCACCACATCGATCGCTTCGATGTGGGATTCGCTAAGCCCGCTGAACACGAACACCGGTTTGCCGTTCTCGTGTTGCATAACGAGCTTCGCGACAATCTCGTCCGCGCACGAAAAATCCATCATTCCAACGCTGGAGAAGTCGATTACCGTGACCGCGCACTCGCTCGCGGCCAGCAGCTGCGCCTCTATGTACACTCGAACGGCGACTCCGGTCGGGCGGGTCACGAGATTGGAATAACTTTCCGACACCGCGCTCCGAAGGACGCTGCTCACGTCGATGTGCTTCTTGAGATTCATCGGTCGACGCGCTCGGGAATGGTGATCTGCACCTGGGAACCTGGGAAGGCGGGAAGGTTTTCCTGCAGAGGTAAGTCCTCGTCCCACGATGGTACAATGGCGAGACGAGCCGTTCCGCTTCGGACGGAGAACTTCCCATCCCATTTTCCAATAAAGCGCCGGACCCCCGCAAGACCCTGCCCGCGGCCGGTGTCGCGGAAGCGGCTCACTCCGCGCATCACGGCCTCCTCGAGCGCCATCCCGTCGTCCCAGCGATCGGAGCGGGGCCGCCCCACGGCAGACTCCAGCGACCTGCGAAATCCGACGCCCGCGTCGCACACGGCGATCACGAGCACCCGCCTGCCGCCTAGGCGCTTCTGCCACCGGTAGCTGTTTACGGCCACCCAACCGCCGTGCTCAGCGTGCTCCACGATGTTCTGGCACGTCTCGGACAGTGCCATCGTGAACCGCATCGTCGCCGCGGCATCAAGCTTGAGCTCGTTCACCAGTATGGTCTGCGCGCGCTGCTGCACCTTGTCCACGACGGTGTGAACGTCTTCACTCGCGTTCACCGGCGTCACTTCCAGCAGAACCGCTGGATCGTTCTGACGCCCGCGCGGCACTGTGCCGACGATGTCGTAAAGGTCGGCAGCGTGTCTGAAGAATCCCGCCCGCGCCCAGTACGATGCCGTGTCCTCGATCTCCGGAACCGCCAGACTGGGCCGCTCCAGCCGTGTCTGCGCCAGCGTAAGCAACGCCGTGAGCCCATACGGCGACGCCCACCGCACGTGTCGCGCGTCGATCAAAACCCTGTCGTCGGGCTGCAGCCGCGAGAGTGGCTCCAGTATCTGCTCGAACGTGGCGTCATCCAGTGATGGTGGAACGGTGATGACGTTCGTCACGTTAGCGAGAATTCTCCGCGCAGGTAGCTCGCGAGGCGCGTGGCCCCACGGTGGGTGAGATTGCGTGACGCTGCCGTCATCGACGCGTCGATCGCGTCGCCTAACTTATCACCTGCGAGCAGGCGTGCGAAATAGGTTGCGCCCCAAACGTCGCCACATCCGGTGGGATCGGCCGTTCCAGTTTGTGATGCAATCGCCGCTGGTGCCAGTGCGGTGCGTATCGCGCCGCCAAATCCGCCAGACGCAGGAAGATTTGCTCGACGGATGTCGGACAAGCGTTCGAATCCGGGCGCCGCAAAATAGACTGCGCCACGCGACCCCAGCGTCACATTTATTACCGACACGCCTGCTGCCATCGCGGATGCTGCCAGAGTCATCGCATCGTCCGCGAGCAGCGACATCTCGTCTTCGTTCACCTGGAGCAGATCAAAGCAGTGCAGCCATGCCGACGCGTTCGCGATTCCCTGCGGCACGCGATAGCCCTGCGCGTCTACGGCCAGCAACAGCGAGTGCATGTCGCAGTAGATGGGTCCCTGAAAGTTCTGCCTTATCAACTGCAGCGTTTCCAGGTCCAGCTCCCAGCCGCTGATGAAATTGATGTAGAGCGCGTCGAGGCCCGGGAGCAACGGCTTCAGCCCGAGCCACTGCCAGCCTGGTATGAAACCATCCAGTCGCTCGGAGCGGCGCTCGCTGCTCTCGTATCGAAGCGTGACTCTGTTGTTCCGATACGGGACTTCGATGAGTCCGGCGTGCGGCGCGATCCGCTTCAAAGTTGCCGCGTACTCCCGCGCGCGCTGCGCCAGATCGCTGCCGACCTTGATGAGCGGAACAATCTCCCAGTCTTCACTCAGCGCTGCATCGAGGCCCGCCAGCGCATACGAGATCCCGCCCCATTCCTGGACGGGAGCCTGGGCCGGATCGCGGCCGTGTATCTCGTCCCACACGAACGTGCCGATGACGCCGAGCCGGCGCCGCGCGGCCATCAGAGCGAACCCATCTCCCGCTGTTTGAACGTAGCCACGGCGCCGACCACGCCCGCGGAGAGCGGAAGCGACCCGAGCACGATCCGGCACGAATCCACAGCGGTCTTGAACGCGCGGCGCTTCACCTCTGCCTGCAACGGCAGCATGAGCGCTTCGCCAGCCTGCGTTACGCCGCCAGCGAGGACCACCGTATCGGGATTGAAGATGTTGATGAGATTGGACAGTCCCGTCCCAAGAAAGCGAGCAGTGTCGCGCACGACCTCGCGTGCCACCGTGTCGCCGCGCCGAGCCGCTTCGTACACCACGTGCGCGGTAAGTCGCGACATGTCGCCGTCCACCAGTGCGTCTATCGTCGCACTCGGCTCGTTCTCCAGTGCTTCGCGTGCACGCTCCGCGATCGCGGGGCCGGAACAGTAGGCCTCCAGGCACCCGTAGTTCCCGCACTTGCAGCGGCGGCCATTCGACTCGATGGATGTATGACCGATCTCGCCGGCCGCGTCCGACGCGCCGTGATACAGCCGGCCGTCAAGCACGAGACCGCCGCCGATGCCTGTGCCGAGCGTCATTCCGATCACGTCGCGACCGCCGCGCGCGGCGCCCCGCCAGAATTCGCCGAGCGTGGCGCAGTTTGCGTCGTTGTCGAGCGTCGCGCGCATGTTGACGCGCTTTGATATCTCGTCCCGCAAAGGATAGTCGCGCCAGCCGAGGTTGGGGGTGAATATCACCACGCCGCGCTCGCGGTCGAGCGGGCCGGGCGATCCGATTCCGACGCCCAGCACGTCGTCGCGATCCGCTCCCGTTTCCTTGTTGAGGTCGACCACGACGCTCTCGATCATCGCCGCGATCCTGTCGGATACGGCGTCCGCACCGAGATCGGCGCGCGTCGGGAGCGTGCGAAGACCGATTTCACGACTCCCATCGACTGGCATGGCGCCGACCGACAGGTTCGTTCCGCCCAGGTCCACACCTATTATGTACTGCTCGCGGGTCATCGATTGGTCTCCTGTGAGATCACGGATCGCACGGCGTCTGCGACGTCGGACGCCGTAATCTCGTTCATGCAGCGCCAGTGGCCCAGTGGGCACCTCTCCGGCCCGTGACGGTCGCACGGTCGGCATTCCAGCGACCGGTTGCCTACGGTCACCGAATTCGGCGCGAGCGGCCCAAAGCCGAACTCAGGAACGGTGGGCCCAAAAATGGTGACCGTGGGTGTCCCCATGGCCGAGGCGAGGTGCTGTGGCGACGAATCATTCGACACGATTGCGACACTTCGCCGGATCAGCTCGGCGGAGCCCAACAGCGACAATCTACCGGTCCCATCGACGATCCGCTCGCGCGGCAGCCGCAGCCTGATCTCGCTCGAAGGTCCCTCGTCGTCGCTGCTCCCAACAATTGCGATGTCGTATTCCTCGGCCAGCAGCTCGGCGAGCTCGGCGAACGCCGGCCAGCGTTTGGTGCTCCACGCGCTGCCAGGTGCGAGTACGACGAGCGGGCGCACATGACCTTGCGTGAGCTGGTCCACGGCAAGCACGTCGGCGGGGGTGGGGAACAGCGAGGGACGGATGGCCGGACTCTCACTGTGGGACGACGCCGCTGCAAGCGGCATGTCGGCGAGCGATAGCAGTCTTCGCGCGTGATGCCAGTCATTCCGGTACTCCACGCGCGTGGTGTACGTCCAGCGACCGTCGGACGTAATGAAACCCACGCGCGTCCCGCACCCCGCGAGGAAGGCGAGAGCGCCGCTTCGGGCCGAGCCCTGGCACATGTATGCGACTCTCGCGCCGCGCGCGCGTCGCGCCACGCGGAGGAGGCCGGCGACGCCCCCATCGGCGCCGCGCTTGTCGAAAGTGATCACGCGCGACACCGCCGGATGCGACTCGAGCAGTGTGGCGCCGGCCGGTGTGGTGATTACATCGACGTCGCCGTCGCGTGCGAGGCGCTCGATGAGCGGCGTGGTGAGCACCACGTCACCGATGAAGCTCGTCTGCACAACGAGCGACCGCAACGATCAGTCTACCTGCAGAACTGCGAGGAACGCCTCCTGCGGGATCTCGACGGAGCCGACCTGTTTCATGCGCTTCTTTCCTTCCTTCTGCTTCTCGAGCAGCTTGCGCTTGCGCGAGATGTCGCCGCCGTAGCACTTGGCGAGAACGTCTTTCCGCAACGCCTTGACGCTCGAGCGTGCGATGATCTTTCCTCCAAGCGCGGCCTGAATGGCCACCTCGAACAACTGGCGCGGAATGAGATCCTTGAGCTTGTCCGCGATCTTGCGGCCCCACTCGTACGCCTTGTCGCGGTGAATGATCACGGAGAACGCATCCACCGGCTCGCCATTGATCAGCATGTCCAGCTTCTGAAGATCGCTCTCGCGATATTCCAGCATCTCGTAGTCGAGCGAAGCGTAACCGCGACTAATTGTCTTCAGCCTGTCGAAGAAGTCGAGGATGATCTCGCCCAGCGGAAACTCGAAGTCGAATTCCACACGCGCCGCGTCAATGTACGACATGTTCTTGTACACACCGCGCCGCTCGGTGGAAAGAGTCATGATCGGCCCGATGTAGTCGCTCGGCGAAACGATTCGTGCCTTGACGTAAGGCTCCTCAACGTGCTGGATGACTGCGGCGGGCGGCATCAGTGACGGGTTTTCGATGAGCTCCATCGTGCCGTCGGTCCTGAACACGCGATACTCCACACTCGGTACCGTAGTGACGAGATCCAGATTGAACTCGCGCTCGAGACGCTCCTGCACGATCTCCATGTGGAGCAGTCCCAGGAATCCGCAGCGGAATCCGAAGCCGAGCGCGGTTGACGTTTCGGGCTGGTAATTGAGCGAAGCGTCGTTGAGCTGCAGCTTGTCCAGCGCATCACGCAGGTTCTCGTACTGCGTTGTATCGGTGGGATAGATGCCGGCGAAGACCATCGAGTGCACGTCCTGATAACCGGGCAGCGGCTCGACATCGGCACGTGTCGCGTCCAGCACGGTGTCGCCCACCCGCGTCTCCTTTACATGCCGCACGTTCGCGACCACGTAACCAACCTCACCCGGCCGCAGCGCGTCGGTCTTGATCTGCCGCAGCTGGTGATAACCGACTTCCTCCACATCGTACATCTCGCCGATCGCGCTGAACTTGATCTTCATCCCTGCGCGCAACTCGCCGTCAACCACGCGCACGCTCGGTATGGCACCGCGGTAACGGTCGTACATGGAGTCGAAGATCAACGCGCGCAGCGGCGCGTCAACATCGCCTTCCGGCGGGGGAACGCGGACGAGTATCTCTTCGAGCAGCGCGGGAACACCCACGCCCTCCTTTGCGCTCACCGATAGTACGCGATCGGGTGATACGCCAAGCAGGTCCACCAGCTCCTGTCGCCTGCGCTCGGGCTCCGCACCCGGCAGGTCGATCTTGTTGAGGACCGGAATGATTTCGAGCCCCGCGTCCATGGCGAGAAACAGGTTCGAAAGCGTCTGCGCCTGGATTCCCTGCGACGCATCGACCACCAGCACAGCGCCCTCGCACGCGGCAAGCGAGCGCGAAACTTCGTACGTGAAATCGACATGGCCAGGGGTGTCGATCAGATTCAGCTCGTAGGTCTTGCCGTCCGCACCATTGTAGCTCATGCGCACCGCGTTGAGCTTGATCGTGATGCCGCGCTCGCGCTCAAGATCGAGCGTGTCCAGCACCTGCGCCTTCATCTCGCGCCGCTGAAGCGTGCCGGTTGCTTCGATCAACCGGTCGGCAAGCGTGGATTTCCCGTGATCGATGTGGGCGACGATGCAGAAATTGCGGATGTGCTGGAGCTTCATTCGGTGCGTTCGGGGAGATTCCGGCGGAGCCCTGAAATATACCGGAGCGCCCACTTTCTCCCGAGTCGGCCGCTCCTGCTCAGGGCCGCCGCGACGGACGGGGCTGCGGTGTCGGGCGAGGTAGCGTTCCCGGCTGGAACGCCGCCGGGTCCGGCCGCGGAGGCACGCGTGTGAACGCCGAGCACGGCGTCGTGTACGGAGCGAGCGTGCCGTCGGGGCAGTGTCTCAGGGCTCGGGTTCGCGGATCGGTGCTGTAGCTGTTGTACCTGTTGTATCTGTTGTCGTAGCCGTATGCGTCGCCGCCGCGTCGCGTGTAGCCGTCACCACGGTAGCGGAAATCCTGGTAGCCCTGGCGATACGGCGATGCACCCCACGGGTCGGTGTAGCCGCCCATGTACCCGCCATAACCTTCGTCGTACCGCATACCGCCACGATACGCGGCACGACCCGCTCCGCTGCGGCCAATCTCGTAAGGAGCGTAGGCTATCGAATAGCCGCCGCGGGGTCCGACGCTGGAGCGCGCGAAGCGGTCGACTATCTCGAATGGATCCATCATGCGCCTCTGGTCGAGTGTCCCCGCGTTCCAGCTGTCGCCCTGGCCTCGGTAAGCGCGGAAGTCGAAGGGCGTTCTCGAAGCGACTGCAAACACGTATCCCACCCCCTCGGTTGGATCCGCCTGGAACGCGACGCCGGCCCCGTTCCGGCCGCCGCTAAACCTCGAACGATCGTTCGGGCGCAGCGGGTACAACACGCTGAGCCGGCCATCTGTGTCCACACGCAGGAGGGTGGTGTAGCTCCCTGCATCGGCACTGTACATCACGCGGCCTGGATCGCCGCGATTGAATTCGTTGCCTCGCTCGAACCAAACGTCCACGTTCGGGGCGCGCTGCGCGACCAGCAGCGGTGGCGCAGCCGAGGTGGCCACGAGGCAGGCGACGAGCAGGCGCGAAGCGACGGCTTTGGAAAGGTTCATGTAAATCCTCCTCCTTTGACTACCCCAAATTATGTTGCAGGTCCCGGCCCGAGCCAGCATTTCGGCCGGATCATGGCAAAAACAGCGGGTTGATGGCCTTACCAACGATTATCGACGCGGTCGAAGCATTGCCCGCGTTCGCCAGGATCGCGAACACGATTCCGGCGGCAGGACAGCGAATCACAGTAGGTGGTCTTCACGGTTCAAGCGCCGCGGCCCTCGTAGCCGCGATGGCTCGCAGGATGGAGCGGCGCTTCTTCGTGATCGTCGCCGAGAATGTCGGGGATGCCGAACGCTGGCTCGCCGACCTCGAGGCGTTGGATGGCGGCGCGGCAGTCGCGTTCTATCCGCCGCGCGAGAGTTTTGGCGAGGCGGAACCGCACGCGGAAGTCGCGGGCGAGCGCGTGGAGACGCTGGAACGCGCGGCGCGCGGCGACGTGCGTGTGCTCATCACAACAGCACGCGCACTAATGGAGCGCACACAGCTTCCGGCGATCCTGGAGTTTGGACGGCTGGAGCTGCGCAAGGGTGATGTGCGCAAACTCGGCGAGCTGAGCGAGCATCTCGAGTCCATCGGCTTCGAGCGTGTGGACATGGTGGAGGACGTCGGACAGTTCAGCGTGCGCGGCGGAATATTCGACGTGTATGGATTCGGAATGGCGAATCCCGTGCGCATGGAGTTCTGGGGAGACGAGATCTCCGAGATGCGTCACTTCGATCTCACCACGCAACGATCCACTCGCGACGCAGACGTTGCACTGATACTCCCCGCCGATGGCGTCGCGACTAGGCGGTCGAGCGGACGCCGCCGCGATGTGAAGGCGGCACAGCGGGCAGGTAATCGCGTGGCCATTACCGAGCTCTGGCCGGCCGACACGCTGGTCGTCGTACCGTCTGATTCGCACGCGGAGCCGGAGATGCGACGGACTTGGGACGAGGCGCAGCACCATCTAACGCTCGCGATGCGACGAGGCGAGGACGTGCCCAACCGCGATCAGCTCTACGTTGCACCGGCGACAGCCATTCGCACGATCAACTCCTTCGGCACGATCACACTCGGCTCGGATTCGGAGCCGGACGTCGGATTCCCGTTCCGCGCTCCTGAAACGATCAATCGCGATCTACGACTGTTGAATCACGTCGTTCGCGACGGAATTCCTACGCTGATCCTGTGTGACAACGCGGGCCAGATCGAGCGGCTCGAAGAACTTCTCAGCCCGAACGCGCGCGATGTCTCGCCCGCCGGCCTGGTCCTGGGTGTGCTGACCGGTGGTTTCATTCTCCCTCCGCGCGGAGGCGATCCGGGACTGCGCGTTCTCACCGACCACGAGATCTTCCGGCGCGAACGTCGCATTCGCCGCGCGCGGAAGTACGTCACGGGCGGCGGCATCGACACGCTTGGCGCCATCACGCCCGGCGACTACGTGGTGCACCTCGAGCACGGCGTGGGCATTTACCGCGGCATCGAGCAGCTCTTCGTGAAGGAGGCGACGGTCGAAGTCGCGGTAATCGAATATGAGGGCGGTGACCGCCTGAACGTGCCGCTCTACAAGGTGGATCAGATCGAGCGCTATCGCTCGGCGGCGGACATCGGCGACGACGTCCCACCGCCGCGCCTTCACAAGCTCGGTGGGCGTCGCTGGGGCCAGCAGCGTGACAGAACACGCTCGGCGATTCAGGAGATGACGGTAGAGCTGCTGGACCTCTACGCGAGACGGAGTGTTGCGACCCGCGCACCTGCGCTACCCGATACAACGTGGCAGCGACAGCTGGAATCCTCGTTCCTTTTCGAGGATACGGGCGATCAGCGCAAGGCGACTGTGGACGTGAAGGGCGACATGGAGCGTCCGCGACCGATGGATCGGCTGCTCGTCGGCGACGTCGGATACGGCAAGACCGAGATAGCGGTACGCGCGGCGTTCAAGGCCGTGCAGTCGGGCCGCCAGGTGGCCGTGCTCGTGCCGACGACGATCCTCGCCGACCAGCACGCGAGAACCTTTGGTGATCGCTTCGCCGACTTCCCGGTCGTCGTGAAGGTCATGAGCAGATTCCAGACGCACAAGGAGCAGCTGGAAGTGCTCAGGGAGGTCGCCGCGAAGAAGGTGGATGTGGTGATTGGCACACACCGGCTGCTGAGCCCTGACGTCGCGTTCGGTGATCTCGGACTGATCGTGATCGACGAGGAGCACCGATTTGGAGTGAAGCACAAGGAACGGCTCAAGCAGCTCCGGCTCGAGACGGATGTGCTGACACTCACCGCCACGCCTATACCGCGCACGCTGCACCAGTCGCTCGCAGGGCTGCGCGACATGACGCTCATGCAGACGCCGCCGCGCGATCGGTCGCCAGTACTCACGTACGTGGAGCCGTGGGACGACGCGCTCATCGAGGAGGGAATCTCTCGCGAGCTGGATCGCGGCGGCCAGGTCTTCTTCGTGCACAACCGCATCGAGACCATCGACGCGATCGCGCAGCACATTGGCAGGCTGGTGCCGCGCGCGCGCATCGTCGTGGGCCACGGCCAGATGCGCGAGCACGAGCTGGAAAAGGTGATGCGCCGCTTCGTCGAGGGCGAGGTGGATGTGCTCGTATCCACGCTCATCGTCGAATCCGGTCTCGACGTTCCGAACGCGAACACGATGTTCGTCAATCGCGCCGACATGTTCGGTCTGGCGCAGCTGTACCAGCTTCGCGGGCGAGTTGGACGTTCACACCGTCGCGCGTACTGCTATCTGCTTGCCGCCGACAACATGGACGACGACTCCGAGCGGCGGCTCAAGATCCTGGAGCATCATACGGAGCTGGGCTCGGGCTACCGCATCGCGCTCAAGGACATGGAGCTGCGCGGCGCGGGAAATCTTCTGGGCCCCGAGCAGTCGGGATTCGTCCACGCCGTGGGCTTCGACCTCTATCTTCGGATGCTCGAGGAAACCGTTCAGCGCGTCATCAGTGGAGGTGACGGCGCCAGGATGCAGCCGGCCGACGTATCGCTCGATGTCGCGGCTTTCATACCGGACGATTTCATGCCGTCGCAGGATGCCAAGCTCGACGTTTATCGCCGACTCACGGCGATGACCGAGCCCGACGCCATCGCCGGCCTTCGCGCGGAGGTGCGGGACCGGTTCGGCACCCTTCCGGCCGAGGCGAGCCATTTCTTCATGTCGGCGCTGCTCCGGGTACTGGGCGGCCGAATCGGGATCGAGACTCTTTCGGTGCGAGGAAATGAGGCTCGTATTACCTTTAGAGGCTCGGCGGTCCCTTCCATGAAAGGGATCTCTTCGGCGTTCCACGAGGTACAATTTCAGGCCGAGGTGCGCCGCGCGCATCCTCTGTCGCTCAAGCTCACCCGGCTCGGCGGCGCGTCCGTGCTGGATGGACTCGTCCACGCACTCACGTTGATCAAACCCACTCCAACATCAAGATGAAATCAGCTTCGCTCGTCCTTGCCGCTGCCGCGGCTTTAGTCGTATCAGCGACAGCATGCTCGGGCCTCAAGGAAGCGATGAGCGCACACGTGGACACCGCCGCCAAGGCAGGGTCCGAGGAGCTGTCTGTCGATCGGCTCGCCAAGCTGCTCAACGAGGCGAAGGTCCCGCCAAGGAAGGACGTCGCGCAGGCGATCGCCAACGCGTGGCTCGATTACGAGCTGCTCGGCCAGGCGGCCGCGAAAGGCGACACGGTAGTCACCGACAAGGAGCTCGACGCCGCGCTCTGGGCACCGATTTCCACGATGAAGGCCAAGAAGTACTACGAGACGGTGTCGAAGAACTGGGGCGTGGAGGATACAGCCGCCGCGCGTCGGATGTTCGAGAACAATGACATACTCGCTGCCTCGCACATCCTGATCCTTACAAAGGGTGCGACGCCGGAAGTGAAGGCTGCCGCGAAGAAAAAGATGGATGCGATTCGCGCGCAGGCGACTTCCGCGAATTTCGCGGCGCTTGCCAAGGCCAACAGCCAGGACGCGCCGTCTGCGGCACGCGGTGGCTCGCTCGGTCTTTTCGGCAAGGGATCCATGGTGCCGCAGTTCGAGCAGGCGCTGCTCGCGCTCAAGCCCGGCGAGATATCTCCCGTGATCGAGACCGAGTACGGGTATCACATCATTCGTCGCCCCTCCTACGACCAGATCAGGCCGGAACTGCTGCAGGCGTCGAAGGGCAAGTCCATGCAGGTCGCGGAAAGCACGTTCGTCGCCAACATGCAGAAGAACGGGAAGATAGATGTACACAGTGACGCGGCCGCCACCGCACGCACCGTGATCGCCGAACCCGATGCGCATCGTGATGACAACGCCACGATCGCGACCTCGACAGCCGGCAAGTTCACGGCGGCGGAGCTGTCGCGCTGGATGTCCACGTTCCCGCCGCAGACCCAGGCACAGCAGCGTGGGCAGTTGGCCAACGCTCCGGATTCGATCGTCGTGATGTTCGTCAAGAACTTCATCACCAACGATCTGGTGCTCGCGGCCGCGGACAGCGCGAAGGTCGGCCCGGCACCGGAAGAACTCAAGCAGCTGCACAACGCATTCTTCCAGGCGCGCGATGCGGCCTGGTCCCAGCTCGGTGTGGACCCGAAGAGTCTCGCCGACAGCGGCAAGACGGAAGCAGATCGCATTCGGTATGCATCGGCCCGCGTCAACAAGTACATGGACGCGCTCGTCAGCGGCCAGGCTCAGTTCGTTCAGGTGCCTGAGCCGGTCGCGCGCGTATTGCGTGACAAGGAAGGCGGCAGCATCAACGCCGCCGGTATCGACCGTGCGGTCGAACGTGCAGTGAAGGATCGCGCTGCAACCGATTCAGCCGCACGCGCCGGTGCGCCAGCGACCGCCGTACCGATGCCCGGAAGCCCGCCGTCGCCACAGGGTCAGCCCGGTGCAGCAGCACCGGCGCCAGCACGGCCAGCGAACCCATCTCCCAAGAAGCCGTAGTTCATCATGTCGTTGAAGTCAGTCGTTGTAATGCTCCTCGCCGCCGCGCCTGTGGCGCTGGCGGCGCAGAGTGTGGTGCCGGTTCCAACAGCCAGTGTCCGTGCACCCAACACCCCAGTGGTGGACACCGTGGATCGGGTGGTGGCGATCGTTGGCAGCTCCGTCATCACGTGGAGCGATCTTGCAGCGGCCGTCAACGAACAGCGCGCCGCCGGCCTCCAGCTTCCGCCCGATGCGGCAGGTCAGCTGGCCGTCGCGCGCCAGGTGTTGAGTGATCTCGTCGATCAGGAAATCCTGGTGCAGAAGGCGAAGGACGTGAAGGTCGATGTCACCGATAACGACGTTGCGCCTCAGGTGGACAAACAGATCAAGGACGTGCGGTCGCACTTTCAGAGTGACATCGAGTACCGGAACGAGCTCAAGACTGCCGGATTCGGTTCGCCGGAAGAGTACCGCAAGACGCTGTTCGAGCAGTTCCGCAGAAGGCTCATACAGCAGAAGACTTTCTCGGAGCTGCAGAAGCGCGCCAAACCGGCAAGCGTCACCGACGAGGAGGTCACCACGGCTTTCGAAAAGGTGAAGGGTCAGCTGCAGAAGCGGCCGGCCACCATAACCTTCCGACAGATCGTCGTTGCTCCACATCCGTCGGCGCACGCCGATTCCGTTGCTATCGCGAAGGCCGAGTCGCTCCTTGTTCAGTTGCACAAGGGTGCCGACTTCGAGGAAATGGCGAAGCGCGAGTCCATGGATCCCGGCACCAAGAACGTGGGTGGCGACCTCGGCTGGAATCGCCGCGGCTCGGGACTGGTACCCGAATTTGAGGCGATGATGTTCTCGCTTCGTCCCGGCGAGCTCAGCCCGATCGTCAAGACATCGTATGGATATCACATCATTCGAGTGGACAGAGTGCAGCCCGCGGAGGTAAAGGCGCGCCACATCCTGATCGCTCCCGTGGTGGATTCGAGCGACGTGCAGCTCGCTCTCCTCCGCGCGGATACGGTCGCCGAGAAGTGGCGCAACGGTGCGAGCTTCGACTCGCTCGTTGCCAAGTACCACGACAAGGCCGAGGACAAGGGCATTCTCCAGCCGTATCCCATCGATTCCTTGCCGAAGGCGTACCAGGCAGGTATCGGCTCCAGCGCGCCCAAGCAGATACCTGCACCGTTCGCGCTCACGTCTCCAACGGGCATCACC
Organism: Gemmatimonadales bacterium; assembly: GCA_038205315.1. GTDB lineage: Bacteria > Gemmatimonadota > Gemmatimonadetes > Gemmatimonadales > Gemmatimonadaceae > Fen-1247. The sequence continues at coordinate 10,703 of JBBRBY010000029.1, read as the reverse complement.
AAGTACGCCGTGGTCCAGGTGACGACGCGCACGGAAGCGGGCCAGTACTCGCTCGCCGAGGAGCGCGAACTGATTCGCTCGCAGCTTGCGTACGAGAAGCAGGCGCGGGTGCTACTGGACGAGCTGCGTAAGGAGACTTACGTGTCCATCAGGCTCTGACGATGCGGGGCGACGCCAACCTGCCGCGTCTCGCGGTGACGGTGGGCGACCCGCGCGGAATTGGGCCGGAGATCATTCGCACAGCGCTGGAAGATCCAGCGCTGCGCGGCGTTTGTGAGACCGTTGTCGTTGGGCCATCGGGTGCCGGCCTGGATGTGGACGTCTCCGTCGGCGACTGGCGCGAACGGTCTGATGCCGCGGCGGGCAGAGCGAGCGGCGATGCCATAGCTCGCGCGGTCGAGCTGGCTCTCGCCGGCGAGGTGGATGGTATCGTCACGGCGCCCATCGACAAGTATGCGCTGCTGTCGGGCGGATACGATTATCCCGGCCACACCGAGATGCTCGCTGCGCTTACGGGCTCTCGTGTGGCGATGATGCTCGCGTCGGATCGACTCCGTGTCGTGCTCGCAACGACGCACATCGCGTTGCGCGAGGTCGTACACGCGCTCACTCGCGAAGCGATCGATTCCGCGGCACAGGTGACGCGCGATGGATTGCGCAACTGGTTCGGCATCGAGTCGCCGCGAATCGCGTTGTGTGCCCTCAACCCTCACGCCGGCGATCACGGACGGTTCGGCGACGAGGACGACACGCTGCTGGGACCCGCGGCTCGCGAGAGCGGGCTACTCGGGCCATTTCCCGCCGACACGGTGTTCGTGCGCGCGATTCGTGGTGAATTCGACGCAGTGATCGCGCCGTATCACGACGTTGGAATGACCGCGATCAAGGTTGCGTCGTTCGGCAGTGCAGTGAACGTCACTCTCGGACTGCCGTTTCCTCGCACATCACCGGATCACGGTACCGCAATGGACATCGCGGGCCGCGGGATCGCCGATCCCGCCAGCTTCATCGCTGCGACGAAGCTGTGCGCTGAGATAGTGGGTCGGTGCCGCCGGCTGGTGTAGCCGAGGCGAACTCCACGCCGAGCGAGTCGATCTTGCGGCCTTCCATGTCACGCACGACGAATGTCGTGTCGCCAACGACCAGTCGGTCACCGGCCACCGGCAGGCGGCCGAGCGCGCCGAAGACGTAGCCGCCAACCGTGGTGTAGTCGTCCTCCGGGATCACCGTTCCGAACTGCTCGTTGAACTCCGAGATGTTGGTGGCGCCGGATATGATCGTCTCGCCCGTGCTGGACGTGCGCATGTCCACTTCCTCGCTGATGTCGTACTCGTCCAGAATCTCGCCAACGATCTCCTCGAGCAGATCCTCCATCGTGACGATGCCGGCGGTTCCACCGTATTCGTCGAGCACGATCGCCATGTGCTCCTTGCGGCGCTTGAAGTCGGCCAGCACGTCCTCAACTTCACGCGACCCCGGAATGAAATACACCGGGCGCATCAACGGCCGCAGCACGAACTCGGCGGGGCGGTTGGCGAGAACTGGAATCAGATCCTTCGAAAGGATGATTCCGATGATGTCGTCGATCGTGTCCTCGTACACGGGATAGCGCGACAGGCCGCTCTCGCTCACGAGCTCGATGATGTCTTCGAGCGTCGCGGTCGCGTCGATGGCGACGATTTCGGTGCGCGGCGTCATGACCTCACGTGCATTTTTTTCCGAGAACTCGAATACGGCATCTAGCATCGCCGCGTCTCCCTGCTCGATCGCGCCGCCTTCCTCGCTCTGCTCCACGAGCATGCGAAGCTCTTCAGGCGAGTGCACCGATTCCGCGCGCGGGACCGGTTTCTGTCCCAGGGAGCGCATCACGAATACTGCGGACCGGTTCAGCAGCCACGTGAACGGGTGCATGATCCAGGCGAAGGCCAGCAACGGTGGCGTGAGGTATCGCGCCCACCGCTCCGGCTGATTCAGCGCCAACGTCTTTGGGGTGAGCTCGCCGAATACGACCGTCATGTACGTGACGAACGCCAGCGCAATGACGGTAGCTATGGTCACGCGTGTGGCAACGTCGATGCCCAGCGGCAACTGCGAGAACGAGTCTGCGAAGGACTCCACCAGCAGCGACTCGGATATCCATCCAAGCAGCAGGCTGGTGAGAGTGACGCCGAGCTGGCTCGCGGAGAGCGCGCTGGCGAGATTCGAGGTGGCGTTGAGCGCGACGCGAGCCAGCCCATCACCGGCGCGCGCCATGGCTTCAAGGCGCGTCTTCCGCGATCGGACGAGGGCGAACTCGGCGGCCACGAAAAAAGCGTTGATCAGGACCAGCCCGAGAACGGCCGCTATGCGTAGCAACACACCCCAAAGATACCTAAGCCGGGCCTCCCGCGGGGGCGGAATCGGCTGACGGGCGCCAGTTCTGCGCTGTTCCGTCTCGATCCCGCGGCCAGCCGAGACCACTTTGACGGCCCCCGACCCGTTAAATTTCAGGGCTATGTCAGAGAAGCAGCAGATTCGCAATATCGCCATCATCGCGCACGTCGATCACGGCAAGACCACCCTCGTGGACAAGATGCTGCGCCAGGCCGGTGCATTCCGCGAGAACCAGGTCGTCGCAGAGCGCGTCATGGACTCCAACCCGCTCGAGCGCGAGCGCGGAATCACGATCCTGGCCAAGAACACCGCCGTGAGCTGGCACGGCACCAAGATCAACATCGTCGATACTCCGGGCCACGCAGATTTCGGAGGCGAGGTCGAACGCATCCTGCGCATGGTGGATGGCGTCCTGCTCGTGGTGGATGCATTCGATGGACCGATGCCGCAGACGCGCTTCGTGCTGGGCAAGGCTCTCGCGCTCAAGCGCACGCCAATCGTCGTCATCAACAAGATCGATCGCCCCGGTGCCGACCCCATGCGCGTGCATGACGAGATTCTGGATCTCTTCATCGAGCTCGAAGCCGACGCGACGCAGCTTGATGCGCCCGTGGTCTACGCATCGGCTCGCGAGGGAGTCGCGACCATGGACATGGACGTCACGCCAGTCGATCTCGCCCCGTTGTTCCAGACAATCGTGGACAACGTTCCGGCGCCTGGCACGGATGTCGATGGCCCGTTCCAGATGCTCGTCTCCACCATCGATCACTCGCCGTACCTCGGTCGCCTCGCCATCGGACGCATCGAGCGCGGCACCGTCAACGTCGGTGACAACGTCGCGCTGCTCGCCATGGACACGAACGCCGCGCCGGATCTCTCGCGCGTGACCAGGTTGTTCACGTACGACGGACTCGACCGCATCGAAGTGAACAGCTCCACCGCTGGAAACATCGTCGCGCTCGCCGGACTTGAAGGCGTCGAGATCGGTCTCACGATCACCGACGTCAACACCCCCGAGCGGCTGGAAGGCATATCGGTCGAAGAGCCCACGATCTCCGTCGACTTCCTGGTGAACAACTCGCCCTTCGCCGGCAAGGAAGGGAAGTTCGTCACGTCGCGCCAGCTGCGCGACCGGCTGTACAAGGAGCTCGAACGCAACGTCGCGTTGCGCGTGGACGATACGTCGGCGACTGACACCTGGACGGTCGCGGGACGAGGCGAGCTTCACCTCACGATCCTCATGGAGACGATGCGTCGCGAGGGTTTCGAATTTCAGGTGTCCCGCCCGCGCGTCATCACGCGCGAGGGGCCTGGCGGTGAGCGGCTCGAGCCGTACGAGGAGCTTTCCATCGACGTCCCCGAGGAGTTTCTGGGCGCTGTCATCGAGAAGCTCGGCCCGCGTCGCGGCGAAATGATCGAGATGAAGAATCCAGGGCAGGGGATGACGCGGCTGACGTACCGGATTCCGGCGCGCGGTCTCTTCGGCTACCGCTCCGAGTTCCTGACCGATACGCGCGGCACCGGGATAATGCACCACCGGTTCCTGGAATACGGACCCTGGGCTGGGCCGCTCTCTGGACGTTCGCGCGGCACGCTGGTCTCGATGGATGCCGGCGTCATCGTCGCATTCGCCCTGGCCAATCTGGCCGAGCGCTCCACGCTGTTCGTGTCGCCAACTGACCCGGTGTACGAAGGGATGATCATCGGTGAGAACTCGCGGCCCGGCGACATGGACGTGAATCCGACGCGCGAGAAGAAGATGTCCAACATGCGGTCCAAGTCTACCGATGAGAACATCCAGCTCGAACCGCCGCGCACGATGACCCTCGAGAGCGCTCTGGAGTACATCGAGGAAGACGAGCTGATCGAAGTCACCCCCGCCGCCATCCGACTCCGGAAGCGTCATCTCAGCGCCAACGACCGCAAAAAGATGTCGCGCGAGGCGAAACGGGAGCGCGTGGCTGGCTGAGGCTTTGCATCCTCTTTAAGGACGCGAGCATTTCGGCGAAGGGTGTTGACTCAGCGCGTGGTAGGTCGATTATCTTCCCGGGAACCCCCAGTAATTCAGATGGAGACGGAAGACATGCTGTTGGATGAACTCGGCGTGCCAGTAACACTCGGCGCGCGCGCCGGTGGTGCCGCGAAAATCTCGATGGCGCGGCCGTTCGACGAGGACCCCGAGGACGAGGGTATGGCAGACGCTCTCGAAGCCGACGATGAGGAAGATCGCGACGACGATCTCGACGACGACGACGACGGTGATGATGACGACGAAGATGACGACCTCGACGACGACATAGACGACGTCGATGACGATGACGATGAGGATGACGACGACTTCGACGATGACGACGAGGATGACGACGAAGGCCTCGATGACGATCTCGATGAAGACGCAGACATCGATGCAACCGATGATGGCGAGGACGCGGATCTCTGAGCTATCGATAGCAACATGGAGCTGAACGAAGAAAAAGGGCGACCCGATTGATCGGGGCGCCCTTTTTTCGTCATCCGGTACCAGGTCGTACCGCTTCCCGAACTAGCGCTTCCGTCCGTGCCGCGCCGTCCGGCCAAAGACATCGCCAACCGATCGCCCGATCATCCTGGCGATCCCCTCCTCCAGGCCGACGCTGCCGACGCGCTCGCCGTTGATGACGAGGGTGAGATGGTTGTAGGAAATCCCGAGCTCCGCTGCCGCCTCCGCCATGGTGATCTGGCGAAGGGTCACGGCCGCCCTGAACGCCGCCTTGCGTTCGAGTGGCGTCATCGCCATTCTTGGCTACCTCGACGTTGTATTTCTAACGGTTAGAAGTATCACGCATTCCCTGCGGTGTGGAATATGATACCTCGGCGTAGCAAGTCAAGCGATTTATGATACGAAGCCGGATCGCGAGCCGAGAGAGCTTTGGAGACCGGCTCAGATCCGCCAGGCGGCGGCTCGGCAAGGACGGGAAAGCGCGAAAGCTGACCCAGAGCGACCTCGCCGCGGCCGTCGGCGTGGAGCGTAATACCGTTAGCCGATGGGAGAACGGCGGGATGCTCCCCAAGGATCCCGCGATGATAGCTGCGCTGGCAAGGACGCTCCAGGTGACCGCCGACTGGCTGATCTCGGGTTCGGTCTGGGCTGACCAGGCGAGGCGGCTGCAGGAGGGCGCCGCCGGGCGTTATCCCGCGACGGCCATCGCCACACTCCCCGATCAGGCGAGCACTCTGGCCCTCGGCTACCTGGACCGGCTCGGCGAGGCCGGCTGCTCGGACAGCCAGCTTCGAGGCGCGGAGCAACTGCTGCTAGCCGGCGCCCGTAACCAGGTGGCGTCCAGGCCATTCGAGGACCGTTCCGATGCCGACGTCTGCGCCGACGTGGATTCCGCGTGGGACACCGTCGTGCAGATCCTGAGGCGCGACGGGATTCGTCCCTAGCGAGCGCCAATACGCCAGATTCGCTTGTCCCGCGGTTGTGGCCCTCTTATCTTGCAAGGCTCCCGATTGTTTTCCGCACCGCGCACGATCCTGCGGGAGAGAAGTCGAGGGCCTGTAGCTCAGGTGGTTAGAGCGCACGCCTGATAAGCGTGAGGTCGGTAGTTCAACTCTACCCAGGCCCATTTAACAAGCAAGGCCACGTCCGCACTCAGGACGTGGCCGTGCTCGCTTTGTGTCACGGTTGAAGGGCCCCTCATGCGCGTGGTGCGTCGATCTTCACTGGCAACCCCCATGCGCCTGACTTTTCTGGTACTGCCGTCGCGGCAACGATGTTGCAACGACGTTTCGATTTCCACGACGGGCCGCGCCGACCGGAGCTGTCACTCGAACGCCTCGGGCGGCTTGGCGAGCGGCGAACGGTCAAGGTGAGTATACTCATGGGTTGCGAGAGAGCCACGCGCGCAAGCCTGTTGCCCGCAATGGCGACCTTTCTGCTGACTTAATGCCGCGCACTGACACGCAAATCCGCATCCGGAGACGAATCGATTGAACACGCCGGATTCGCAGGGGGCTCGAGCGACAGCGCGGGCAACCGCATTACGCATCCTCGCCTTTGAGTCACACGAACACGGTACCTCAGACGAAGTCGCCGCCCAGGTCGAACACGTTCTCGCACGCGTGGATCGTGCACTTTCGGAGTGGGTAGGGCAGGCAGGCTCCCACGCGCTGTTCGGCCGCGCCATCACTCTCGCCACGCCAGAGCATCCGGTCCTCGTCGGCGTCCTCCACCGACAAAGGACGTCGCCACATCTAGCTCAGCTCGCCGAGAATGCCCGAGCGCAGGGAGCGGAGGCGACCATCGCAGCGGCTACGACGGTGCTGGCCTCTGTCATAGCGACACTCAGTGGGTTGATCGGGGAGGACGTCGCGCTGAGCCTCTTGGACAATGTCACCGCGCCTGGCACCGGCGCACGGGAACCTGCCCGCGGAGCGGTTACTACTGTACCACAGTCCAACCACGGTAACGACGTCTCATGACCAATAGAACCCACGATATGACCAAGGGCACCTCAAAGGACATGAGCGAGGACCCAGCGGATGACGCGACCACCGGGGCGAACGGCGATGGTAACGACGGCAACGATAGTAACGATAGTTCGCACCGCATTCAAAACCTTGCGACGGGAATCCCGGGGCTCGATTCGGTACTGGGAGGTGGACTGCCTGAGTACTCGTTCAATATCATCGCCGGCGTTCCGGGTGCGGGAAAGACCACCATGGCGCAGCAGATCGTCTTCGCGAACGCCACGGTTGAGCGACCCGCTCTGTACTTCACGGTGCTCGGCGAGTCTACGCTCAAGATGATCCGCTATCAGCGCCGGTTCCGATTCTTCAAGCCGGAACTGGTCGGCTCCGCGGTCAGGTTCGTCAATCTCAGCGCCGAAGTCCTGGCCCATGACCTGGACCAGGTACTGGCCCGCATCATCGCCGATGTCGAGCGTTACAAGCCAAAAATCGTAGTGCTCGATTCGTTCCGGACGATCAACGTCGCGCCGAACAGGCAATACTCGACCGATGCGGAACGGGCCATGGGATTGGAGCAGTTTATCCAGAATCTCGCCCTGCAACTCACCACGTGGGAGGTCACGTCCTTTCTCCTCGGCGAGTATAACGATCAGGAATCCCGGAGTCCGGTCTTCACTGTAGCTGACGGAATTTTGTGGCTGGCGCAGGCAACCGACCGGAACTCAGTTGTTCGGAAGTTTCAGGCGACGAAGATCCGTGGTCAGGGGCAGATGCCAGGGCTGCACACGTTCCGAATTACCCGCAGCGGGGTGGAAATCTTTCCGCGCATTCCGGAGCAGCAGATGCTCCGGAAACCTCGCCCGCAAGTTGAGGCTCGCTTGAAAACGGGTATTCAGGGCTTGGACGAGATGATGGGTGGAGGGATCCCCGCCGGTGACGCAGTATTGCTGACCGGTCCCGCCGGAAGCGGCAAGACTACGTTCGCCACGCAGTTCGTAGCCGAAGGGCTTCGTGCAGGAGAAAAAGTGGTAGTGGTAGTGTTCGAGGAGTATCCGGCGGAGTATTTGTCGCGCGCGAGGGTGACCGATATGGATCTGGAGGACGAGGTCCGCGCGGGCAATCTCAAAATAATCTACTTGCGACCGCTTGACCTCTCCGTGGACGAGACGCTCGCTGATATCTCCACCGCGGTCAAGCGGCTCGGTGCAACGCGCGTCGTGATTGACTCGTTGTCTGGCTTTCGGGTCGCTCTCGCGCCAACGTTTCGAGAAGACTTTCAGGAATCGCTGTACCGGCTTGTTGGCGCGCTCACCGCGACTGGCATCACTGTCATGATGACCGCCGAAATAATCGAAAGCAGCGACCATATGCAGTTCACCGGCGACAAGGTTTCGTTCATCACCGACGACATCCTCATGCAGCGCTATGTCGAGATCGAAGGTGATCTCAAGAAGGTGTTGGCGGTGGTCAAGATGCGTGGCAGCTCGCACAGTGCGGCGCTACGCTCATACGAGATCACGGCCACTGGTGCAGTCATGAACGAGTTCCTCAAGGATTATCGCGGTATCCTCACTGGCGTCCCGCACTTTGACGAGCGATCAAGACAAGTCGGATATGCTGGCCTGACCGAACGCGAGGCATCGGTGCTTGAAACGCTCGTGAGACTCCGCTCCGCATCCGTCGAGCTACTCGCGACGCATACAGGGGTGCCCGTGCTTGACCTCGAGCAGGCACTCGCGCGATTCGTCGAGCTCGACTACGCGATCCGATTGGACGCCGGCGGCGAAATTATTTACCGAGCGCTCGCTCGACTGAGCGATAAGTAAATACCGGTGTCCAACTTTGAACAGGGACGGTCGAGACCTCTCGTGGAAGGCGACGCAATGGGGGCCGCACGGGAGGATTCACGTTCCGCGGACGCACCGAAGCGAATTGTTCGGGAGTCATTCCGCCACCTGGAACACGCACCGGTCGGTATCGTGGTCGTGCACGGCGACCGGCACACGGTCATTTTTGCAAACGCAGCTTTCCGCGAGTCGAGCGGCTTGGAGGATTCTGCCATCCTTGGGCGACCCATAGCAGACGTATTGGAGAATCACTCAACACGTCGGCGTCCCAACCCGCCGCCAAAGGATATCGTCGATCTTCTCGACCGCGTGCGCCATGCGCGAAGTCAGCAGGGCGACGTCACAGCAAGGGTGAAAGTCAGTGCCAACGTGAGTGTGAACGTCAGCGTCCAGGCAGCCGTGATCGCGACGGAGAGTTCGAGTGAGATCTCGCGCGCGAAAGACGGAACGCCGCCACGCGCGGACCAGGAGACTGGCGACCGGGGTGTATGGCGATGCAAGGTCTGGCCGGTCGAAGTCGACGCGGCCTGGATCGACCAGCTCATCGTCGAGCTCTGGCACGCGCGAAGAGAAGACTCGTCGCTCGTTCGTCAGCGGGACATTGCCGAGCGGATGCTCTTGAGCGCATTGCGCGAACAGGCACTATCCGAAGAGAACGCCCGGCTTTACGATGCGGCGAACGCGGCTCGCGTCGTGGCCGAAGAATCTCGATTCCAAGCCGAAGTAGCACAGCGCTCGGCGGAAACCGCGAACTCGGCAAAGGCACAGTTCCTCGCCAACATGAGCCACGAGCTACGAACCCCCCTGAACGCGATCAGTGGTTACGCGCAATTGATCGAGTTGGGACTGCGAGGCCCGGTCACAGAAGCTCAGATCTCTGATCTTCAGCGGATCCAGCGATCCGAAGCGCATCTACTCGGCTTGATTAACACCATACTGAACTATGCCAAGCTTGAGGCGGGTCAGGTCGCATACGACATGCAGAGTGTGGCCTTTCACGACTCGCTCGTTAGCGCGGAGTCTCTGGTGGACCCGCAACTTCGGCTGAAGGGGTTGCATTATCTCTTTGCTGGCTGCACCGATGAGGCTGGCGCCACGCTCGCGACTCCAATTCGAGTCATTGCAGACGGCGAGAAGCTCACGCAGATTCTTCTGAACCTCCTCACGAACGCGATAAAGTTCACCGAGGCCGGCGGGAAGATCACCGTCAGCTGCCGAGCGGTGGACGGGACGGCTGTCGTCGGCGTTAGAGACACAGGCCGCGGCATACCGACCGACAAGTTGGACAGCATCTTTGAACCGTTCGTGCAAATTGGGCGCACGCTCAGTTCGGTAGACACGGGTGTCGGTCTCGGTCTCGCGATTAGCCGAGATCTGGCGGTCGGGATGGGCGGCAATCTGACCGCGGAGAGTATCGACGGCGAAGGTTCGGTTTTTACGCTTACGCTGCCACTCGCCACGCGGACGCGTGAACCCGGGTTGACGACGGCGTAGCGCCGCTTTCGGAGCTCAGGTCCGGCGCCGCCAACTGGCGGGTAGCGGATGTCCACATCAAACGGAGAAAAGCGTAATGCAGAGAACCTTGATTCGAACAGTGCTTCTTGCTTCAATGCTCATGGGGAGCGCAGGGCTCGCGACAGCTCAGGGCCGCGGTCGCTCGGCCACAGCGTACCCGCCTGGATTCAAGCCGCCTGCCGGTATGTGCAGGGTTTGGCTTCCCGGCGTGCCACCGGGACGCCAACCAGGCGTCACCGATTGCGCGTCCGCTCGCGCAATGGCACCGTCAAACGCGCAGATAATTTATGGCGATCGTAACGACGATCCGTCGTACCGCGGACGAACCGGAACATACACCCGGACGGTGTACGACGCGTACGGAAACCGTGTAACGCAGCGGCTGCGTCGCAACTCCGACGGCACCGTTACCGTCATCGGTACGTCGCCGTATCGAGTCAGCACCGGAGTCAACGGCAAGACTCTGCCGGGTTACGGCCAGCCCGACTACAACGAGAACACGCGCGGCGCACACAAGGG
>JBBRBY010000028.1:0-30996 GCA_038205315.1 Gemmatimonadales bacterium | reverse complement strand
ATCGTCGTGATCGCCGCCGTCAGCGTCGTCTTACCGTGATCCACGTGGCCGATCGTTCCTACGTTTACGTGCGGCTTCGTCCGCTCAAATTTCGCCTTCGCCATGGTGTCCCTGATTCCTTGTTCGGTTCGTTAAATCGTTTCGTATAGTTGGTTAAAACCGAAAGCTCGCGACCGGGATTGAACCGGTGACCTCACCCTTACCAAGGGTGTGCTCTACCAACTGAGCTACACGAGCGATTCGTCCTCCAGTCAGATTCGCGATCGACTGCACCGCGATCCGACTCTCCTTCACCGACAGGCAGCCCGCCCGCCGTCCCGACAACGCCAATGAAAAAACGTCCAGCAAGCGGGAGACGGGACTCGAACCCGCGACATCAAGCTTGGAAGGCTAGCGCTCTACCAACTGAGCTACTCCCGCAACAATGGTGGGGGAAGGATTCGAACCTTCGAAGGCGTTAGCCGGCAGATTTACAGTCTGCTCCCGTTGGCCGCTTGGGTACCCCACCCAGTCCTGCGCGACCACCGCCTTTCGCCTTCACCCGCAGAGCTGACGACCGGAATCGAACCGGTAACCTGTCGATTACAAATCGACTGCTCCGCCAATTGAGCTACGTCAGCTAGGCGTTTCCACGCAAGCCTGGAAAAATACCCTGGTTACGGGGCAAGAGTCAACGCCTACCGTACCTTTTTCCACCGGGTTCCCTGCGGTCCGTCCTCGATCATCACGCCCCGGCTCGTCAGCTCGTCGCGGATCGCGTCCGAAGCGGCAAAATCGCGCCTGGCGCGCGCCGCCCGCCGTTCTGCGAGGCGCCCTTCCACGTAGCCGGAAAGCTCCTCGTCTGTGCCGGCAACGTCCGGTACGATATCGAGCACCGCGTTCACCAACGCGAAGGCCTCCCGGGCGCGCTCGAGAGCACCCACGTCATCACCGACGCGATCCAGCTCGGCGTTCGCCCGCCGGATGAAGCTGAACAGTGCCGCCATCGCCTCCGGAGCGTTCAGATCGTCGAACAGCGCCGCCAGCGCCTCACGCTCCAGGTCCTCCGCAGCTGCGGCCAATTCCGCGGTTCCAGCCCTCGCCGCGGCCAGCCGCGCGGCGAAATCTCCCACCCGCCGCACCCCCTCGATCGACGCCTCCAGGGCTCCGGGCGAGAGATTCAGCTGCTTTCGATAGTGGGTCGAAAAAGCGAAATGACGAAACGCGGCCCCCGATACGCCCTGCTCCCGCATGTCGGCGACGGTCGCCACATTGCCTACCCGCTTCGCCATCTTGGTCCCATCGGTGAGCAGGAACTGCCCATGGCACCAGAACCGGGAAAACTCGCGGCCCGTCGCCGCCTCCGACTGGGCGATCTCATCCTCGTGGTGCGGAAAGACGAGGTCTATGCCGCCGCAATGAATGTCCAGCGTTTCGCCAAGGAATCGCATGGCCATCGCGGAGCACTCCAGATGCCAGCCTGGCCTGCCGCGTCCCCAGGGCGAGTCCCATGCGGCGCCGCAGGCCTCATCCTCCGGCTTGGCCGCCTTCCAGAGCGCGAAATCCTGCGCGTTCTCCTTGGCGTAGTCGTCCTGGGCCACGCGCGCGCCGCTCTGCACTTCACGCCGGTCCAGGCGCGACAACTTGCCGTACTGAGGAAAGCGATCGATCGCGAAATACACGGACGCATCCTCCGCCTGATACGCGACACCTTTCGACACGAGCCGCTCGACCAGCGCGATCATCTCCGGAATACTCTCCGTCGCGCGCGGATACCGCTCGGCATCCTCGATGCGAAGGTAGTGCCGGTCCAAATGGAACCGTTCCGTCACCGGGATCGTGATCTCGCCGATCGAGACGCCCTGCTCCGATGCGCGGCGAATGATCTTGTCGTCCACATCGGTGACGTTCATCACCTGATCCACGCTCCACCCCGCCAGGCGGATCACGCGTCGCAGTAGATCTTCGAACAGAAACGTGCGGAAGTTGCCGACGTGTGCGGGGTTATAGACCGTCGGACCGCAGGTGTACATGTGCACGACCTTGCCATCGGCGGGCGCAAAGGGCTCGACCGACTGGGTCATCGTGTTGTAGAGACGTACCTCGGGCATGGCGGAAGATATCAGATCGGGTGTCGCGATGCGCCCGCTTGCGGCAATCGGTTCTACGCGCGTTCCACGCGTGCCTTGAAGGCCTGCAGATCCACCGGCGGTCCCGCCGCCAGCAGCACGCCGCCGTCCGGGACCGGAACGCGCAGGATCATCCTGCCATCGCGCCGGCTCTTCCGAAAGCCCTTTCCTTCGTACACGCGATTGATCAGGATGCGACGCACGACGACCATCACCATTGCGAGTGCCGGTAGCGCGACGACAAGCCCGAGTGGTCCGAGCAGGCTCCCGACGACGAGGACCGCCATGATCGTCAGCACCGGAGGAAGCTCCACCTGCTTGGACATCACCAGCGGCGAGACGAGGTTGCCCTCGATGAGGTGTACGACCACGCCGACGCCGAGCACCAGCAGCGCGCGCGTACCGCCATTGGGTCCGGTGAGCACGAACGCGGCGGGAAGCATCGTACTGAGCAGCGATCCGAAGAACGGCACTATCGCCACCATTCCCGTGAACACGCCAAACGTCAGCCAGTACGGCACGTTCAGCAGCCAGAGGAAAAAGGCTGTCAGTACTGCGAGCACCGCCATCGTCGTGAGCTGCCCTACGATGTACGCACGCAACGACGTCGCGATGTCACGCAGGATGTCGCGAACCAGGTCACGATGACGCGGCGGAAAGAGCGCAATTAGCCACTCACGATACACGCCCGGCTGCAGTGCCAGGTAGATGCTCATCACGAACACGGAGAAGACGTCGATGATGATGCCCACGATCGAGAACACGCGCGGAAATACCGCCTGCGCGTAACCGGACAGCTGGTCGTACACCGCGTGCAGCACCTGGTGATTGCCGATCGGCCAGAAGCCGCTCATGCCGGGAAGTTTCACGACGAATCTATCGATCGCGGCTTCCCACGTCGTGATGTATATCGGGAGTACGTCGAAGAGCTCGCGAGTCTGGCCCGCCACCGCTGGGACGAGTAGCCAGAAGAGTCCGCCCACACCGAGCAGGGTGATCAGAACGCCAGCGGTGAATGCGAGCCGCGGCGGCAGCTTTGCTCGTGCGACGAGTGAATCGCGAACCGCGCCGAGGTAGAGCGACAGGATTACGGCGATGAACAGCAGCAGAAATACGCCGACGGTCCTCTGAAACATCCAGAGTAGGAGAACGAGAAGCGTTACAGCCGTTATGGTACCGGCCGACCTCCCGCCTCCCGCTGTGGCGCTGGTCAAGCCCCTGTCTCGTCCCCGCTGCTGACGTCAGGAGGCGGAAGCGCGCGCGCGGACTCCGGCGTAACTTCGCCGGCGCCGAGTTTGCGCGAATCGGGCGCCTGGCCCGAGCCGAGACCCATCTTCTGCTTGAGCTGCGAGAGCTGGAGATCAGCGGTAGCATCCCCAGCCGACGACTCGAGCTGTTTGAACTGGTTGCTCAACGCATCACCTGAGAATTCCTCATCGATCTCGACGCTCGCCCTGATCTGGCGCTCATTCTGCTCGATTTTTTCTTCCATTCTGGCGAACGCATCGAACGCCGATTTGTCCGACATCGACGACATCGTCTCTGAGATGCGCTTCTGCGCCTCCGCGCGACGCTGGCGAGCGAGGAGCAAGGTCTTCTTGCGGTTAGCCTCTTCGATATTGTCGTTCAGGCCACGGAGCGAGTCCTTGAGACGATCCGTCTCCTGCTTATGCGCCTCCCAGGTCATCTGCATCTGCTGGCCACGCGAGACATGCTCGTTTCGGCGCATGAGTGCCTGCTTCGCGAGCTCGTCCCTGCCCTCCTTCACTGCGAGCATCGCGCGTCGCTCCCACTCCTCGGCTTCACGCAGCTCGCCCATCGTCTGATCTTCCAGACGTTTCTCGTCGGCGATGGCAGCGGCTACCTGCTGCTTGGCGCGCACCAGTTGGGTACGCATGTCCGCGATGATCTGATTCAACATCTTTTCCGGCTGCTCGACGGCCGAAATCGCGGCATTCACGTTGGCGCGGAAGAGGCGCGCTATGCTATCAAAGATGCCCATGCGGACAGTGATGTAAGGGTTGGCCGTAGCCAGCGTCTTGGCGTCAGGTTCACGGGAAGGGGGCGGAGCCCCCATCCATCATTTGGGAATAATAGTCCTGGACGGCCGCGACAGTTAGTACGCTGCGGGTTTCGCCGGGCGTGGGCCGGCGGTCACGCCGTCTCGCCCGCGCCCGCCGGGCACTGCCTGCGCGGATTTCGGCGATCCGGCCCTGCCTCACGAGCCCAAACACAAGGTATTCGACAAAACAAACAACAGTCCCGACCCGCCGGCAGAGTTTATGATGTACGGTCTTCAAAACCTCTACACGGAGATAGGAGACCATGCGCCGTTACCTGGTGGCAGTGGCAGCGAGTGCCGTTGCCCTTTCTGCAGTCGCACTACCCTTGGCGGGTCAGGCTTTCAGGTCCAATTCGGGCTTCACCACGAACAACCTTCCGGCCAACGATGACGGTTACACGGGTCTCATCAACCTCGGTCTCACCGCGAATCTGTTTGGCGCGACGTACACGCAGGCGTATGTAAACAACAACGGTAACATCACCTTCTCCGCACCGCTCGGCACCTACACGCCATTCGGACTCGTTGGCGGGGGCGTGCCGCCCATCATAGCTCCCTTCTTCGCCGACGTTGACACACGCGCTGGTCCGCTCATGACGTACGGCACCGACATGGTGGGTGGACACAATGCATTCGGCGTGGACTGGAACGGCGTCGGATACTTCGCTGACCACATCGACAAGACCAATGTCTTCCAGCTCGTGCTCATCGACCGGTCGGACACAGGAGCCGGCAACTTCGACTTCGAATTCAATTACGGCCCCATGCAGTGGGAGACGGGAGATGCCAGCAGCGGCAGCGGCGGTCTCGGCGGAAATTGCGCCGTTGTCGGATACTCGAACGGCCTGTCGGGATCGGCGAACAATTCTTTCCAACTGCCGGGGTCTGGCGTGTGCGGTTCGCTGATCGACGGCGGAGGGCACGCACTCCGTACGAACAGCCTGAACAGCCAGCAGGTTGGGCGGTACCTGTTCTCAGTACGGAATGGAGAGGTCGTAAATACCACGCCCGAACCATCCTCGCTGGCGCTGCTCGGAAGCGGAATCGTCGGGCTAATTCCAATCGCTCGGCGTCGTCGTCGCGCAGCCTGATCGCTACTCGCACGACAAGCAAAGGAGCCCACCCGAATCGGTGGGCTCCTTTGCATTCCCTCCTCACAGCAGAAGCATTTCGGAGTGCGGGATTCCGTCCTCATCGTATTCGTGGCCGGTCACCCGAAATCCGACGCGCTCGTAAAACCTGAGCAGATAACGCTGCGCCCCGATGCGAATCGGCACACGACCATACAAACCATGGAGACGATCAACACCCTCGTGCACCAGCGCGACGCCGAGTCCTGTTCCACGCGCGGCGGCGGAGGTCATGATGCGGCCGAGTGACGGTTCGGCGTATTTCAAACCGGGTGGCACCACGCGAAGATACGCCGCAATCGCCCCGGCGTCGTCGCGACACCACAGATGGTGCGAGGACGCGTCGGCACCATCGGGGTCCTGATACGCGCAGTTCTGCTCCACAACGAATACCGCGCTGCGTGCAGCCATGATGTCGTAAAGGTCGGCGGGGCTCAGCTCGCTGAAATGCGCGAATTTCCAGAACGCCGGTCTGCAGGACGACGTCAAGCTCAACTGCGCCGGATCTGGTGCAGACGCTCCCTCGCTACCCGTCGCCCGGTTGGAGTTGCGGCCAGCCCGCCGCCTGCCCTCTCCGGGGTTACGCCAAAAAGTCCGCACGCGAGCAGGCCGAGCCTGCACGCACCAGCCGTGCGCGACGACGACGGACCGACCATCACGGGTCCGATGATGTCCAGAAGCGAGACCATCAGCCTGCCTTTCGCCTTAGACGCTTTGGGAGCATGGGACGAAGATAAGTTCCCGTGTGCGACGCGGCCACGGAGGCGACCTGCTCGGGCGTGCCGCTCGCGACCACGGTGCCGCCCTTGAGACCGCCTTCTGGTCCAAGGTCGATGATGTAGTCCGCCGTCTTGATCACATCCAGGTTGTGCTCGATCACTAGCACCGTGTTGCCACGGTCCACGAGCGTGTGAAGCACCTTGAGCAGCATCCGCACGTCCTCGAAGTGCAACCCCGTCGTCGGCTCGTCGAGAATGTAGAACGTTCGCCCGGTGTCGCGCTTCGAGAGTTCCGACGCGAGCTTCACGCGCTGCGCCTCGCCGCCTGAAAGCGTCGTCGCACTCTGTCCAAGATGGATATAGCCGAGTCCGACTTCGTTCAGGGTGGTCAGCTTGTTGAAGATACGTGGCTGGTTTGCGAACACTTCCGTCGCGTCCTCTACCGTGAGCTCCAGGACGTCCGCGATGTTCAGCCCTCTGAAGCGCACTTCGAGTGTCTCACGATTGTAGCGCTTGCCCTTGCAGACGTCGCACGGCACGTACACGTCCGGAAGAAAGTGCATCTCGATCTTGACGAGTCCGTCGCCTTCGCACGCCTCGCACCGGCCGCCCTTCACGTTGAAGGAGAAGCGGCCCGGTCCGTAACCGCGGATCTTGGACTCCGGCAGCTCCGCGAACAGCTCGCGAACCGGAGTGAACAGACCAACGTACGTGGCCGGATTCGAGCGCGGTGTGCGCCCGATCGGACTCTGGTCGATGTCGATCACCTTGTCGATGTGCTCCAGCCCTGTGATGCGCTTGTGCTTCCCCGGTATCACGCGGGCCCGGTAGAAGTGTCGCGCAAGCGAGCTGTGCAGGATGTCCTCCACGAGTGTCGACTTGCCGGAACCCGAAACGCCGGTGACGGCGACGAAGTTGCCTAGTGGAATGTCCACGCTGACGTCGCGCAGATTGTGCTCGGTCGCGCCCTCGATGCGAATCACGCGATCGGGGTCCTGCGCACGACGCGGATCGGGTATCGCGATCGTGGACTCGCCACGCAGGTAACGGCCCGTTATCGAGGCGGGATTGTCCATTACTTCCTGAACCGTCCCCTCCGCGATCACGAAGCCACCGTGCTTCCCTGCACCGGGCCCAAGGTCGATGAGGTGGTCAGCTGCACGCATCGTTTCCTCGTCATGCTCCACGACAATCACCGTGTTGCCGAGGTCGCGCAGCTGCCGAAGCGTCGCAAGCAGACGCGCGTTGTCACGCTGATGCAGGCCGATCGATGGCTCGTCCAGAATGTACAGCACGCCTACCAGCCGCGATCCGATCTGCGTCGCGAGCCTGATGCGCTGCGCCTCACCGCCGGAGAGCGACTCCGCAGCTCGTCCGAGTGTCAGATAGTCGAGACCCACGTCCACGAGGAAGCGAAGGCGCTCGCGGACTTCCTTGAGGATCGGGCCGGCGATGTCTGCGTCGAGTCCTGGCTGCCGCTTGGACCGAACCTTGATGCCGTCGAAGAACTTCACCGCCTCACCAACGGAGAATTCGACGACGTCCCCCAAATTCAACCCGACGATAGTCACCGCAAGCGATTCAGGCTTGAGCCGGCGACCGCCGCACGTGGTGCAGGGCAGCGCAGTCATGAACTGTTCGAGATCGAGGCGCACAGCGTCGGACTCCGTCTCGTCATATCTGCGCTGCACGTTCGATACTATCCCTTCCCACTTGATATCCGAGGTACGCGCCGCGCCGCGACGGCCCATCGATCCGTACAACAGCGCGTCGCGCGTCTTCTGCGGCAGCTCGCCCCACGGAGTGTCCAGATTGAACTTCAGCTCGCGCGCCAGCCCGGGCAGTATTGTGCGCCGCAGATAGCCGTCGGGCTCGCCCCACGGGAGTACCACACCCTCGGGAATCGTCAGGCTGCCATCGCCGAGTATGAGATCCTCGCTCACCTCGCGGCGCGTGCCGAGTCCGCCGCACTTGGGGCAGGCACCGAACGGTGAGTTGAACGAGAACTGTCGCGGCTCGAGCTCCGGTAGCGACGTGCCGCAGTCGGGACAGCCGTAACGCTCCGAGAAGAGATTGGCTGAGTTGTCGTCCTGCCGCCTCACCTCGACAAGTCCGTCGGACAGCTTTAACGCGGTCTCCACCGAATCTGCGAGGCGGCCGCGGTCGTCGGGATTCACGACCACTCGATCCACGACGACCGAAATGCTGTGGTTCAGCTTCTTGTTGAGCTTTGGCGGTGTCGCAAGCTCTAACAGCTCACCATCCACGACCGCGCGCACGAAACCCTGGCGTCTCGCCGTCTCGAACAGCTCTCGGAACTCGCCCTTCCGCTCACGCACGAGCGGAGCGAGAATTTCGATGCGCGTGTCGCGCGGCCACTGCAGGATCGTGTCCGCAATCTGCGCCGCACTCTGTCGCTCCACCGGCCGCCCGCAGTTGGGACAGTGTGGCGTACCGGCCCGGGCGTAGAGAAGCCGCAGGTAGTCATATATCTCCGTTACCGTTCCCACAGTCGAGCGCGGGTTGTGGCCCGCAGTCTTCTGCTGAATGGAAATAGCCGGTGACAATCCTTCGATTGAATCGACATCGGGCTTTTCCATCAACCCGAGAAACTGTCGCGCGTATGCCGATAATGACTCTACGTAGCGACGCTGGCCCTCGGCGTAGATCGTATCGAAGGCCAGGGACGACTTGCCGGATCCGGACAGTCCCGTGATCACGGTGAGCCTGTCCCTCGGGATGGTGACGTTGATATCGCGGAGGTTGTGCTCACGGGCACCCCTCACGATCAGTGCTTCTTCTGCCATAGCCCCTAAACCTAACCGACCTACGGTGTAAATTCGGGTATGCCACACTCCGACGCAGTAGTAGTCCTGACTACAGTGGGGACGGACGAGGATGCAGCAACTCTCGTCCGCGCCCTCCTGGAACGCCGACTGGTCGCCTGCGGGACCATGATCCCGCGCGCTCGGTCCATCTACCGGTGGGACAACAAGATCGCCGATGAGACCGAGGTCGTGCTGCTCCTGAAGACCCGCTCTGCCTGCCTCGACGCACTGCAACAGTCGTTCGAGACACTCCATCCCTACAAGCTTCCTGAGCTGCTGGTTTTACCGGTGGCGGCGGGTCTTCCCAAGTATCTCAGCTGGATTGCCGACGAGACGGGACTGGCCATAGCGTGATCCGTCGCCCGGACCGCAGGATCTGGGCGACGGTCATCCTTGCCGGTTGGGTGGGTGGAATGATCGTGCTGGCTTCCAGAAACCACGATGTTCCGGAAGCCCAGCTACTCGCGAGCGGCGCGCTCCGCCTGGAGCCGGCAACGTATTTCTACACGGTTTCACAGGGCGAAAGTGTCATCGGCTCCGCCAGCTCCTCGATCGACACTACCAGGCGCGGGCTCACCGCGCGAGAGGTCGCCCGGGTTCGCGGAGTCTTCGGCGCCGACGGCCAGATCATCACCGCGATGTCAACGGCGTACCTGTCACGCGGATTCGCGCTCGACAGCTTCGCGTTCACGGTGAGTAGCGGGTCTGCACCGGTCCGGATTCGCGGAAGGCCCGCACAACACGCCGGCGTCCTGCTACCGACGCTTGCCCCGATCGCGATGATGCTCGCGGCCAGCCCAAGAGTCGGTGAACGTACCGACTCCTGGATTTACAACCCGGTCGCACGACGAGTTGAGCGCGTGACCCTTGCCATCGCGGCCGAGTCAGTATTGCGCGTGGTGGACAGTGCCGCGTTCGATTCGGCCCGCGCGCTGTGGGTTCCATCGCACACTGACACCATTCGCTCCTGGAAAATCGCCACGCCGTCCAACTCGGTGTGGGCATGGGTGGACTCGCAGGGGCGGCTCGTCGCGGCGCAGGAGGCGGGAGGTGCGCGGCTGGCGCGCACGGCATACGAGATCGCAACGCTGAATCAGAAGAGCGCGGGCCATTGATACTCCTTACGAATCTCACGAAACGCTACGGTGACTTCACCGCGGTCGATCGGATCGATCTCGCCGTCGGTCGCGGCGAGTTGTTCGGTCTGCTGGGGCCGAACGGCGCGGGTAAAACCACCACGTTGCGCATGATAGCCGGCATCCTGCAGCCCACCTCCGGGACGGTCACGATTGGTGGAGTGGGTCTCGCCGACGATGCCGCCCTGGCAAAGTCCAAGATGGGTTTCATTCCGGATCGGCCATTCATATATGAGAAGCTTTCCGGCGCCGAGTTCCTGCGCTTTGTGGCAGGCCTGTACGGCCAGGGCGGCGACAGTGTAGAGCGCCGCGGAAGCGAGCTGCTCAGCCTATTCGATCTGAACGACTGGCGTGACGAGCTGGTGGAGAGCTACAGCCACGGCATGCGCCAGAAGCTCATAATCGCCAGCGCATTCGTACATCGCCCCGAGCTGATCGTCGTGGACGAACCCATGGTTGGCCTCGATCCCAAAGCAGCGCGCCTTCTCAAGGATCTGTTTCGGGCATACGTGGAGCGCGGCAACACGATAGTCATGTCAACGCACACGCTCGAGGTCGCAGAGACGCTGTGCGATCGCGTCGCGATTGTGCAGCGTGGAAGAATCGCGGCTCTGGGCACCATGGATGAGCTGCGCTCGAGCAGCGACGCGGATTCGAGCCTCGAGGAAATCTTCCTGCGTCTCACTGGAGAGAAGGCTGCTCGCACAGCGGTCGAAGTCCTGACGGCCTGAGACGATGCTGCTCCGCGACATCGCGCACGTATTGTCACCCAAGGTGCAGTCGATCCGCGCGGCGGCCCGGGGCGGCTCCAGTAAGCGCCTGCCTCGAATCGTGCTCCTCTCGGTCGTCGGCGGCATGTTCTGGCTGTTCATGTTCGGAGTCACGTTCCGCCTGCTGCGCTATTTCAAGGACGTGCCGGAGATCGGCGCGCTCCTCGCGGGAAAGCTGCTGAGTCTCGTGCTGGTCAGCTTCTTCGGTCTACTGTTGTTGTCAAACGTGATAACGTCGCTGTCCACGTTCTTCCTGGCGCGAGATCTCGATCTGCTCGTGGGCACACCGGTTGACTGGCTGGCCGTGTACTGCGCGAAGCTCGTGGAGACTGTAGTCAACTCGAGCTGGATGGTGCTGCTCATGGCGATCCCGATCTTCACTGCTTACGGCATGGCATACGACGGTGGCTGGTGGTATCCGCTCGTCGCACTCGCGGCCTTCGTTCCGTACCTGGTGATTCCATCTGCGCTCGGCGCTGCGTTTACGCTGCTCCTCGTGAATCTCTTTCCCGCCCGGCGCACCCGCGATATCCTGAGCGTGATCACGGTGCTCACCGCTGGCGGAGTGGTGCTGGCCTTCAGGTTGTTGAGGCCGGAGCAGCTCGCGCGGCCCGAGGGATTCCGGTCGCTCGTGGACTTTCTCGCCGTGCTCCGCGCGCCAAGCTCTCCGTGGCTGCCGAGTGGATGGGTGCAATCCGGAGTGCTCGGATGGCTCCGTTACGAGCCGGACGTACTGCCCTTCTACCTGCTCTGGTCCACGGCGGCCGCGCTCGTCGTGTTCGGCGCGCTGCTGCATCGAGCGTTGTACACGCGGGGCTTCAGCAAGTCGCAGGAAGGCGCAGGTCTATCCCGGGACTCTGTTCGTGCCGGCCGCAACCGTTTCATCACCCGGTTCCCCGACACGCGGCGCGAGCTGGTGCTCAAGGAGATTCGCCTCTTCTTTCGCGACACCACGCAATGGTCGCAGCTCATACTCCTCGTGGTGCTCGTGGCCGTTTACATATTCAACATACGGTTTCTGCCACTTCGAGGCGACGGTATGACATTCTTCATCGTGAATGTCGTTCCGTTCCTGAATCTCGTACTCGCGGGATTCGTGCTCGCCTCCATCGCCGCGCGCTTTGTCTTCCCGTCAGTAAGTCTCGAGGGACGCACCTGGTGGCTGCTCAAGGCAAGCCCGCTGAAGATGCGCGATCTGCTCTGGGCGAAGTTCTGGGTGGGGACCGCGCCGCTTCTGCTGCTGGCGCTCGCGATCGTATTCACAACCGACGTTCTACTCGAAGCGAGTCAGTTCATGACGGCGGTTTCCATCGGAACCATCACGCTCATGACGTTCGCGATCTCAGGCCTCGCGATTGGCGCTGGAACTCTCTTCCCGCAATTCGAGACCGAGAATGCCGCCCAGATTCCAACTTCGTTCGGCGGCCTCATCTTCATGATGACCGCGATATCGCTCATCGGCGCCGTGGTACTTCTGGAAGCACGGCCTGTATACACCTACCTCTCGGCCGAAGCGTTCGGGTCGGCGAGCGACCCCACCCAGATGCTCGTCGGGTTCGGCGCGGCTGCGGTCCTCTGCATCGGCGCTACACTGTTGCCGCTGCGATTCGCCATCAACAGGCTCATCGCGCTGGAGCGGTAGCCGTGCCGCGGAACGCGCGATAGAGAGCGGGCAGAGTCGCCACGGCCCACACGACTTCCAGTATGATGAAGCCGGCACGACGATCGTGGATCGCAACCCACGCCAGCACGCTCGATCCCGCGAAATTGAGCATGTTGAACCATGCACCGTCGTTGCGCATCCGGCGCATCTGTAACGACACGAATCCAACAAGCAGGAGTGCCGCACCTATGAGCGAGAGGGTCTGATAGAACACGTATTGTAGTTGTTGAAGGTGTAGTCGTACCAGCAGGGCGCGCGACGATCGCACGGAACCCGATGGTGACCATTTCATATGTGACTGCCGGACGCCGCAGCGGCCGCGATGGACGCTACTTCACGCCGCCAGAGCGTGCCCGCACTCGGAGCAATAGACAGCATCCGGCTCCGGACGCGGACCGCAGTGCCCGCAGACTACCATTGGAGCGCTGTTCGCTGCGGCGTCGTCGCCGCCCCCGTCGCGCATGGCCGCGATCGCGCTCTGCGTGTACGAAGACTTGAGCTCGGCGTAGTCCACATCGGAAAGCTTCCCGGTAACGTGGTCGAACTCGATCTCCCTCAGTGCGTCCACCGCGGTGGTGATGCCAGCCCTCGAGCGCGATAGCGACGCCGCGGGCGCGAGTCCGAGTGGCTCGCTGAAGAGCGGGTAAAGAACGAAGAGGAGCGCCAGGATCGCCAGTGCGGTCCCCACGATCATCGCCGTCACTCATCGCTCCGCATTACGTCGCGAAGTCTCGCCAGCTCTTCCGGCGTTGCGTTCACGGTATCGACCGGTACCGATGCGTCCCGCGCTGGTCGGCTCCAGTGTCTGAGCAATCCGAACACCACAACTGCACCGGTGGCCAGCGCGGCGAACGGCGCGGTGTAGCCCACGAGGTTGAACCCTTCCTTTGCCGGCGCCATGAGGACACGCTCGCCGTACGCGCTTCTGAACGCCGCAAGGATCTCCTGCACACCGTAACCACCACCCACCAATCCCATCACGTCCACGTGCATGGATGGAGAGACCGGGCAGCTGAAATCCGTGGTGCGACAGGTGTAGACGTCCAGTACGCAGGTGCCGCACTGACACTTGAGCCGGTGCTCCAGATCGTCACGCTGAGCATTCGTGAGCTGAGGAACAGCGTTTGGTTTGGGCGGGAGCCTGACAGGGTGGTAGGCATCAGGGCTCATCGGCCCTTCCATGGTGTTCGCCGAACCCTGAGCGCGCGCAACGCGTGTGACCGCAAGCGCGCCAAGCGACGCGAGGAACTGTCTGCGTCCAATAATCATGATGTCTCCGTGACTGCTTCGGGGCGCAGAGTGGTCATGTACCCACCCTGCTTTCTCCGCCGCTCCGCCTGCGGCCACATCACGATCAGGCCGCCGAGCGCCATGCACATTCCGCCAAGCCACACCCAGCGAACCAGCGGGTTGAATGTGATCCGAATCTCGCTCGTGTCCTGGCCGGTCACACCCGCAAGCGTGATATAAACGTCCTGGCTGAAAGATCCCATGATGCCCACCGCGGTTGCAGGCTCGAACGTCGGCACGCGGTTGTTCGGATCGGTCCCTGAGAAATACTGCCGCTTCTCGCTTGTAATCACGCCCATCGGCTTGCCGTCGCGCCTGGTCTCCAGCGCCACCGCGGTGACCTCGCGGTTCAGCACGTCGTAGCGCGACACACCCTGGCTGGTGAACGTCCAGTGATGGCCAAACGGATCGGTGAGTGCCTTGGTGTCACCGGCATTCACGGTGAGATCGTTTTCTGACTTGAACGCGAGGCCGGCGAACGCACAGAATATGATGACAACGCCGGCGTGTACGATGTAGCCGCCGTACCGTCTGCGATTCCGCGCGACGAGCCGCACGAGCGCCGTCGGCGCTGCCTCACCGTACATCGACCGCCGAGCGTTGATGCCCTTGTAGAATTCCTGCAGAATCGTGGTCGAAACGAAGCCGGCAAAGGCGTACGCGATGAGCGCGGACATGCTCCGCATTCCGGCTGCGAACAGAAGCGCGGGAGTGATGACGAGCGCTGCCGCCGGAATTGTGAACTGGCGTTGCAGATTCGCGAGCGACGCCCGACGCCATGCAATCAACGGTCCGATGCCCGTGAGCAGCAAGAGCAGCAGGCCAAGTGGCACGTTCACGGCGTTGAAGAACGGCGGACCCACCGTGATCTTGGTCCCGCGCACCGCTTCGGTGAGGATCGGGAAGAGCGTGCCCCACAGGACAGAAAACGCTATCCCGACGAGCACGAGATTGTTGTAAAGAAATGCGGCCTCGCGGCTTACCATGCTCTCGAGCACCGCATTCGCTTTAAGGTCCTTGAGGCGGGTGGTGACGAGATACACGCTTGCAACTATCGCAAATATCAGGAAACCTGCGAACCAGTTGCCCACGGGCGATTGCGCGAACGAGTGAACGCTCGATATCACACCGCTTCGCGTGATGAAGGTGCCGAAGATCGACAGCAGGAACGAGCAGATCACTAGAGTCACGTTCCACTTTCGCAGCATGCCGCGCTTTTCCTGCACCATGACCGAGTGCAGGAACGCAGTGGTCGTCAGCCACGGCAGCAGGCTTGCATTCTCCACCGGATCCCAGGCCCAGTAACCACCCCAGCCCAGTTCGACGTACGCCCACCACATGCCCAGCACGATGCCCGTAGTGTTGAAGAACCAGCTCACCAGCGCCCACCGACGCACCGCGACGAGCCACTCGGCGTCCAGTCTCCTGGTTATGAGCGCCGCGATCGCAAACGCGAACGGGATGCTCGTTCCAACATAGCCGAGGTAGAGATTCGGCGGATGGATGGCCATTCCCGGATTCTGCAGCTGCGGGTTCATGCCGCGGCCGTCCACCGGTAGCCAGTCGAGGCGCTCGTACGGGTTGGCGCCGAAGCAGAGCGTGGCGAGGAAGAAGATCGCGATGATCGCGAGCGTGCCGATCACGTACGGCATCAGCTCGGGATTTCGCCGCTTGCTCGTCAACACGGCCACAGTCGAGAAGAACGTTAGGATCAGCGTCCAGAACAGCATCGACCCAGCCTGGCCGCCCCAGAATGCGGTGAACAGGTACGCCTTCGGAAGGTTCGCACTCGTGAACGACGCTACATACTTGAACGAGAAGTCGTGCGTGAAGATCGCTGTCCACAATCCGAGCGATGCCAGGATGACCATCGCGAACGTCGCATACGTCCCCCGCTCGGCACTCGCGACCAGATCGCGACGCTCCAGCGAGCCACCGGCAAACGCAACGGTCGCCGTCCAGACCGCCATCAACAGGGCGACCCACAGCGACAGCTCACCAACGAGAATCATTATATGAAGAGTTCGAGCGCGGTCAGTGCCGCGCGATCGTCACGTTCGGACGCGCGCTGGACGGTCCGGCGCGTTCTCGTAACGCGATGCGCACTTCGCGAGTAGAGTCGTCGCGTGAAAAACCTGATCGTGGCCCAGGCGCCCCTCGACCACGACGTCCACGCTGTCCGTGAATGTATCGGGAGTAATACCGCGATAAACAACCGCATAAGTCCGCGCACCGTCGGTCATGCGAAACGACGTCTCGCGCCCGCCAGGCTCGCGAACGATGGAGCCCGGAACCACTCGCGCCCCCACCTTCACTCCGGTGCTATAGAACGTTGGGTCGCTCGCGATCCTGCTGGAAAGCTCCGTCGGCGTCAGGTAATACGTAGCGGTCTTGCTGATGGAGCTCGCCATCAGGTAGCCCGCCGCGCCAAGTACCAGCGCCCCGCCGGTCAGGAATTTCGTCGTCGCTTTCACTGCCTACAAATATAAGGTCTCTGCCAGGCGCGTACGAAGCAGATCCAGCGCGCCGCTCAACAACTCAGCATGCCCTGCGCCGTGGATCCAGCTACTCGCGCCCGACGGGTGGGGAAGCGGGATTATTTGGACTTTTCGCCCGCCCATGCGGACCTCGTGCTCCTTTCCGATCACCCGTTCCAGCGGTAGCCGCCCAAGAAACCTGTCAATCGCGAGCCGACCCACCGGGATGATGAGCCGCGGCCTCACAAGCGAAAGCTCGGCTTCCAGCCACGTGGCGCAGGTCGACTGTTCTTCCACGGACGGCACGCGATCACCCCGGCCGCTCGCGCTCGGTCCCGGATAACACCGCGTTATCGCCGCAATGTAGATCTGCTCGCGCACCTGTGACTCGCTCGCGCCCGCCTCCGCAAGCCATTTGAAGAGCGTGCGGCCTGCCCGTCCGGAAAACGGGCGGCCGCTCTCGCGCTCCACCTGTCCCGGTGCCTGTCCCACCAGCATCGCGCGCGGACGCCTCGCCAGCGACACGATCGGCAGCGCCGTACCGACACGGTCGCCACACGCGCGGCAGCCGCTCAGCGCATCCCGGTGGAGGTCGAGTTCACGGTCAAGTATCGTGGGAGACATGCGCGAGATACACCGTCACTCGTCGTTCGTGCGGCGCCTGCTCCTTCGATCGGGAAAGTGATCGTCCAGAAACTTGATAAGCGCCTTCTCCTCGACGGAGTGCGAGCGCAGTGCGCCCGCGCGGCCGTTGCGGCGCGACGGGAGCTGAATGGTGTCACCAGCTTCGAGATAGCGCTCGATCACGATCGGATGCACGTACGACTTGCGACAGATGGTGGGCGTATTGCCCAGCTCCGCCGCAACTAGGCGCACGGCGGTGGCAACGTTCCCAGTCGCCTCTCGCTGCGATCTCGCAGCGCCCAGATCGGCGAGAACCGTCGCCGCCCGAAGAGTCCCGCCCCAAGTCCGGAAGTCCTTGGCGCTGTAGGGAAAGCCGGCAAGATCCTGCAAGTACTGATTGATCTGCGCCGATTCGATGTCGTGCCACGATCCCGACGCGTCCTTGTAGCGAAACAGCCGGGGACCCGGCACCGCGAGCAGCGACTTCACGAAGCTCGCAAGCTCCTGGCTCACCACGGTCTGGCGATGCCTGATGGAACGCTTGCCGATGTAGTCGAAGAGCACCAGGTCGCCGTTCACCTTCACGTGGGACTTTTTGAGCGTGGTGAGGCCGAATGTGCCGTTTTCCCTGGCGTAGCGGTCGTTGCCGATTCGAAAGAAGCCATCGGAAAGCAACCGAACGATCCCCGCGCTTACGCGCTCCCGAGTCAGTTGCTTCCTGGCGAAATCGGCGTACACCCGACGCCTGATCGCCGGCAGGTCACGCGCCATCTGGCGAACTCTGTAATACTTCCGTGTCTGGCCACGCCGGATGGCGTTGGGATGATAGCGGTACTGCTTGCGTCCCCGCGCGTCAAAGCCCCAAGCCTGGATGGCTGCGCGTTCGCTGACGGCAATGTGTACGTCGGTCCACGCGGGTGGTATGGCGAGCGCATCTATCTGCGCAGCGCGCTGCGCGCGTACCGCCTTCCCGCTGGCCGTGGCGTACGTGAACCGCCCCCGCTTCGTTCCGTTCCGCAACAACCATGTCTGCCGCATGCGCGGGAGCCAAGCAAGAACGTTGCCTCGTGCAACCGGGCCCGCGCCCGGCGGCGGCGATTTCACCGGCCATGGGCGCTTATATTCCGCGCATGCCTTCCTACGACTTTCTGACGTTCGAAGTGGCCGACAGAATCGCCACAATAACGGTCAACCGGCCGGACAAGCTGAACGCGCTGAACGCCGGTACCATCGCCGAGCTGGGCGCAGCGATCGATGACGCCAGGGTGCGGCAGGACGTGGGCGGAATCATTCTCACGGGCGCCGGCCGCGCGTTCATCGCCGGCGCGGATATAACCGAGCTGCAGGGACAGTCGCCATTCGTGGCCAAGGGCCGCGCGCGAGCTGGACAGGAGGTGTTTCGCCGCTTCGAGATGTGCCCGAAACCGGTCATCGCCGCCGTCAATGGCTTTGCACTCGGCGGTGGCTGCGAGATCGCTATGGCGTGCCACATTCGCATCGCGTCCGAACACGCCAAGTTCGGTCAGCCTGAAGTAAAGCTCGGCATTCTGCCCGGTTACGGCGGAACCCAGCGCCTTCCACGACTCGTCGGCAAGGGGCGCGCGCTGCAGCTCCTCATGACGGGCGAAATGATCGACGCCGAGGAGGCGCTCCGCATCGGCCTGGTCAATCGTGTCGTGCACGCGGCCGAGCTCATGGGCGCAGCGCAGATCATGCTCAAGCAGATCATGCAGAACGCGCCGCTGGCGGTCGCCCTCTGCATCGAAGCCGTGGACCGCGGGCTCGGCATGACTCTGGACGAGGGCCTCACGCTCGAGGCGAACCACTTCGGGCTGCTCTCGGCGACGGACGACATGCAGCAGGGGATGACCGCCTTTATCGAGAAGCGGCAGCCGAGCTTCACCGGACGCTGATACGCTCACGAAGCCCCTGACGGACCCGCTGGGGGACGGCTGAATGGCGCTTCTCCGGCGGCTGGCGATTCGCGACTTCCGCAATGTGGAACGCGCCGACGTCGCAGTACCCGAGCAGGGCGTCGTCATCATTGGCGATAACGGGCAGGGGAAGACGAACCTGCTCGAGGCGATCTACTATTTCCAGCTTCTGCGCTCGCTGCGCGGCGCGCGCGACGCGGACCTCGTGCGCTTCGGCGCGGTCGCCTTTCACCTTCACGCGACTGTGATCACAGACGGCGAGCACGAGCTTTCCGCCGGCTTCAGTCGCGGCCGCAAGAAAGTCGTCGTCGATGGCGCCGAGGCGAAGCGCCTGAGCGGCGCACTCGGTTCGCTTCCATCGATAGTGATTTCGCCGCGCGACGTCGAGCTCGTGAGCGGCGCGCCCAGCGAGCGGCGCAGGTTCCTGGACGTAGCGCTTGCGCTGACATCTCCGCGGTATCTACACGCGTTGCAGCGGTACCGCGCGTCACTGGCGCGGCGCAACGCTGCACTGCGGAGCGTGGCGCGCGGGTCGCAGTCGGAGGAGAGCGTGGCGGTATGGGAGCCAGTGCTCGCCGAAAGCGGGGCCGTACTGCTCGCCGAGCGTGTTGCGTGGATGGACCAGCATGAAGCGGAGTTCGCCAGGCTGGCCCACGCGATCGGAGAGCGCGAGGAGATGAGTATGCGCTACGTGACATCCGTCGCGACACCGCGCGATGCCGCTGGCGAGCTCGCCGATTCCCTGGCCCACCGGCGCGGACTGGATATCAGGCGTGGTATCACCCATACCGGACCGCACCGCGACGACATCTCGCTGCAGATTGGCGGTCATGATCTTCGCGTCTTCGGCTCCGGCGGCCAGCAGCGCACCGCCGCCATCACGCTGCGGCTGCTCGAAGGACAGACTCTCAAGGCTCATACCGGGAGCGATCCGCTGTTGCTGCTGGATGATCCCTTTGCTGAGCTGGATCTGAAGCGCAGCTCGCACATACTCGAATTGCTTCACGAGACCGTTACCGGCCAGACGATCCTCACCGTGCCGCGCGCCGGCGACATTCCTTCCGACCTGACGCGGCTTCCGCGCTGGCACATCGTCGCCGGAAGCATCACCGAAGCAGGCACCCGAGTCGCCGATGCCAACTAGAAAGCCGGGTCCGCCGGGGAAGCGCGGCCCCCAGAAAATTGCGGACGCCCTGAGCACATACCTCGCCGAGGCCGGTCTCGATGTGCGCATGGTGCAGGCTGCGGTGGTGCCGGAATGGGCCGAACTCGTAGGCCGCGACATTGCGGCGGTGACCGAGCCGTTGTTTGTCACGCCCGACGGGTCGCTGTTTATCGCCGTCCGGACCAACGCGTGGATGACCGAGCTTCAGCTCATGGAGCCACAGCTGGTGAAGGCCCTGAACACCGATCCGGAACGGCCTCGCGTCAGAAAGCTGCGGTTCCAGCTCGCGCGGCCTGCGTAGGCGTCCCAAGTCATTGTCTCGCAACGCGTTACGGGACGGGCTCCATGTTGCGCGCAGCCCGTTCAGGGATTATATTATAGAGTCTGTGGAGCCGATTGCTTCGGGTTTCGTTCGGTGTCCCGTATCCCGCCCCTTTTTGGTCGTGTAAATGGCTGTCAAAGAAAAGACTGATCGCACCGCGTCGCACTACGATGCGGAGAACATTCAGGTTCTCAAGGGTCTCGAAGCGGTGCGCAAGCGGCCCGGCATGTACATCGGCTCCACCTCGGGCACGGGGCTACATCATCTGGTCTACGAAGTCGTGGACAACTCCATCGACGAAGCGCTCGCGGGACACGCGACCGAGATCTCGGTAACGATTCACAAGGACGACTCGATCACGGTCGTCGATGACGGCCGCGGAATTCCGGTCGACATCCATCCCACCGAAGGACTGCCTGGCGTCGAGCTGGCGATGACGGTGTTGCACGCGGGCGGCAAGTTCGACAAGAACAGCTACAAGGTGTCCGGTGGCCTGCACGGCGTCGGCGTATCGGTCGTGAACGCGCTCTCGTCGCAACTCAAGGTATGGGTGCGCCGCGATGGAAAGATCCACTACATGGATTTCAATCGCGGCACCACCATCACGCGTCTCAAGGTCGTGGGCACCGCCGACCGCGGCGAGACGGGAACGACGGTCTGGTTCAAACCCGACGACCTGATCTTCACCGACCTCATCTACAAGTACGACACACTCGCAAACCGCATGCGCGAGCTGGCGTACCTGAACAAGGGGATAAAGATCACGCTCACCGACGAGCGCGAGGGCCAGGAGAAGATTGAGATCTTCCTCGCTCGCGGCGGACTTCAGGAAATGGTCGGCTACCTCAACGCGCGCAGCAAGCCATTGCACGCCGAGGTGGTGTACATCGACACCATCCACGACGACATCGGCATCGAGATAGCATTTCAGTACAATGACGGCTACAACGAGAACGTCTTCTCGTTCGTGAACAACATCAACACGCACGAGGGCGGTACGCACCTCACCGGCTTCAAGTCGGGCCTCACGCGCGTAATCAACCAGTACTTGGGCCGCAGTTCCATCAACAAGAAGGACAAGGAAGCGACGCTCTCGGGCGACGACGTTCGCGAGGGACTGACCGCCGTTCTGTCGGTCAAGGTCCACGAGCCGCAGTTCGAAGGTCAGACCAAGACCAAGCTCGGCAACTCCGAGGTCGAGGGCGCGGTGAAGGTCGTGATGAACGAGCTTCTCAACCGGTATCTCGACGAACATCCCAAGGTCGCCAACATCATCATCGAGAAGGCGATCTCGGCTTCACGCGCACGAGAGGCTGCACGCAAGGCCCGCGACCTCACGCGCAAGAAGAGCGCGCTCGATGTCGGCAACCTTCCCGGCAAGCTCGCCGATTGCTCGCTCAGTGATCCCGTTCTCTGCGAGCTCTATCTGGTCGAGGGCGACTCCGCCGGCGGCTCGGCCAAAATGGGCCGCAACCGTAACTTCCAGGCCATTCTGCCGCTACGCGGCAAGATCATCAACGTCGAAAAGGCGCGCATCGACAAGGTGCTTTCCAACGAGGAGATCCGGACCATCATCACGGCGATCGGCGCCGGAATCCGGGACGACTTCACGCTCGAATCCACGCGCTACCACAAGATCATCCTGATGGTGGACGCCGACGTTGACGGCGCGCACATCCGCACGTTGCTGCTCACGTTCCTGTTCCGCCAGATGCCGGAGCTCATCGAGGCCGGATACATATACCTCGCTCAGCCCCCGCTCTATCGCGTCGCCAAGGGCAAGGAAGAGTACTACGCCTACGACGAGAAGGAGCGCGACGACCTCATCACGCGCCTGGGCGGCAACGACGGCAAGACGTCGGTCAACATCCAGCGCTACAAGGGGTTGGGCGAGATGAACCCCGACCAGCTATGGAAGACGACCATGGATCCGAACACGCGAACGCTGTTCAAGGTCAACATCGAAGACGCGGTGCTCGCCGACCAGATCTTCCAGACCCTGATGGGCGACGACGTCGAGCCGCGCAGACAGTTCATCGAGGCGAACGCGAAGTTCGTGAGCAACCTGGACGTGTAGTGTGCTGCGTGCCGACGCGCCCGTACACTGCATCGATGTCGCGCGATTTGTTATGTAACTAATGCAACAAAGGGCGCTGCCGACATGGCGGCGCCTTTTGTTCGTGCGTTGCGGAAGGAATATAAGCTGACTGGCCGGTCAGGCAGAACATACCCGGTCGCCCACTCACAACCAGATGGAGATCCGAATGCTGAGCGTCAACGATTGTCGAGCGCTCAAACGGCCTTTTGTGCTGGCGCTCGCATTCACGCCGTGCGTCTGCATTGGCCAGACCGCTTCCATTCAAGCTGGCGTCACTACCCCGCAGGACGGTCAGCAACTTGAGCGCCTTGCGATGCGTGTTGTTCGCGGGGACTTTACAAAGCGAGGTGTGACGGACTTCACCACAGTGGGCCTCGATCCGAACATGGACGCGTCGCTGAAACCATTGCACACTAGACGAAGCGTGGCGCACGTGAAGGATCTTGTTGCGGATTTGGGTGGGCGATCATTCTCACGGGATTCGGTGGGACCCAATTCGTTTTATTGTCGGCTAACCGGTCTCACGAAACTTGTCTACCTGAGCACTCCAACTATCCTGCGCGACAGCGCGACGATTCGTATATTGTACAATATCAAAGATCAGTATAGCGCGTGCCGGTTCTTTGATGAGTCGAAAACCCTGTCGTTCGCGCGACGCGGCGCGGCGTGGGTTTACACGGGAATCCAGGGCGGCGTCACTTCGAGCTGAGCGTTTCGCCTTCTTGGACCGCTGAGGACCGGCTCTTTATCACATTGGTACTCGGTCATAAGTATTTTTGGGGACCAGCGACGTCTGCATGAGCTACGTCAACGCATCTTCACTCCCTCAGGATGGCAGTCATGACCGTCGCCCAGAACCAGAAGATAGGTAGCGCTGCAGTTGTGCTGCTGCTGGTCACGCCGCTGATCGTGAAGCTTGTGAGAGGATATTTTGACTGGACCGACATCGTCGTAATCTGGTCCGTCTCGACTCTGACCCTGGCGTTGATAGCATGGCGCTGGTTCAAACCGCCGCTCACGGACACTTCTGGCCCGCTCTAACCGACTTCATTACCGTTGCGGTAGGAGCGCGTTTCGTGGCGGTGTCGAGCGGTGAGTTTAGGAACGATTGAAGAAGGGGGGCGCTGTGATTTCCGCAGCGCCCCCTCTTTCACGACGACGACCAGCTTCGCCGTCCACCGGCTCGGCTACAACTTCAATCCACAACCGGTATTCAGTCCGCGCGCTCATCCTGCAGTGAAACGATCAACCATCTCTGCGAGCGCTAACCCGCCGCCGGCAAGTCCAACCTATACTCGGCCCTCATCTCACACGTTCCGCCGCGCACGCGGCAGGAGTGTCACAATGTCGGTTGCAATTCGCAGGACCTGGCTCGCTGTACAGCTGCTCGTCACATGCGGCTTTGCCGCTTCAGCACACGCGCAATCGAGCGCTAGCGGCTCGCTTTCGGTCACGGCACGCGTGGTTTCACCGATGTCCATGACTGTCACTCACGCGCTCGATTTCGGCAAGCTCCTTACCTCCACAACCAAGACCATCGCGCCGAACGCCGCCACCAGCGGGAGGTTCGAGATCATCGGTCAGGGCGGGTCCTCGATTTCGGTCACGCTCACCATGCCCGCGTCGCTCACGCCAACAAGTGGAAGCAACCTGCCCGTCACAGGCTGGACCTACATCGCGAGCGATACTCCGGTGCTCACTGGAACCGCGGTGTCATTCGCCGCGAACGGAAGTGTGCCCATCCCGCTCACCCTCGAAGCACTCGCGGGTACCGCAAAGATGTACTTTGGGCTCGGTGCCACCATAAGTCCGAATGCAATGGCAGCAGCGACCACGTACACTGCAACCGGCCAGATCACGGCCGCATACACCGACCTCTAATGCTGCGCCTCGTCGGCACGCGCGCCGCCAGGACCGGCGCAGCTTGGTGCGCGCTCGGCAAGCTCGCCGGCGCACAGGTCGCCGGAATCGGCGTCGATCCGCACATGATAGTTCTCTCTCCCGCGCGCCCGGGCGGAGAGATCACCGTGCTGAACCCGCACGCGTCGCGTGCGGAGTTCAGTGTCGACCTGCGCTTCGGCTTCGCGACGACCGACTCGAGCGGCAGGCTCACGGTGCAGCTTTCAGAATCCACCGACAGCGCAAGCGCCGCAGGCTGGGTCACCGCCTATCCTGCACGCTTCACGCTCCGCGGTGGCGCGGCTAGAACCGTCCGGCTGCTCGCTCAACCGCCCGATGGCCTGGCCGACGGTGAGTACTGGGCGAGGCTCACAGTCCACGCGCGCGATGAGCAACAAAGTGTCCTGGACACGAACCGAACTGACTCGGCGACGGTGCGTGTCGCGATGGAAAGCGCGACCGTGATTCCGGTATTCTTTCGGAAGGGCGATGTTCACACCGGCGTTACGATCGGCGCATTCGAGGCAACGGCCGCAACAGATGCGATCGATCTCCGTACGACGCTCACACGCACCGGTACCAGCGCCTTCATCGGCGTCGCTCACATTATCGTCCGCGACTCGGCGGGCCGAACCATGGCCACGACAGACCGACAGATCGCTATTTACCGGTCCATGCGGCCTAGATGGTCGATTGCGCTTCCCGCAGGCACATCCGCACTCGGATGCTCCGTCTCGCTGCAGCTCAGCACGAACAGGCGGGATGTTCCGCGAACATTGCTGGTGCAATCCGCGCCGCAGGAAACCGTCGTCGTCGCTGTGAGACAACGGGCGCCGTGAAAGTCACCCCGCTATTCGCTCCACCGAGCCGTCGGTTATCCGGTGCGAAATCAGTGGCAATGTCTCGACTGTGCCCTCGCCAATCGAAATGGCCTCGTCGAGAACCTTGCGGCCAACGCTTTCTCCAGTGACATCCGCCGCATGGATGATCGCCATCACGTCGCCAGCGCGCACCACACTGTTGGGCCTCACGAACACGTCGAAGCCCACGCGTGGATCCACCACGTCGCTCATGGTCCGCCGTCCCCCGCCAAGTGCGACCACGCCTCGGCCGATCGCACGCGGCTCCACGCGCTGTACGACGCCGTCTCGGGAAGCGCGGTATTCTACGCGTAGCGGTGCAGCCGGAAGCCGCGAGGGATCATCGACCACCCGGGGATCACCGCCCTGAGCCTCGACTATCGCGCGGAACCGGTCCGCTGCTCGGCCGGTCGCGATCGCGTCGCGCATCATCACGTGCGCGCTGTCGCGACTGGAGACCAATCCGGCGAGCAGGAGCATCTCCGCGCCCAGCGCGTACGTGACGGTCGCGAGATCTTCAGGCGGGTTCCCATGCAGGAACTCGATCGACTCGCGCACCTCGATCGCGTTGCCGCAGGCGATACCGAGTGGCCGGTCCATCGCCGTGACAAGCGCGACCACGGGACAGCCGCGATCCTTGCCGAGGTCGATCATCGTTTTTGCGAGCTCGATCTCACGCTCGATTTCCGGAAGGAAGGCGCCGCTCCCGCTCTTGATGTCGAGGACCAGGCCTGTCAGTCCCTCCGCCAGCTTCTTGCTCATGATGCTCGCGGATATGAGCGGGATCGCTTCAACGGTTCCGGTAGCGTCTCGGAGCGCGTACAACTTCCTGTCGGCCGGAGCGATCTCACCAGTCTGCCCGATCAGGGCGCAACCGAGCGAATCCAGCTGCCTGCGCGCCGCGGCTAGTGAGAGGTCCGTGCGAAATCCGGGAATGGACTCCAGCTTGTCCAGCGTGCCGCCCGTATGTCCCAGCCCGCGACCGGACATCATCGGTACCGCCATTCCCAGCTCCGCCATTAGCGGCGCGAGGATGATCGATACCTTATCGCCGACGCCCCCGGTTGAATGCTTGTCCAGGCGCGGAACTGTCATGTCGGACAGATCCAGCCTGGAACCGCTGCTCAGCATTGCGTCCGTCAGCGCATCCGTTTCCGGGCGCGTCATGCCGCGGAAGTAGATCGCCATCAGGAGCGCGGACATCTGGTAGTCCGGAACTCCTCCGGCCGAGTAGGCGTGGACCAGCTCGAGCCATTCGGATGGGGACAGGCTTCCGCCGTCGCGTTTGCGCTCAATGAGCCGGGGAACGATCATCGGGGTATTTTAAGCAGCTTCCACCCGTTTGGAGATACCGATCATGAATCGAAGGCTCGCACTCGCAAGCTTTGCTGCATCGCTGTTCGTGTCTCTGCCGTTGGTCGGCAGCGCCCAGTCTGCCAGCGAATGGGTCACCAGGGGCAACGCCGCATCCGACGCTCGCAACGCACCGGAAGCAGTGGCGGCGTACGAGAAGGCACTCGCGGCCGATCCGAACAACTACGAGGCGCTCTGGCGCATTTCGCGCTCGGAGGTGGATCTCGCGGAGGCTGAGCCGGACGCGGACAAGCGCCCGGCCATGTACAAAACCGCTCAGGAGAATGCCGCGAAGGCGGTCGCCGCGAACCCTAGTGGTGCTGAAGGCCACTTCGTCCTCGCCGAAGCGTTCGGTCGCATGGCGCTCACCATGGGATCGCGCGACCGGATCAAGTATGCGACGAAGATCCGGGACCAGGCCATGGACTGTCTCAAGATCGACCCCCGGTACGCCGGCTGCCTTCACGTGATGGGGGTTTGGAACGCCGAGATCATGCGACTGAACGGCCTCACGCGCATGATCGCGCGCAACTTCCTCGGCGGGCAGGTCTTTGGTCAGGCAAGCTGGCCGAACGCGCGCCGCTATCTCGAGGAAGCCGTGGCCGTGGACCCGCGCAGGATAGTTCACCACCTGGATCTTGCAAGAGTTTACAGGGATATGGACCTGCCCGACCTCGCACGTGCCCAGTATCAGGCAGTCCTGGCCGGCGATCTCATCGATTACAACGATCCCAAGTACAAGACGCAGGCAGCGGCCGAGCTGAAGAAGCTGTAGCCGCTGTAGAAAACGAGCCAATCCGGCTATTGGCTCGGTATCAGGATGAGCTCGGCGACGGGCTCATCCTGATAGCCTGTGTGCCTAGTAGTCCGAGTCCGCTTCCGCGGCGGCTCGCCGTCGGTTCTTGCGGTGAGCCGCGCGCCGTAATTCATCGCCCAGCTGGTCCCACGGACTGGCGCGCCACGGACGCCTCCGTCGAATCTCGCTCCGGAGAGCGAGCCGCGTGTGCGCGCCAGACTGCGGTGCCATGAGCAGCGCCATGCCAGCACCGAGAAGGGCGCCGGCAGCCACGCCTGCTCCGACCATGGCGATCACTCTCCAGTTTGCTTCACTGGAGTAGGGACGGCCGGTCGCCCTGGTGATGGCGGCGTCGGTTCCGTTGGCGCGGCCGTGCCAGCGGCGGCGCAGTTTTCCGCCAAATGTTTCGTCGGGGGTGTCCTGAATCGTATCCATGATCACTTTGGTTGAACTGAGCTTGGTAAGAATCTTGCCTGTGAGGCGTGCAATACCCGTGCGAGGAGTGGATGAGCGATTCTGGAAAGTTGGTGTTGCTCGTGGAAGACAACGAAGACAACCGCATCGTCTATTCGACGATCCTTAAGCATTTCGGCTATAGCGTCATTGAGGCACTGAACGGGGAGGAGGGCATCGCGATGGCGCGCGCCCAGCAACCCGATCTAGTCCTCATGGACATTTCCATACCCGTGATCGATGGTTGGGAGGCGACCCAGGTTCTGAAGCATGATCCTGCGACCAAGCACATCCCCATCATCGCGCTCACGGCCCACGCCCTGGCGTCGGACCGTGAAAAGGCAATGGAGGTGGGGTGTGACGGGTATCTCGCCAAGCCCTGCGAGCCCCGAGCCGTCGTCGCCGAGGTACAGCGGTTCCTTGGTCGGCCAGATGCTGGATGATCAGCCCAAGCGAATTCTTGTCGTAGACGACCACCCCGACAACATCATGGTTCTCCGCGCCCGGCTGGAAGCGCGCGGATACATCGTTGACGAAGCGGCGGATGGTGAGCAGGCCCTGGAGCGCGTCTACGCGTCGCCCAAGCCCGATCTCATACTCCTGGACGTCATGATGCCGAAGATCGACGGTCTAGAGGTCGTTCGCCGCCTCAAAAGCGACGAATCCCTGCCGTTCATCCCGGTCATCATGCAGACCGCGCTCGACACCACGGAGAGCATGGTCCAGGGCCTCGACGCTGGTGCGGACGACTACATCGCGAAGCCGATAAACTTCCGCGAGCTCGATGCACGCGTGAAATCGCTGCTTCGAATCCAGTCGCTGCAGGCATCGCTTGCGCAGCGGGAGCGTGAGCTTTCAGCAGCCAACGCGCAGCTGCAGGTTCTCTCGAGTACCGATGCTCTGACAGGCGTTGCAAACCGGAGATCGCTCGAAGAGCGGCTCCACGAGATATGGGAGCTTTCACAGCGACTGCACGAACCACTCGCGCTCGTCATGTGCGACATCGACCACTTCAAGCGCGTCAACGACGACTACGGCCATCAGGTGGGCGATACGGTCCTGCAACAGTTCGCCCAGGTCATTCAGACCGAGGCGCGCGAGATAGACAGAGTTGGGCGCTACGGTGGTGAGGAATTCGTGCTGCTGCTCCCTGGCACCGTTCTCGACGCTGCTGTAACATTCGCCGAGCGCATTCGCGAATGCGTCGAGAAGAAGGAGTTCGCCTACGGCGACGGCAAGTCGCTCGGGCGGACGATGAGCTGCGGAGTGGCGGCGTGGCCGCACCCGCTGATCAACGATCAGGAAGCCCTGATCAGGGCGGCGGACGAGGCGCTGTATGTCGCGAAGGAGACCGGACGCAACCGCGTCGTTAGATTCGACAGTCGCGAATTCAATGAACACACCGCGCAATCGGGAAACTCGGAAGGAGCGGGCTAGCGCTGTTGACGCATCGCCTGCGAATCGTGCTGCGTATTTGCGCGACGTACTGAACAGGGCATCACACGAATATTACGTACTCGACAGCCCGCAACTGACAGACGCGGAATACGACACTCTTTTTCGCGAGTTGCAAAAAATCGAGACGGGCTACCCCGAGTTGCGGAGCGCCGATTCGCCCACGCTTCGCGTGGGCGCCGAGCCGCAGAGTGCACTCGCAAAGCACACACACACAGCTCCGATGTTATCTCTCGGAAATGCGTTCGACGACGATGAGCTTCGCGCATGGGAAGAGCGCCTGAAACGCGTCGCTGGTGACGACGTGACGGGGTCCGGCTACTCCGCGGAGCTCAAGATCGACGGCGCCGCAGTGAGCCTCACCTACGACGACGGCGTGCTCGTGGTCGGCGCCACGCGCGGCAACGGTACGATCGGGGAAGACGTGACGGCGAACCTGCGGACGGTTCGCGATGTTCCACTCAGGCTCACGGGTGCTCCGCCGGGCCGCGTCGAGATACGAGGCGAGATCTACTTTCCGTTCGATCAGTTTGAGCGAATGAACGAGTCTCGCGTTGCGTCCGGCGAGCCGGTCTTCGCCAATCCCCGCAACGCGTCCGCCGGCAGCCTCCGTCAGCTCGATCCGGCGGTCACTGCATCCCGGCCACTCCGCTTCTTCGGATACGCGGTGGCCTTCGATGATCCAACCAGGCTTCCCTTCCGGACGCAGTCCGAATTGCTTGGCGCTCTGCGAGACTGGGGTATCCCGGTCGCGCCACACGCGTTGCGCTGCGACACGCTGGATGAAGTCGCGGCATGGGCCTACCGTGTGGAGCACGAGCTTCGCGCGGTACTCAATTTTGCCATCGACGGTGGTGTCGTTAAGGTCGATTCACTGCGACTGCAGGACGAGCTCGGAGTCGTCGGCGGCCGCGAGCCGCGCTGGGCGATTGCGCGCAAGTTCGCACCCGACATCGCCGAGACTCGACTGGTTTCGATCGAGGTGAATGTGGGCCGCACGGGACAGCTGAATCCGTATGCGGTGCTCGAGCCTGTGGAGATTGGCGGGACAACGGTGCGCCTCGCCACTCTTCACAACGAGCAGCTCGTGCGGGACAAGGACCTGCGCGTGGGAGACGTGGTGCAGGTGAAGCGCGCCGGTGACGTGATTCCGCAGGTGATCGGACCCGTACCCGAGCGGCGTACCGGTGGCGAGCGCGCGTGGCGAATGCCGTCGCGATGCCCGGTGTGCGACACACCCGTGGAGCGCGATGCGGATCTCGCAGCGATCTACTGTCCGAATGTCGCCTGCCCCGGACGACAGCTCGAAGCTATGGTTTACTTCGCGTCACGCGGCGCGATGGACATTCGCGGGCTGTCCTACGCCCGCATCGAGCAGCTGCTGCAGGCTGGCGCCGTTCACGACGTCGCTGACCTGTACACACTTACGGTAGCGGACGTGCTCGCTCTCGATGGCTACCAGAAAAAAAGCGCGTCCGCGCTCATTGCCGCGATCGATGCGTCGCGATCGAGACCATTGTCGAGCCTGCTCACCGCACTGGGAATCCCGCATGTCGGCGAGACCGCTGCTCGGTTGCTCGCGCGCCATTTCGGGAAAATGCGCGATCTCGCTGACGCGAGTGTCGAGCAGGTCGAGTCCATTCGCGGGATGGGTGGCGTGATCGCACAATCCGTGGCGAGTTTCTTTCACGACGCCTCCGTCCGTGCGCTCATCACGAAGCTGGCGACGGCGGGCGTCCGCATGGACGAGCCCATGCCGGTGGCGTCCTCCTGCGTCCTGAACGGCCAGACGGCCGTGATCACCGGGACGCTGCCAACGTTGTCTCGATCCCAGGCCGCTGCGCTAATCGAGTC
>JBBRBY010000027.1:0-32260 GCA_038205315.1 Gemmatimonadales bacterium | reverse complement strand
CGAGGGCCTCGAGCTGCTCCAGCGGTACGATTGGCCGGGCAACGTGCGTGAGCTTCAACACGTCGTGGAGCGCGCGGTCATACTGTCGTCGGAGCCGGTGGTGCCGGCTCATGCCTTCGACGGTCTCCGGTTTGGGCTGGCGAATTCTCTTGGCGGGCCGACGTCGGTGAGCCAGCGAGCCCTGATCGCCGCGGGGTTGGCTTCGGTAGCCGACGACGCGCGCGACGACGGCGTGCTCGTTCGGCTCAAGTCGCTCAACGTCGAGGAGGCTGAACGGCAATTGATAGTCAAGGCGCTCGAGACGGCAGGCAACAATCGGACGAAAGCGGCTGAACTTCTTGGGATAAGCGTCCGCACGTTGCGGAACAAGCTCAACGCGCCATCGGAGGACGAGGCAACGTTGACCACGTAGAAACCGGAAGAAACTTCCGACCCGGCAGATTCTTCCGCATCTGTCAGGGCGGCACATACTGCCGAATCCGATGTGACGATCAGTATATTTTAGGCGCTAAGTGATTGTAGATCAATCACTTAGCGCTTTTTTGCAATCGCTGATTCTGGTGATCGGTCCGTTTGGTCCCCGGGTTGCTTTAGCACGACACCGAGATGATCAACGGATTCATTGGCCGTGTCACAGCGGCGGGCGAGCTGAAGGATGCTCTGGACGTTGGAACCCAGCGGGTACGTGCGATCGCCGCTCGCGTGTCCAAGGCGTCGCTCATGAATCAGGACGGTTTCGCGCTTCCTGGCGCATCGGCAACTGTGGCCGTGACCACTTCGGGCGGCGTCGATATCGAATCAGAGATGGTCAACCTGGCTGATGAGCAGCTGAGGTTCGAAGCGACTTCGAAGTTGCTATCGAAGGCGTACGAGCAGATTCGCACCGCCCTCAAGCCCTGATAGCCGATGCCCCGTCCCGTAGGACTTCTCCCGTCGCCAGCGACGCCGCAGCAGCAGCCGATGTTCCGTTCCCTCGCCATATCGGCAAGTGGACTCTCGGCGCAGCGCGTCCGTATGGAGACGATTGCTTCGAACATAGCAAACGCCGAGACGACGCACGACGCGAATGGGGCTCCTTACCGGAGACGGGTGGCTGTCCTGAGCGCTGGAGACGGCAACCCCGCGGCAGGGAACGGGCAAGTGGCGCCTGGCCAGCCGACCGGTACTGCCGGCGCGTTCAATGGCGTGAACGCTTTTCAGGTACCCAGCGGCGGATTTCCCGCCGACGGACCGAAGAGCTTCCAGGTCCCCGTGCTCGAGACCAACGGTCCGAGCGGCACGGGGAGCGGTGTCCACGTTGACGGCATTCAGGAAGACACGATACAGGGTCAGCTGGTTTACGATCCCGGCCATCCGGACGCGGACAAGAACGGTTACGTGCACTACCCGAACGTGCGAGTGACCGACGAGATCGTGGACATGATGGATGCGCGTCGTGTGTACGAGGCGAATGCAAGTGTGTTTCAGACGGCGAAGGGAATGTTGAAGCAAGCACTGAACATCTAAGACACCAGCGACCAGAATGGCGATCAACGGAATAGGCAGCGGCGGATTCAATCCATACACGACGGGCGTCACGCGTCCGAGTACCGGCGTCGCGCGCCCCGCGACTCCACAGACATCGCGTGACATTCCCGTTACGGATCCCAAGTCGCTTGCGAACGCAATCAAGTCGGACGCCGCGGCCCGCACGGCGCAGCTGATTTCACCGAATGCGCCGACCGGAGTCGATCAGGATCTCTGGAGCGTACTGAGCAAGGAAGAGCGGTCGTTCTTCATGAAGGCTGGAACGATGGGCCCGTTGACATACGGCCGATCGAGCTCATCGCAGAGTCCGGCGCCCGCGCCGATTCTGCGCGGCGGACGTCTCGACATCAAGGCCTGAGGACCAAATGTCAAATCCCATTGGCGGCATCAGCAGCGCAGTTTCCCACGCCAGCATGGACACCGGCGCCAAGCAGATCCCAGTCCTGCAGGATCGCGGCGCGAGTGGCACGAGCTTCGGCGACACACTTAAGGGACTCGTCAACAACGTGTCCGACCAGCAGGACGTCGCGGCCGACTACGCGCAGCGCTTTGCGCGCGGCGAGCCGGTAGAGCTGCACCAGGTCATGGCCTCTGCAGAAGAAGCGTCGATATCGCTCGAGATGCTGGTACAGGTTCGCAACAAGTTCCAGGACGCATACCGGTCACTTATCGGGATGCAGTCGTGATCGCCAACCGGGGACTATAGAAAGTGGCTGACGCATTTACTGATCTGCTCGATCGTGTAGGCGGTCGCCAACGCGCAATGCTTCTCATTGTCGGCGTTGCCGTGGCCGGTGTGATCTTTGGCGTTTCAAAGTGGGCGACCGCTCCGGACTGGGTGCCAGCATTCACCAATCAGCCGATCGAGACCGTCGGCCAGATGACGGACAAACTGACGGCCGCCGGAATCGGATTCAAGCTGGATCGTGGCGGCAGTGACATACTCGTGAGTGAGACCGACGTGGCACGCGCACGTGTCACGCTGGCACAGGCCGGACTGCCCGCGGCTGGCCGGCCGGGAATGGAACTGTTCGATCAGCCGTCCTGGGGAATGACGGATTTCACGCAGCGCATCAATTACCGCCGAGCTCTCGAGGGCGAACTCGAGCGCACGATCGGCAAGATGCGCGGTGTACAGTCAGCGCAGGTGCACCTGGCACTGCACGAGCAGTCGACC
This sequence comes from Gemmatimonadales bacterium, assembly GCA_038205315.1. Lineage (GTDB taxonomy): Bacteria > Gemmatimonadota > Gemmatimonadetes > Gemmatimonadales > Gemmatimonadaceae > Fen-1247. The sequence continues at coordinate 29,556 of JBBRBY010000027.1, read as the reverse complement.
TTCCGCGCTCAGGACAAGCCATCCAACGCTTCGGTCGTGCTCAAGACCGGTGGTGCTGCCCCTGCGCAAGATGTGGTTCAGGGAATCGCACACCTCGTGGCGAGCAGCGTTGACGGGGTGAGCGCAGATCACGTAACGGTTCTCGACGATTCAGGACGGATGCTTTCGACGCCGGACGACGGGTCCATGGCATCGCTCACCAACGCGCAGCTGTCCACGCAGCGCGAAGTGGAGGGCTACCTACAGACCAAGGCCGAAGGCCTGGTGGACGATATCGTTGGAAGCGGCAATGCACGAGTGCGCGTTTCTGCGTCACTCAATTTCGACAAGATCGAGCGATCGTCGCAGATGATCGATCCGGAGAAGCAGGCGACCAGTACCGAGCAGCGTTACGAGATCACTCCGGGTGCACAGGGTGGCGCGGCGTCGTCGAACGTTGCGATGAGCTACGACAATTCCAAGATCACAGAGAGTTTCCAGGGCGCGATAGGGAACATCAAGAAGATGTCCGTCGCGGTGCTCCTGAACGACAAGGTCGTACCCCCCTCTCCGGGAGCGGCGGCTGACGCAAAGCCAACGTATGTTGCCCGGACGCCGGAAGAGATCGCACGGATCGAATCGTTGATCCGCGGCGCGGTCGGCGCGGACAGCACGCGTGGGGACGTGGTCACCGTGGTGGCAACTCACTTCGACACGACGCCCGTACCGGCCGCCGACAAGGATGCGCCTCGCTCGATGATGGCTACCGTGGAGCAGTTCGAGAAGCCGGGAATTTCAGTTCTGGCGATCATCGCCCTGCTCGTCATCGCGATGATGCTGATCAAGGCGATCAAGGCGATGCCAGCGCCCGCGTTGAGATCAGGCTACGCGCCGCTGGCACTGCCGCCGGGTCAAGCATCCAGCCAGTTCTCCAGCGCCGCGCAGAATGTGGCGCATGCCATAGCGCACCAGTCGTACGCACCGGTGCAGCACGCCGAGCCGCTGGCGTTCCCTGAAACGAACCATTCCCGCGGGCGCGTCGCTGCGACAATCGCAGCCAAGCCGGAAGTCTCCACGCGAGTAGTGCGCGCGTGGCTCAAGGAAGCAGTATAAATGGGAACCAGCGTCGCGAAGTCTGAAGACAGGAAGAGCGTTGGCGAGCTCACCGCGGGTGAGCTTTCGGGGCCGCAGAAAGTCGCCGTACTTTGTATGTCCCTCGGCGCGGACGAAGCAGTTCGCCTGACACAGTCGCTCACGCCAGATGAGGCGGAGGAGATCAGCTTCCACATCGCGCAGATGGAGCAGGTGAGCGCGACAACGGTCGAGGCGGTTCTCACGGAGTGGATGCAGATGGCCCTTGCGGTCGACTCGATCGCGCAAGGTGGCATCACCTACGCGGGAGAGGTACTCGAGAAGGCCTTTGGCAGCAACCGCGCCGCGGTCACGCTCGGGCGCATTCAGTCGCAGCTAGCCGACTCGGCGGGGCTTCATCGTCTTCGGAGCGCCGATCCGCAACAGCTCGCCACGACTCTTCGCGGCGAGCATCCGCAAACGATAGCACTCGTCCTGGCACACCTGGAACCTCAACAGACGGCGACAATTCTTCGCGACCTTGATCCGTCGCTTGGCGGTGAGGTGATGTACCGCATCGGCTGCATGGAGAAGGTTGCTCCCGACATGATGCTTCTGGTGGAGAAGGCACTCAGCAACGAGACGGATCTGAGCTTCACGCGCGGGTTGCGCGCAGCTGGTGGTCCGGACGCCGTCGCGAGCGTACTCAATCATGTCTCTGGCTCACTCGAGAAGGACCTGCTGGATCACATCGGCGAGCGCGATACGCAGCTTTGCGAGCAGATCAAGAATCTCATGTTCGTCTTCGACGACGTAGGCAAGCTGGACGAGCGGTCACTGCAGCGCCTCCTTCGCGAAATCGATGCGCGCACGCTTTCGCTGGCGCTCAAGACGGCAAAGGAAGAACTGCGGGAACGCATCATGGCCGGTATGTCAGCGCGCGCGGTCACGGCGCTCAAGGAAGAAATTTCGATGCTCGGAGCCGTTCGCGTCCGCGACGTCGAGGCTGCCCAGGCGCAGATCGTTGCGCAGGTACGTGCGCTCGAGGCGGCTGGAGAGATTACGATTGGCGTGGGGGCGATGGAAGATGCGTTCATCGAATAGGCCAGGGGTGTTCGCTGCCGACGCGTTCTCGACGCGGCCGGCGAGCTGGGCTCCCGACGACATCGCGACGCTGGCGTGGTCGAACATGGACGGTGCGAATCTCCCCGAGACTCAGCTGGACCAGGCCGAGCGGTTGAGGCATGAAGACGAGCGGCGCATCGAGGATGCGCGTTCTGAGGGCTACGCGGCCGGTCGCCTGGACGGGGAGCTCGCCGAAGGGACGCGGCTTCGCAACGCTGTGGGCGCCGCGGAGACTGCCATCGACACGATTCGTGCGAATGAGGCAAAGTGGCAGGACGCCGTTACAGAGAACGTTGCGGCTCTCGCGGTCACGGTTGCGCGGCACATCGTCGGGCGCGAACTGCACTCTGATGCCGACAGCGTCGCCGAGCTCGTCAAGCGGGCGCTTGCGGAATTTCCGATCGATCAGCCGATGCGAGTCCGGGTCAATCCGCACGATCTCTCGATGCTCGCGCTACCTAACGCGGCTGACGGCGAACCGGTGAGCATTGCGCCCAACCGGGATGTTCGGTGGCTCGCGGATCTCCGGATTCAACCCGGCGGATGCGTTGTCGAAGGTCGCGAGCGCATCGTGGACGGGCGTGTAGACACGGCGCTTGAGCGCATGTACCGGAAACTGACCGACCACGATGCTTGAAACGCTGACTTCCCGTGTAGCTGAGACGCCCAGATTCGACCGATACGGTCGTGTCACACGCGTTGTGGGCCTGGTGATCGAGGCGACGGGCCTCGATGTCGGCGTTGGCGAGCTCTGCCGCGTGACGAGTCTGACCGACGACAGGTCGGTCCTTGCCGAAGTCGTGGGTTTCCATGAAGACCATGTAATCCTCATGCCGCTTGGCGAGCTGGATGGTCTCCACGCGGGCAGCTTCGTGCAGCCGCTGGGCCGATCGTTCGGCGTCGATGTGGGACCGGCGTTGCTCGGTCGTGTTCTGAACGGGCTCGGTCATCCGATCGACGACAAGGGACCAATCGAGTTTTCCGAGCGTGTTCCGCTGGCTGCGGAGCCGCCCAATCCCCTGGAGCGGCGCATCATTGACGAACCGCTCGAAACCGGTGTACGCGCGATCGACGGGATGTTGACGATCGGACGTGGTCAGCGAGTAGGGATCTTCGCCGGTTCGGGCGTTGGAAAGAGCACGCTGCTCGGCATGATCGCAAGACATGCCAAGGCCGACGTGAACGTCATCGCCCTGCTCGGCGAGCGCGGGCGCGAGGTACGCGACTTCATCGAGCACTCGCTGGGCGAGGAGGGACTCTCACGCTCCGTCATCATCGTTGCGACCGGCGATCAGGCCGCCCTTGTCCGGGCACGTGGCGCGCTGGTGGCAACGGCGATCGCGGAATACTTCCGCGATCAGGGCAAGCACGTATTGCTCATGCTCGATTCGGTGACGCGCGTTGCGATGGCGTGGCGTGAAATCGGGCTTGCCACGGGCGAACCGCCCACGACGAAGGGATATCCGCCGTCGGTGTTCGCGTCTCTGCCGCGGCTCCTGGAGCGTGCGGGGAATGCGCGCGTGGGCGGGATCACGGGGATATACACCGTACTGGTCGATGGCGACGACTTCAACGAGCCAGTGGCGGACGCCACCCGATCCATACTCGACGGGCACATAGTCCTGACGCGAAAGCTGGCTTCCGCCGGCCATTTCCCGTCGATCGATATACTCGATAGCAAGAGTCGGGTACGCGACCATGTGATCTCCGTCGAGCAGCGCAATTGCGCGGAAACGATACTGCGCACTGAAGCTACGTACCGAGAGAAGGAGGACCTGATCCTCGTGGGCGCGTATCAGAAAGGAACGAACCCGGCGGTCGACTCGGCGGTGGAACATCGCGAGTCCGTACTCAGCCTCCTACGTCAGCGCGCGAACGAGACATCAGCGATCGGTGAAACGCGCGCGATCATGCGCGATCTATCCGCACGCATCTCCACTTCGAACAAGCGAGTGGCCTAGCCATGTTCCGCTTTCGACTGCAACAGGTCCTGGATCTCCGCGAGCAGCAGGAGCGGCACCTGGCCACGCAGCTTGCCACGGCACTCGGCGCCGAGCAGGTAGCAAAGGAAACGCTGGGCGAGCTGCAGGCCAAACGGGATGCCGGAGCGAGCGGTATGCAGGATGGAGCACCGCACTCTGTGGGTGAACTGACCACGCTGGCTTTCATTCTACAGCGGATGGATGGGCAGATCACGGACGCACACGATGTTGTGAGCGCCGCGAACGAAAGCGTTTCGCAGGTGAAGGAAGCACTTACCGCGGCGTTCAAGGACCGTCGAGTCCTCGACAAGCTTCGTGAGAGACACGAAGAGTCATACCGCGTTACTGCCGAACAGACTGACAGGAGAGCGATGGATGAGATCGCGCTCTCGCGCTTCGTTCACACCGATAACGACCAATGAAAAAGATACTGATTCCCTTTGTCGCAGCCTTCGGCCTCAGTCTCGGAATCGCGACTGGAGTTGTGGTGATGCGTGCGCCCAAGGCCGGCCCACCCGTGGTCGCGAAGAAGGTGGTGAAGCCGGTCAAGCCCGCTGCGGCGGTTGCGGACACGACCGCCGCCAAGGCTGATTCGTCGGGCGGCGGTGCGCCGATTGTGGCGCTCGCGGGAGCGGACAGCGCCGCTACTGCATCAGTGGCGGATCCGCGGACCGTACCGGCAACGCCGGTGGTCGAAGCCGATTCGAAGTCGTCAGCTGCCGCACCAATGCCGGCATCGTCGAAGCAGTTGAAGCAGTTGAAGCAGCCGGCAGCCGCGACGAGCGCGTCGGGCGCGTCGGGCGCATCAGCTGCGACGGCGCGGCTCGCGAACGCGCAGACCAAGACCGCGGTCCCCGTGAAGCCGGTATCGGACTCACTGATTGGGCGCCGGCTCGCGCAGGTGTTCGGTGCAATGCAGGCGAAGGATGCCGCACGCGTTCTCGAGCAGATGAACGATCAGGACGTACGCGCAATTCTCGGTTCGCTTTCGAGCAAACAGCAGGCAGCCATCCTTGGAAGCTTTCCGACCCAGCGCGCAGCGCTGATCCTGCAGGCTACGCTTCGGACCGCGTCGAACGGAGGCGTTGAATGAAGACGCTGCCACTGTGCTTCACCCCGCCCGAGAACAACGCCATGGATGCGACGTCGGCTTCACGACCGAAGCGTGAGTCTGACGCGGCAAGCACGTCGGGTGCAAATGCATTTGCCGCGACTCTAGCGAATGCAATGCAGACGCCGGCACCGCCGGCGGCCGCACGTGATAAGGATCATGCAAACTCCGATCTGGACGCGCGCGCAGCCGGTGTCGGAGCGCGGGGTGACGACGGAAAGCCAGCCTTCGCAGCAGCCGCGGAAGCGCGCGCAGCCGTGGCTGCGACTCCCGTTGACAGCCCGAACTCCGACACGGATGCGCTCAATCCCGATTTTCGCGCCCGACTGGGACGCGTCATCACGCGTATGCACGACGAATACGGCAAGGACGTTCAGCTGGTTGAAGGCTTTCGCACGCAGTCGCGACAGGACTTTCTGTACGACCAGGGTCGCACGCGGCCCGGTGATGTCGTGACGTGGACGAAATCCAGCAAGCACACGCTGGGTCTCGCGGCCGATGTCAAGATCGACGGTTCCTATACGGATTCAGCCGGATTTCAGCAGCTGGCGCAGATCGCAGCGCAGGAGGGGCTTCGCACGCTCGGATCCAAGGATCCGGGCCACGTAGAGCTTCCCACGCGTGGCGGCGCCGCTGCCTGGGGTCCCCCTGCAGCAACCACCAACATCAACGATAGCGTTACGCGCGCAATCGGCATCGCGCTCGATCAGGGATCGGCCGTCGGAAGTGGTTCGAGCAAGGACGATGGTCTCAACAACTTCAACGGCCTACTCAGTCGCGTTGGACGGAGCTCTGCGACGAGCGCGCCACCAATCCAGATGCCGTCGATGACAGCCGGCGGGGGGGGGATGAAGGGCAGCATGTTCAGTGGGAATGGTGGCGGCTCGGAATCGAATGACGGAAAGTCCGCGAACTCGGCTCGCGTTGCCACCGTGGCGGATGTGGCCGCTGTCGCGCAGGTAGCGCAGGTCGCTCACGTCGCGGCGCCAGGCGTGACGCAGGCGCACATGGTCGGCGCGCCGGCGACCATCGGAACCGGAACGGCCGCAGCGGAACGGGTTGGCGCACTTCTAGACGCGCGCGATGCCGCTCCGGCCGCACCGCTATCACAAGTGACGCTGAACGTGGACAACGCGGCTGGCGGTATGGACAAGATTACCGTCCAGCTGAGAGCCGGTGTCGTGGACACGGCGATATCGCTCGGCGATCCGAACCGCGCCGACAAGATGTCGCTTCGCGTCGGCGAGCTGCAGCATGCATTGGAACAGCACGGACTCGACGCCACCGCGATAAGCGTCGGATCAACGGCAAGCAGCACAGGGCCGGGATGGAGCCCGCGCCAGGGAAGCGACCAGAGACCCCAAGACGGGAATTCTTCGCTCAATCACCGGGACAACCGACAGGACGCGGATGAGACCCGACAGCGCTCTCGCAGAGAGCAGCAGGGAGGAAGACAGAAGTGATTACCGCGCCACTCAAGGGCGTCATGCCCGCACGCGACACATCGGTACCAACTGGCTCGTCCAGCTCCGCCAACGCCTCCACTTCAGCCAACAGCGCAATCACGAACGCGGCCGGCGGGGCGATGGGCAAGAATGAGTTCGTCAAGCTGCTCGTCTCCGAGATGAAGAACCAGGACCCGCTCAACCCCATGAGCGGAAAGGATCTGGCCGCGCAGCTGGCACAGTTTTCCAGCGTGGAGCAGCTCATCAACGCGAATACGACGCTCAGCAACATCGCGTCGCTGCTCACGCCGAAACCGGCAACGACACCCGCAGCGACACCAGCAACTGCGACGAGCGGCAGCAGCACGCCTACCGCTTAACTCCCCACTGACCTCAAAACAAACACAGGAACCCATAACATGAGCTCGCTATTTTCCGCCGTCTCCGGCCTCAGAAACAACCAGACGGCGATGGACGTCATCGGCAACAACATCGCGAACGTTAACACCACGGCGTTCAAGTCCGGTCAGGCGAATTTCACCGAAAGCTTTTCACAGGTACTCGCCGGCGCTTCCCGCCCCTCGGCCAACTCGGGTGGCGTGAACGCGCTTTCAGTCGGACTTGGCTCGCAGCTGAGCAGCATCGACACGGCATTCACTCAGGGTAACCTCCAATCCACTGGCGTGCCGACAAATCTCGCAATCCAGGGCAGCTCCTTGTTCGTCGTTGCCAAGGGACCGCTGACGATGTACACGCGTGACGGAAACTTCAAATGGGACTCCGAAGGCAAGCTGGTCGCATCGAACGGGGCCATTGTTCAGGGCCTCATGGCGACCAATGGAGTTCTCGGCGGCTCCCTGACCAATATCTCGGCGCCCGTCGGGCAGACCGCTCCAGCAAGTGCCACGACTGCAGTGGCAGTCACGGGCAATTTCAATTCCGAAGCTCCGGTGATCGCGGCGGTTGACATTCACAATCCGACTGCGGCTGAACTGGCAGATCCGGCGAACTCCGGATCGATCGCACAGAACACACTCAGTGTCTACGATTCGCTGGGAACGAAGCACAGCCTTACGCTGGTCTCCTGGAAAACGGGTGCCAACACATGGGATGCCAAGATCGATCCCGCGGGACTTAACTACGACGCCACCAAGCCGTACACGTTCGGGCCAGGCGCGGAGTCTTCCCCCGCGGCGGCCGCCACGCCGTGGCAGTTCACGTTCAATGCTGACGGCACGGTGAACGCTGCATCCTCGAATCTGCCGAGCGTGACTTTCACGCCGAGCAAGGGCGGCGCAGCTGTCTCGCTCAAGCTCAATCCTGGTGCAGGCTCGACGGGAGTCACTTCCCTCGCCGCCGGCAGCTCGGCGGTCCTGAGCTTTCAGAATGGCTACGGGTCGGGCGTTCTCCAGAATGTGGCGATCGCGCCTGACGGTACGGTTACGGGGGCATTTTCCAACGGCACGAGCCAGACGCTCGGCCAGATTGCGCTCGCCGCATTCAACAACCCGGAGGGGCTGGACCGCGCGGCAAACAGCATGTACACCGCCTCGGCGAATTCGGGATCCCCGCTCGTCGGATACTCCGGCAAGGACAATACATCGACAGTGGCCAGTGGAAATCTGGAAATGTCGAACGTCGATCTGGCGCAGGAATTCACGAGCATGATCATCACGCAGCGTGGCTTCGAAGCCAACGGCAAGATGGTGACGTCGAGCGACCAGATGCTTATGACGCTCATTCAGATGAAGCAGTAGACGCGTAGCGCGAGGCGGTCCAGCTCGCGTATGCGGCAAAAACAGCCGAGGGCAGTCCGGAAGAAATTGCCGGGCTGCCCTTTTTTGTCCATGATCCGAGGTCTGGCAAGGATCCGATGGCAATCGCCTAAGATGTTGGTACACAATGCTTTAAGTGGCGTTTAACAATTCTGCAAGCGTCGGTTTTGGCGTGGTATGTCCCCTGCTTTTACCGCAGTCGCAAAGGCAGGACAGCAGAACCACTTCCGACGAGTTATTAGCATGGCAGAAGAGACCCCTCCCGAAACAGCAGCAGTGGAGCCAGCCCCGAAAGCTGGCATCGCCCGCCTGCTGCCGTTGATCGGCGGCGTGGTCGGCGGACTTGCGTTGGGTGCAACGCTTGGCTTCACACTTCTCGGCCCCAGGTTCTCCCGGAAGCCCGCTCCTGCGGCCGCAGCGACTGCGGAGGGTGCAGCCGCTCCGGCCGAATCGGGACCGGCGAAAAAGAGCGAAGCAGCTCCTTCCATGTACCAGCTCGACAATCTCGTTCTCAACCCCGCCGGAACTGGAGGCGCGCACTTCCTCCTTTTGTCGGTGGCGCTTCAGGTGAAGGACGCGGCCTCGCTCGAGATGCTGAAGGGCCGCGACGCCGAGCTACGCGACGGAATCCTCCGGCTCCTTTCAAAGAAGACAATCGACCAGGTCACCGCACTCCAGGCGCGTGATCAGTTCGCAGCCGAGCTGGAGACAGCGCTCGACAAGATGTTCGGTCAGGGCACGGTGGTGAAGATCTACTTCCCTCAATTCGTGATTCAGTGAGCACAGACGAGCGCCCGATGGCATCGGGCACGCTATCGCAGAGCGAGATCGACCGGCTTCTTGGCGGATCGAGCAACGTTCCGTTCGCGAATCCGTCCGAGGACGCCGGAGTCCAGATGTACGATTTCCGGCGCCCTCACCGCGTTTCGAAGGAGCGGCTCCGGACGCTCGAGGCGATTTACGAGCGGCTGGTCAAGTCGCTCGAGTCCTGGGTTATCGGACGCGTCCGCGGTCAGATCGAGATGCGCCTTCAGGGGGTCGAGCAGTTCTCGTTCGGCGAATTCACGCTATCGCTGCCGACTCCGTGCGCGTCATTCATCTGCGACATCAACGACTCCGGCGGTCAGCTCGGTGTCGTGGATATCGGCGAGGAGTTCGCGTTCTACATGGTGGACAGGCTCTTCGGCGGTGGTGGGCATCCGGTGGGGATCTCGCGTCCGCTGACTCGCGTCGAGCGAATGGCTCTTCGCGGGCTCGTGGACAAGGTGAACTCGCTGCTCGCCGAGTGCTGGTCCGACTACATCACAATGTCGCTGGACGTGAGTTCGTTCGAGTCGTTCCCGGACATCCTGCTACAGAGCGCGAATCGCGACGATCCGGTTCTCGTTGCCAACATCGAAGTCACGGCGGGAGATGTCAGCTCGCTGATGCTGGTATGTCTTCCTTTCGCGGTACTCGACAAGTTCTTCACCAACACCGGGCCGCGCGGCGTCGCCAACGCGACCGGCTCCGAGCATGAGCGCGCGGCAAGCCGTGCCCTTGCGGAGCATTCACTTCGCGCCACACGCGTGAACGTCGCGGCGCGACTGCCCGAGTTCCGAATGACGATGCGTGACATAGCATCGCTATCCCAGGGCGGAATCATCACGACGGGACTTGCGAGCAACAGCCAGATCCGAGTGATGGTCGGCGGGCAGGAGCGCTTCGCCGGCACCGCCGGCCGCGTAGGCAACAAGCTCTCGATCCGTCTCGACGGCGCGCTTACCGACACGGGTGAAGTCAGAGGTGCCTCGCAGGTTGTCCCTCAGTTCGATGCCTCGGCGATCGCCGAGCCACTTCAATCTCAACCGATATCCGCTCAATAACATGGACCAGAACATGACGGCCGACTCCGCCAACACAGACCTCTCGCTCCCAGGCGGCTTGAACAGCAGTGAGGTGCCGATCTCGATGCTTCTTGATCTGACGCTTCCAATATCGATCGAGCTGGGTCGCACCGCGATGACCGTGCAAGACATTCTTCGCCTCGGGCGCGGTTCCGTGATTCAGCTCGACCGCCTGGCTGGCGAGCCGATCGACGTATTCGTGGGCGACCGACGTTTCGCCGAGGGCGAAGTCGTCCTTCTGGGCGAGACTTTTGGCGTTCGCATCACTCGCATTCTCCCTCGCGCCAACTCAGTCGAGGAGATCGCAGCGTGACTGCGCAGACCTTCGTGATGGTGATGGCGATGCTCGCCCTGGTGCTCGGTGCAATGGGCATCGCGATGCGTGTGCTTCGCAAGTACGCGATGACCAATGCGTCGGCGAAGGGGCGCGTGAAAATGGAGATCATCCAGCGTCTTTCGCTCGGCCAGCGGCAGGGAATCGCTGTCGTGCGAATCGGCGAGCGGATACTCGCAGTTTCGATGGGAGACGGCGGCGTACATCAGGTCGCTGAGCTTAGCGAGGCCGACCTCGCCGAACCAGAAACCGCGAAGAACGGCGTAACGGCGCCCATGCACGCGATCGCGCATGGGATCCGCAAGTTGGCGCTCATCCGCGGGAATGGCGATTCGGTGACGACAAAGCCGACTACGCAGCGAACCGGTGAGGCGCAGCGCGTATCGTACGTCGCGCCGATAGAAGATTTCCAGGCCGTGCTGAACATGGCGATGAAAGTCGGTAAACGAGCGTGAGCCTTCGCGGCGCCGTGCGATCACTTGCCGTCGGATGTGTCGCGGTCGGGAGCATCGTGTTCGCGAGTCCCTCGCTGTTGGCACAGCAGGCTAGCGCACCTCAGGCTAGCGCACCTCAGGCTAGCGCACCTCAGGCCGGCGCAGCCGCCGCTGGCGCCGTGCCATCCGGTGCTGCCGGCGTGGTGACTGCCATTCAGGGCATCGCCAATTCCACCAATTCAGCATCTCCTAAGGCAGCGCCGCAGCAATCGACGATCCTTCCGGCGCCGCCGCAGATTTCCTTACCGGCGCCCGGCCGAACCAACCGTGCAAATGGTGCAGCGCGGGCCACCGCTGCGGCGCAATCTGCGAATCCGCGCACGGCAAGTCCGAACGCCGCGACTGCACCAGTGACGAGCTCCGCGAGCATGGACACCATGCTCACGAAACTCGCGCCGCAGATGGACCTGCGGGTCGGAAGCAAAGACGAAGGCGGACTGCGGCTGAGCGGCACCGTCGGAATCATCGTCATGATGGGACTGTTGACGCTTCTCCCGACGCTCGTGCTTCTCATGACGGGTTTCACGCGGATCCTCATCGTTCTGAACTTCCTGCGCCAGGCGCTGGGTACGCAGAACGCCCCGCCCGCCCAGATGGTCGCCGCGCTGTCGCTGATCCTCACGGGCTTCGTGATGGCACCGACGCTGACGAAGGTAAACGAGACCGCGCTCCAACCGTGGATGAACGGGAAGATGGAGCAGGCCGAGATGATGAAGACGGCGGTCGTTCCGTTTCGCGAGTTCATGCTGAAGCACACCCGCGATCACGATCTCCAGGTGTTCATCGACATGAGCTCGAGCGCGGCACCGCAGAACGAGGACCAGATACCGCTCGTCACACTCGTCTCAGCCTTCGCTACCAGTGAGCTCCGCACGGCCTTCCAGATCGGCTTCGCGCTGTTCCTTCCGTTCATCATCATCGACATCGTCGTCTCGAGCGTGCTGATGAGCATGGGAATGTTCATGCTCCCGCCAGCGATGATTTCACTGCCGTTCAAGCTACTCCTATTCGTGCTCGTGGACGGCTGGACGCTGGTCATCCAGTCGCTCGTAACCAGCTTCCGCGTCTAGGGCATGTCCCACGTTCTCGTCGTCGATCTCGCGCGCAACATGATCATGACTGCGCTCCTCATCGCATCGCCAATGCTAGTCGTTGCGCTGGCGATCGGTCTCGTTGTCTCGATAATTCAGGCCGTCACGCAGATCCAGGAGCAGACTCTCTCGTTCGTCCCCAAGCTGGTAGCCGTATCGGTGACGTTCATCATCGCGCTGCCGTGGATCATCCAGATCATGGTCAAGTACACGAGCGAGCTCTTTCGCTCGCTGCCATCCATGATCTCGTGACCGACGTCCGCCCGTTCGATCTGTTCGCTCCGGGATCGGGGACGGTGGCGGTGCTCGTTGGCATGCGGCTCACGGGCCTGATGCTCATCGCGCCGGTCTTTTCTGCCGCGACCGTGCCTGTGAAGTGGCGCACTTCCCTGCTCATCGTTCTCACGATCGTCACGCAGCCAATTGCCTACGCCAATCTGCATGTCATCCCGCAGATCACGCCGGCGTCCGCGCTGGGCGAGATGGTAGTCGGCTTCGGCATCGGGATAGGTGCGGCAATCCTGGTTGGTGCGGCTGAGTCGGCGGGCGATCTGCTGGCAATCCAGATCGGCCTGTCGGGCGCGGCTCTGCTCGATCCACTCACGAAGCAGCAGTCGCCCGTTCTCGCAAATTTTCTCTCGCTCTTTGCCGTCACGATCCTGCTCGCACTGAACGTCCACCTTGGAATGATCGAGGCGCTCGCGGCCAGCCTCCGGGCCGTGCCGGTTGGCAGCGCACTGAACATCACGGGCGGACTGTCCAATCTTCTGGCACTCGCCGGCACACTGTTCGTCACAGGGCTCAAGTTTGCGGCGCCGGTGATCGGTACGGTGATGGTCGGCAATGCAGCTCTCGCCGTACTGAGCCGGGCCACGCCGCAGCTCAACATTCTCTCGGTCGCCTTTCCGCTCCAGATCGGACTTGGTCTCTTCGCCCTCGGTATCGCGTTGCCGTTCATCGCCAGTACGCTTGGAAACTGGCCCACGCACTACGACCAGCAGCTCACGTCGTTCTTCACCGCCATCGCACCGGGAGCTCACTGAGCCATGGCTGACGATTTTGGCGACAAAACAGAGGAGGCGACCCCAAAAAAGCGCCAGGAAGCGCAGGAAGAGGGTCGGATCCCGAAGAGTCCCGAGCTGTCGGTCGCGGTACTGCTTCTGGGAATCGCACTCGTGATTACGGCGGTGCTGCCAAGTGTCGCGAGTCGTCTCTTCGCGATCATGGGTGAGAGCCTGGCATCGATTGGGGACACGTCGTTCTCCGCCGAGGGGGCCATCAAGACGCTGCAGATGCTGGGATGGCGAACGCTGTCTGCAATTCTTCTGGTCGCCGCTTCAATGGGCGGCATCGCACTGGTAGTAAACGCCGTGCAGGCTCGCGGTGTTCTTTCGCTCAAGCCGATCACGCCGCAGTTCAAGCGCATAAGTCCCGCTTCGAACGTGAAGCGGCTCGTGGGAATGCAGGCACTCGTCGAGCTGCTCAAGTCGCTGGCCAAGCTGACCATCGTCGGCTTCGCAATTCACGCCGCACTCGGCAAGGAAGCGATCAACGCAATAGTCGTGACCAGCCAGGAATCACCGCATGCACTGCTCGAGGTGGTGACTCACTTCTCGGTGAAGCTCATCCTCACCGCGGGCCTCGCGTATCTCGTCCTGGCGCTGTCGGACTACCTGTGGCAGTACTGGCAGTTCACGAAGGAAATGCGCATGAGCAAAGCGGAGATCAAGCAGGAGTTCAAGAACTCCGAAGGTGATCCGCTCCTCAAGCAGCGCATGCGCTCGATCGGTCGCGCTATGGCGCGAAAGCAGATGTTCAAGGACGTGCCGCTCGCGGACGTCGTGATCGTCAATCCGACACAGCGTGCAATTGCGCTGAAATATGATCCGTCAAAGGCGCCCGCCCCGATCGTCGTTGCGATGGGACAGCGCAAGGTGGCGGAGCGCATCAAGAAGCTCGCGCTCGAGAGCGGCGTTCCAATAGTCGAGAACCGGCCGCTCGCGATCGCACTCATCAAGCAGGCGCGAGTCGGGATGATCATCCCCGTGGAGCTGTACCTCGCAGTAGCGGAAGTACTCGCATTCGTGATCCGCCAGCGCAACGAGCGTGGCGCACGATGGGCTTATCGCCCGATCTCGCATCTCGTCGGAGACACCGTATAATGGCGGCCATCGCAGCAAAACCCGTGGTTGCAACCGCCGCCCCGAGCAAGGGCAACGCCGAGGTCGGCCTCGCGATCGCCGTCGTGTTCGTCATCGGCCTGCTCATCGTGCCGCTGCCGGGCGTGATGCTCGACATGCTGCTTGTCACCAGCATCTCGCTGTCTCTGGTGGTGCTGCTCTCCGCACTGTACACGACCAACCCACTGGAATTCAGCTCGTTCCCGGGGCTGCTGCTTCTGCTCACGCTGTTCCGACTCGCACTTAACGTCGCGAGCACGAGACTGATTCTCACGCACGGCCAGGCCGGCCACGTCATCCAGGCATTCGGTGAGTTCGTCATCGGCGGCAACTACGCCGTCGGCCTCGTGCTGTTTCTCATACTGATCGGCATCAATTTCATCGTCATCACGAAGGGCGCTGGACGAGTCGCTGAAGTTGCGGCAAGGTTCACTCTCGACGCGATGCCGGGAAAGCAGATGGCGATCGACGCCGATCTGAACGCCGGCTTGATCGACGAGAACGAGGCGAGACGCCGACGTGAAGAGATCGCGCGACAGGCTGATTTCTACGGTGCGATGGACGGGTCGTCCAAGTTCGTGAAGGGAGACGCCATTGCTGCGTTGATCATCACGTTCATCAACATCATCGGTGGAATCTTCATTGGTGTCGTACAGAAAGGACTTCCGTTCTCGCAGGCCGTAAGCACGTACACCGTTCTTACGGTCGGTGAGGGACTGGTTTCCCAGATCCCGTCACTCGTGGTCTCGACTGCGGCAGGCATCATGGTCACTCACTCTGCTGGCAGCACCCAGATGGGTACAGTGGTGACTTCGCAGATGACGCGTCACCCGCGCGCCATGTGGATCGCTGCGGGCGTCCTGGCGCTGTTCTCGGTGGTCCCAGGACTGCCGATGTTGCCGTTCCTGACTCTCGCAGGCGTACTCGCCATGCTTGCGCGCGCAGCATCCGCGGCGGAGAAGAAGCGCGCGGTAACTGCGGACCTCGCTCTCAATCCGCCCAAGTCAGAATCCCCGACGTCCACAGATCCAATGAAGGATCTGCTTCAGATAGATCCTATCGAGCTCGAAGTCGGATACGCCCTCATCCCGCTCGTGGACGAGCGCCAGGGCGGCGATCTGCTGGACCGTATCTCGATGCTGCGCAAGCAGGCCGCGGTGGAACTCGGAATCCTGATCCCACCGGTACGCATTCGCGACGACATTCGCCTTCCCTCCAACGAGTACGTCATCAAGCTGCGCGGCAGCGAGATGGTACGCGCCGAAGTGATGCCACGGTTCCTCATGGCGCTCAACACCGGCGCGGTGATATCTCCAATCGAAGGCATCGACGCGGTTGATCCGAGTTTCGGCATGCCCGCTCGCTGGATCGCGACGAACCGGCGAGCCGACGCGGAGGCGTACGGATACGTCGTCGTCGAGCCGTCAACTGTCGTCGCGACTCACCTCATGGAAGTTCTCAAGGTTAACGCCGCGGAGTTGCTCGGCCGTCAGGACGTGCAGGAGATGGTTGAGACGCTGAAGAAGACCCATCCGGCGCTCGTCGACGACATCGTCCCGGCCAAGATCTCGCTCGGAACGCTGCATCGCGTACTCCAGCGCCTCCTCCGCGAGCGGATACCGATCCGCGATCTCGTCACCATTCTCGAAGCGCTCGGCGATTCCGCAGACACCACCAAGGATCCAGAGGCACTCACGGAGCACGTTCGCCGCTCGCTGTCGAATGTTATCGCACGGCTCTACTCGGAGCCCGACTCGTCCGTCCGCGGCATCACAATGGGACCGCGACTCGAGCTGGCGCTTACAGGACTGTTCTCGCCACGCACGGCGCAGAGCGGTGCCGCGCTCCTGAATCCGGATGCGCTTGCCAGGATGCTACGGGATCTCAACGAGATGTCGCAGGCATACTCGTCGGAGGGACGTCCGATTCCGCTGGTCACTCCGCCGAGTCTTCGCGTCGGAGTACGCCGACTCATCGAGCCAGTGCTTCCATCACTACCGGTGATATCGCTCGCGGAGCTTCCGACAGCGGTGAATCTGCACAGCGTGGGCATGTGGGAGATGGCGAATGCTGCGTGATCCCGGCGCACCACGAATCATCGTCGCCTCGGGCATGTCGGGGACAGGCGTGACGGTCCTCGCCGAAGGGCTGCAGGAGCTGGCGCCAGGACTGAACATCGTCGACGGCGGTTCCACGTGGGTGGATATCGCGGACGTCTGTGCACCGGGCTTCGCGCGGATGATAGTCGTCACCACGCACGACGTGATCTCGATCACGTCAGCCTACGCGCTCATCAAGCTGGCGCGAGACACGTTTTCCGACGCGCCGATCGAAGTGCTCGTGAACGCGAGCGAGGAGCGCGACGGTCTCAAGACCTACGAAAGAATTCAGTTTGCGTGCAGTCACTTCCTTGGTGAAACGGTCGGCTATGCCGGCTCGATTCCAAATGACGTACCAGAGCAAGAACCTGGTGGGATGGCGGCGAACGAATCGAATAACGCGGCACTCGGCGCGACGGCGATCACGGCGCTTCACAATCTCGCGACTCGGTTGGACGAGGAACTGGAAGCAACATCGCTACGTGGATCGTGGCGTCACGGTGAGCGGAGAATATCTCTATGACGAAGATGGACATGCAGCTTTGGAAGGAATTCGCGCACGGTAGTCAGACTGCCCGCGACAGCCTGCTCGCCGAGCATCTCGGACTGGTACACCACGTGGCGCGGCAGCTTTCGCGCACTCTGGCTGCCAAGGCCGACGTTGATGAGATGGTGAGCGCGGGCACGATGGGCCTGATGAGCGCGCTGGAAGGATTCGATCCATCGCGCGGACTGGCGTTCAGCACCTTTGCCGCGCCGCGCATCCGCGGCGCGATCCTCGACGAGTTGCGTCGCCAGGATCACGTCCCGCGCTCGGTGCGGCGGAAGGCTCGCGAGATGTCGACGGCGCGAGAGACTCTGCAGCGAATCTTTGGCCGTCCGCCAGAACCGCAGGAGATGGCCGAGCATCTGGGAGTGGACGTTCCTACTCTCTGGCGCTGGGAAGCCGACGTGGAGAACGCGGTGCATCTCTCGATCGACCGGCAGCCAGGCGAGGGCGATTCCGCCACGGTGGCCCCAGCCGAGATGCTCGCTGATGACACACACGGCGACATCGAGGAGACGCTGAACCATGAACAGGAAGTGTCCCTGCTTCGCGATGCCATAATGGAGCTGAAGGAGCAGGAGCGGGTGGTCCTTTCGCTTTACTACTTCGAGGAGCTCAAGCTGCACGAGATCGCCTCGATGCTGAAGCTCACAGAAAGCCGGGTCAGCCAGATCCGGTCCAAGGCACTCGGAAAGCTCCGCACGGAACTGGGGCCGATCAGAAGCTTCGTCGCCTGAGGCGGGCGATTGTTGAAGAGAGGGGCGAGCCATTCGGCTCGCCCCTCTCTTCATTCAGAAGTCTGATGCGGCGCCAGCTTCAAAAACGCTAACCGGAAGGGATGGCTACTCGAGGGCGGCAATTTCTGCCTGTGTGGAAATTATTGCCTAGTAGGATTTTGATGGATGATCATGGTCGAGCGAAGCTAAGTTATTAGTTGACAACGAGTTAGAAAAGTATTTAAAGGCTTGCCAAACGTGGTATTCCAGTTGCCTTATCGGTGGCTGACCACACGGAGATCGATCAAATGGGTGCGAGTGTCCGACCGAATGGTATGTCCAGCTCCGCCGCGGCGCTTCGTTACTGGGAGCATCGCCAGGAAGTGACATCCAACAATCTTGCGAACGTGTCCACGGACGGCTTCAAAGGCCAGAAGGTGTTCGCGCGCATGGTCGGGGGAGCGCTCCCAGCCGCCGACGAGGTCTCGGATTTCTCGCAGGGCTCGCTTCAGGTGACGAACAATCCGCGCGACATCGCCCTCGAGGGCAACGGATTTTTAGTCGTCAAGACTCCGAACGGCGAGCGGTACAGCCGCGGCGGGTCGCTCACGGTCGACGACTCCGGCAATCTTGCCGATACCGCCGGCCATGAACTCCTGGGCGAGAACGGTCCGATCAAGGTGACGACCGGTGCCAGTGGTGACGTGAGCCAGATACAGATCTCGAAGGATGGAACGGTGAGCGTCGATAAGGCAGAGGTCGGCAAGCTGCGCGTGGAGACGATTGCGAATCACACCACGCTTCTGACGGAAGGCGCCGGCCTGTTCATTCCACCCGCCGCACGTACGCGGGCAGACCCGGATCTGAAAATCGTGAGACAGGGCTCACTCGAGCAGAGCAACGTAACGGCGATCAGCCAGATGGTGGACATGATCTCGATACAACGCGCCTATGCAGCCGTTCAGAAGGCGGTGACAACGCTCGACACGGTGCGGCAGATAGCCACGACCGAGCTTGCCCGTCCAGCCAACTAAGGAGATCTACCGATGGATCCAGCACTTCGTACAGCGGCAACCGGAATGCAGGCGCAGCAGACGCGCACCGACGTCATCGCCAACAATCTCGCGAACGTCAACACCACCGGCTTCAAGCGAAGCCGAGCGCATTTTGAAGACCTGCTGTACCAGACCATTCAGGGACCGGCCACGCTCGGATCGCGCGACACGGAGCAGCTTCCAGCGATCCAGGTCGGATTGGGCACGCGGCTCTCGTCCATCCAGCGGATCGACTCGCAGGGCTCACTCGAGCAGACCTCGCGTCCACTCGATCTTGCAATTGAAGGTGAAGGTTACTTCGCGGTGCAGCTGCCGAATGGAAACACGGCGTACACCCGCGATGGCAGCCTACAGGTGTCGGACCAGGGAGTTCTCGTAACGAATCAGGGCTATGCGATCCAGCCGCCGATCAAGGTTCCCAAGGAGGCGACGTCCGTCACCATCTCCGAGACCGGAGTCGTCACCGCCAATGGAATCGCGGCCGGCGCGGGCGGCTCACAGGAACTGGGGCGCATCGAGCTCGCACGATTCACGAACCCATCGGGGCTCGAGTCCATGGGACAGAACCTGTTCAGTGAAACGCCGTCGTCCGGAGAGGCGATCAAGGGAATGCCGACCGAAGATGGCAACGGCCGCATCGCGCAGGGCTACCTGGAATCGAGCAACGTCGAGATAGTGACGGAAATGGTAGACATGATCACCGCTCAGCGCGCGTACGAGATCAATTCGAAGGCCGTGAAGAACAGCGAAGACATGGCAACCACCGCCAACTCGTTGATGCGCTGAGGATGAAGACGCACAACGCCGCCTTTCTCGCTGCATTCATGTGCGTGGCGCATGGCGCGCACGCGCAGTCTGCGGCACCGAAGCCGAAAGTGCCGGTTGCGGCGCGCGACATAGCGCGGGGGACGGCGCTGTCTTCGCTCGATATCAAGTGGGCGGACACGACCCTCAGCGACGGCTCGATCCCGCAGGGGGCGAACGTCGTGCCAGGCTGGATGGCGCGGCGGGTGATTCATGCGGGCGAGATCCTGCAGGAGCCCGGTGTCGCCATGCCCGACATGGTTCGGCCGGGCGACGCGGTGGATGTGGTTTACTCCACGGCCGGCGTGGCCATCAGGGTTCGCGGCACGGCGATCGGAAGGGGTGTGAAGGGAGACGAAGTTTACGTGCGACTCGATAACAGACGGCGCCTGCGCGGTATCATCGCGGGTCCGAACACCGTGAGGGTGATGTGAAGATCAAGCTTGGACTACTGAGTGCGTGCGGCATTTTCGCCGTTGGCTTATCGGGCACGAATGCGCAGGCACAGAATGCCGCAGCCGCGGGTCCGGCCAACGCAGCTGCGCGAAACGCCGCGGCAAAAAAGCCGGCGGGCGCGGCGGGCGCGGCGGGCGCGGCGGGCGCGGGACCGACAGAGCCTCAAGGGCCTGCACTCACATCCACTGCTGTTCCCGGACGGCAGTCATGGTTCGCGGACAGGCGCGATTACCATCTGGGCGATATCGTAACGGTGCTCGTGGACGAGTACACGCTCACGTCGCTCGACAAGCAGGTGAACGCCACCGACAACCGGCAACGGTCGCTCGGATTGGGCATCAGCACTCCATCGAGCAGCAAGAACTTCGGCATCAACTCGAACAACAACAACCAGTCCCAGAACAGCGGACTCGACGCGCGCACCAATCGTCTCACGACAGACATGAGTGCGCGAGTCGTGGCGATCGCGCCGAACGGACTCATGCAGCTCAAGGGCACCAAGATGATCAACGTCGAGGAGAGCAAGGTCAACCTGACGCTTACGGGCTGGGTTCGAGTCCAGGACGTCTCGCCCGACAACAGCATTCAGTCCTTCCGCATGGCCGACGCCGATCTCGATTATCAGGCTGACGGACCACTTGGCAAGGCAAAGAGCGGCATCATCGGCCGCCTGCTTGGAGCATTCTGGCCATGAAACAGCTGATGGAGAAATTCACTGCCGCACTCAGCTGCTTCGTACTCCTGTCGTTCCAGGCGGGAGCGCAGTCGGCGCGAGTCAGGGACATCACCATTGCGGACGGATCGACACCGGTGCGACTCCTGGGTTACGGAATCGTGGTCGGCCTGGACGGCACGGGCGATCGCGGAGTCGGTGGTCAGCAGGGGGGACAGACGGTACAGTCCGTCGCCAATCTGCTCCGCCGCTTCGACATCCAGATTCCCGCCAGTGTTCTCAGGACACGCAACGCCGCCGCCGTGCTCGTCACCGCGGAAGTGTCGCCGTACCTGCGGCCCGGCGGAAAGTTCGACATCACGATTTCGTCGCTTGGCGATGCCCGCTCGTTAAGGGGCGGCACGCTGTGGATGACACCGCTCGTGACGGACGCCGGCGCTCAAGCCGTGGCGAGTGCGCAGGGCTCGATCGTGATGAGCGATGGCAACATCAGCTCGCGAGACTTCAATACGGTGGAGACCTCCGGGCGGATTCCGGCCGGCGGGTTGCTCGAGGGATCGGTCACGACGGCCAGCTTCGCAAGCTCGTCTCGTCTGCTTCTCAAGGACCCGGACATCGGTACGGCGACGAAGATCGTCGCCGCGATCAACCAGGCCATCGGTGCCAACACCGCGAAAGTCGAAGATCCCGGATCGGTCGAGCTGACGATTCCCACGACCGGAGACCGCGCTGCTACAATCGTCAAGATACAGGACCTCAAGGTTACTCCCGACCGCGCGAGCCGCCTGGTAATCGACGGCCGAGATGGAACCGTGGTCGCTGGTGGCGACATCACAGTGGGCGAGGCTGTGGTAAGCCATGGCGGTGTCACCCTGACAATCGGCGCGGCCGCCGCCGGTGCGCCGGCGCCGGCCGCGCCTTCTGCGAATGGGACATCTGGCGGCAGCCAGGCCGTTCGGGTCGCTACGGGCGCGTCGGTCCAGGCAATCGCTTCCGCGCTTCAGGCTGTGCAGACCTCACCGTCAGAGATTGCAGCGATCTTCGAATCACTACGCGAAGTCGGCGCTTTGTCGGCCGAAGTCACGATCCGATGATCAGGATCGGCGCACCGCCGCCAGCTACGGCTCCGGCCACCGTAGACCCCGCCGCAGCGGCACGCGATGCAAAGCTTCACAGCGTCGCCAAGCAGCTGGAAAGTGTATTCGTTCAACAGATGTACAAGTCAATGCGCTCTACCGTACCCACCGGCGGCATCGCCGACGGAGGTGCGGGAGAGGAGTTGTTCAACGGGTTGATGGACGAGCACATGGCTGCCGATACTCCCCAGAAATGGAAGCATGGCCTGAGCGAGTCCATCTACCGGCAGCTCAGGGAAGCGGTAAACGCGCAGGGTTCCGCGCTTCCACCAGAAAGTGGCAGTCTCACGACACCGGGGATCGAGAAATCGACGTCGCCGGCATCATCGTGAAACCGCTGGAGATACCAAGATCATGATGCAGACGTACCGCGAACCTCAGCTGGCCTCCGGGAGCTTTCGCACGAGCAATGCGCCCGTGCCGGCCGCCGCCATCACTGCACTCTCGGCTGCGCTGCTGTCCGAGCGCAAGCTGATCGACGAGCTTACCGACATAGTTCTGCGCCAGCGAGCCGCGATCGCAGTGGACGATCTTCAGGCCGTGGACGATTCGGTCTTTGCGACGCACCGCCTCCTTCTCACACTGGGTGAAGCGCGCAAGGGTCGCCGCTCCATCAATGCGATGGCCGGATGCAAGGAAGAGACAGGTGTCAAGCATCTCGAGGAAGCGCTCGGTCCATGGATGACCACCGAACTTCGCGAGGCACGCGAGGCTCTGCAGATCGCGGCTTCGCGACTCTCACGCGAGATCGGAATCAACCGTCGCATTCTGCGCGAGGCGATCGCGAACAGCGACTCGTTCGTGCGGACGGTGGTTGGCGCGCCGACGGACGCCGCACAGCAGGGCTACGGTTCTGCGGCACCGACTGCGTATGCGCGCAGCGACGCTGTCGCCTTCTCGCGCACCGCCTAGGAGCCGCCAATGTCGCTCAATTCAATATTCGGAACCGCAACGTCGTCGCTACTTGCGCAGCAAGCGGCGATCCAGACTGCATCGCACAACATTTCCAACGCCAACGTACCGGGCTACAGCCGGCAGGTCGTGAACCTGCAGCCGGGTATCCCGTTCTATTCGCCCGCCGGTGCAATCGGGATGGGCGTAAGAGTAGCAGACATATCGCGTGTGCGCAGCACCATGCTGGACGTGAACTTCCGCGCGCAGACATCGCAGGCCAACGGCTATTCGACGCAGCGGAACGTTCTCACGTCCATCGGTCAGGTATTCGGCGAGCCTTCGGATACCGGGCTCGCGAACACGCTGAGCCAGTTCTATGCGTCCTGGGGTGACCTGGCGAACAACCCGTCGAGCGGCGCGGCCAAGAGCGTCGTGCAGCAGCGCGGCCAGGCGGTCGCGAACCAGCTCAACCAGTTCGCGACCAATCTGGCCCAGCTCTCTTCCAGCACCCTGTCGTCCACGAACCAGCAGGTGAACGACATCAACACCTACGCCACGCAGATAGCAGCGATGAACAAGCAGATTGTCTCGACTGAAGCGGACGGCGTGACCACAGCGAACGACCTGCGTGACATGCGTGACAACGCGATCGATTCACTGAGCAAGATCGCGCCGGTTCAGGTGATCGACCAACCGAACGGCTCGAACACGATCTACATTGGCGGCCAGACTCTGGTGGACGGCTCCAACACAACCAGCCTGACTCTCAAGGGACTCCCGGGTTCGCTCTCGCTCCAGATGTACGGCCGCCCGCTGTCACTCGGCGGAGCAGTTGGTGCCAATATCACAGCGCTGAACGCGGACATTCCCGCCGCGAAGTCGCAGCTGGACAGTCTCACGACATCGATCGTGACGAATGTGAATGCCGTGCACCGCACGGGCTGGTCAGCGGCCGGCGATGCCGCTGGCGGCTCCAACTGGGATCCGACCGCGCCACCGACAGGCTCGAATATCAATTTCTTCGATCCGACCAAGCTCACCGCGGGCACCATCAGCCTATCGACGCAGGTCGCCTCCAACGCCGCATTCATCGCGCCTGGCGACACACAGAATGCGACCGGGAACAACAACGTCGCCAACAAGCTCACCGCGCTTGGCGATAACACGTCGACGATCCTGCAGTATGGCTCGTCCACTGCCACCACGTCGATCACCGCCTACTACAACGACCTCGTGACCCGGGTAGGCGTCGCTACAAGCAATGCGACCTCCTCAGCGACGGTGTACACGACCCTTGCGCAGCAGGCCGACACGCAGCGACAGAGCATCAGCGGTGTGTCCTCGGATGAGGAGCTGATAAATCTCACCAAGAACCAACAGGCCTATGCTGCTGCGGCCAAGGTCATCACGACTGCCAATAGCATGTCGCAGACCCTCCTGGACATGATCCGGTAGCCTCCGCGGCCAGCGCTCAGGCGGCACGGAGGGAACGGGGTTATCTTGTGACTATCGCATGCTGATCCTGGGGCGGCGGCCCGGTGACACGCTCATCATTGACGGTGGTATCAAGATCGTCGTGCTCCAGTGCGACCGCAGCGGTGTGCGGCTCGGCATTGAGGCGCCCAGCGACGTTACCATCCTTCGCGGCGAGATCGTGAATCAGATCGCGGATGAGAACAAGCGCGCCAACGTCCTCTCCGAAGCGAAGGATTGGGCCACAGCCATCCCGCTGAAAAAGAAAGCCTGATCCGCTAGCGCGCCGCGGCGGTCAACAGCCGCGCGCGCACCATGTGGCGCCCCACCGCGATCACCAAATCGTCGCCCTCGCTCGAAAATGTCACCGGTAGCTCGACCGTCCCCGCATGCTCACGGTCGGGAGTGCCGCCGTGATCGGAACCGGACTCTCCAGCCGCCACGTCCGCCGCCGCAGTTACCAGTGCGACGACGATCTCGTGGGTCAGTGCCGTTGGGCGCGCGAGAACGGGCGGAACAGCCCGGCCGTCGCCGGCCTCGAACCTGATCCCATGACACACCGGATGCAGCCGAGCGAGGGCGATGGCGTCGGACACGAGCCGGGTCGCCTCGACCGCCTCGTCGTGCTCGTCCTCGGGAATGGCGAGTATGCGGAGCAGCCGGACGCTCTCTTCCAGCCGGGGCATTTCATCCGCCAGCGCCCGGAGAATGGGAGGAATTGTCGGGTCGCCAGACAAAATGTCTGAAACGCCGGCAAGCGTGGCTATCCGGTTGCTGATGTTGTGGGTGATTCCCACCAGCAGGCTGTCGAGCACCGTGGACCAACCTTCGGTGCGGCGCGATCTGTTTTGCAGGTCCAGATTTACCATCTGTTCGCCGATACTGACACCTATGCGAAGAACATGGGCCAGTCACGCGCTGGCTGACGTAAGTCAGGAAAGATACGCGTGTTCGTAATCATTGGGCTGGTTGTCGTTTTCGGCAGCATTCTCGGTGGATTCATCATGGAGCATGGCAAGATTGCCGCGCTTATCCAGGTATCTGAATTCGTCGTGATCGGCGGCGCCGCGTTCGGCTCCATGATAGTCGGTAATCCGCCGGCTCTCATCAAGCGTGTATTCGGTTCGGTTTTCGGGCTTCTCAAGTCGAATCCCTATACCGAAAAGGCGTACGGTGAGCTGCTGCAGCTGCTTTACGACGTGTTCCAGAAGGCGCGCAAGGAGGGCCTGATCGGACTCGAAGCCCACATCGAGGATCCGGACAAGTCCGACATCTTCAACAAGTATCCCTCGGTGGCGAAGAACCATCACGCCGTCGCGTTCCTCACGGACACGCTCAAGGTGCTTCTGACGGGAGCAGTGGAGGATCACCATCTCGCCGAGATTCTGGACCTCGATCTCGAACGGCAGCACGAGGAGGCCATGCTGATTCCCGGCGCACTGAGCAAGGTCGGCGACGCGATGCCGGGATTCGGGATCGTGGCCGCAGTGCTCGGCGTCGTGATCACGATGGGATCCATTGGCGGAGCTGCATCGGAGATCGGCGAAAAGGTAGCGGCCGCACTGGTCGGCACGTTCCTGGGCATCCTCCTGTCCTACGGAGTGATCGGTCCGATGGCGTCAGCGGTGGAGACGCGCATCAAATCCGAGGAAGCCTATATGATGAGCATCCGCACAGCGCTGCTCGCATTCGCGCGCGGCGATTCTCCGATGACCGCGGTCGAGTTCGCACGCCGAAACATCGAGCCTCACGATCGGCCAAGCTTCTCCGAGCTCGAGAATCTCACGCGCCGACGCGCAGCCTGAGTACGACCCGTGGCTTCGAAGAGCGACAGACCGATCATCATCATCAAGAAGCGCAAGAAGGCCCACGCCGCGCATCACGGCGGGAGCTGGAAGGTTGCGTACGCTGATTTCGTAACAGCGATGATGGCGTTCTTCATGGTCATGTGGCTGCTCAGCATGGATCAGAAGATGAAGGACGCGATCGAGGGATATTTCTCCAATCCGGTGGGTTTCAAGAAGGGGTTCTCCGCAGGCACGAACATCATCTCCAGTGGTAATTCGCCAGCCGGTGAGATGAAGCCGCCACTCAAGATCATCATTCGTAACACCGAGGAGAAGAAGTACGGCGACCTGGCGAAGGAACTCCGCCAGCGTCTCAACAGCTCTCCGGACCTGCGCGCGCTCGGTGCCCACATCGAAGCGGTGAAGACGAGCCGCGGGCTGCGCATCGAGCTGATCGAAACGGGCAACGGGCAGACGTTCTTCCGCAATGGCTCCGCCGAGATGATGCCGATAACGGTCGCGGCTCTCAAGCTTATCGGCGCCGAGCTGAGCGGGCTGAGCGCACCGCTGGTCATCGAAGGCCACACGGACTCGCAGCAGTTCGGGCAGTCTGCGAAATACACCAACTGGGAACTGTCCGCAGACCGCGCCAATGCAGCGAGACGAATGCTCGAAGCGGCGGGGGTCGATCCCGCACGCATCACGGAAGTGCGCGGCATGGCGGATCGTGATCTCAGGGTGCCGTCCAATCCGATGGACCCAGCCAATCGCCGGATCTCCATACTGCTGCCGTTCACGAACATTCAGGGCGAAAGCGATTCTGACGGAGAGCCTCCGCCCGAAGTTCTCTCGGGAAATGCTTCGATAGTGAAGCGGTCCAGCTAGCCACCGGCCGGCTGACGTTCGCGGGGGGCGGCTACTTCCCCTGCCTGCTCTCCGCAGTCGCGTCCAGGCTGCGCCACAGATACCAGGATGCGATTGTGCGGTGCGGTGCCCACTTTGCGCCGACCTCGAGTACTCGCTTGGGTGACGGGAGCTTGCGCATGTTGTAGGCGCGCTGGATTCCCTTCTGTATGCCGAGGTCGAGATCCGGGAGAACGTCGGGTCGTCCGAGCCTGAACATCAGGAACATCTGCGCGGTCCAGCGGCCAATTCCCTTCACCGACGTGAGCGCGGCGATGATCTCGCTGTCGTCGAGCTCGTGCAGCGTGTCGATCGGGACCTCGTCGGCTTGCACACGCCTCGCCAGGTCGCGCAGGTATCCGATCTTCTGTCGCGACAGCCCCACCGCACGCAGCTTCTCATCGGGAAGTTCGAGGAGCGCGCCAGCCACCGGGGTCTCATCATCGAAAAGATCGGCGAACCGGTTGTAGATGGTGCTGGCGGCCTTTCCGGATAGCTGTTGAAAGACGATGGATCGGGTGATTGCCGTAAAGTGGGCCAGGTGTTCGGCCGGCTCGAACGTACAGCTGCCGACCTGATCGATGACAGCGGCGAGTCTTGGATCGGACCTGCGGAGATGGTTGATGGCTTTCCGGTGTGACATCGGGATCAAGCTATTCCATTGTGGTGTAGATCGCACGGACGCGTGGGCCACCGGCGGCCTGAAATCACGAATGTGACTTCGCCGGGCCTGATCGGGTGACTTTTTCCCCCATGGCTCACTAACTTTCGAGCTCAATCCGAAACCAGGAGTAGCAGTAGATGACCATCTCGTTGCGCAACGCCGTTCCGGCGCTTCTGTGCGCTGCCGGGGCAGCTATAATTGCCGGTTCGGCCGGCGCTCAGGGCACCCCTCCCGCGGCTACTGCTGCCGCGGCGGCGTGCGATCCCGGCACGAGCCAGGCGGTCGCCAAGGCGACGTTGTTCCTGCAGCAGGCAGCGACGAGCGTCCGGGCGAAGCAGGATGCCACCAAGCCGTTGAAACTGGCCATTGGCGCACTGACGACGCCGAGCAAGGATGCCAAGGAAGCGGCCGATTCGGTGGGCCGCGCATACTATCTGGGACAGGCGTACATACTGATGCTCGAGCAGCCGGGCGTGGCGATGTCGGGACCGCGCGCGAGTTATGGTATCGCCACGGAGCCCACGGCGAACATCGATCTGCTCGCCGCCGCTGATTCGTCGTTCACGCTTGTGGAGAAGACCCAGCCGGGCTGCAAGGGCGAGATCGCGCAGTGGCGCGAGCAGAAGCCGTGGCTCGACGCGATGAATGCCGCGATCGCCGCCGTGAACGCCGAGCACTACGATTCGGCGGAAGTTTACGCGAGGAGAGCGTTGACGATCGACCGTCGCGCGCCGTACGCGTACACGGTCCTCGCGTCGGTCGCGTCGAACAAGAAGGACAACGCAACTGCGGTCGCGATGATGCGCAAGGCAATCGACGTAGCCGCTGGCGATACGGCTTATGCCGATGCACGCCAGAATGCTATGTACGACCTTGGCAACGCGTTGTTCTCGGAATACGAAGCAGCGAGCGGAGCCGAGAAGACCGCCCTCGGCAAGCAGACCATCGACGCCTGGGCGGCATACGTCCCGGTCGGCACCCAGGACGCGCGAATTGCGCGGGCGCTTGCCGGCGCCGCGCAGGTTGCCGTGGCGATCAAGGATACCGCGCAATACGCGCGGATCTACGCCCCAGTACTGGCAAATCCGGCAAAGTTCGGCGACCAGGCACTGTTGAATGCGGGTGTGATCGCGACGCAGGCGAACCACACGAGCGACGCGATAACGCTTTTCAACGCTGTCGCATCGCGCAATCCGTATCAGCGCGACGCGCTCAAGAATCTCGCGGCCAGCTACATCGGCGCGAAGCAGCCGGAGAAGGTTGCGCCGATCGTGGACAAGCTTGTGGAGCTGGACCCGAACAATTCGTCCAACTGGCTTCTTTACGCCTACGCGTACTCGGGTCTTCTCAAGAACACGAAGGATCCCAAGCTGACGAAGGCGTATACGGACTCGCTGGTGAAGTACAACACCAAGTCCGAAAAAATGACTCCCGACGTTCAGGTGCAGGAGTTCTCCACGAGCAGTGACAGCAAGACCGCAACACTTGCCGGCACGCTCGCGAACCACGGAACTGCAGCCAAGTCCTACACGATGCAGGTTGAGTTCCTGGACAAGACGGGAGCGGTAGTCGGAACGCAATCTGTGACGGTTGGACCGGTAGCGCCCAAGGCGAGCGCGCCGTTCAAGGCGACCGTGACGGCGACGGGCGTAGTGGGCTACAGGTACAAGCCGATAGTCTAGCGGGGCGCTGGTTTGGCGGTATCATAGAGAAGGCTCACGGGTTGTTACCGTGAGCCTTCTTGCTTGGCGCACAATTGCACTATAGAGGACTGACAAATGGCCGAGATGTCGCCGCTCTGGAAGAAGATGAATCTTAAGGAGCAGGACGAGATAGTACGTTGCAGCTGATGAGCGAGTCAAGGAGTGCCTCTCTT
>JBBRBY010000026.1:0-34554 GCA_038205315.1 Gemmatimonadales bacterium | reverse complement strand
CTGCACGAGGCGTTCCTCATGGCGCAAGGCGGCGGGAGCACGCACACGCTCACCTCGAATCATTCGTACGGTCGCGCGCTGGACATCGTCGTGGACGACGTTGCCCGGAGTCACGCTCGCACGAAGCGCGACTGGATCGCGTTCCGGCACTGGGTGACGCAGTACCGCACACCCACTGGCGAGCACTTCCGCATTCTCGGTCGCGCGGATTACACCTGGGACTGGTCCCACGTCGAGCTGCCCTCACCCACGCTCGGCTTCGGCTCGATCCCGCAGGCTGTCGCGCGCGGCCGCGCGTGTCTCGCGGCGCACGCTACCATCCCGTGCAACTTTTCACCGCACCTTCCGACGTACCTGGAGCACCCGCTCGTGCGGTGACCGCGCGACCAGTTCTGATACCCTCAAAGGAGACCGCTTCATGCAGAGAATCCACTTGCCACTTACGCTCGCCGCGTGCCTCGCGGCTACAGCCATCGCCTGCACCAACGGCGACCGCAGCGCCCCCGCGAATTCAGCGGACACGGCCGTCGCGACATCGATGACGAAGCCGGCGGCCAATGCCGAGGTCGCCGAGCGCACCGCCGACTCGGCGCAGGCGGTCGGAGTCCCCACCGCGGTCGCCGATGTCGGAACACACGGCGAAGACCTGTATGATCAGGTGAAGGCAGGGAACTGGTCGAAAGCGCGCGTCATCATGGACTCGCTGGATCAGTCGGCCGCTGCGCTCAGCACGGGCGACCGCGCGCAGCTCGCGGCGGTACTTGATACCCTCCATCGAGCCGTGGCCGCCAGACAGGGAGCCGCTGCGATCGTGGCGGCGAACCGCGTAACGTTCGTGGGGGCGAAACTCACGGAAGCATATCATCCCAAGATGCCCGCCGACATCGTGCGGCTCGATTATTACGGGCGTGAGCTGGAGATCTGGGCAGCCCGCGGTAATACGGCACGACTGGCCGCCACGGCTACTGACATCCGAAAGACCTGGGACGCGATCAGGCCACAGGAGCTGAGCCACGGCGGCGCGGCAGCAGCGGCCCGCATGGACAACCTCGTCGCACGACTCGCCGTTGCGACGACGCCTGCACAGTACGCGAAGCTGGCGACGCCGATTCTCGACGAGGTGGACGCACTGGAGAAACCGTTCGAGAAGTGACTATCAACGGCGGGGAAAACCACGGGTTTAGATCTTGCGTCGTGCGTGCACGACGCAAGATCTGACCCCGCTCCTGACCAGATCTGACCCCGCTCCTGACCCCTGACCCCGCTCCTGACCCCGCTCCTGACCCCGCTCCTACCCTGCGGGAACCACTGGCTCCTCATCCACGGGTGTAGAAGGCGAGCTGGGCAGCGTCGCAAAGGAGCTCGGCGGATTCCTGGGCCGGTCACGGGATTGGAAGGCTAGCAGCTGCGGGACTCCCGACGGGCGCACACTGCGTCCTTCAACGCGCCGCGCCTCTGGCGGGCGAGCGATCGGTTCTGCATCGTTCGCACTTATGACAACAAAAATCCAACTCTGCGCAATAGCAGCTCTCGCGTCCATGGCGAGCGTCGCGATCCCCTCGAGTGCCGTGGGACAACAGGCACAGCTTACATCCTACCAGTCACTCGGTCGCGACCTGCTGCGCGAGATGGTGGAGACGAACACCGAATATTCCATCGGCAGCACCGCCAAGCTGGCCGATCTGCTGGCAGCGCGCTTCCGCGCCGCCGGATTTTCGTCGGCCGACATGCAGGTCGTCGGCCCGGATACGGGCAAGGATGCGAAGGACAAGAACCTCATCGTCCGGTACCGTGGAAGCGGAAAACGGGCGCCGGTCCTCCTCATCGGCCATATAGATGTGGTCGAGGCGAATCCGTCGGACTGGGTTCTCAATCCGTTCAAGCTCACAGAGCGCGATGGGCACTTCTACGGACGCGGTACGCTGGACATGAAGAACGGCGACGCGAGCTGGGTCGCAGCGCTGCTTCGAATGAAGCAGGAGCACGTGATCCCAGCTGGCGACATCATCCTCGCGCTGACGGCGGGCGAGGAGGGCGGCGGTGGGTATAACGGAATACAGTGGCTGCTCGCCAACAAACGCGATGCGATCAAGGCGGCGTATGCGCTGAACGCGGATGCCGGCGGCGGCGAGCTGCGCGACGGCAAGCCAATCTCGATGGATGTTCAGGCAGCAGAAAAGGTATTTCATTCAGTGGAGCTCACGGCGCAGAACCCTGGTGGCCACAGCTCGCTCCCGCGCAAGGATAACGCGATCTATGCACTCGCTGCTGCACTGGGACGCGTTGCCGCCTACGACTTTCCGTTCGAGACGAATGTTGTGACGCGCGGGTACTTTTCGCAGACTGCCAAACTGGTGTCACCGGAGCTCGCCGCGGACATGCGAGCAGTCAGCGCATCGGCCACGCCCGATGGCGCCGCGGCGGAGCGACTCGCCGCGCGTTCTGCTTACTACAACGCGCAGCTCCGGACTACTTGCGTCGCAACACTCATTCATGGCGGACATGCCGTGAATGCGCTGCCGCAGAGTGCGACGGCGACCGTGAACTGCCGCATGCTACCGGGTACGGATCCGGTAGAAGTCGAGCGTACGATCCGCCGTGTGGTCGCCGATACGGGCGTACACGTTGTGCCGGCGGACGTGGCGAAGCCGAGTCCGCCATCACCGTTACCGCCGGCACTCGAACAGGCGATCGCGCGCGCTACTGAATCAGTATGGGCGCCGATGCCGATCATTCCGAGCATGGAGACGGGAGCAACCGACGGGCTTTACCTGCGCAACGCAGGAGTGCCGGTGTATGGTGTGAGCGGGTTGTTCGTCGATCCGAATAACCCGGCGGACACTCGCGCGCATGGACTGAACGAACGTATCGGCGTGAAGGAGTTTTACGATCAGCTCGAGTTCACGTACAGGTTGTTGAAGGGACTATAGGCGAGCTTCTCGTTGGACGGCGACATAAGTCAGCCGGCGTCGCCCACTTACGATCCGAAGCCTAAGCCGAGGGCCTGCGTCGTCCGACGACGACGCAGGCCGTTACTCGACCCCGACCGACTCACGGGGCCAGCACAGCCGCGATCAACTTCCCACCCTGCCGCGGATTGCCTTCGTAATAAAACACGTACAGCTTGTGCGTCTTTGAATCAACCGCACACGTCCGAGCCGCGCCGCCGGTGGAGGGCTTCTCGACAACTGTGAACTTCTCCGGCGATTCCTCGTGAACGACAGTGACGGTGCTGTCCGCTCGATTCGGGTTGAACGCGAGCTTGGTCACCGGATCAAAACAGTTCATGTCCGAGCGGCTTGGCACCTTGATTCGCGTCACGACGTTCCCATTGTCGGCGTTCATGATCACCATGTCGGTGTCGCAGGCCATGAAGAGGCGGCGAGTCTGGGTATCCATCGATAAACCCTGCGCATGGCCGCAACCGGTGACCGGATAGGTCTTCTCAATCTTGAGTGAGCGCGTGTCGAACCTCTCGATCGCGCCCGCGTCCTCGATATTGGCGAACAGCTTGCCGCCCCCATCGATCACACCCGATTCGAGTCCGTCGCCGATCATGGTCTTGCTGGTCAACTTGCCGATACGCATGTCGATCACCCAGCCATTCTTGTCCGCCCACGCGAACCCTCGGTGCGTTGCGGGGTCGTATTGACTGCCATCGGCTTTCATGTCGATGTGACCGGTGACGGCGAGTGTCTTCAAGTCGAACAGAGTGCCGTTGCGCACCAGGCCACGATTGGCCTCGTGGTCGATGATGTAGCCGCCGCCACCGCCCTCTACCGTGCCGACGATCGAGTCGTTGTCGATGTTGATCACCTTGTCGCCGATTCCGTAAAGCCGCCGGCCCACAGGATCGATGATGATGTAATCGGCGCGAGTCGGGCCGATATCGAAAGTTTTGACTACGTGATAGTGGGTGGATTGCGCAGAGGCGGTTTGTGCAATTCCAGCTAAACCGAGCAAGGTCGCCGTAGCGAGCAAGGCGCTGGATAGTAGACGCGGGCGGGACATGGGTTTCTCGGGAACGGAGATCGAATCAACAATGCCACAAGATACACACGGAAGCTTTCAGGACGATGACAGATGAACCGCCATCCAACCCCCGAGCGCCTCAAGGGAGATTAGCCCTGCATCGTACGGCGTTACATATGACCGCCAAGCTCGACAACGCGGCGCAGGGCTGCCACTCGGCGTGGCGCAACCTCCGGGTCGGCGTGGCTGAGTGCAGCCGCGACCGCACTGTAATGAGCCAGCGCGCTGTCGGGTTGTGAATTCATGTCGAACGCGCGAGCGAGTACTTCGTGCAGATCCGTTCGAGTGACGTACATGTTAGATCCGTCCAGATCTCCGCGGAACGCCGGCTGCAGAATCGCAATCGCTTCGCGCCCGCGGCCGAGTCCGAGAAGAGCGAGTGCCATGTCGTAGTTGGTGCGCGTGTAACCCAGCGTCGGCGAGAATATAGCCTGGCGAAACGAGGCCACGGCGTCAGTCAACCGTGCGCTGTGCAGGCTCACAAGCCCGTCGATATGCTTCGCAAGGCGTTGATCGCGCCCGAATGCACTCTCTGCTCCAAAGCTGCGAACGCTGGTACGGACCCGGGCGAGCCCGGCAGTGTCACCGCCAGCGTACATCGCCTCCGCAGTGAGTGTTCCGACCCATGCGCGATTGCGCGCGTCTGAGCGCGGAATAATGGTGCGATGAACGTCGCGTGCTATCGAGTCGAACAGCGCCGCCGACTGTACCGGCCGCCCCATCTCCAAAAGCACCTGGGCTTCGGGGAGCGCCTCGTACATCTCGAGATCCTCGCCCCGTGCGTTGCGAGCAACATCAGCGCGGTACACTCGTGCGATGGCGAGAGCTTCGTGCAGCCGTCCCTGATCGCGCAGGCTTATGATAGCGAGCCATCGGCCTTGCTGCCGCTGGTGCGCGTTACCGCCCGCAATCTCCGTGCGCGTGAGGGCGTCAGCGACGTCGAAAGCGCCGGTACGTATTGCGAGTCGGATCATGTCGGCGTTTTCGCCCGGACCGTCGGTCGTTCGATCGGCTGAAGCACGGTACGCCGCGCGGGCTTCGGCGGTCCGCCCTTCCGCACCGAGAACTATACCGAGCTCTCGCCACGCAGTAGCGGAGGTCGGTGCTGCAGTGGTCCACATTCGGGCGACTCGTTCAGCGGCGGAGATAGAATCTGCGAATCGCAGCGCAAGAATCTCCAATTGCAGCGCGCTGCACGCGATGCAGCGGGTGCGCCCGCTTGCCAGGTGGACGGAGTCGAGAGTCACGGCTGCGCGCAGCGGAACAAGCGCTTTGATGAAGGTGCCATCCCAAAGACGCGCTGCACCCAGACTAAGTTGTCCCTCCGGATCGCCCGGATAGCGCACCGCCAGCGTGTCGGCGAATGCCAGCCGCGCAGGATCGTTGCGAAAGTCGGCCCACGCGGTCGCGATCAGCAGGCGATCGCGATCGGGCGCGAGGTAGGACTGCCGATAGGCGAGCCGGAGATATTCGTCGGCGTGCGGGATATCCGTGTGACCTTCGACGCGATCAGCGAGTGCAGCCCCGTACGCTGCCATCGCGAAGGTGCTGTCTACATTGAGTGCCGCGACGAATAGCTGCTCCGCGCCTCGTGCGTCGCGAGCGTTGAGGGCAAACAGGCCTTCATTATATAGATGCGTCGCGATGATCCGTTCCGACGATAATACACGATGGATTGCTGACGCGGCGGACGCGGGAGATGCGTCCGCTGCGGTCGAAAGTCTGTGCGGCGCATTCCAGATCGGGATGAGCATGGCGGCCGCCGCTACGACGAGGACGACGGCCGCTGCGATGGCGGCCAGACGCCAGTAGTGTGGCTTGCTGGCGGCCGCCGTGTGTTGCGGCTGAAGCGCGCTGATATCAGCCACGGTCGGTTGCGCGCCGTGCCGCGCTGGCGGATCGACATTCTGGACGACGGGCGAGGGGCCGTGTAGCGCGTCGACCTTCCGCTCAGGAGCCGACGCATTCGCGTGATCCCTTCGGCCTGCTCGGATACTGGCGACAAGAGCGCGTGTTTCGTGCGACGGAATCGTGGATAGCTGGCGCTGGAGCTGCTCCTCGTATCGCGCATAGCGTTGCAAGGCTCCAGCTCCATCGCCAGCTGCGTCGAGGAGCGCGATCGCGCGGCGGAGCAGTCGCTCATCGCCTTCCGATTTCTGAAACGCCGTCTCGGCCCAGCGCGCGGCTTCCGTCAAATCACCTGCGCGCTCTGCTGCCTCCGCGCAGCGACTCGCGGCAGCGGTGACGAGTACGATCAACTGGCGGCGGCGCTCGTCGAGCCAAAGTTCAAATTCGGGCGCCGCATCACCAAAGTGAAACCCGCTGAGGAGCGGACCGCGATACAACGCTACAGCGCCTGAGTCGTCGCCCTGCGCCAGCGCCTCCTCGCACGCCGTTGTGTCAGACCAGAGCGCGCCGTCTCGAATGCCTATCTCCTCGGCGCCGCGCGAGACAATGACGTCGTCGCCCAGCTGTTGCCGGAGATGGTGGAGGGCCTGCCGGAGCGCGTTGCGCGCCCGATCTTCGGTCAGATCGGGCCAGAAGATGAGCAGGATCTGGTCTCTGCGATGAAATCCCCGGGGCAAAGCCACCGCGAGATAGGCCAGCAGAGCGACGCGCTTGGGCTGGACAACGACGGAGTTCAGCGGCTGGCCCGCCGAATCTAGAAGCTCCAACGCGCCGAGTGTTCGGAGCCGCAACATGCCGTTCATCTCCTGAGGCGGTCAGCTCGCGCTCGGTAACGGCGATTTTTCGCGCGGTAACGGCGAGGGCACGATGCCATAACGGTGGCTCTCTACCATGCAAGGTACGTGGCCCGCCAACCGTTGGCAAACCACGGCGGTCCGTCACGCCCGTTCCTGATGCCCGCAATCCTACAAACGACTGTTTATCACACGAACCGCCAGGTGGAGGACGTTGATGCACAACATGCGAGACGGTTACCGGTTGATTACCCGGGTGGTATGGAGCGCTACCCTCGCAGCACTGACTGTCGCGTGCAGTGACACCGACTCGATCGCGCCGCATTCGCCCGCCGCGTCCGCGGATATTGCGGCGACCGCGAACCATACGCTGGCTACCGAGGTCCGAGCGCTCGCCGCGGCTCGGGGAATAGTTCCGCTAGTGCGTCCGGCGCGCGTTCGGCCGGAACTGGTGCGGCTGGGGCGGATGCTGGCGTTCGACAAGCTGATGAGCGGGAATCGGGACATATCGTGCATGACATGTCACCAGCCGCAGTTCGCTACCGGAGACGCACGGAGTCTGCCGATCGGCACCGGCGGTGTGGGTTTGGGTCCCGATCGGGTCCAGCGCGGGGGCGCAGCGATCATTCCGCGCAACAGTCCGGCCGCATTCAATCTCTTCGCTCTTGACGGGCTGTTCTGGGATGGGCGTGTAAGCCTCGACGCGGCCGGGTATCACACTCCCGCCGGCGCGCAGATGACGCCCGAGTTCACACGGGTATTCGAGTTCGGCGCGGCGTCGGCACAGGGAATGTTTCCACTGACATCGCGCACGGAGATGCGAGGACAGGGTCGCAGCAACGAGCTGGCTCGAATCGACGATGCCAACTTCCAGGGTATCTGGCGCGGTGTGATGAATCGGCTGGGAGAAATTCGGGAGTATCGCGACATGTTCGAGGAGGCGTATCCGGGAACCAGGTTCGGGAAGATGAACGTGGCGTACGCGACCAACGCGATGGCCGGCTTCTTCGCGCAGGATCTCTCGTTCAACGACACGCCGTGGGACCGGTTCCTTGCTGGTGATGACCGGGCGCTCAGCAAGGATCAACTCGATGGCGCGAAGACTTTCCTCACGCTCAAGTGCTCCGTGTGTCACAACGGAGCGTCATTCAGCGACGGGCGCTTTCACAACGTGGCGCTGGCGCAGTTCGGGCCCGGCGAAGGAAACGGTCCGGGCGGCAACGACGACTACGGCCGAATGAACGTGACCGGACTGGCCGCAGACAAGTACAGCTTCCGCACGACGCCTCTGCGCAACGTGGAGCTCACGGGTCCATACGGACACGCCGGCCAGTTCTCGACGCTCCGTGGCTTCATCGCCCACTACAGTCGCTCTGACGACGCACTACGCAACTACGACGTGCGTCAGGTCAATCCGGCATCGTTGCGGCCGACGCTGATTCATGATGCGGAGGACATCCTCGCAACGCGCGACACACTGCTCAACGGAGTGGTGCTGACGGACGACCTGATCAATCAGCTCACCACATACATGACGGCGCTGACGGATCCGGCGGCGCGCCACATGAACCGACTGGCGCCGGCACGCGTTCCGAGCGGCTTGCCTGTAGATCGCTAACCAACAACACCAACTTCGGAAGACCCACCCACTCCGGGACACAACAACCTCTCGCTAGTCCAGAATAGCTAATAATCTGGACTACCATACCGCCCCGGGCCCCTGGCCCGGGGCGTTTCTGTTTGGCCAGACCACCTGATCGGGGCATGCAAGTTGCTTGACCCTCCTACATCTGCCCCATTTTTATGCATCAGTTCGCCAATTAGCGACCGTCAGATACACCGAATAGCCGCAGATCTTGCCCGATTTGAGGATGATGGTGGGCCAGCAATCCGATTAGTCGCAGTCGTGTTTGAATCCAGCTTTGACGGAGGAGTATCCGTGGCAATGCACGATCAGGGTGGTGATCAGGGTGGTGATCAGGGTGGTGCTCGAGGACAGGAGGTCGCTCCCAATCGCCGGCAATTTCTCAGAACAGCGGCAATAGGTACGGCAGCCCTGAGCCTTCCCGGCCTCCTTTCCGGCTGTCACGTTGTGGGTGCATTGGGCCGTCGGAAGCTCGACTTCGGTGACGATTTCGGCGTTCTCAACTACGCCTACACTCTCGAGGCACTCGAGGCGGGTTTCTACGAGAAGGTCGTCGCCGCACCGCCTCGCGATTTCAAGCCGGGAGAGTTCGAAGTGTTCCGTGACATCGGCGCGCACGAAGTGCAGCACCGTCGATTTTTCAAGCGCGCGCTCGGCGTGCTCCGCGTCAAGCTACCCGAGTTCAACTGGAGCTCTATCAACTTCGAGAGTCGTGACGCGGTGCTCGCCGCGGCGCGGACGTTCGAGGATACCGGTGTCGCCGCCTACAACGGCGCCGGCAAGCGAATAAGACTCGCCGAGTTCCTCACCATCGCTGGTGAGATCGTTTCAGTGGAAGCACGACACGCTGCGGCGATCCGGGACCTCATCGACCCCACCAGCCGTGCGTTCGCCGGTGACGACGTGGTCGATGCGAATGGACTCGATCGCGCACTGCCACCCGATCAGATACTCGCCGCCGTGCAACCCTATTTCAAGACGCCGGTTCGCGTCACCGGTCTGTAAGGAGACGTCATGGATAACTACTCCGACAACTACTCCCCAAAGCGTCTGATTGGCGCGGATGATCCAGAGCTCGCCACACGCATGGCCGAGCGGTACGACGAGCTGCGCGGTGGTGCTCCAGCGAGCTCTGGCGTCAGCATGGGACTCGCGATGGGATCCGCCGCGATTGCCACTGCGGCAGTCGCCAGCGATCTGTTCGGGCAGGGCTCGTCGCTTCCCGGCGGCGTCGTCGACATTCTCAACTTCGCGCTGACGCTCGAGTATCTGGAAGCAGAGTTCTACGTAACCGGTGTTGGAACGAGCGGACTTATTCCGGCGAACGTGGTGCCGGTGTTCGACCAGATTCGCAAGCATGAAGTCGCACATGTGGCGCTGCTGCAGAGCGTGCTCGGTACACGCCAGGTCACGAAGCCGAAGTTCGACTACACCGCGGGCGGCGGCAGCATGCGTGGGCCGTTCGTTGACGTGTTCTCGAACTTCCAGACCTTCGCTGCAGTGGCACAGGCATTCGAGGACACAGGGGTGCGCGCGTACAAGGGACAGGCCGCGAATCTGATGGGCAGTCCGGAAATTCTCGAGACGGCTCTCCGGATTCACTCGGTCGAAGCGCGGCACGCGTCGGAAGTGCGACGGATTCGTCAGCAGGAAGGCTGGATCACGGGCGACAGCCGCGGCAATCTTCCGCCGCAGACGCAGGGCGTCTACGAAGGCGAAGCCAACACATTCCACTTCATTCTCGCTCGGCCCGGCAGCGGGTTGAGTATGTCCGAAGCATTTGACGAGCCTCTCACCAAGCCCAAGGTGCTCGACATCGTCGCTCCGTTCATCGCCAGCCACTAGAGCGGGATCAACTTCAACGCCATGGACGCGTCCAGGAAGATTCGATGACATCAAGACTGCTACTTGCAAGCACGGCGCTCGCTCTCTCGAGCGGGTTTGTCGCCCATCGTGCGGAAGCACAGATACTCGGTCCACAGCGACAGTTCATTGCGATCGAGCCGATATACTCCCGGCTCGGGCGCGATCTCGGCGGGGCGATGGGGCGCACATGGGCGAACGGTTACGGGGCGAGATTGTGGATCAATACCGCGCCGTTCGTCGGACCTGGCGTCGGCCTTGGCAGCAAGGTTGGTATCGGCCTGTTCAGCGTGTACTCGCCGCCAAGTCACGGCATCAGCACCGTGCATTACGGTGCGGAGCTGAACGTGCACACGACGGACATCCCGTATGGGGGCTTTCTTGATCCGTTCATCACGCTCGGTGGTGGCGTTCTTCGTACCAGGACGGGCACCGCGAATGACTTCGGTCTCACCCCGCAAACAGTCAACAAATTCGCTCTCACGCCAGGCGTTGGAGTTCGCATTCCGCTTCTGAATCACGTCCAGGCGCGCGCCGATGCACGTGATGTGATCGTATTTAGTGATCCGAGTGGTGCTACGGCGGCTGGCAGTTCCACCATGTCGGGAAGCACTCGAACGACTCACAACCTTGAGTTTCTCGTATCGGTCGGTGTGATGTTCTGATCGGTGTTGCACTGATTGCCCAAGTACCTGAAGAATCTTACGACATTGGCGCGATTTACGTCCCCGCGTGCAACTCTCATCGCCGGCAACAAAACGAACATGCGACTTCAGCCAGTACTTCTCTACTCCTCACTCTGGGCAATCACAATGGCATGCGCCAAACCGACCGACTCGGGCACACTTGCCGACTCATCCAAGACGGCGAGCGCCGTCACTCCGGCACCGAACACGACGGCCTCTGCGCCTGCACCGGGCACTCAGATGCAAGCCGTACTGGATCAGTTGGCGGCCCTTAGCGGAAAGCCGATCGCGACACTCACCGCGGCGGAAGCACGCAAGCAGCCGACACCGACTGATGCCGTGATGGCGCTACTGGTCAAACAGGGAAAGGGCACGACGCCTACCGCGCTCGTACCGGGTGTGACTTCGATCGACCGAACGATTCCTGGACCAGCCGGCCCGCTTCCCGTTCGGATATATACGCCGAGCGGTACGGGGCCATTCCCTGTCGTCGTGTACTATCATGGTGGAGGCTGGGTCATCGCGAACAAGGAGGTTTACGATGCCGGCGCTCGATCCATCGCGAAGGCCGCGAACGCGGTGGTGGTGTCGGTCGATTACAGGCTCGCACCGGAGCACAAATTCCCCGCCCAGCACGACGACGCACTTGCGACGTATAAGTGGGCGTTGGCGAACGCTGCCTCCATCCACGGAGATCCAAAGCGCATGGGCATCGCGGGTGAGAGCGCAGGCGGCAACCTGGCGATTGCGACGGCGGTAGCGGTGCGTGATGCGAAGCTGACGATGCCAAAGGCAGTCGTCTCCGTATATCCCATCGCTCAGCCCGACACGACCACCGGATCGTACATCGAGGAAGCCAACGCAAAGCCGCTCAACCGCGCGATGATGGCGTGGTTCTTCAAGCAGACCGTGCGCACACCGGCCGATGAGATGGACCCGCGCATCGATCTCGTCAAGGCGAATCTCGCCGGACTTCCACCGGTGACGATCATCAATGCGCAGATAGATCCATTGCGTGACGACGGCGCGATGCTCGAACAGGCGCTCAAGAGCGCCGGGGTCAGCGTCGAGCGGCGTGTCTATCCCGGTGTGACGCACGAATTTTTCGGCATGGGTGCCGTGGTCGACCAGGCGAAGCAAGCCGAGCAATATGCGGGCGATCGCCTAAAGGCTGGGCTCGGCTCTTAGCAGCATTTTCGTGCGCCGCAGTCGCTGAAATCCGGCCGGCGCGAATCGCTTGACCTGGTGCGAAGTCCACGCCGCGTGTTAGCGTGACGTGACTTCGCGCTCGTGTAAGCTCGTGCGCGCCGCTATTTCCGCGAACCGGTAAGCCTGACACGCAAAGGTCGCGAGGCTTATCATCAGCCGGACATCTTCATCGTCAAAACGGCGCCGCGAAGGTGGGTGAGATACCACCCAGATTGTGCCGAGATACTGGTGTATCGAGGACGGGACGAAGGGAACTATCAAACCCTCGGTGAATTCGAGCCCTGTCGCAAGGAAGTAGGCATACTTGATGTCGGGACGTGCGAGCACGATGGCCTCGCCGTGCTCCAGACACTCGCCGCACGGGCTGTCGAAGCGCGGCGTCGTTCCTCCCACGTGACTGGCCAACCGACCGGCGAGCGCCACCCAGCGGAACTGCTGACCGCCGTCCGGAGTTGCCTCCAGCATGCTCACACCAGCAGTACTGCTGCTCTCGCCGCCGCCGACCAGCTCGGTCGCGAGCGACAGAAGTTCTGCGAGTACCTCCGCCGGCGCGCGATCCATACACTGCGCGAGCGTGTGAAGCGCTCGATTCTCCGCCTTTGTTTGCGGCCTGCGACGGCCGCGAGTCCTGCGCACAGCCTTGTCGATGAATCTGAACTGGTCGTTCGCGGCCCCTCCGGCGGGTACCTGAGAGGTGTTCGGATCTTCTCCGAATAGACGCGCGATGCACCACTGCGCAGCGTGGCCCACCAACTCGTAAGCGAGCAGCGTATTCGTTCGGTACCATTCTGACGCTGGCGCCACGCGCATGACCACCGCTTTAAGCGCGGCGAGAGTGCTCTCGGGTGTACAGCCGCGCGCCTTCGAGACATCGACATATGCATCGACCGCATGGCGTAGCGTCGAGCGCGACCGTGCGTCGAGCGGTGCGGCTTCCCGCACGGCGACAAACAATCCCTCGACGGCGCGACACATGTCGGTTGCGCACGCGGAGCTGTCGTGTTGATTCCAGAGGAGGTCGGCAGCGACCCAGGGAGTGGCGACTGCCTCGGCGCGCTCCGCCAGGGCGGTGGTGGCGAGCTCCGTGGCGGAAGTGTGTGCTGGTCTCGGTACGCATTGCATCGTAGCACTTCTCACGTTTGAGGCTGAGGCCGCCGTGGAGAACCGCGTCATGTTGCAGCTAAGCAGCAGGGCGAGCCTCAAATCGGAGGCGAGCTCGTTCGGCGTTGACGGCCACGCTGGGAACATCTGTCCCGGTACGGCGGTGCAAGGACCATTCCTGTTGAGGCCTTGCGTGAGAGGTTGACGGTCGCCCGCCCCAGGCGGATAAAGGCTCTCATCGTTGCGCATGTTTCGCCGGTTCGCGGAGCGACCGGTCTGCCAGTACAGGAACGGGCGCGGGGTCTGTTTCCACCGTTGAATCCCAATGGCACGCACCGAGCGTATAGCTTTCGGGGGAGCATCTCTCATCGCAAACTTCAGAAAGCCAAAGCTAAGAATGAGCACCAATGAACGAGAAAACGCTGTCCCGACGACAGCAGACACCGACAAACGCACCGAAGTAGCGGTCCTCGCTGGCGGCTGCTTTTGGGGCATGGAGGACATCCTCCGCGACGTCCCCGGGATACTCGAAACGGACGTCGGATACACTGGGGGCTGGCTCGAGAACCCGACGTACGACGACACTCACGACAGCAAGTCAGGCCACGCTGAATCCATCCGCATCACGTTCGACCCGGCGGTGCTGAGTTACGAGGATCTTCTGGAGAACTGGTTCTTCAAACTGCACGATCCGACAACGCTGAACCGTCAGGGGAACGACATCGGAACGCAGTATCGCTCGGCGATCTTCCCGCAGACGCCGGAGCAGCGGACGACCGCCGAGAGCGTGATCGCGAGCGTCACGGCGTCCGGGAAATGGAAGAAACCAATAACGACCTCGATCGAGCCCGCGTCAGCCTGGTACAGCGCCGAAGCGTACCACCAGGATTATCTGCGCAAGAATCCGGGCGGCTACAGCTGCCATTTCATGCGGGAAATGTAGTTTGGCTTCGCGTGCGAATGCTCACATCGCTTCCTTCATACGGGTTCGAAGGAGAAACCAGTTCACCGGATGGCTGGTGGCGAATCCCGCGAACATCGCGAGCTGCATCATGAACCAGAACTCGACGCTGCATGGTGATCGGCCATACCAGATTCATGATCCACATCTTCTGCGGATGGAGCGATACATCCACGATGACGAGAACGGTGGATAGCGCGGCGGAGATCAGCGAGCTGCGCCCGAGGGTGAGTGGTCCACGGACTTCGCCGCAACGGGCTGTTTGGAAGGCGGCACGCACGGTGACTGGGAGATTCTGATGATCCACCGCCGAGAGGAGATGGAATCGAAGACGATATGCGTGCCCGACGTGTCGATGGCGAGCAGGCGCGAGCGGGATGTACTGTCCGCCTTGCGGGCACGCCGGTTCGCCGGCGCTGGCTGGGCGACGCAGGCGACGACGCCGGGCGTGTGCTCTATCACTGCAGCGATCTTGAGCGCAGAGTCGAGCCACGTCTGATGCGAGAATGCGCTGTCGTCCATAACTGGTGGCAATGGGTAGTCCATTACCTGCGCGGCGAATGCGGTATTTCCGGTAAGCTGGCGCGCGAGCATCTGCGTCCCCACAGTTCCGAGCGGCGGGCCGATGTGACGGACAGTCACGGCCACGGACGTGTCCGTGGGCAGTCGCAGATCCCAACTGAGCAGCGTACCGGCTGCCGATGGCCATGCGGAGGACAGGCGCGACCCGACATCGTTTCGCGTGCGCGCCAGGAGCGCGGCGCCGGTCAATCCTGCCAGCGCCAGCGAAGCTGAGCGTGTGCCGCGCTCGACTGCGGCGGCGAGCATGCCGGCGTTAGGCACGGCGACGACGCTGACGTCCGGTTTGACTCCGGTCTGGTCCTCAATCTTTTGACGGATGTCGCGCTCGAGCTTCCCGACGCCGTTCATGCTGTCCACCACTATCACGCTCAGCGTGATTGTGTGGCGATCAATCAGCA
The DNA here is from genome assembly GCA_038205315.1 of Gemmatimonadales bacterium. GTDB lineage: Bacteria > Gemmatimonadota > Gemmatimonadetes > Gemmatimonadales > Gemmatimonadaceae > Fen-1247. Next base: position 19,375 of record JBBRBY010000026.1, on the reverse strand, counting down.
GATTCTTCTGCAATGCGCCCTTGGTGGTCGACTCGAGAATGTGCTGAACCGCATCGCGGGCGTGGACCTCCCACGTCACTTCCACGAGTGCCTGCTTCAGCGGAAAGTACACGGCCGCGAGAGTTGCCACAGGAATGATCAGTCTAGCCGCGAGTCCATATTGGGACTTGAAGGCAGAGCGCAGCCAGTTCGTCACGCGGCCACTGATTCGGTCCACGCGAAATGCGTCGCTCTCCATGTAGGCGGCTTCGAGTTCGTCCGCATCCACCTGATTGTATCCCAGCAGCAGAAAGCTCGTCACTGCGAACACGACGATCCCGGAAACGTTGGCCGTGAAAAGCAGCGCAGCTCCACGGGCGATGTCGAACTTGCCCGTACCGATGCCAAAGCCAGCGGTGCACAGCGGAGGCACCAGGGCGATGCCGATCGCCGTTCCAGCTGCTGCCGCGGTCGTGTCGGCGCCTGGACGCACCGTCGTGTACGCGCCGGTAAGTGCGCAGAAAATCGCAATGAGCAGATCGAGCGCCGTCGGCGACGTCCGCGACGCAATTTCCGCCGTTATGTCGTGGAATGGCAACAGCAGCGTGAGGAGTGCAGCCGCGGCGACCGCGCAGATGACGCTGAGCACGACCCGCAGCGCGGCCCGGACAACGAGCGACGAGGATCCCACCGCGAAGCCCATCGCCAGTTCGATGATCGGTCCCATTAGCGGCGACACGAGCATGCCGCCGATCACGACTGCGGTGCTTCCCAGGACCAGACCGAGCGTCGCGATACCGGTAGCGAGTACCAGCTGTATCCAGTAGCCCGGAGCGCGACGCTGATTGTTCTTCAGCATCGTGATCACGGTGCCCGATCGATCGGTGGCGTTGATGCCGAGCGCTGAGCTTATCCTGCGCTGCACGCGCGCGATGAAATTGTGCGAGACGCGGCGCATGACGCGGGCGCGCCTGCGAAGCCAGGAATCAGCCATGTGGTTCAATCCGATCGCGACCGAAGCCGGGAAGCATCACCCAGACATTATACACGCGGGCCGAGGAAAACCGAGGCTCCAGGACTCACTAGATGTATCTCGAAATGGCCATCGCCGATGCTGCAAGGATCAACAGCCACGTATTCGCCGACGCGGCACCGTCGAGTCGGTGCTGAGTCGCGCTCAGGTCGGTCAGGAGTGCGGCGTGATCCGACTCGGCACCGGTCCCCAGCCGTTCGCCTATCGCGAGCATGTGATCCACCGTCGGCCGGAGCACAGTCACAGCCAGCACGAATGCGAGGATCGCAGCTCCACCGCCAATCGAGAATCCGCGGCCCGACGCGGTGGAGAAGTATCCGGCGGAAAATCCGGCCGAGTCAATCCACACGAGGCGCAAGCCGGTGAGGACGACGAGCGTTGACGCAACCGGGAGCCAGACGAAGAGCCGGCGCCGGTGGAGCGCTGCGACGGTGGTGTAAACATCGCCGCTTGTCGCTTTCAGCGCGGGCACGAGAAAGGAAGTCAGGAAGATGCTGCTTCCGAGCCAGAATATTCCGCCGAGTATGTGGATCAGGCGGAGAACGATGACCTCGTACATGGCGGGAGGGGTGGAGGTTGTCGGGACCACGGATTAGATCACTGCCCAGGAGGCGAGACAAACTTCGCATGACCTGAAGCGTGGGTCCAGAGCAACGCCCGACTGATTCGTGGTGAACAGATGCGTGCTGCTCACGGACAGCAGTCCGGTCCGCAGCACGCCTTTCCCTCTCCCTTCCCCTCGCCTTTCGTCGCGGCAGAACGTGTCTGCGCCGTGGCGGGCTTGGTGGCGCGTACGAAGCCGCTGAAGAACTTGCCATCGATGTCGCGCGAGATCGTGCTCGGGTCGAGTCCACTGTTCTTGAGAAAGGCAGCCGCGTCCTCCGATCTGTACACGCGGGTCGATTCGATGCTTGGATTTTCGAAACCGACATCCCCCAGAAGCGAGATGAATTCCTGTTCCTCGAGCGCGCCGGCGATGCACCCGACCCAAAGCTCCATGTTCCGCCGCACCGCTGGTGGAACATCACCGCGCACGATCACATCCGAGACAGCGAACCGTCCGCCCGGCTTGAGAACGCGGAATGCCTCGGCGAGCACCTTGCGTTTGTCCGCTGAAAGATTGATGACGCAGTTGGAGATCACCACATCGACTGAGGAGTCCGGGAGCGGAATGCGCTCGATGGTGCCCTTGAGGAACTTGACGTTCTCAAGACCTGATTTTCTCTTGTTCTCGTTGGCGAGCGCGAGCATCTCATCGGTCATGTCCAGGCCGAACGCCTTTCCGGTGGCGCCGACGCGTCGGGCGGACAGCAGAACGTCGATGCCGCCACCGGAGCCGAGGTCGAGGACTGTTTCGCCGGGATTGAGCGCCGCGAGCGCCGTCGGGTTGCCGCAACCAAGGGAGGCGAGCAGTGCTTCGGCCGGGATTCCAGCCGTTTCGCCCTCGTCATAGAGGTTGGCGGTGATCGGGTCCCATGTCTCGGTTGTGGAGCCGCAGCAGGCGCTCGAGCCGCAGCACGATCCGCCCGTGTCGCCGGTGGTTACCCGAGTCGCGGCGGAGCCGTATTTGTCACGGACTTCCTGGGCAAGCCGCTCGCGATCGTCTGTTGGTTGAACTGATGCGATGGTAGTCATTTGAGTTATTCCATCAATAAAAGTTGATTAGTCAGGCAAGCCGAATGGCTAGCCACAGCACTTCGCCCCACGCGGCGCGGCCCTTCGTACGGGCGGGCGCAGCTCCGACAGGCTCGCATCGATCTCCTCGAAGGCGCTGCGATTGAGCTCGTAGAAGGACCAGCGGCCCTCGCGCCTGTCGCTGACAAAGCCGGCGTCCTTGAGCACCCGGAGGTGAAAGGAGAGGCGGGACTGTGCGGCGCGGAGGTTGTCCTGGAGATCGCACACGCACTTCTCTCCGTCCTTCAGCATCTCGATGATCGCGAGCCGGGTTTCATCCGAGAGGGCGTGAAACACCAGCGCGGTACGTGCGAGATCGGGGGGAGCCACATTGGTCATACTTGAATCATATCAACATTTCTTGATACGTCAAGTGGGCAGGCAGGTAACCATCGAAGAAGGCGACATCGAAAGTTGCGTCTCAAACTGTCGCCTGCTCCGTTTCGCCGAGGTGCAGCGTGAGCACGAACACGCTTCCCACACCCTCGTCGCTCTCGACGCAGAGATCACCATCCATGCTTTTCGCAATGTCGCGGGCGATGGCAAGGCCGAGTCCGGTGCCCTCGCTCGGCTTGCTGAGGGAGCGATGCACCTGGACGAATGGATCAAAGATTGTCTGCAGCTTGTCAGCGGGTATTCCTATGCCAGTGTCCGCGACACGAATGGCCACCATGTCTCCATCCTGTCCCGCAAGCTCTGCTGTGATGGTAACGCTCCCACCATTGCCTGTGAACTTGGTCGCGTTGGTCAGGAGATTCAGAACGATCTGAACAAACCGCTCGCGATCAGCTCGCACGGTCACACTCTCATCGAACGGCTCCACGGCGAAGATAAGCGCCTTCTCGCGAACCTGTGGCGCGACGAATGTGCCGGCCTCGCGAAGCGTCGCGGCCACCGGCACGTTCGTCATGTTGTAGACGAGCTGCCCGGCTTCGAGCTTCGCGAACTGAAGGATGTCGCTGATCAGCGACGTCAGATGCGTGCTGGACGACCTTATGCGCTCCAGGTCTCCGCGCTGCTGCTCGGTGACGGGACCGCGCACACCAAGCGCGATCAGGTCGGCGTAACCTGTGATCGCGTTCAGCGGCTGACGGAGCTCGTGCGACATGTTGGCCAGGAACTGGCTCTTTGCCGCGTTCGCTTCCTGTGCTTCCCGCCGCGCGGCTTCCTCGAGTGTGACGTCGGTGTTCGTGCCGAACCAGCGCGTGACCAGTCCCTTCTCGTCCTTGACCGGAGACACACGCGTCAGGAAGGGCCGGTAGGTGCCGTCGGCAGCCCGCAGCGGGAAGGTCATTTCGAACGGCTCGCCGGTGGCGATCGATTTACTCCAGCGGTCCACCACGCCGGGAAGAATCTCCGGGTCGTGCACGGACTGCCATCCCCAGCCCTCCATTTCTGAAGGGGTCGCTCCGGTGTACTCGTACCAGCGGGCGTTGTACCAGTCGATGTATCCATCCGCGTTCGCGGTCCACGCGAGCGTGGGAATCGCGTCGGCAAGCGTGCGAAACTGCCGTTCGCTGTCCGCGAGAGTTCGCTGGGCGGCGATCCTGGCGCTCACATCCACCGAATGCGACAGCACTCCGGTCACGGCACCACCCGCGTCCCGAAGCGGCTCGTACACAAAGTCGAACCAGCGGTGATCCATCGTTCCATCAGGACGCCTGATCGACACGGGGGCTTCGCTGGCGCAGAATCGTTCCCCAGTTTTGTAAACCCGGTCGAAAATGTCCGCGAATCCCTGCTCCTTCAGCTCAGGGAACGCGTCCGCCAGGCTTTTTCCCACCAGATCAGACCGGCCCACGATCTCCTCGGCATGCGCATTCACGAGGATGAAGCGGTGTTCCGGCCCCGATGTAACGGATACAGCTGCGGGCGCCTGCGCAAATACCGTGGATAGCGTTCGCTCGGCGGCCTCCGCTGCTTCAGTGCGCTCCTCCAGCGCGGCGAGCGTGTTCTGCAACTCCTCGGTACTCGCCTCCAGCTCCGACGTCGTCGCCTCGAGCTCAGCGGCACTCTCCTGCAGTTGGTAGTTGGCGATGTCAAGCGCCAGCTTCTGCTCGTGCAATTGCGCGTTTGCGGCCTCGAGCTCCAGGCGCGATTTCTCACTCGCTGCGAGCAGGCCCCCCCGCTCCTCGTACATCGCGTCCCGTTCTTCCCGTGTCTGGCGGGCGCGGACTCTGTCGGTCGTCTCCAGGAGCGTGACGAGCACACCTCCCGCGGCGCCCGCTTCATCACGAACCGGACTGTAGGAAAGAGTTATGTACACGTCGTCGGGCGGCTGATCGGGGCCGCGGCGGAGCAGCTGGTAAAGCTGATCCTCGAACCCGAGCGTCTCGCCCTGCATCACGCGCCTGTAAATGGGCTCGTTGAAGCTCCACGCCTCGGGCCAGCAGTCCTCGGTAGAGATCGCCAGACCCTGCGGATGTTTGGTGCCGAGGAACGGGATGTAATTGTCGTTGTAGATCTGCAGCAGGTCCGGGCCCCAGAGGACGATCATCGGGAACGACGAGCCGAGCACGATCTCGACCGTGGTCCGGAGACTTTGCGGCCAGCTGTCGACTGGCCCGAAGCGCGTGGCGGACCAATCGGTCGACCCGCAGAGTCCCCTCATCGTGCCCGGCCCTGCGAACATGTGGCGACTCATGAGCGGTTCAGATTGCGCATAAAGGATCTACGATGTCCAGTGACTTGGCAGGTATGGGCCGGTGTCCATTTTGACCAACCCCGGCCCGTAAACTAACAATTCGACAACGGATTTCAGAAGCGGCAGTCACGAGGGTGGCTGGATCCGCGCCTTGGACGGAAGAACAATGGTGAACGTGGATCCGACACCTTCCACGCTCTCGACGGAGATATCGCCCCCCATTCCGCGCGCCAGATCGCGGCTGATAGTGAGCCCAAGCCCCGTTCCCTCGGAGCGACGCGTATGGGAAGTGTCCACCTGCACAAACGGCTCGAACATCTGCCCGAGGTGGTCCCTCGGAATGCCCACGCCCGTATCACGCACGATCAACTTCACGGTCTGATCTTTTGCTTCGTGTATGGCTTGAAGACTGATGAGTCCCGCGGCATCCGTGAACTTCACCGCGTTCGACAGGATGTTGAGCAGTATCTGTTCCGTCTTGTCCCTGTCGCAGTAGATGCAGATACCGTCCTGGACCCGCAGCTCGAAGCGCAACCCGTGACTGGTGAGCTGTGGCTCGATCATGGGGACGACGGCGTTGACGATGTCGATCGCCTCGACGTTCTGGAGGCTGTAGTCAAGTCGTCCGGCCTCCACGCGCGCAAGGTTGAGAACGTCGTTGATGAGCCGTAGCAGGTGGCGCTGGCTGCGCGACACGCGTGACAGAGCATCCGCCTGCGCCGCGGTGATAGGCCCCTGGATTTCCATCTCGAGAAGCTGCACGTAACCGCCGATTGCATTGAGCGGAGTACGAAGCTCGTGGCTCATTACGGCAAGAAACGAGCTCTTGGCCTTGTTGGCCTCGTCGGCGACCAGTCGCTGGTGCTCAAGCTCCGCAGTTCGCTCGACGAGATCACTGTTGAGCGACTGAAGCGCCTCCGATTGCAGCTCCAGCTCCTCCGCCTGCTCCTGCAGGTGGTGCTGGTTCATCTCGAGCTCCAGCGCCTGCTCCTCGAGCTGCTCGTTCGCATCCTGCACCTGCTGACGATGAGCATCAGCGGACGCGCGAGCATCCTCGGCTTCCTTCTTCGCGCGGAGCAGAGCCTCCTCGAACTTGCGTCGCTCGATCACACGCATGAGCACGCACTCGATGACGCCCCTGTCACCCTTCTGGCGTCGTACCGCGTTGAGGAGGAATGCGATGTCCTCGCCGTCCTTCGCCCGCATGATCAGGAAAATCTCTTCCGCACGTCCGTGCAGCCGGACGAGCGGGAAAAGATGCGTCTGGTAAAAAATCCGGCTTCCAACGGGGAGAAGCCTCTCAACAGATTGGCCCAACAGCTCTCCGGCGCCGTAACCCAGCATGCTGAGCAGCGTGTTGTTAACCGCCGTGATATTTCCATCGTCCTCGAAAGCAACGTATCCGCAAGGAGCATCGTTCATGGCGCCAGCCGGTTCCGCAGTGTCTGAGGCTCCTACGTCCTGGGCACTCCGATGCTCATCGCTGCCTTCGATCAAACTGGCCACCGCGGATTCCCCGCCCGGTATAGCTCTACGCGTCGCGGATTGTGCCTCGCTCGCATTGCTCACGCTAATCCGCGCTGTCCAGGTATTCCCGCATTACTTCGATCGTCTCGGCGGGGTGGCTCATGTGCGGGCAGTGTCCCGTCGCCTTCAGATACCGCAGCACGCTGCCAGGGAGTGCCGCATGTACGTATTCGCCTACGGAACCTGGAGCGATGACATCTTCAGCGCACTGCATCACCAGGGCCGGCGTGCGCATCGTCGCAAGATCGGCTCGATTGTCGGCGAAGAACGTCGCCTTTGCAAAACGGCTGGCGATTACGGGGTCGGTCGAGCAGAAACTCGCTTCCAGTTCGCCCGTGAGCTCCGGCCGCTCCGAGTTTTTCATGATGGAAGGCGCAAGGAAGTTGGCCCATCCGATGTAATTCTTTTCCATCATCTCGAGCAACCCCTCGATGTCCGCGCGCTCGAATCCCCCGACGTAGTCAGGCGCCTCGTTGATGTAACGCGGCGATGGTCCGATCAGGATCATCCTCGAGAACAGGGCCGGCTCGCGATTCGCCGCAAGCACGCCGATCATGCCGCTAACCGAGTGGCCTACGAAGATGACATCGCTCAACTCCAGCGCATGACACACGTCGAGCAGATCCTGGGCGTAGCCGTCAAGAGTCCCGTATTTGTCGGGATCGTACGCACTGATGTCGGAATGGCCGGATCCGACGTAATCGAAGAGAACGATGCGGTAATCGTCCTCGAATGCCGGTGTGACAAACCGCCACATGTTCTGGTCGCACCCGAAGCCGTGCGCGAAAACCATGGGACGGGTGCCCCGCCCGAGGACTTTCACATTGTTGCGTTCAATTACCGCATTATCCATGGATTTACCGGAAAGTGCCCCAGAACGGCACGAACCGGGCCGTTCGCCGCAGGCGTACCCGCTGTCAATGTCCCAGCAATGTATCGAGCGCGGCCTGAGCGGCATCCTGCACATCGTACTGACGCTCTCGTATGTGGGTACGAACACGAATCCGGTCGCCGAGCTCCAGGTATTCGCCTGACGAAGGGAGGTACTGCGGCCACATCGGCAGGTTCGGTCGGTTGGGATTGCCAGTTGTTGCGAATTGCACCCAGTAGCCACTGATCGCGTCCCTGAGGGCGATGTCGCCTGGCCCGGTTGGCCAGCCGTTGTCGCTGCCGAACACGAAGGGCATCTCGGCCGTGTGGAACCCACCGAGCTGGACACCACCCAGCGTTGGAATAGCGTGCGTGAAGTAGTACATGTACACGTTGTGCTGACCCGCGTGAACCATTGCACGCGCGAAGTATCGCGCGCTGCTCCCGAAACCGTCGGTGTTCGCCTCGAACAGTCGCCGTTCTGCCTGGGCCGTGTCGGAGGCTGGATAGGCTTCGAGCAGGCTCGGGAGAAAGCGACGCAGCGGCGCGCTGGACCCAAGCACGGCGAGCAGACGCTGGGGATAATCCGCCATGTTCTTCACGGAGAATGATCTCGCGAGAGTCCGATACTCGTCCGCGTTACTGCCGATGAGGAGGGCCACGCTCTGCTGTCGTCCTTCGGCCATTACTCTATCGGGCTGCTCCGGGATCACCCATCCATCGACGACCACGTCGCGCACGATCGCGGGATCCGCAAACGTTGCCGCGACAATGCTGTCGGCACTTACGGCGCGCATGGCAGCGAGCCGCTCGCTCGTTCGCGCGACGCCCAGATCTGCGGCGAGGCGGCTCCCGTTGGACTCCGCAGGCTTGTACTCGCCGGTGCTCGTCACCGCACGCCGCAGTTGCGGGAACGGCCCTGTGCATGCTCCGCTCTCCGAGATGACACGTGAGAACAATCCGATCGTGAGTGGCGACATCGTAAGGCACGTGACGTCCAGCGCGCCTGACGACTGGCCGAATACGGTGACGCGCGACGGGTCTCCGCCAAATGCGGCGATGTTGCGCTTTACCCAGCGCAGCGCGGCGATCTGGTCCAGGAGGCCATAGTTGCCGGAAGAGTGATGTGACGATTCCGCGCTGAGTGCCGAGTCCGCCAGAAACCCCAGGGCTCCAACGCGGTACTCGATCATCACGAGCACGACGCCCTTGCGCGCGAGGAATTCGCCGCCGGTGGTTCCCTGTGTCGCCCAGCCGCCGTTATTACCGCCGCCATGCACCCAGACCATCACAGGGGCGCGCTTTGATGAGCCGAGGTGCGTCGTCCATACGTTGAGGTACAGGCAATCCTCGCTGGTCTTCATCGCAACCGCAGTTGCCGTCCGACCATTCACGCGCGACGCGATATCGCTGAAGTATTCGGGGGAATAGAGGTGTTGCGAACAGATTGGCGCGAACTCTCTCGCCGTCCGCACGCCCGTCCAGTGGCGCGCCGGTTCGGGTGGTTTCCAACGCAGCGCTCCGACCGGCGGAGCGGCAAACGGAATGCCCTTGAACGCAGCGTCGTTTCTCCCTGGGCCGGTGTATTCGCCCTCAATTATGCCAGCGTCAAGAGTTACGCGAGGTCCCGGTGCGGGACGCGTCGGCTGCGCAGCGGCAGTGGCGGCGCCGAGCAGTCCCAGCATGATCGCCGGCCCGATGCGGAACGCAGGCGTAGCACTGACGAATACTGACGATGATACGAAGTTGCGTATTTGGGTGATCATTTGTTCTGTCCGCGTCTCTGTCCTCATGCGCCTTGGCTAGCAACGGTTTCCCGAACATGATGAACGCTGAAAAGCGACTCGACCGGCACACATAACACGCGTGCGAACTTGAGTGCCAGCAGCACCGATGGCACCATGCGGCCTGTCTCGATCGCATTGACCGACTTGCGCGTGACGCCGGCCATGACCGCTAACTCGGCCTGCGTAAGGTCACGTATTGCGCGCTGCACCTTGAGCGTGTTGCGCACCTCATCCCGCATCGCGCGTCTCTCGATCGAAGTAGAGAAAGAGTGAGATCAGCGTCGTCATGCCGACCGTAGTCGTCGCGGTAGCCATAGCGATGACGGCGCGCAACGCCGGGAGATGCGCAAGCGTCAGTCCGAGTGGGACCTGCAGGATCAGAACGCCCGTGAACGCGAACCGCATCGCGCGGTTCAAATTCACTCGGCGCCACTCATCGTCCATGATCGTTCGAACCTCAGCGACATCTGGACGCCATCGACCACCCCGCAGCGTGGTTCGTTGCAGCGTGACGAGACCTATCGTGATAGCGACGGGGAGAAGCCAGCCAGCCTGAACCATCCAGTACTGTCCACTGCCGGGCCACAGGGTCATGACCATGCAGAGGGTGCCAATCACAAGCACCTCGGCAAGCAGCGCGCCCATGCTTCGCCGGCTAAAGCGGAGGTAGTTTTCCGAGCGAGATTCGATCAACGCGGACATCGAGCTGCCTCGAGAGGTGGGGTATACAGTATCATTCAACGATTGATATGTAACCTATACTACTCATTTTGGCAACGATAGGTTTCTCGGGATCGACTACGCAGCCACTTCGCAACTGGACTCACAAGGCTTCGCGCCGTTCACTGAGGTTACCGGCAGAACTGAGGTTACCGGCAGGATGGATGCCGTCGACACGCACCGGCATTCAATGGCTACTTGCCGCGAATTCCTTATAAGGACACTGCTGGGTCCCTGCGGCTCTTCGCTGCCTACTTGCGCCGGTTTACGATCTCGTTGAACCGCTGATCATCACGTAAGGGATCCAGAAGCGGATCCAACGACAGATGTAACGCCTCGTGATCCCTTACGTCGAATGACTTTTCAAGCCAGTACAGTGCTTGTGTCTTGTCGCCAAGGCCGGTGTAAATCAGGGCAACGTCGTAGGGAGCGACATATTGCGTTCTGGCTTCGACAAGTAGAGCCCCGATAATTCGGTCGGCCTCAGCGCGACGCCCCTGAGCGGCGAGCGAGTACCCCAGTATCCCTCGGGCGTGTACGTAGCCGAACTGAGACCCACGCTGGGCGCTGGCCGTAGCAGCTGCAAATTCGCCGCGTGCAGCGAGCACGCGCGCGAGCTGGTCCTCGGCGAGGGCGAACGTCGAGTCCATTTCGAGAACTTTGCGAAGCTGCTTCTGCGCGTCGTCGTAATGCCGCTCGTACAACATCATCGTTGCCACGCGCGTCTTGATGATCAGTGATAGCGGCTCGAGCTGCTCCGCGATCTGTACTTCGTGCAATGCCGCGGCAGCACCGTGAATGACGAGTTCGGACCAGCCATTGAAGAGACGCGCGGTCGCATAGTGCGGATCGAGTGTGATTGCCTTGGACAGGTCGACTCGCGCTGCAGATGGGTCAAGGTCATAGTACAGGTGTATGAAACCCAGTGAGGTGTGAGCTTCGGCCAGCGTACTGTCCAGGTCCAGCGCACGCAGCGCCGCGGGGCGCGCCAGGTCGTATGCGGCGCGCGGCTCCATGAAGCCGAACGCGGCCATCACCGCGTATGAATCGGCGAGTCCCGAGTACGCAAGCGCGTAATTCGAGTCCCTTGCTATGGCCTGAGCGAAATAGTGGACGCCGCGCTGCAGGCCTTCCGCAGTGCGTTTGTTCCAGAAGTACCTCCCTTTCAGGTAGAGATCGTACGCCTCTGGATTACTAGTGCCGCGACTCTCGCTCGCAACGTTTGAGGCAGTTCTTCCTCCGAGCGCCGGAGCCAGCGCAGCCACGATCGATTTGGTGAACTGGTCCTGAACCTCGAAGACGTCTCCCGCTCGGCTCTCGTACGTATCCGACCAGATCACAAGGCCGTCAGCCGTGCTCGTGAGCTCAGCGGTGACGCGCAGGCGATCACCGGCGCGACGCACCGTACCCTCGATCACGGCACCCACGTTCAGCGTTTTTCCGATCTGCTGGCCGGTCAGCGTTTTGCCACGGAACGCGTATGCGGAACTCCGTGCGGCGACGCGCAAGGCAGGAAGGCGCGACAAGGCACGGGCCAGCTCGTCTGTCATCCCATCCGAGAAGTAATCGTCGCGCGGGTCGCCGCTAACGTTGCTGAATGGAAGTACAGCCACAGTGCTGACTGCTGGTGCGGCGAGTTTGGTCGAGTCACCGCTACCGGCGAGATGCCAACCGCCGGTGAGACGGCCCCGTGTCGTCAGGAAAATTCCCAATGCAAGTAAGGTCACCACTGCGACGCCGAGGCCGATCGTTCGGTTCGCAAGCGAGAGTCCGTTAGACGCGTAGGAGGGTTTGACCCCTACGACATTCCAGTTTGCTGTGGCGTCGTCGAATAGTCGAAGCAGCTCCAAACCGTCGCGCGGGCGCATTGCAGGATCCTTGTTCAGGCAATGCATCACCAGAGTGTTGAGCGGTGGCGGTACCAACCCGCGTGCCGATCCGCGCACCTGATTCAACGACGTCGGAGTCTCCGACAGATGCGCCGCCATCAGCTGCGCGGCGTTCGACCTGCTCGCGAATGGGTGAGACCCGGCGAGTGTCTCGTACGCCATGACACCCCACGCGTAAATATCTGCGCGCTGGTCGACGTTGTCTCCCGCGATCTGCTCCGGCGCCATGTACGCGGGAGTCCCAAGCGAAACGCCAGCCTGCGTCAGGGTGCCTTGACTCTCGGATGTGGAGCTGGCTACGGTAGTGGCAACCGAGACCGCTTTGGCTATTCCAAAGTCCGTTACCACTGCGGTGCGCCCCGCCAGAAGCACGTTCTCGGGTTTGATATCTCGGTGGGCGACGCCACGGCGGTGCGCGTATTCGAGCGCCATCGCTACATCACGCAGAATTGGCACGACTTCCGAGACTGGCACACCCAATGGTCCGGCGGCCGACATTCGTGCGCGCAACGACTCGCCGTCCACGAATGGCATCGTGTAATACGGCAGACCGGCGGCGACTCCGGCATTGAGGAGGGGCACGATGTGTGGGTCCTGCAGTCGTGCCGCGAGATTGATCTCACGCTCGAAGCGCTCCGCAGAAACCTCGGCGACGACTTCGAACGTGAGGACCTTGATCACAACCCGGCGTCCGAACCTGCGCTCCTCAGCCAGGAATACGCGAGACATGCCACCGCCGCCAAGCTCGCGCTCGATGGTGAAGGTGGTTCCAACGGCCGACTCCAAACGCGCGCGAATATCGGACATCACCACCTGGGCACGGGACCGTCCTTCGAATAGGGCAATCAAACGTAGGCTGCCGCTGGCTCTTCAGCCAGCGTCTAAATTGATCGGGCGAGCGGCGCGAACGCTTCGTTCACCTAATCGGCGACGGCTTCTGGCCGCGGTCAATGTTCGCCGAGTGTTGCATGTATCGAAAAATGGTTTCAGAATCCCCGCGGCCGTTCGCCCACGACTCCTAGCGATCGTTCCAGCGCGAGGCCAGCTGTCGCGATCGTGCCCTCGTCGAACAACTGGCCTATCAGCGTGACTCCGTGCGGCACCCTGCGTGGTGGGGAGAACTTCGGTAGCGGGTGAGCCGGATCGGGCGCCCAGTCGCTGCGCGCCTCGGACACGTTCACGAAACCGGTACGCAAGGTGAGCGATGGGTGCCCCGTATTGTTCGAGATCACCAGCATCTCGTCCCGGAGCGAGGGCACCAGAAGGAGATCAACCTGCGACATCACGCGGCCCATCTCAGCGGCGACCTTTCGCCGCAATCGATCCGCCTGCACGAAATCGACTGCCGACAGGAAACGAGCCTCACGGAATTGGTTGGGCCAGGCGTCCGGTACCTGTGCCTTTAGTTGGTCTGCCCGGCCACTTAGCGTGAGATCCTCGAACGCCGCGGCGGCCTCTGCGAACAGGATCAGATTGAGCGAATCGTACGGCAGGTCTGCGATCGAAACTGCAACCGGCGTCATGCCGAGCTTTCCGACGGAATCCAGTGTCGCGCGATCAACGTCGGTCGCGGGTGCCTCCTTCATCCAGCCGGGAAAGTAGCCGACGCGCAGGCCTTTGACGGATCGGCCGGAATCGAAATCGAGGTGCGATGGCACACTTGCGACATCACCAGCGTCAGGCCCGCTGATCGCGTGGAGCACGAGCATCGCATCCTCCACACTTCGTGTCATCGGGCCGAGCTTGTCGAGCGACCAGCACAGAGTCATCGCGCCCGTGCGCGCGACGCGGCCATACGTCGGACGCAGTCCGGTCACGCCACACCGCATGCTCGGACTGACGATGCTTCCTCCTGTCTCGCTGCCGACCGAAAACCCGACTAGGCCCGCAGCAGTCGCCGCGCCCGGTCCGGCACTCGAGCCCGACGCACCCTCGTCGAGCAGCCACGGGTTCATAGTCTGACCGCCGAACCAGATGTCGTTGAGTGCAAGCGCGCCCATGCTGAGCTTGGCTACGAGCACACCGCCCGCGGCGCGCAATCGCGCGACGACGGCAGAGTCGGTGGCTGGCACGCGATCACGAAATGGCTCCGCACCATACGTGGTCGGAATGCCCGCGGTGTCGAGAAGGTCCTTCACGCCATAAGGAATTCCGTGCAACGGGCCACGGTACTTACCAGCGGCGATCTCTGCATCCGCCTGCTTTGCCTGCGCGAGCGCAACGTCCCGGGTCGGCGTGATCACACAACGAAGGACCGGATTGAAGCGCGCGATACGATCGAGGTAGATGCGTGTGAGGCGATCAGAGCTGAGCTTGCGCGTCTCGATCCAGCGCGAAAGCTGCGTGACTGGTGCGAACGCGATGTCCTCGTCGCTCGCCGGCAGCGGACCAGGGTCCGCGTTGCTCCGAACAAACCGATTGGCCGATGGGCCAGCAGTTTCGCCTGCGATGACGGGGTTCCACCGAGTGGCCGGAGCAAGCGTATCCTCCAGTACCACCTTTCGCGGCCCCGTCCGCCGCTCGAGCAGGGGCGCCATGGATGTGCGCCAGCTTCCCGCGGCCATGGCCCGGTGCGGCTCGGTCATGCTGACCTGCATCAGCTTCTCGCCTTGCGCAAATGTCTCAGGCGTTACGGCCGGTCCCACCGGCGGGGCGGTATTGAAGGCCGGCGGCGCACCGGGCGTCGTGCTTCCGGATGCCGCACCAGCCGCAGCTTGCGAACCGGGCTGCTGCTCCTCGCCGCGACACGCGGCCAGGGTACCGATGAGCCCGAGCGGGGCCGTTATCAGGAACTGTCTTCGCGAGTTCACGGATGGCGGGTGAAGGATGTGACTGTGACCTGTACGTTGCGGAAGCAGCGTTGGCGCACAAACATACGCGGCAGCCCGGGCGAATGCGCCAGCCACACTGCGCTCAGTTCGGCAACACGCAACCGAGCCGCGAGAGATCGGCTCGGACGTATAACTTTGGAGAAGCTCCGGTAACGATTGAAACGCGCGGAGTTTCTGCGGGACTCCGCGACATATTGGTGCGCGACAAAACGGGGAACTCAATGGTGGAACTGGAACTCGGGCTCGATACGTTCGGAGATGTCACCGTAGATTCCGGCGGCGATCTTCTTCCCCACGCACAGGTAATCCGCAACATCGTGGATGAGGCTGTGCTCGCGGACGAGTTGGGAGTGGACTTCATCGGTGTGGGCGAACATCATCGCTCCGACTTCGCGATATCGTCGCCGGAAGTTGTGCTTTCCGCAATTGCCGGCCGTACCCGAAGAATCCGTCTGGGCTCTGCTGTCACGGTGCTGAGCTCCGACGATCCTGTGCGAGTTTTCCAGCGCTTCGCTACACTCGACGCCGTGTCCAACGGCCGAGCGGAGGTGATCCTGGGACGGGGGTCGTTCACCGAATCGTTCCCGCTGTTCGGTTTTGAACTGAACGAGTACGAGGAGCTGTTCGAGGAGAAGCTCGATCTCTTTGCCGCCCTGATATCGCGGGAGTCGGTCACGTGGCGCGGGAACACGCGCTCCGCGCTCACTGGCCAGCGGGTTTACCCACCAATCGAATCCGGATCACTCAAGACGTGGATAGGAGTGGGTGGCAGCCCGGAATCGGTCATCCGGGCGGCGCGCTACGGAATGCCGATGATGCTCGCCATTATCGGTGGCAATCCGGATCGCTTCGCACCGTATGTGGAGCTTTACCACAGATCGCTCGCGGAACTTGGCAAGCCCAGCCCGCCTGTGGGTGTTCATTCGCCCGGTTATGTGGCCGACTCGGATGATCAGGCAAAGGAGGAGCTGTATCCCGACATGAAGAAGATGCGCGATCGCATCGGCGCGGAGCGTGGCTGGGCGCCCATGGGTCGCGCCGAATTCGAGCAGGAGGCCCTGAGCGGATCACTGTACGTCGGCTCCCCGGAAACCGTGGCACGCAAGATCGCGCGCACCGCCCGCGCCCTAGGCCTTGCCCGATTCGACATGAAATACAGCGCAGGCCCTTTGCCGCACGACAGACTGATGAAAAGCATCGAGCTGTACGGCAGCAAGGTGATTCCGCTCGTGCGCGACATGCTCGCATCGCCTGGCTGAGAGGCGGCAGCAACTCGCGAAACGCTGAATCGCGGCCGGCGTGTCGCTCTAAAGATTTTGCCAAGAAGCTACCGCGTGTCGTTTTGGAGGGCGGCTGAAAATATGGTTGTGTGGATGAACATCAGGACAGCAGCGACCTACGTCGTTCTGTGCGTCGCCACCTTACGCCCCTCGACCGGGTTGGTGCAGGCGCAGGAAGTCGGATTCTCGCACCCAACGGCTGCGTCTCCTGGAAATCCCGCTTCGCTCGACGGCCAGCCGCACGGCTCCATGCGGCCACCCGCCGATTCCACGCCTCCGTGGATCACCCGGCGCGAGCTCGCCGGCCTCGGCCTATCACTCATCGCAACCGTCGCTGTATCCCCGCTGGACAAGCCGGCGTCGAGCGAGCTGCAGGAGCAGCACTGGCAGGGCAACGAGGCGCTTCACAGTCTCACCCAGTCGCTTGCATTCGTCGGCGGACCCGGCCCGTTCGTTGTGGGCGGAAGTTTCTACGTCCTGGGGAAAATTGGCCGGGCCCCGGGACTCGCGATTGCTGGCGAGCACATCGCGGCAGCCGTCCTGCTGGCGGCGTCCGTAACCGCGCTCGGCAAGGGAATGGCGGGCCGAGCGCTGCCGGGAGTTAAAACCGGAGAAAGCTTCGAGTGGGCCCGCGGCTTTCATCGCAACAACGGGCCGTTCGTGTCCTTTCCGTCCGGCCACACTGCCGCCGGCTTCGCGCTCGCGGCATCGCTCACCGAGGAAGCCGCCGCCTGGCGTCCGGGGACGGAACGCTTCGTCGGACCCGCGGCCTACGGCATCGCCTCGGCGATCGGGCTCGCACGCGTATATCAGCACGTGCACTGGATGAGCGACCTGCCCCTCGCGGTAGCGATCGGGACGTGGAGCGGACTGAGCGTGGAGAGCCACGTCCACAGATCCCGCGCTGCGAGTGCCGCTGCCCGCGCAATTGCCTCGGTCACGGTACAGAGCTCACCCACCGGGGCAACCCAGGTGGGCTTCTCGCTTCCATTCGGCTCCTCTCAGCGTTGACCCCGAAGTAGGGCCTTTACATAGCCCCCCGGGGTATATAGTATACTGGTAGGGGGTATTTCCCCGTTTTTGCCATCTGAATCAGTGAGGGACGGGAAATGCAGCAGCTCGATCTGGACATATCGGGAATGAGTTGTGGCCATTGTATCGCGAGAGTGAAGCAGGCACTCGAGGCAACCGCCGGAGTGAGAGTCGAGAGCGTAAAGGTCGGATCTGCCCATCTTGCATTCGATCCGGCGGTGACAACGCCGGAGAGGATCAGCGCAGCGGTGACAGGGTCGGGTTACGTCGCCCACGTCGCCGGCGCGGCAGCCTGAACGAAGCAACCGCTAGCGGAGCACGAACATGAATGTCACTGACTGGCTTGTCGTCGCCGGAGGCGCCGCGGCGATCGTCTGGGTGAACTGGTATTTCTTCATCGCGCAGCGAGCGTCCGTGACAGCGCGTGACGAGGTGACCATCATCGTGAAGGGCGGTTACGACCCCGCCGTGATCCGGGTGAAGTCAGGCGAGCCGGTGAAGCTTGTGTTCGACCGCCAGGAGTCGTCCGGATGCTCGGAGGAAGTTGTCTTTCCGGACTTTGGCGTGCGGAAGTTTCTACCAGCCTTTCAGAAGACGGCGATAGAGCTTACCGCGCCGAAGCCGGGCCGGTATGGATTTACATGTGGCATGAGCATGCTGCACGGATCGCTCATCGCCGAATGAGGACAGCGCACACATGACCGCAACATCAGTATTGCCAGAGCGCGATGCGCCGACACAGAGCGAGAACATCCGCATTCCCGTCAACGGAATGACGTGCGCGGCGTGCCAGGCGCACGTACAGAAGGCGCTCGCGAAGCAGCCTGGCGTAATCGACGCATCCGTGAATCTGATGCTGCACAACGCATCGGTAACATTCGATCCGCGCGTGGTTCAGCCGTCTGAACTAGTGGCAGCGATCCGCTCCACCGGATACGGAGCCGATCTCGCGTCGCCTGATCAGAGCGCGTTCGCGGAGCAGGAAGCGCGTGACCAGGCGCAATCGGACGAGTTCGCGGATTTCAGGTTGAAGGCGATCGTGAGTGGCATCGTGGCCGTGCTGGCCATGATATTCTCGATGCCGTTGATGGCGTCGAACGCGCATGTCGTTGCCGGCCAGACCGCAGATCCCTTCATGCGGTGGGTGATGACGACGCTCACGCCGACACTGCGCGCAGGCGCCCCCTGGATATACGCGATCGACCCGCGTGCGCTATCGCTCATGCTGCTTGTCGCTACGATCGGCGTGATGAGCTGGGCCGGCCGGCACTTCTACACTCGCGCGTGGGCCAGCTTTCGTCATCACTCGGCCGACATGAACACCCTGGTCGCCCTCGGCACGGGCGCCGCGTTCATCTATTCACTCATTGCGACTGTCGCTCCCGGTTTTTTCATATCCCACGGCGTCGCGCCCGACGTGTATTACGAGGCGGTGGTGTTCATCATCGCCCTGATACTCACGGGGAATGCGTTCGAAGCACGGGCGAAGACCCGCACGTCGGCGGCGCTTCGCTCGCTGGTCAGCCTGCAGCCAAAGACGGCGCGTGTGGTTCGTGACGGCGCCGAGTCGGACGTTCCGGTCGACTCTGTAGCGCACGGTGACACGATCGTCGTGCGGCCCGGCGAGCGAATACCCACTGACGGCGAGATAATCTCGGGCGAGAGCTCGATCGACGAGTCAATGCTGACGGGCGAGTCGCTGCCGGTAAAGAAGATTGTCGGCGACCGCGTGATCGGTGGCACCATCAACGCGACTGGCAGCTTCCGTTACACCGCCACGACCCTTGGGAGTGACAGCGTCCTTGCGCAGATCGTGGGCTTGATGCGCGACGCGCAGGGCTCGCGCGCTCCCATCCAGCGACTTGCGGATCAGGTGAGCGCCATCTTCGTCCCGGTGGTGATATCGATAGCGATCACCGCGCTCGTCGCGTGGTTCGTCGCCGTCGATGTCACGGGTGGCAGCGCGCCGATGGTGCATGGCTTTGCGGCCGCCGTCGCGGTGCTGATCATTGCATGTCCCTGCGCCATGGGGCTTGCGGTCCCGACGGCGGTCATGGTGGCCACGGGAAAGGGCGCCGAGCTCGGCGTGTTGATCAAGGGCGGAGAGGC
>JBBRBY010000025.1:0-34926 GCA_038205315.1 Gemmatimonadales bacterium | reverse complement strand
GACGAGCGCGTTGATCTCGGTGCGTCGTGCGATTCCGATGAGTTCCCACATGCGATCGCCGAGCGCGGCCCACCGGTTCACGTAAAGGCCTCTCAGCGTGTCGGGCTTCGGCACGTACGTAGCGGGCGCCGGAGCCTGCGGCCGCTGGCGATCCGTGTCGATTGCCGCCGCGGTGCGTTGGGCAGCCGGCGCTTTTACCGAGCGCGTGAGTTTCGCCGGCGCCGGCTCCCCGCAACCGGCCAGCGCTGCCGCCGCGAGCGCGGCGCCAAGGGCGAGACGGTGGCGCATGCGACGCGTGGGGCTCGAGCCGCCGTAGCGCCAGTTATACATCGTCACGAGTTCGGTAGCGCGGCGAGCTGCGAAGCGATCAGGCGTCACGCCTGAGCACTCTCGCCATTTCGTCCTGCGCGTACAGCACGGCGTCCACTTCATGACCTATCTGCATTGCCTGCTCCGCCACCTGAGTGACGGAATCGTATGCGCGCGTGCCCGTGGACAACCGTCCGACATCCATGCGGAGCTGGCGCATCGCGCTCATCGCGCGACTCAGCTTGGAGTCGGCTGCGGCGCGACGGTTGCGCATCTCGCGTAACGAGACGCGCTGACGACGCAACTGCACCAGGCGCTTCACGCGATCTTCGCTCGCATCCTCGTCGAGCGGATTGGCCTGCGCTTCAAGCTCGTTTATCTCGCGCTCGATTGCGTCTCCCAGGCCCGCTACGTTCGCGCGATCCATGTTCTCGATGGCGGCCGCGAGCTGTTCGATGCGCACGTAAAGCGAATCGGCGGACGACGCAACGTCCGGAACGAGTTTTCTCTCCTCGTCCGGCAGTACGGCCATCATGCGCTGTATGTCGGAGCGTGCCATTGCCGCTTCCTGCACAGCCGGAAACCGCGCAACGAGATCAGCCGACACCCCATGATCGAAGCCCGTAAATCCCCGTGTTCCGCCAGCCATCATCGGTTCCGGCAGTGGCGGCATGGTGAGCAGTCCGCTGCCGTCGCGCATGCGTGCGCGAAGCCGCTCGCGCGCCACATCCCGCTTCTGAGGATCGAACAGTGCGCGCGCATCGTCGATGCGCTCGTTCACCACGTCGGCGAAGAGCGCATCGCGTGGCTGCCGGAAAACGTCGCGCCAGTCGTAGCCCTTGTTCCACAGCTTGGAGTAGCCGAATGCGACCGTCACGCCCCAGAGGACGTCGATCCCGAAGAACGAATGATCGCCGAACAAACCGAGCGGCACGAAGACGAATCCGGTGATCGCCAGAAAGCTTACCAGCTTCTTGCGAAACGTGCGCACCGGCGGCGCTTCCCATCGCGCCTTCTCCACGGCGCGCGAGGGATCGTACATCGGTCGCGCAGGCGTGAGATTCCGCGCCATCGCCGGTGGCTGCTGCTCGGACGCGGCCGGACGCGGCTGATATGGCGAGTTGGATGTCGGTCCCACGCTCGTGCGTCCGTTCAGTGCATCCACTAGTGCAGTCGCCGTCGGGAAGCGATCCGACGGTTCCTTCGCGAGGCAGCGCATGACGATCGCGCCGAGGTCTTGGGGAAGGCCCTGCACACGCTCGTTGATGGGACGCGGGCGCTCCGTGAGATGCTTGACGAACATGCCGGGAGTGTTCGACGCGACAAACGGAAGGTCGCCCGACAGCATCTGATAACCGACGATCCCGAGCGAATAGATGTCGCTTCGTCCGTCCACGCCGCGGTCGCCTGCGCACTGTTCCGGCGACATGTACGCGGGCGTGCCGATCGCGAGTCCGGTTGTCGTAAGTCGCGTGTCGTTCCCCTCGCTAACCGCGCGCGCGATGCCGAAATCAGTAACCATCGCGCGGCCGGTATCGCTGTCCAGCAGAATGTTGTCGGGCTTGATGTCGCGGTGGACCACGTTGCGCGCGTTCGCATACGCGAGGGCGTCGGCGACTTCACACAGTACGCGGCGCACGCTCTCCGAATCCATGGGCCCGCGCTGGCGAAGCCGTTGCCCGATCGTATCACCGTTCACGTATCCCATGATGAAGAAGACGAGATTATCGGCTTCCTCGACCGTGTAGATGGGGACGATCGATGGATGGCTGAGCTGCGCCGACGTTTCGGCTTCCCGAAGGAAGCGTGAACGTATGTCTGCCCGATACGCGAGGTCTGGTGGCAGCAGCTTGACGGCCACCAGTCGTTTGAGGCGACGGTCCCGGGCGCGATATACAATTCCCATTCCGCCGCGACCGATCTCCTGATCGAGCTCGTAGTTTGCCTCCAGAACCTTGCCTAACTGAGCGCGAAGCGCGTCGTCAGGCCGGTTTGGCAGACTTTCTGACTCGGTCATACGTCAGACCGGCATGCTACCATATAGAATCCTGCCGTGCTGGCGTGGAACTTGGAGCGCGGAATATGCAATTTAGCGCGATAGGGTCGATGCGCGTTAGACACGCGGCGCGGCTCACGGTTTGCGCCTTGTCGGTAATCCTTCATTCGGTTGGCATCGGCTCGGCATGGCGCTCCCTCAAGATTCAGATAATCCCATCATGGCACAACGTCAGACTATTCCCGTTCTTCCCCTGAGAGGGACGGTCATGTTCCCGGGCCTGACCTCGCCGATCTCGGCGGGTCGGCCCGGAACGCTACGAGCGATCGAATCCGCCCTCAAGGGCGATCGGCTCGTTTTTGCCGTGGCCCAGCGTGACAACAGCGACGAGCCCACGGCGGACATCCTCTATTCCATGGGCGTCATCGCCAGGATCGGCCAGATCCAGCGCGGCCTTGGCGGCGTCCAGCTTCTGTTGCAGGGAGAGCAGCGCGCAACGGCGCTCCAGTACACCACGACCGACGGCTTCCTGAGCGCCGTGGTTGTCCCCGCCGAGGAAATGAACCCGGTGGACGAGCACGACGCGGCGTTTGAGGCGCTGGAGAAGGAGACTCGCGAGCGAGCGGGTGAGCTGGGCGAGAAGCGCGGCCTTCCCGAGGAGGTCGTGCATCAGGTCCTGGAATCCGTGACTGAACCGGGCCGTTTCGCGGACCTCGTCGCGGGTTACATCGACCTGCCGGTCGCCGAAAAGCAGGGCTTTCTCGAGACTCTGAGCGTCGAGGAGCGTCTTCGCCGCGTGCTGGTCCAGGTGCAGCGCCAGATTGAGATGCTCGAAGCGCAGGAAGACATCAAATCCCAGGTTCAGGAAGAGCTGGGTGAGCGGCAGCGCGAGATGTACCTGCGCGAGCAGATGAAGGCCATTCAGAAGGAGCTCGGCGACGGCGACTCATCCAAGGAAGTCGAGGAGCTGCGCGAAAAGCTCTCGAAGCTGAATCTTCCCAAGGAAGGAAGAGCGGAAGTGGAGCGCGAGCTGGGCCGACTCGAGCGGTCGGGTCGCGAGTCGATGGAAGCGCAGGTCATTCGCACGTATCTGGAGTGGATCGCCGAGCTTCCGTGGAACGAAAGGTCGAACGACGACCTCGATCTCAAGCACGCCACGGAAGTTCTCGACGCCGACCATTATGGCCTGCAGGACGTGAAGGATCGCGTCCTCGAATTTCTCGCTGTGCGCCAGCTTCGCGCGCAGCAGCTCGCTCAGGAAGTCAAGGAAACCGGCGCGATTCCGGCCGAGCGGCTCAAGGCCGAGAAGGACGAGGCGACTCCGGCGCTGGGCGAGGATACGGAGCCGCAACCGATCACCGACGAGAAGGAAGTAAAGTCGCGCGCGATGGCGAAGGGACCGATCCTGCTGTTCGTGGGACCGCCGGGCGTGGGCAAGACATCGATCGCGAAATCGATCGCGCATTCGCTGGGACGCGAGTACGTCCGAATCGCGCTTGGCGGCGCGAGAGACGAGGCCGACATTCGCGGACATCGGCGCACATATGTTGGCGCGATGCCCGGACGCATCCTGCAGGGAATGAAGCAGGCCGGAACACGAAATCCTGTCTTCCTCCTGGACGAGGTGGACAAGCTCGGCGTTTCCTATCAGGGCGATCCGTCATCTGCGCTGCTCGAAGTACTCGATCCCGCGCAGAATGACTCGTTCACGGATCACTACCTCAACATCCCGTTCGACCTGAGCGAGGTGCTGTTCATCGCGACGGCGAACTTCATACAAAACATTCCCGGCCCTCTGCTGGATCGTATGGAGGTCGTCGATTTCGCCGGCTACACCGAACGCGAGAAGGCGGAGATCGCCAAGAAGTACCTTTTGCCCAAGCAGCTTGAGGAGAGCGGGCTGAGCGACAAGGGGATCGAGTTCACGGATGACGCAGTGATGTCGGTGGTGTCGAACTACACGCGCGAGGCGGGCGTGCGCCAGCTCGAGCGACAGATCGGCGCGGTAGCCCGGAAGCTCGCTCGCAGGATCGCCAGCTCGGAGGAAGTGCCGGAGCGGATCGATGCCGACGAGGTTCGAAAACTCCTCGGGAGACCCAAAGTGCACCCGGAGCACATACAGGCGCAAAACGAGGTCGGCGTGGCGATAGGCATGTACTACACACCCATGGGCGGCGACATCATGTTCGTGGAGGCGTCGATCCGGCGCTTTTTCGGCAACCGCACCAACGACTCGGTCGAAACCGCGGGACCGGGCGGTGCCGTGTCCCTCATTCTTACCGGGCAGCTCGGTGATGTGATGAAAGAATCAGCGCGCGCCGCGTTCACATACGCAACAAACAACGCCGCGCGGCTCGGCATTCCGAAGGACCGGTTGGGATCGATCGAGGCGCACATTCACGTGCCCGCTGGTGCGATTCCGAAGGACGGACCAAGCGCAGGACTCGCAATCGCGACGGCCCTCGTCTCGGAGATGAGCGACCGCCCGGTGCGTCGTGACGTAGCCATGACCGGTGAGATCACGCTTCGCGGCCGCGCGCTACCCATAGGCGGCCTGAAGGAAAAGGTGCTTGGCGCCCACCGCGCCGGTATCAAGCACATCATACTCCCCAAGGCAAACGAGCCGGACATCGAGGACATTCCCGAAGAGGTTCGCTCGCAGCTCACATTCCATCCCGTTGAAACGCTGAGCGAGGTGTTGCAGTACGCACTCGAGCCGGCGGAGAGCGAGGATGCATCGCTCGCGGTGGCCTAGACCTTCAGTGCCAGGAATACGAAAGAGGCGCGCGACGATCGTCGCGCGCCTCTTTCGTACTCATACGGCTGGAGTGCTACCGCACGTATTCGTACAGCCCGACCAGGCCAACGGCGAGTCCACCGATAGCGACTGCGCTGCCGGCATTGCCGCCGATGAGGAGACCGGCTACGAGGCCGGCTCCGCCGACCGCCATCAACGCGATGCCCTCGCCCTGATGCAGCCCTTCAGCAGCTGCCGAGGAGACCACCAGAGGAGCCTTGGAATCGGACTGGGTATTGATTCCGGCGACATCGCTGCGAATCATTCCCGCAGGCTGCGGCGACGCAGCGACCGTCGTCACAGATGGCGCAGGAGCGGCCGGCGCGAGAGCAGATGACGACTGTGCAGTGAGCGTGCACGGCACGATAACGGCCGCCAAAGCGAGCGAAGTGAACAAATGTCTCATTGAAGTCCTCTTTAGTGTGGTAGAGCCCGTAAGGTACACCACACTCCACGCAATCGCCGCGCCGCGGCCCCCAAAATAGATTATCGGAGTGACATCTTCCAAGACCTCGACGGCGATCGCAATATCGCTTGTGTTGATCGTTGGCACCAACATGGTGGGCGCTACCCCCATCCTGAACGCCGAAACCGGGCGTGCAGCGGCCACCGCGGTCCTCGTCCACTCCGCCGCCTACACCATGCTGGCGCCCATCTGCAACCTGCTGGATGCGCTGACTGTGCTCTCGTTGAGGCAGCATTACGCCGTGCTCGCGACCGTGCTTGCGATAGTTTTTGCGTGGCGCGTCGCGCGCGCATTCTCGCGTGGATCGACAGTGGTCCGCGAGCTCCGCGCAGCGGGGTGGACGCTCGGCGGCATCGTGATCGTGTATGGCGGTGGCGCCATCATCCCGCGCCCAATGTCCGCGATCGCGATGCGAGATTCCAACGACGTGGTCGTGGACTTTCACAGTCACACGAACTTCTCCTGGGATGCGCGGCAGTGGTTCTCTACCAAACGAAATCGCGACTGGCACGCTGCCGCCGGCTTCGATGTCGCGTATATCAGCGATCACAAGACCCTCGAAGGCGCCAGGCTCGCCCAATCGCACAATCCCATGCGCGCCGGCGACGGCACCACCTTGCTGCCCGCGCTCGAGGCACGTGATCAGTACGAGCACGTCATCGCGATCGGGATCGATACGTCGTTCGTGTTCGATCCGAAAGGCGACTGGCACGATCCGGCACGCGACACATCGCTCGCCATTACCGCGGCCGCGCCGATGCTCATACTCACGATCCCCGGCAACATCACCAGGCTCCCGCCGAACGAGATCAACGGTTACGCCAGACTTTACGCGATCGAGCTCAGCGACGGTGCGCCAAAGGGAATCGGTGTGTATCAGCAACAGCGCGCAGATCTCATTCGCTTTGCGGACTCGCTGAACCTAGCGGTGGTGGCGGGCTCGGACAATCACGGCTGGGGAAGCACTGCCGCGGGATGGAGCGTGATGCAGATTCCCGGCTGGTCCATGATGAATGTGGCGCAGCTCGACAGCGCAATCCAGCGCGTGATACGAATTCAGCGTCGCCACGCTGTTCGCGTCTATATCCGCGATTCCCCGGATCCGGGCACATCGGTCGTCGCCACGGCCTTCACGGTGCCGCTGGTGATCTGGCGCGTACTGGTCGATCTGGACTGGCCGGAGCGAATATCCTGGATGGGCTGGATCGTGCTCATCGCGTCGATCGCGACAATGCTGAGCTCGCGCGCGGCGCGGGATACAATACCGCCGGCCGCTCGCAGGAAGCCCGACACGACCTGAACGGGATCCTGCGCGCCCTTGAGGTTCAGCTGACCGAGCGAGGTCAGAATCTCGCGACGCATCTTTAGCGCGATCGGCGCAACCACGAGCAGCGCGTTGAAGCGCGCGTCGTAGCGAGCACCGAGTCCCTCGATTAACGCGGCGGTGCGCGCGAAGTACACCATGTCAGGCGGAAGTATCACCGGAAAGTTGTACATTGTCTCCAGCACCTCATCCGCGAGCAGCTCGCGCTCCACGAAGGCGATGCGTTCCTGCGCGGTGGTACGCTCGTACGCGATGCCCAACAGCGTCTCGACCAGTCGCACTATTGTGTGTCGGTCCACTCCTTCCTGCACCACGCCCAACGCGTAGAATCCATCGACAACCGCAGCCGCATCCTTCTTGATGGCCGCGAACACCGTGCGCACCAACGCGAGCCGCGTCGCCTGCGTGACGTCCACCACCAGGCCGAAGTCGAGCAGCACCACGCGCCCGTCGTCACCCCACAGCAGATTGCCGGGATGCGGGTCGGCGTGGAACAGCCCGTCCACGAGCATCATCTGCACGTACAGCTCCATCACGGTCTGCACCAGATACTCGGTGCTCACGTCGCCGCTCGCGATCAGCGGCGCCAGCGCATCGATGCGCGTGCCCGCCATGTACTCGAGCACGATCACACGCTGGCGTGTCATCTCGGAGAACACGATCGGAACCGCGACCTTCGAATTGAACGCGAAGTTGGTGCGGATGCGCTCCGCGTATTCTCCTTCCTTCCTGAAATCCATCTCGTCGCCGATCCTGCGCGCGAACTCGCCGAGTATCGAACGAAGCCCTCGCACATGCGGATTGGGAAAGAAACGCTCTGCCCATCCGAGCATGAGCGCTGAGGCCTTCACGTCGGCCTCAACGGTACGCTCTATGTTGGGACGCAGAACCTTCACCACCACGTCGATGTCGAGGTACCGCGCACGATGCACCTGTCCGAGCGACGCCGACGCGAGCGGAACGCGCGACCAGTCGGAGAAGATTTCGGTCGCGGGCCTGCCGTAGGTCTCGAGCACCACCTGCTCGATCTGCTCCACCGGAACGGGGGGAACCCGGTCCGTGAGTGTGCTTACCGCACTCAGGTAGGGCTCCGGCAGCAGATCGGCCCGTCCGGCAAAGACCTGTGCGATCTTGACGAAGCTGGGCCCGAGCACCGCGATCGTTGCGACGAGCCGCTCAGCGCGCCGCTTGTGGAAGGCAGTGGTGCGCTTGGCGGGGCGCCCGATCACCAGCCAGCGTCTGACGTCGCGCCGGAAAGAAAGTATGAAGGGAAGCACGCGCGAGACCACGTACAGCGTGCGCATATATTTCGAGGATCGGGGATCGATGCGAGAAGAATTCGCCTCTACTGGAAACTAGCGATGGGATCGAGCCAACACAGGCAAGGAGCGGGCGACGACGGGCACGGCGACAGCCATGCCTCGCACTCGCACGGCCTGTTCCACCGGCACGATCACTCCGCCGGCGGCCACGATCACAGCCATGGAGTGGTGGACCCGTCGATCGCCACGTCGGAACGCGGTCTCTGGGCCGTGAAATGGTCGGGTATCCTGCTCCTGATCATGAGCTTCGTGGAGCTGGTGGTGGTCGCGATATCGCACAGCACCGCGCTCCTTGCCGACATGATTCACAACTTCGGCGACTTCGCGACAGTGATACCGCTATGGATCGCGTTTGCACTGATGCGCCGAGCGCCGGACCGCAAGTTCTCGTTCGGTTACGGGCGCGTGGAGGACCTGGCTGGCGTCGTGGTTGTGGCGGTGCTGTTCACCAACGCGCTGATCGCCGGTTACGAGGCGATTTCACGCATGTTCCATCCGGTTCCGGTCACCCACCTCGGAATCGTCGCCTTCGCCTCGTTTGTGAGCTTCGCCGGCAACGAGACCGTCGCGATCCTTCGCATAAAGGTGGGCAAGGAAATAGGCAGCGCTGCGCTAATCGCGGACGGACACCACGCACGTGTCGATGGCTGGACCGCGCTCGCTGTCATGATCGGCGCACTCGGCGTATACCTCGGCTTTCCGCTGGCCGATCCGATCGCAGGCGTCGTGATCACCATCGCGATTTTCGGAATCGTGTGGACCAGTGCCAGAACGATCTTCACTCGCATTCTGGACGGAGTCGAGCCCGCGACGCTTGACCAGCTTCGCGGGAGCGCGCTGGAAGTCGCGGGAGTCGAGGACGTCACCGACCTGCGCGCACGCTGGATGGGTCACCAGCTGTATGCCGAAGCGAGCATCGTCGTCGCCTCGACGCTCAGCGTCGGCGAGGCGCACGTCATCGCGTCGGCGGTCGAACATCAGCTCGTGCACCACGTTGCGCACGTTCGCGGTGTCATGATCCACGTATGTCCCGCCGACAATGCGGGTGCCGAGTTCCATGCGGTCGATCTGGACTGTGGTGACTGCGATCCGGCCGAAGCGAGCGCGGGAACCGCAGCGACCGCGACTGGTTCACGAGCCGCAACGAGCGTCACGAAGTAGCGAACACTCCGAGGCAGCTCAGAAGATCAGCGCGCCGCCCCTGAACGCAGCCCACGGATCCAGCTTCAGCGAATCGGGCTCCGTGCCTTCCACGAAGTATTCGGTGTAGCGTCGTGCCGGCGGCGTCGCTTGGTTGGCCATCTGACCCGTGACGCGGTCCATCTCGGCGCTGATCACACCAATGGGCGGTTGCCATTCGTTCGTTCGCGCGCCGCGAGCTACTATGTATCGCGCCATCATGCGACCCCACACCGGTGCCGCGAACGATCCGCCGGCGGCGGCATTTCCCATCGGCGTCGGACGGTCGAAGCCCATCCACACACCCGCGACCAGGCCCGGCGTCACGCCAATGAACCACGCGTCGGTGTTGTCGTTGGTGGTACCGGTCTTCCCTGCTACCGGCACGCTCGACGGCACATACTTCCTTACGGAGGTCGCAGTACCACGATCGACCACATCGCGCATCATGTCCCGCGTGACGAACGTTACACGGGGATCGAGAGCGGGTGGCAGTGCTCGCACCGACTGCGACATCACGATCTTGCCGGTTGGATCTTCCACGCGATAGATGAAACGTGGCGTCACAGGAGTGCCGAGGTTCGCGAAGGTGGTGTAGGCGCTGATCAGGTTGAGCGGCTGCACCGTGGACGCGCCGATCGCGCTCGATGGCACCGGCGCGATGGGCGACGTGATCCCCATACGCCGCGCGGTGGCGATGACCGAGTCCATGCCCAGCTGCTGGCCCAGCTCGACAGCGACGATATTGCGCGATTTCGCGAGCGCCTCGCGCATAGTGATGGCGCCAAGGTAGCGATGATCGGAGTCGTCCGGGCGGTAGTAGTTGCCGTTGGGAAGACGGATGGCGATTGCGGTGTCGCCGACGATTGTAGTCGGCGGCATGCTGTCGGCGATCGCTGTGGCATACACTATGGGCTTGAACGACGAGCCCGGCTGGCGCATTCCGTCGATCGCGCGATCGTACGAGCTGCGGGCGTAGTCGCGGCCACCCACCAGAGCGCGAACGTCGCCCGTGTTCGGGTCCAGCGCTACGACCGCGCCCTGCAGATAGTTGCCGCCCGATTCGATCTTCGGATGCCGATAGCCCGGCGTCGCCTCGATCTCGGCTGCCTGGTCGCGAAGTGCGTCCGTCGCCGCCGTCTGGAGCGTCGGATCCAGACTTGTGTAGATGCGATACCCGCCCGACATCACAGGAATTCCCGCGCGTGTCGCCTGGATTCGGACCACGTCCACAAAGTAGTTCGACGGCGCGCTCATTCCCCAGTTCGGCGCCGTCTCGACCGGCGCGGATTGCGCGGAGCTCGCATCGCTGGCCGAGATGTAATGCTGCTGCACCATCAGCGCGAGAACCGTATTGCGCCGCTCGCGCGCACGGTCGCGGTGGAGTACCGGATCGTAGATCGCCGGACCCTTGGGCATCGCCGCGAGGGTCGCTGCCTCCGCGAGCGTGAGCCTGCTCGCCGGCTTCCCGAAGTAGTGTTGCGCTGCGCTCTCGATTCCGTAGTAGCCGTGTCCGAACGGAATAGTGTTGAGGTAGGCCTCGAGAATCTGTTCCTTGTTGTAGTGCTTCTCCATCTCGCGCGCCGCCTGCTGCTCGCGCAGCTTGCGCCCGATGCTCATGTCGTTCCGGTCGATGATGTCCGGATGCATGTTGCCTACGAGCTGCTGCGTTATGGTGCTCGCGCCGCGCCGGTCGCCCATTATGTCGGCCTTGATGGCGCCCGCGATTCCGATCAGGTCCACGCCGTTGTGCTGGTAGAAGCGCTGGTCCTCGACCGCTACGAATGCCTGTCCCACGTATCTGGGAAGCGTCCGTATCGACACGTTCGTCCGCTGCTCGCGTCCGATCTCGCCGATCAGCGAGCCATCGCTCGCGAGAACCAGCGACGCTTGGGGCAACCCGTTAATCTTCCAGGCCTCCCCGGCGGAGCCCTGGGCTCCAACGACGCGGCCGCATAGCACGCCCGCCATGAGGGCACCAGCCATCGCGACTCGAGTTGCGGCACGCGCCGGCGAGCGGAGGGGCGCATGAAGTGGGGCATGCAGTGGGGCACAGATCATGGATTTCAAGATAACCGCCGCCAAACCGCTTGCTCTCTATGTCATTTGCCGGGGCCCTGTTACGTTTGATATATGGGCTCCAATACAAATCCAAGTGATTCTGTGGCTGCCGCACTGGTCGCCATTCGGCGGCTGGTCCGGACGCTCAGGACCACCGCATCGTCGGTGGAAGGCGAAACCGGGCTGAGTACGGCTCAAACGTTTGTTCTCCAACTTCTGAGCGATCAGCCCGCGGAGTCCATGAACGATCTGGCCGCGCGAACATCCACGGACCAGAGTTCCGTCTCTGTGGTCGTCAGCCGGCTCGAAGCGAAGGGCCTAGTCGCGCGGCACGTATCGAACGAGGACGCGCGTCGCACCGAGGTGGCCATCACGGACAGCGGCGCAGCGCTCATGCAGCGGCGACCGCCCACAGTCCAGGCTCGGCTCACGCATGCCCTGTCCGGAATGCCGCAACCCTCGCTTCACATCCTGTCTGCCGCACTGAACGATCTGATCGCGCGTCTGGGCGCCGAGGAAGAACCCGCAACTCTGATCTTCGAAGATGACGCAGCAGCCAGCAGCGATTGAGCGCGTAGAAACGCCGCCGTATTACGATGTGGAGCAGCGACGCACACTCGTAATATCGGGGCTCGCGGTAATCGTTGGCGTCGGCGCGGTTGGTGTCGCGCAGCTGCTCATCGCGGCGATCGCGCTGGTGACGAACATATCGTTTCACGGTCGTTTTTCGACATTCGACGCGACGCCGACCGGGAATCATCTCGGATTGGTAGTCGTGATCGTGCCGGTGATCGGTGGCCTGATCGTGGGACTTCTCGCGCGTTACGGCTCCGGCGCAATCCGTGGCCACGGAATCCCCGAGGCGATGGAGCAGATCCTCATCAACGAAAGCAGGATCTCGCCGAAGGTTACGGTGCTCAAGCCACTCTCCGCGGCGATCGCCATCGGCACGGGTGGGCCGTTTGGCGCAGAGGGCCCCATCATCGCGACGGGCGGGGCGCTGGGTTCGCTCGTGGGGCAGCTGCTGCACACCACGCCCGACGAACGCAAGACGCTGCTCGCCGCGGGTGCGGCGGCCGGAATGGCGGCGATCTTCGGGACTCCGGTCGCGGCCGTGTTGCTCGCCATCGAACTGCTGCTGTTCGAGTACCGCCCGCGTTCGCTCGTCCCCGTCGCACTGGCATCCGCCACGGCAACGGGGATTCGCATGGTCTTCGAAGGCTCGGCCGGCGTCTTCGCGATGCCGCAGCTCAGCCAGCCCAGCGGCGAGGCGCTCACGACGTACATGGTCCTCGGCGCGATCGTTGGAGTCGCCGCTGTATTCGTGACGCGCTCTCTCTACTACATAGAAGAAGGATTCGAGAAGCTACCCGTACACTGGATGTGGTGGCCGGCCATCGGCGCGATCGTCGTCGGCGTGATCGGATACTTCGAGCCACGCACGCTTGGTGTGGGATACGACAACATCTCCAACATCCTCGCGGGCAACTTCACCAACGTGGTCGTACTCTCACTCGTGATCCTAAAGTTCCTTTCATGGTCCATCGCGCTCGGCAGCGGCACGTCTGGTGGAACGCTTGCGCCGTTGTTCACCATCGGCGGCGGCCTTGGCGCGCTGCTCGGAATTCTCTGCGTACACTGGTTTCCCGGGCTCGGCGTGGACCCACGCATCGCCGCATTGGTCGGGATGGCCGCAATCTTCGCCGGCGCATCGCGCGCGCTGCTCACGTCGGTGGTGTTCGCCTTCGAGACCACGCGACAGCCGATCGGATTGCTGCCGCTCCTCGGCGGTTGCACCGCCGCCTTCATCATCTCGTCTCTGATGATGCGATACACGATCATGACCGAGAAGCTCGCGCGGCGCGGTACTCATGTGCCCACGGAATACATCGCTGCTCCGCCAGAGGAAATCGCGCGCCGAGATGCGGCTGCGGTGCGGGTGAGGCACTTCGAGATCGGCGCCGAGCTGGGCGGGACGCGAAAGGATCCAAAGGAATCGAGAGCGACGGAGCTGCTGTAAGGACTAATTTCGATTCGTCAGGGAGTTGTCGTCGTCGACCCAACCGGGGATCCATGGCGGAGGATGGGGAGGAGGCAAGAATGACCAACTAGCGTGACCACACTCCACCTTATCTTTCCCTCCTGAACCTCTTGGTGGAGACCCCGCGACACATGAGTGACGATGCACGCTACGTGGACCCGTTCCCTCTCGCAATCGGCCCCGTCACCCTGGTCGGAAGCAGGGTCCGGCTGATACCGATGGAAGCCGATCACGCCGACGCGCTGTGGGACGCAGCGAACTTTCCAGAGATCTGGCAACTGACCGGCACTGCTCCCATGCGCTCGATCGACGACATCAGGCGCTACATGAGCACGGCGCTCAGGGAACGCGAGGCCGGGACAGCGGTACCGTTCGTGACGACCGATGCGACAACCGGTGAAGTGATAGGTTCCACGCGTTTCGCGAACATCGGGCCGAGCGACAGGCGTGTGGAGATCGGCTGGACCTGGCTGCGTCCGGATCGGCATCGTACCGGTGCGAACGGCGAGGCCAAGGCGCTCATGTTGCAGCAGGCATTCGACCGCTGGGGCGCGATTCGCGTCGAGATCAAGACCGACGTGCGAAACGCACGGTCGCGCGCCGCAATCGAGCGATTGGGCGCAACGTTCGAGGGGGCGTTCCGTCAGCACATGATCGTGCGCGAGGGGCGCGTTCGTGACACCGCGTACTACAGCATCATCGATCTTGACTGGCGCGACCCGTTGCATCGCACGTACAGGACTGCAGTGTCATACGGGATCACACCGGCTGCGGAGTTCGTTCGATGAGCACCGCATACGACTTCCACACGCTGGACGTGTTCACAGACACGCTTTTCGGCGGCAACCCGCTTGCGGTCCTCACCGACGCGCGCGGGTTGAGTGACGAGCAGATGCAGGCAATCACGCGCGAGTTCAACCTTTCAGAGACGGTGTTCGTCTTCCCGCCGGACGATGTGAAGCACACGCGACGCGTGCGCATCTTCACGCCGGGTCGGGAGCTGCCGTTCGCCGGTCATCCAACTGTGGGCACCGCGTTCCTGCTAGCATCGCTCGGGATGATTCCCCTCGCCGCGGGTGAGACGAAGATCGTGCTGGAAGAAGGTGTTGGACCGGTGCCCGTCACGATACATGTTCAGGACGGGGTGCCGCTGTCGGCGCAGCTCTCGGCTGCACAGGCACCGGAATTTCATGACGACGTTCGTAGCGTGGATGAACTCGCTGAGCTGCTTTCGCTGGCGCGCGACGATATTTTCACGGAAGGAATGCGGGTGCAGGCAGTGTCCTGCGGGGTTCCGTTCCTCATCGTTCCACTGGTGAGCCGCGGCGCGATCGCGCGCGCGAAGGTGAACCGGCATATCTGGGAGCGAACAGTCGCGACCGACTGGGCGACTGAGATCTACGCATTTGACGCGAGTGCCGCGACCAGCAGCGGCGCGATCCGTGCTCGCATGTTCGCACCCGCGCTCGGAATCGGCGAGGATCCGGCCACGGGATCGGCCGCGGTATGCCTCGCTGCGTATCTCGCCGTGCGTGCAGAGGACGGCGCGGTGCTCGAGTGGACGATCGAGCAGGGTTTCGAGATGGGCCGGCCGAGTGTGCTGGAGATCTCGGCGGCGATGGGAGCGGAAGGCGTGGAAGCGACGCGCGTGGCGGGGAAGGCGGTGCTGGTCAGTTCGGGGAGGATTACGGTGTAGCTGGTGGGTGTGCGTGTGTGGTCGGTCGGCCAGCGCCGGCCCATGTGCGGAGCGACCGGCCGGACGACTCACCGAGCGCAGGTCATTCTCTGCCTCCCGCCTCCGCCGCGTACCGATTTTTCCACTCTATCACGGCCGCGTAGCCCAGACTCTCCGGGTCGTGTCGCAAGTAACCCGGGACTACACCCAACACCGAAAACCCTCTCCGCAACTGAAACGTCAGCGTTCTGTCCGCGATCTCGCCGCGCACTACGGCCGCCGCGTACTCTTCCGCAGGCATGCGCGACGCGTACTTGTGATAGTCACGCAGTCGCGCACCAGCGCGGATGCGCCAGAGACCGAGGTCGCGCGCCAACTGTGCCCGAGCGTCGTACAGCAGCGTTCCCACTCCGCGTCCCTGCACGTCCGGATGCACCATCACCTCCGCGCCGTATAGTGTGTGACCCTCGCGCGGATCGTGATTCGTGAAGTCTCCGCCGTTCGTGAAGTCACGCCACGCGGTATCCAGCTCGTAGTCGTCCCACCTTACAATTAGACTCGCCGCCATACCGATCACCGCGTCCGTGTCATCCCGCACCACTACCAGCTGTCCATCTGCAAAAACCCGCCGATGCGACTCGAGCTGATCCGCCGTCCAGAGTGGCGCCCCAGGATACACCGCGCCCGTGAGCGCGATGATGCCCTCGTCGTCCCTGGGCTCCGTGATCCGGACCTTCAAGGGAGCGTCCTTCAGCGTGCCTGCTTCAGAGCGTCTGCTTGAACACGCGCGCGGTAGCGGCCGCCGTGTGCACGTTGTCCAGGAGCGGAAGCACCGTTCCGCGCGTACGCGACTCCAGTATCGTTGTAAGATTCAACTCGCCGATCACGATCTGCTCCTGGTTGATGTTCCCCTCCGCGAGAATGCCATCGCGCGAGAACGGGAAATCGCTCGGCGTGAGTATGCTCGCCTGGCCGTAGTTCAGGTGCACCGCCGGAACCATGGGGAGCGAACCAACGGTACACGCGTGCACGACGTACATCTGGTTCTCGATCGCACGAGCATGCGCACAGTAACGGACGCGCAGGAATCCCTGCCGGTCGTCGGTGCAGCTCGGGACTACCAGCAGGTGCACGTCCTTGCGCGCCGCCGCGCGCGCGACTTCCGGAAACTCCACGTCGTAGCAGATGGCGACCGCCATTGGCCCGAAGACAGTCTCGAAGATGCAGATTCCTTCCGACGGCGACACGTGCCACTCGTCCGCCTCGAACCGCGTCATGTGCAGCTTGCCCTGCGTGCCGTAGTCACCCGACGGCCCGAACACGTGCGAGACGTTATGCACCGTGCTGCCATCGGCCGCCATCACCGGCGTCGTGCCGGCGACCACGTAGATACTGTACTTGCGAGCTAGCGAAGAGAGCAACTCGATGTAGCGCGGCGCCTGAGTGGCGAGATCGCGAATCTGCTCGGGCATGGGCCGGCGGATATCGCCGAGCGTGAGGAGCTGGACCGTGAAGTACTCCGGGAATACAACCAGCTGGCAATCGTAATCCTTCGCCGTCTCCACGAGCGCGCTCACCTGATCGCAGAACTCATCGAAGGTACGAACTGGCCGGATCAGGTACTGCAGCGTTCCAACTCTTATTCTGTCCATCTTCACTCCTGAATCTGATTACGAGGCCGGCGGGGTGACCGGCAAAGTGTCACCGTTGGTGGACTCGCCGCCATCCGGCTGCAGCGCCACGCGAAACGCGGGCGCACGGTACGAGCCCGGCAGGTACGATTCCGGGATCGCGACCTGATTCCCGTCGCGAAGCGCGCGGAAGTGCGGCGACGTGATCTCGACTCCGCCCTCGTTGAAGGCGTCCTGGATCTTCTGGTGCACCTCCGCATAGATCATCGCCATGCGGGCCGGCTTGTCGGTGTAGAAGTTCAACTGGTAACTTACATAGAAATCATCGAGACTGGTCTGCAGCACGAACGGTTTCGGCGATTTGAGAGCGTCGGTCGTCGCGTCCGCGGCCGCGAGCAACAGCTCGTGTACGCGCCGCCACGGAGCGTCGTATCCGATCGTGACGGTGGTATGAAGTATCACGCCGGTGGTTGATGCGAGCCTGCTGAAGTTGAGCGCGTGGCTGGACAGCACGGAGCTGTTCGGGATTGTGACCTCGACGTTCTTGATCGTCACGACGCGTGTCACGAGCAGCGTGCGCTGTGTAACGTCGCCCGTGGTATCACCAATCTGGACACGATCTCCCACCTGGAACGCGCGCGTGTACGTCAGCACGACCCCTGCCACCATGTTGCTCACCGCACCCGAGGAACCCAACGATACCAGGACGCCAAGGAAGACCGAGATCCCCTTGAACGCGTCGGAGCTGGAGCCCGGCAGGTGCGGGAACATGAGCACAGCCGCGAACACGATCACGAGCGTGCGCACCAGCTTGTACGTGGGCGTCGCCCAGTCCTGATAGAAGCCATTGATGGTGATGGCGCCCACCTCGAGCGCCCTGAAGATGCTTGCTAGCAGCTTGATGAGGTAGCGCGTGATGATCACGATGACGACGATCGTGAACAGATCCGGCAGGTACGTGAGGAACGCGTGACCCGCTTGCCGGATGGGCGCGATGGTGTACTCGATTATCCTGCTGGCGTAGCCTGCCGTGTACGGAAAGAAGCTCAGTATCAGCGAGAGGGCCACGTAGAGCAGCGTGAGCGTGACGATCACTCTCAGAAGCCGCGCCAGCATCGTCAGCATCGCTTCCATGCGCTTGGCCGACAGCAGCTCGAGTCGCTGAATGCGCACGGCTGGCAGAGCGATGCGTTGGCGGGCAAGCGCATCGTAGCTGCGTTTGAACAGCCAGGAGATGCCCGCGAATATGACGAGCAGCGCGACGAGCACCGCCGCCGCGTAGGCGATACCTTGTATCAGCGCTCGCGAGCTGTGGCTCGCGGCATATGTGCGTGCCTCGCGGGTGATCGCCTCTGCGTAGGCGTGCGCGGTCGCCGCGCGGGCAGCGTGCGTTGCGGTGCGTGTGGTCTCGATGTCGGCGTCCAGGACAGTCATCAGCACCTGCTGTCCGACGGTTAGCTGCGTACCGGAGTCGGAGTCCAGAACCACTATCGAGTCCGCACCCGATCCGATCGCGGGCGCCAGGAGCGCGAGCCGCTGGCTCACCGCGGCCGCCCGTTCACCGGGCGTGAATGCGCCGAACCGCGCGCGCAGATAGAACAGCGTGTCTCCGCCGAAGACTACCGGCGCCCCCATTGCGGAGTCCTGCTGCGCTGCCGACGTCGCTGCTTTCCTCGCCGAATCCGCTCGCGTGCCACGCCCCGCCTGCGACTCGGCGCTGCCCGCGCCGAGCAGCACACCAACCGCGAGCAGCGCGATGAACAACGGTAGTGGCCTGCGAGACATGATCGTGGCCCCGGTTTTTTTGTGGGTGATCGTTCGTGGAGACACTAACCCGTGGCGCAGAAGTCGGCCAGACTTGCGCATCCGTTATGGACTGATCCCTACCACGAGCGTCGCTCCATGGTGAAGTTTCACGTATGGCCGATTCGGTGAATCTCACGATCGTGCAGTTCCAGCCCAGGAAGGGCGATTACACGGGCAATCTCAAGCGTCTCGAACAATTGTTCGGCACGCTTTTAAACGCGCCCGTCCGCCCGGATGTAATCGCGTTCTCAGAGACCTGCCTGACGGGCTACTTCGTGGAAGGCGGAGTGCGCGAGGTCGCAATGTCGGCTGCGGCTTTTGCGGGCGATCTGAACCGTGCCTTTCGGGTGAGCTGCACGGGCGAGGTGGACGTCGTCGCGGGCTTTTACGAGCTGCACGACAACAACTATTTCAACAGCGCGATGTACGTGACGCTCGGCGGCGACGAGCCGGTGATAGTGCACGTGCACCGGAAGATGTTCCTTCCCACGTACGGTCTCTTCGACGAGGAACGGTTCGTCGAACACGGGCTCGGAGTCCGCGCGTTCGACACGCGCTGGGGACGCGCGGCGATGCTGATCTGCGAGGATGCTTGGCACGCGGTTACGGCGACCGCTGCGGCGCTCGACGGCGCGCAGGTGATTTTCATTCCGTCCGCGTCACCGGCGCGCGGCGTGTGGCCGCAGCCGGACGAAGAAGTGCGCGGCCCCGCGAGCATGCACCGATGGGAGCGACTCGCGCGTGACCGGGCGGAGGAGCATGGCATTTTCGTGGCGCTCATCCAGCTAACGGGCAACGAGGGTGGCAAGGCCTTTCCCGGAGGCTCGGTCCTGGCGGGGCCGCACGGCGACACCCGCGCGCGCGCGCCGCTATGGGAGGAATGCGCGATTCCGGTGGCGCTGGACCTTGATGACATCACACGCGCACGCGCATCGTCGCCACTTCTCGCCGATCTCCGCACGATGCTGCCGCACATGATCCGCTCGCTTGAGCGCGCGGGCGAGCACGAGTAGCGTCCGATGAAGATTGTCCCGCCACTCGTTACGAGCACCGCCCCACCACCGCTTGCGCTCGATTCCGAGCTGGTGACCGAGTGGCTTGTCGCGTTTCTGCGCGCGGAGTTCAGGCGCCGCGGCTTCGAGAAAGCGGTGATCGGAATGTCCGGCGGAGTGGACTCGGCGGTCACGGGATTTCTCTGCGCGCGGGCGCTTGGCGCCGCCAACGCCATAGCCATCCGGATGCCGTACCGCACGAGCAGCCCGCAATCGCTCGAGCACGCAAAGCTCGTAATCGACGCGCTCGGCCTGACCGAGCGTACGGTGGACATATCGAATGCCGTGGACGGTTATCTGTCGCAGGAACCGGACGCGGACGCATCGCGTCGAGGAAACGTGATGGCGCGGATGCGGATGATAGTGGCGTTCGATCTGTCGGCGAAGTATCGCGCGCTGCCGGTCGGCACGGGGAACAAGACCGAGCGGCTCTTCGGCTACTTCACGTGGCACGCTGATGATTCGCCGCCGATCAATCCGCTCGGCGATCTCTTCAAGACGCAGGTGTGGGAGTTGGCGCGTCACCTCGGCGTTCCCGACGTGATAATCAACAAGCCTGCGTCGGCAGATCTCATTCAGGGCCAGACCGACGAGGGCGATTTCGGGATCTCGTACGCGACGGCGGACGAGATACTGAACTGGCTGCTGACCGGCTACACGCCCGACGAGATAGTCTCGCACGGATTTGCTGCGAGCGATGTGGAGATCGTGCGGAAACGACTCGGCTCGACGCACTGGAAGCGAAAGCTGCCGACGGTGGCGATGCTGAGTCCGACAGCGATCGGGGAATCGTATCTGAGGCCGGTTGATTTCTAGGAACGACACGCGAAAGTCGTCATCCCGCCGAAGGCTGGGATGACGACTTTCCGCGCCTCGCGTTGTCTTCAGTTCCAGCCTCCGGGGATGATCGATGAAACGCCTCCGACGCCACTCGCGCGCACTCCGCAAGCACCGCAGCACCGATGAAGAGCGCGTCCTCCGACGCATAGTACCCCGGCGAGTGCGCCGCGACGACGCGGCCGCCGGACTCGCGGGCGCCGATTCGCAGGAAGCAGCCGGGAATGTTCTGCATGTACTCCGCGAAATCTTCGCCGCCCATGTTGGTGGTGCCGAGTGGAACGAGCGCGCCGGCGCCGAGGACGCGGGTGACCGCCTCGCGAGCCCAGCCAGCGGTGAGCGGAGGATTGACGATCGGCGGAGTACCGCCGTTGAGGGTGACCGTCGCGCGCAGCCCGTACGCGGTTGCGATCGATTCGGCGATCCTGCGTACCTCACCTGTCAACAGCTCGCGCGCATCGGCCGTCGTTGCGCGGATCGTGCCGCTCAGCTGCACGAAATCGGGAATGATGTTCGGCGCCGTTCCTGCGTTGATCGTGCCGACGGTGACCACCCCTGGTTTCGCCGGATCGAGTCTTCTGGATACGATGGTTTGCAGTGCGCCGATGAGCGCGCCCGCACCGACGATCGGGTCCGCGGACTCGTGCGGGCGTGCACCGTGCGATCCCGAGCCCGTGAGCGTTATGCGGAAGGTGTCCGACGACGCCGCGAGCGCACCCTCCTGCGCGACCACCTGACCCACCTCGAATCTCCGGTCCACGTGTCCGCCGAAAATAGCGCGCACACCATCGAGCGCGCTGCTTTCCAGCACAGCGCGTGCACCCTCGCCGACTTCTTCGGCTGGCTGAAACACCACGAGCACGTCACCACGCGCGGGCGACTGCATGAGCAGCGTCGCGGCACCCACCGCCCAGGTGGCGTGTACATCGTGGCCGCATGCGTGCATGACACCGGGGTTGCGCGACGTGAAGTCCAGTCCCGTGTCCTCGAGAATCGGAAGCGCGTCGATGTCGCCGCGCAGCGCAACGACAGGTGCCGAGCGGTCGCGGCCCGGAACTCTCGCGACGAGTCCGGTTTTCGCGATCCGCGTGACATCGGTGATGCCGAACGACGCCAGCGCCGCCGCGAGGCTTGCAGAGGTGCGCTCCTCCTTCCACGACAGCTCCGGATTGCTGTGAAGATCTCGCCGGATTGCTGAGAGCGCCGCCGCGTTGGCAGGCGGGAACAGCGCACTCACCGACTCCGGAACCCGGACCAGCAATGCTGCTGCGGAGTCGTTGATTGCGGTCATGATGCGCGGAGTGTTTGGGAGCGGACCGTGAGATCGTCGATCCGGCTTTCATCCACGCTCACACCGATTCCGGGCCGGTCGAGCGGAACTTGCATGAGACCGTCGGCGCTCATCGTCCACTCGGGCGTAACAACGTCCCGCTCCCAGTAGCGGGCACTGGGACTGAGATCGCCGGGAATCGTGAAGTTGGGGAGCGATGCGAGGGCGACGTTGTAGGATCTGCCCACACCGCTCTCCAACATTCCGCCGCACCACACCGGAATGCCGTGCTTCGCGCAGAGGTCGTGGATGGCGCGTGCCTGCTGCAGTCCGCCCACCCTTCCCGCTTTGATGTTGACGATGCGGCCACTCCTTAACGTTATCATGTCCTCGGCGCGATCAACGCTCGTGATGGATTCGTCCAGGCAGACCGGAGTCGTGAGCATCCGCTGCAGCTCCGAGTGACGGACTATGTCGTCGTACGCGAGCGGCTGCTCGATCATGATGAGATGCAGCTGGTCCAGTTGCTTGAGATGCGCGGCGTCATCGAGCGAGTAGGCGTTGTTCGCGTCCGCCATGAGCGGCGCGTCGGGATACGCCGCGCGCACCGCTCGCAGATATTCGATGTCGCGGCCCGGCGCGATCTTGATCTTGATCTTTCGGTAACCGTCGTCGAGCGCGTGGCCGACGCGTGCGACGAGCGCTTCAGGGGATTCCTGAATGCCGATGGAGATACCGGTAGGAATCTCCGTGCGAGTACCACCCAGCAGCCGCGCGAGCGGCATGCCGTCGCGCTCGGCGACGAGTGCCCATGAAGCCATCTCGACGGCTGCCTTCGCCATGTTGTGGCCACGAAAATCCTTCTCGAGCGCCGGATGCACGTGCGCCGCCTGCTCGAAGCTGGCGCCGAAGACACGCGGCGCCACGTACTCGGTAATTACCACCCACGCCGTGTCGATCGTCTCGGAGGCGTAGTTGGGATATTCCCCCGCCACGCATTCGCTCCAGACCACCACGCCATCGGCGTCGCGGACACGCAGCAGCATTATCCTGCGCTCGGTGCACAGGCCCGACGAGATCCTGAACGGCTCCTTGAGCGGGAGACGGATCTCGTGGAGCCTGATTTCCTGAATTCGGATCATCGGTAGTTTCGGTTGAAGTGCATCAGCGTTGGAGCAGGTATGCGGGCGGTTGGGCGTCCGTGCCCCGCGTGAATCCCGTCACGCGGTAACCGTCACCGAACAGGGTCGTGAACGCGAGTCGCGTGGTGTCGCGCCATCGGCGCGCCAGCGGTGGATCGGAATCGAGCAACGCGATCACGTCATCTGGAATCGCGACGCGCACGCCTTGTGAATGCGCAGCGACAGCGGGAGATTCTGGCGTAACGAGTGGCACATCGTCCGGCGGCATCGCGCTCGCTCGCGGTTCGACGCCGCCGTCCAGCGTCCACCGGACAATGAAGCGGTCGGTGCCGATGCCCGTGTGCATGACGCTTCCGGTGTTTTCGCCGTAATAGTTGGTGCGATATTCCGTGACTCGAGCGCCGAGCTGGCAGAGGTTGATGTATGCGTTGCGCGCAACGAGCGGATCGTAGGTCCAGTACATCGTTCGGATACCGCACTGGAGCAGCAGATCGCGCTGGTATGCCTTGAGGCGCTTGCCGAGGCCCATGTTTCGGGCGGCGCCGCGGACTGCGAGCATGTCGGACCAGTGCGCGAGCTCACCATCGCGAACGCCGGATATCCCGAAGACGAAGCCGAGCATGGCGCCATTGGAGTCGAACGCAGCCGCGGTGACACCACCGACTTCCTGCGCAACGCGGAGTATGGTTGCCGGGACGCCTTCGCTGAAGTGGGCGCCCCACGTCTCGCGCTGAATGGCAACGCACTCGTCGTATTCATGACCCGATTCGACGCGCCTGATCGTCACGTTGGCTGAGGCAGCGTCGGTGGAACGGGATGAGGGACGAGTCGATTGCATGC
This sequence comes from Gemmatimonadales bacterium, assembly GCA_038205315.1. GTDB lineage: Bacteria > Gemmatimonadota > Gemmatimonadetes > Gemmatimonadales > Gemmatimonadaceae > Fen-1247. Next base: position 11,178 of record JBBRBY010000025.1, on the reverse strand, counting down.
CGCCGTGAAATCTACCGAGGCGGCGCGGGGGTGATACCGTGGCGGATGGCGTTGATGTACGCCGGATGACGCGCGTCGCGCCAGTCGAGATCGATGATGCTGTAGTAAGCGGTGTCCCTTACTCGGCCCTGCACGATGGATTGCTGCCTCATCGTTCCCTCATACGTGCCACCGATTCGCTCGATCGCCGCGCGCGACTTCATGTTTCTGACGTCGGCGCGGATCTCCACGCGAATGGCGCCCCATCCGTCGAACGCCTGCTGCAGCATGAGCGCCTTGGCCTCGCCATTGACGCCCGTTCCGTGCCGGTCCGGCCGGAGCCAGCTCCACCCAATTGCGAGTCGCCGGTCCGGCGGGGAGATGTTCGCGAAGCGGGTGGCGCCCACGATTTCCCCGGTCGCCCGGTCCACGGTCACCAGTGGGAGGCTCTCGCCCGCGGCCTGCTCCTCCAAGGCCGTTCGTACGTATTCGCTCATGTCGGCCGGCGTTTCGATGGCATTCGTAACGGTGTGCGTCCAGAGCTCCGAGAAGCTTGCCGCTTCGAAGAGTTCGTCAGTGTCATCCGCCGAGAGGGGACGCAGCGTGACCGACCGGCCTTGAAGAGTCACCGGACCGACGACCATCGGCGCGTGGCTCACGAAACGTGCGTTTTCCTCAGTCCTGCTTAACCCTGTCATCACTTCCCGTCGAATGCTGGTTGCATTTGCCGCAACCATGTTCTAGTTTCTGAACATTCAATTTCGAAACCGGGCGACTTCGGCGCAAGTGCCGGCGCTGCCGAACCGGCAACAGCAACAATTTCCACGGAGTTGCTCGTGCTTCAGAAATGCATGACAGTTCTCGAGCTGTTCTCGCCTTCGCTGCGCGAGCTCGGAGTGGTGGATGCCGCGCGCCGGCTTGCAGTTGGCAAGGGGACGATGTCGCGCTGGCTTGCCGCGATGGAAGACGCGGGCTTTGTCGATCGTGATCCCGTATCGCTACGATACCGGCTCTCAACGCGCGTTGCGGTGCTCGGGGAACTCGCGCGCGATGCCAGCAGCCTGCAGCGGCTCGCGATCGCGGAGTTGCAATGGCTGGTGTCCGAGACCGGCGAGACGGCGAATCTCGCGGTGCTGGTGGGCGGCGAAGTGATGAACGTCTCGGCTGTCGAGAGCCCACGTCCCATCATGCACACCGGCTGGGTCGGACGCCGACTTCCATGTCACGCGACCGCGTCCGGCAAGGCGTTGCTTGCATGGAAGGACACGACCGATGTCAGACGCCTCCTTCCCGGCAAATTGCCAAAGCTGGCGGAACGGACCATCACGCGAATGGATGACTTCCTCGCGCAGCTCGGCGACATTCGCGCCAATGGATATTCAGTTGCCTGTTCGGAGCTTGAGGACGACCTCGCCGCCGTCGCCGCGCCGGTGCGGGACCACACCGGACTCGTCGTCGGCGCCCTCTCGATCGGCGCGCCGATCTCACGCGTACTTCCGGACCATCTGTCCGTGTGCGCGGAGGCTGCGATGCATGCGGCACGATCGCTTTCGTCGCAGCTCGGTTACCACCCGCGGGCGTTGACGTGATAGTGATTGCGACGCCGCAGCGTTAACGGATGAGCACTTCGGACATGCGCACTGCGACGCGCGCGGCGGTCAGCGTTCTCACACTCCGAAGCCATGGTCTGATCGATCGGATCGAGGGTCAGGCACACAGCGAACTCGCTGGCGATCCGCGTACGTGGAAACCCTCAGCGAAGGCGTGGTCGTTGAGCCAACTGGTGGAGCATCTCGCGCTAGTCGCGAACGGCATGCTCGGCACTGCTCGCACGACACAGCGGGCGCGCTCGCGGACGACCGCTCTCAAGGTTCGGGCACTTCGAATGGTACTCCGCTCGCCACTGCGCATTCCCGTTCCGGTAAGCGCAGTAGTGCCGCGCGCCGATATCGGTTGGGACGAGGCGCGCGGCGATCTGATCGCCTCCAACGTGCGATGGAGCGACCTTGCGGAGCGCGACGATCTGGAGCGCAATAGCTTCCGGCACCCAATCGTCGGCAAGCTCACGGCGGATGAGACGGCGGCCTTCCTGGTGGAGCACTTCGATCATCATACGCGCCAGGTAGACAGAATATTCGCGGCGTTGCGCGGTAGAACGGAGTAGTCGCCCCCCTTTCGTCATCCTCGCCGAAGGCGGGGATGACGAAAGGGGACACCCACGAGGATCCCGACGCGCGGCAACGCCCACCCTCGCCCTTAACGCGGGATCGCTATCCTCACCGGTCCCAGCCCCTTGCCGCCGCGACTCTTCGCGGGCCCGAGATTCATCGCATCGTCGAGCTTCTGCTGTTGCCAGGGTGTCAGGATCGCGCGTACTTCGGACAGCTCGCGTGCGCGCAGCGTTGCCGCGCTGTCGCGGGAGTCGCGCTTGGCGAGGATGATCATTGGCGCGTACTTCGAGTGGATCGCTCGTTCTCTTCCGCGCTGCGAATCGGTGAGATCGAGCTGCGCCAGCAACGCGGTGCGCGACGGTTGTCTGGCGGGCTTCGGTGTCCGCGGTCGTGTTGACTGAGCGTTCGCGGAACCAAGTGCTACGATACAGGCAATCAGAAACCCGCTTACGTGTCCGATTCTCATGCTGACATCCCCCCGAGTGTGATTGCGAAACATTCGCACAGAGAATCTTCAATGGGGGGACACGGCCGGGCGGACGAAAAAACGACGCCGGCAATCCAATGTGGACTGCCCGCGTCGTTCCGTGCTGCGAACCAGAGTGTTACGCTGCCGGCTTCGGCGCGCGCTTACCCATCCTGCCGTGTCCGTTGCCTTCCTGCGCCTTCATTTTTGCGCGGGTAGCATCGAACTTCTGCTGCTGCGCGGGCGTGAGAACGCCACGGACTTCGTTCAGCTCCTGGTCATGGACCTGGCGACCCGGCGCCATGTCCGCCTGAAGCTTGGTGCGCGCCGCGCGCATTCCGGCGCTGTCACCACGAGCACGTGCTGCCTTCATCGCGTCGCGATCGGGCTTGAAGGTCGCTGCGGAAGCCTTCATCTGCGACTTGTACTTCGCATGAATCGCCTTGACGTTCGCGTGCTGGTCAGCGGTGAGATTCAGCTCCTTCATCCTCATTCCATGATGGCCGTGACGCGGTCCCATCTGGGAGTGTCTTGACTGCGCGGGAGCGGGGGTAGCCTGGGCATGCAGTGTTGGCGCTGCCATGAGGGCTGCCGCCGCTACCGTCAAGAGTTGCAATTTCATTTTCGAACCTTCTCCTTGGTTTGACGCACATGCCTTCCAGGCACGTGACAAACATTTGACGACCGGACTTCGCGAATGTTAAGCCCACGCCAGATGCTGGAAAGTGATGCACACGTTCGGCGTGATGGTTCGTTTTTGTCAAGTCGCTGACAGGTAGTGGCCCCGCTATCTGAACAGTGCCACAAGGAGTGCCGCCGCGCCGAGGAGGAGCGCGGCGCCTGCGACGAACAGCGTGGTGCGCACCGCTGCAGCCCAGCGCGTCTGCGCAGACTCGAATGCAGTCATGATGCGTTTTTCCGAGTCGTCCTGGGGCGTGGTTTCGCCTTCGAACAGCGACTGCCGCATGATGCTCTTCGCCCCGAGCACTTCGCGCATCGCCGATTCAAAATGCGCCTGGTGTATCGCGCGCGGTGCGGTAGTCGCGGGCTCGGCTGCGGCGCTCGCAGCCGCCTTGAGTACCGCGTTCTTTATCTCGCCGCCGCTCGCATCGAACGTGGTCGCCAGTGCGTGGAAATCGACGTCGGGCGCGAGAGGTGTCTTGTCGGGATGGATCTGCACGCGCCAGATCTGCTCGCGCTCATCGATGCCGGGGCGCTCGAACAGCACGTGGGTCCGTATGCGACGCTCGAACGCGGGGTCGAAGTTGGCGGCGAGATTCGTCGCGAAGATTACGACACCGTTAAAGCCCTCCAGCTCCCGCAGCAGCACGTTGACAGTCGTGTTGGATTCGCGCTGCATCGGGTGCGACACACTGCTCGATCTGCGAGCCGCAATCGCGTCGGCCTCGTCGAAGAACAGCACGGCGCCCTGTTCCGTAGCCACACGAAACACGGCGGCAACGTTCTTGGGCGTCTCTCCCGCCCACATGGATTCCATCTCCGAGTAGCGCACAACCAGCAGCCGGCGGCCCAGCGTCTGTGCAATCGCTTCCGCGCAGATAGTCTTGCCGGTTCCAGGCGGCCCCGCAAAGTTGAACGCGAGTCCCAGTCCCGTCGCGTGTCTCTCGCCCAGTCCCCACTGCCGGAAGATCAGATCGTGGTTGCGCACCTGCGCCAGCGCGAGCTCGAGTGTCTGGCGCGTACGGAGCGGCAGGATGACATCCGCGAATGTCCGTACGGGTGCAATGACATCGACCGTACCACGTTTGGACGCTCCGGGCACAAGCCCGAAGAATTCAAGCAGCGGTGTCGCCATACGTACTCCCTGGTCGATGGAACGGCGTAATACACCACCGCAAGTACGCGCGGTTCCAACGACGGCGCGGCCACGTCATGAGCGAAGCTTCTTGATGAAGTCGGTGACCGACGAGGGCAGAAACATATCGTCCGAGATGGCGGCGATCTCCTCGGCCTCCTTCCAGCGTTCCTCCAGTACGGACAGCTCGCCCTCGAGTGCGCGCCGCTCCACTGCCTCGTGCGTCATCATTTCCAGCGCCAGGCGAGCCTCGATGGGGATGCTGCTGAGTTTCCCCACGCTTGGCGCGTACCGTCCTGGCTTTAGCGCGATCGACGCAGCGGTATCCAGAATCCGTTCCGGATCGCCGGCCTCGTTGATCAACTCCACAGCTGCCTGCACCTGCTGCCTGCGGCCGCCGCTACCATTCACGTGCGGAAGCAGCGCCGCGAGCGCAGGCATGGCGTGCTCGCGATCGACGACCACCGTACGCTTGGCGGATTTCATGTAGCTCGGCTGGAACTCGAACCACCTGTAGACACCCTTCGCAGCCTTCGAGTAGTAATCCAGCGACAAGCCCCAGCTTGCATCATTGTTTCGAACGATCTTCGCGCGCGACAGCCCGTCGCGAGTAATGTCGAGCGTGCCTTCCGTCGTGGGCACTCGCGCCACCACCTGCCGCCTACGAATCGCGTGATAGCTCTGCACACCACCGTTGATCATCAGCGAGCCACTCCCCGCGAACAGGCCGAGCCCTATTCCGCCCGACACCAACGCTCCGACGGCGATGACACTGGCGCCGGCGACCGCGTAGTATCGTCGCCGTCTCCGGCCGAACTGATCACCGTACCGCCACGCCGCCATCTCCGGACGCTGCGGCTCGCCGACCCGCACCAGCTCCAGTCCCTCGGCTACACGCGCCAGGCCAATGTGCTCGGTGGACATGCGCAGCTTCGTTCCGCGAAACAGCTTTTCGCACTCTTCTATTGCTTCCCAGCGTTCTTCCAGCGGAGTGAGGTTCCAGCGCTCACACTTTCGGCACACTACCCACAACCGCCCTCGCGCCTCGTCGAAGGCGAGCCTGCGGCCGACCGGGAAGTGTTCGACTACCTGGTTGGCGCCGAGCTCGGCGTGACAGAAAAGACACGTGGAGTACACTGTCTATTTGCGTTCGTACGCGCTCTTCCCGCCGATGTACGTCGCCAGCACGTTTGTCTTGAGTATGTCCCGATCCGGTACCGTCATGATGTCCTGGTCGAAGACCGTGAAGTCGGCGTACTTGCCGGGCGTTATCGATCCCATCACGTGTTCCTGAAATCCAGCAAAGGCCGGCCAGATCGTCATGGAGCGAAGCGCCTCGTCGCGTGTCATGCGCTGCTCGGGGTACCAGCCGCCGTCGGGCCAGCCGGTGGCGTCCTCGCGAGTTACCGCGCTGTGGAACGTGATGAGCGGATTCACCTGCTCCACAGGGAAATCGGTCCCGTTGGGGATTATCACTCCGGTGTTGAGCAGCGAGCGCCACGCATACGCTCCGCGAATGCGGGAAGGTCCGAGCCGGTCCTCGGCCCACCGCATGTCGCTGGTCTGATGGCTCGCCTGCATGCTCGGGATCACGCCGAGCTCGGCGAAGCGCGGAATGTCGGCGGGATCGATGATCTGCGCGTGCTCCACGCGAAAGCGATGATCCGCGGTTGGCACCGCCTTGAGCGCGGCGTCGTAGGCATCCAGCACGTTGCGGTTGCCACGATCGCCGATTGCGTGTGTCGCGACTTGAAACCCGTGCCTCAGCGCAGATGTCGCGACACTCTGGAGATGTGCTTCAGTGGAAACGAGCAGGCCGGTGTTCCCGGGATCGTCGGAATACGGCGACAGCAGCGCCGCACCGCGCGAGCCGAGTGCGCCGTCGGCGTACAGCTTGATGGCGCGGACCCAGAGGTGACCGCCGTACATATCGCTGCGTGGTCCGAGAGTGTAGTAGTGCGCGATTGCCGCGCTGTCGTCGGAGATGAGGATGTATCCGCGTAGACTGAACTCGCCCTTTTTCGCCATCGCTTCCATGACGTCGATCACCGGCCGCGGCTCGCCGGGATCGTGTACCGCTACGAGTCCCCACCTGTTGCAATCGGCGATGGCGGCCGCGAGACCGCGCTCGAGCTGAGCCGCAGTCGGCGCCGGAATTGCGCGCATTATGACGCCCTCGGCGTTGTCAACGAACACTCCGGTCGGAGTTCCGTTTGCGTCGCGGATTATCCGTCCTCCTTCAGGGTCCTTCGTCGCTGCCGTGATACCGGCAGCCTGCATGGCGCGCGTGTTGGCTAGGAGTGCATGGCCGTCAACGCGCTCGAGCATCGCCGGGTTGTCCGGAAATGCCTTGTCCAGCGCTGCTGCTGTCGGGAACTGCTTGACCGACCAACGGTTCTGATCCCAACCGCGTCCGAATACCCACTCGCCCTTCGCGGGATTTCCGGCGTGCTGCACCGTTCGCGTTATCGCCTCCTCGTACGACAGGCTGCCTACCAGATCGGCGTCGCGCAGAAACTCCGCGAGTCCGGCAAGATGCCCATGCGCGTCTGCGAGGCCGGGCACGACAGTCGCTCCATGCAGATCGAGGACCCTGGTGGCGGCGCCGCGAAGCGCCATCGCCTCGCCCTCCGATCCCACGAACACGAAAAGTCCATTGCGCACCGCGAATGCCTGCGCGGCTGGTCGTGTATCGTCAACCGTGTAGATGTGCGCGTTGGTAACGATCAGATCTGCTGGCGCGTTGGTGACTCCCTGCGCGCGCAGAAGCGAGCCGCACAGGAGCAGGAGCCCGCTGATTGCGGCCCGCTTCGCTTCGGTCTTGAAGAGCTTCACGATTCTCTTTGCTAGTGGGTGATCGGATGAGATTCTGTACAGCACGTTGCGACCGTCGCCGACTCGTTCGACCATTCCTTCGCCCTCGAGCCGGATGAGAGCTTCCCGCACCGCGGGTCTGCTGGTGCGTGCCTGGCGAGCGATTCGCGGCGGAGCATGCTCACCGCCCGACGTGAGAATCCGGAGGACGCGCACCGTTGCGTGCGTTCCGAATATCTGATCGAGCGGCTGACCCTTGCGAGGCGGCATGATCAGGCCCGGTTCGAGTGGCGTGAGACGTCCGCCGTCGTTCCTGTGGTGCGAAAGGAATTCATGTTGCGGTAACGGTGACGGCCCCATCCTCCAGGACGGTGACTTCGACTCTGCTGCCCGGGGCCACACCATGCGGAAGCACGACTATCCGTCCTCCGCCGTCGATGATGTGGCAACCCGCGCGGGCCAGCTTGAGAATCTCCGCTGCCGCGCCGACTGTTGCAACCCGTCCGTCGTTGATTCCCAGCGCCGTCGCCCACGGCCGCGCAGGGTCGCGCGTGGCGAGCCGGATGTTGCTGACTATGAGCGACAGGCCCTGGGCGCTCAGGCTGTCGGCTTCCTGTCCACGTAGAGGGAGGCCGTAGCCGCGCTTCCAAGGATCACGACTATCACGCCCAGGGACGCGAGAGTCGGTACCTCGTACCAGGCGGCAGCGAGCATCTTGGCGCCCACGAAGACGAGAATGACGGCGAGTCCGACGGTGAGATAGCGGAGCTTGCCGACCGCGCCGGCGAGGAGAAAGTAGAGCGAGCGGAGCCCTAGAATGGCGGCTACGTTGGATGTGTACACCAGAAACGGAACGCGGGTGACGGCGAAGACCGCGGGAATGCTGTCCACCGCGAAGATGAGATCCATGGTCTCGATGAGCACGAGGACGACGAACAGCGGAGTCGCCATGCGGCGCATTCTCCCGGTCGGGTCCGCGGATCTGGTGAAAAAGGCCTGGCCGTCGTAGGTATCGCAGATTGGGATGATGCGCCGCACGAGCCGCAGCACCGGATTCCGGGAGGGATCGACCTGCTTCTCACCGCTAGCGCCCATTCGCACGCCGGTGATCACGAGGAACACGCCGAAGACGTACGTGATCCACTCGAACCTGCTGAACAGCGCGGCGCCGACGGCGATCATGAGGCCGCGCATGACGAGCGCGCCGAGTATTCCCCAGAAGAGCACGCGGTGCTGATATTCCTCCCGCACGTCGAAGTAGGAGAAGATCAGCACCATCACGAAGATGTTATCGACGGAGAGAGAATACTCCACCAGATAACCAGTGATGAACTCGACGCCGGCCAGATGGCCCTGGAAGTAAAAAATTCCGGCGGCGAAGATGAGCGCGAGAGTGACCCACACGGCGCTCCGGACTGCTGCCTCCCTTACGGAAAGCTTGGAGTTACTGCTTCCGAGCCCCAGGTCGATTGCGAGCGCCACCAGGACGACCGCGTTGAATGCGATCCATGGCAGCAGCGGAGAGTGGATCATCTCCGCGAGCAACGGTCAGCTCCTATCTCCGCTCCATGGCATCGCGGACATCGAGCAGGATCTCGAAGTAGAGCTGCTCGCGGCGGTACGCGAAATCGAGCGTGGCCATGTGGGATGCATCACCTGAAACCTTGGCGCGCTCGAAAGCCTCGCGGTACATCTCGTCGAGATTGGCAAGAATTCTGTCGCGGGGACGGGACATGGGACGATAGGATGGTTGGGACGGCTGTTCGCCCATGTTGGCGATCCGGTCGAGGATCGTCTCGGGGTCGCGTCCGTCGAAGAGAAATTTCTGAGCCGCCCCAAGGGCGAGCCGTCGGGGGTCGATGGGGTTCGTCAAGCCTACTTAATGTAACGTGTAGAGGTAGGCTGCGATGTCGCGCGCCTCGCCATCGGAAACACCCAGGTTCGGCATTGCGTTGCCAGGAACCATGGACTGCGGCATCACGATCCAGCGGACCATCTCGTCGGGAGTGTTGGGCACCACGCCGGCGACCATCCGCCGGTCCGCAATCCCGGCGAGCGACGGGCCCACCACGCCTATCGCCGAGCGTATCCCGGGAATTGCGTGGCAGGATCCGCAGCCGAAGTGTTCGATGGCAACCTTGCCGCGGTGTGCGTTTCCGTCAGCCACGCGCTGGTCCTGACGGTCGCTGTTCTGCCGGTCGCCGCGGTCATCGCGGTCGCGGCGGTCACCGCGAACACAGCCCGGCAGCGAGATCGCCGTCATGATCACTGCCAGCGTCGCGACGCGGGCCACGACGCCGCGTGAAGCAGCGGCGGGTAGCTGCACGAAGATGCGTCGCATTACCGCGAGTATAGCGGCCAGATAGATAAAGCTCGCCGGGATCCACATGATGAGTCCCGCGAGCTGCTGATCCTCCAGCGCGGTGAGGTGCCAGGCACCGGCTCCGGCGCTCTGCGCGTAGTACCACGGCGTTCCGGAGAAGGTGAGGATCGCGCCGAGCGCGCCGCTCTGAGCCAGCGTGCCTGCCAGGACCAATAGCGCGGCACCGATCTCGCCGCGGCCGTGCAGGGGGCGGAGCGCAACCCACCAGACCAGCAATGCGGTCGAGTAAAAGCTAAAGTGCTCCGCGGCGTGGATCGGTGCGGACGCGAGCGCGGCGGCGTAGGGCGCAGGCAGATGCCAGAGCCAGAGGGCGGCCATATGAATGATTCCCGCGGGCGCGGCACGGGTCAGAAATGCGCCGCCGGTCCGCATCCCGATCGCGTTCCAGGTCCTGCCCACCGCCACACGGGTCGATCGCGGCAGCGCCCACAGCACGGGGACGAGCGGCGCACCGAGTACGGCGAGCGGTGCCGCGACGGTGATCAGCAACACGTGCTGCAGCATGTGCGCGGAGAACAGCGTGTCGGCGAGCGCGTCGAGCGGCGAGCACAGCGCCGCGAGCAGGACGAATATACCGGCGTAGAACGCCGCGACGTTGGCGCGCGTAACGACGTGCTGCGTGCCGGCGTTTCTCCAGATCTTTCGAACGCCCACACCATACATCACCGCGAACACAACGATCGCAGTCAGCGAGCCAGGATCACCACCCCAGTGGTGCCAGACGTCAGCTGGAGTGACGGGCGCACCTTCCGCCACGTGAAGCAGGGCCAGAGCAGTCATCACCGCCACCGTGGGAGCAGATAGAGGGTGGTGAACACGAACAGCCACACGACATCCACGAAGTGCCAGTACAGTATCGCGTTCCGGACCGCCGAGTGGTGGATGCGATCGAAGTGACCCGCGAACGCGCGCACGAGCACGTAGAGCAGCATCAACAACCCGAGCGCAACGTGCGCGCCGTGAAGTCCGGTAATGAGGTAGAAGAACGACCCGTACGCGTCACTCTGGGCGTGGAACTCGAGTGTGCTGTATTCGTAGATCTGTAACGCCAGAAACGTGAGGCCCAGAAGGATTGTGACCGTGAGCCACGCGCGCAGCAGCCCTGTGTTCCCGCTTCGGATGGCGCGATCGGCCAGAATCGCCGAACCGCTGCTCAATATCAGTATCACGGTATTGAATCCCGTGATGTGAATGCTCGGCACCACGGGCGGCCATGTGGCGTGTCCTCCGCCTACATAGAAGTAGCCGGCGATGAGGAAGACGAACAACGCCGCCTCGGTGGCGATGAAGAGACTCATTCCCCACCACGACACATCGCGGCGGTCGAGCGCACCAATGTCGCTCGTAACGAGTGCTGTCTCGGGCGCCGTCATCGGGCTGCCTCCACTGCCCTGGGCCAGAACCAGCCGCCCACGCTGACGGCGGCGAGCACGCCGGCGAACACCGAAACGATGGTCACGTCGAGCAGCATCGCGTAGCAGATGATTGTCAGCGAGAGCGCGAGCAGAAGTGGCCAGATGGAGTCGTCGGGCATGTGCAGGATCGCTTC
>JBBRBY010000024.1:0-35743 GCA_038205315.1 Gemmatimonadales bacterium | reverse complement strand
TTGTGGCAATCTGCGCGTCGAGCGCCCATGGGCAAGAGGAAACTCTCGCCGACACCACAATCGAGGGCCGGCCACGTGCGCCGATCTGCCATGGCGAGCGCATCAACCGCATCGATATTCACAGCTACCCGCCATTCGACGCGGGAGGTACCAGGTTCCTCAGCAAGCTCGTAAGCTTCGCTACGAGCCTACATTCCGTCACGCGGCCAGCGGTCATCAGAAGATTCATTCCGATGCGTATCGGCGAGGCCTGCGAGGACTTTCGGGTGCGCGAAGCGGAGCGGATCCTCCGTGCCCAGCCGTTTTTCGCAGACGCGAACGTGATTGTCATTCCGGATGGCTCCGGCGGCGTGGATCTCGACGTTGTCACGTTCGACGAAGTGTCGCTGGTGCTGGACGGCAATGTGTCCAGCAAGTCGCCAGTCGTGCGCGCAGTGCGTCTCGGCGAAGAGAATCTTGCCGGCTCGGCGATCGCTCTCACGGGTGCCTGGCAGCATGGGCCGCTGTTCCGCGACATTTATCGTGGGCGCCTGGTGGATTACCAGCTTTTCGGCCGCCCGTATCAGTTCTCCCTTCAGGGATCTCGCAACGAGATCGGAGGGAGCTGGGACGCGCTCCTGGATCATCCATTCCTCACCGATCTGCAACGCTCGTCGTGGCGGATATCGGCCGGCTCATCGAGTGGTTTCCTGTATTTCGAGCGGCCCAACGCTCCATCGGTGGCGCTTCGCTTCATAAGAGAGTATGCGGACGCGGGTGGCGTCTTTGCGTTCGGGCCTGTTCGTCACGTTTTCCTCATCGGGGCAACGGTGTCGCGCGAGCGGGAGCGAACCGGGCACAGTGCGGTAATCGTCAGCGACTCCGCAGTGTCGCCGGACACGACCACCGCGTTGATCGGACGTTATTCCGAGCACCGCACGTCACGGGTCAACCTGCTACTGGGCTTCCGCAACCTGCGATTTGTCCAGGTCCACGGTTTCGACGCCGTGGAGGGCACCCAGGACGTGCGCAGCGGAGTGCAGCTTGCCACGTTGCTCGGGCGCGGGCTCAAGATCACGGACGCGGATGAGCGAGACTATTTCATTTCCACCGATCTTTACATCGGTCGCGGCACACCCGCCTCATTCGCCGGAATCGAAGTAATGGGCGAACGTCGGCGCGACATGGACACGCACCGCACCGACGGCGTGCTCGCGAGTGGACGCGCCGCGTGGTACACCCACGCCACATCCAGGCACACAGCGATATTCGATGCCGAGTACAGCGGCGGTTGGAATCAACGTGTCCCGTTTCAACTGACTCTCGCCGACCGAGAAGGCGGCATGCCCGGATACCGAGCTTCGGATCTTGGCGGCGCGCAGCGCCTGGTCTTTCGAATGGAGGACCGGTACAACTTCGGCCACCTGCGCAAACTTGCGGCCGTCGCCGGCGCTATCTGGGTGGATGCAGGCAAGCTCTGGGCGGGTGACGTTCCGTTCGGCGTAACCACCAATATGAAGTACTCTGTCGGCGTCGGAATACTGGCCGCAGTGCCGCCGCGGTCACGCCGAACGTGGCGTGTCGATTTCGCGTTCCCGATCAACGATCGCGGTGACTCGCGATTCGAGATGCGGGTCACCAACCATGACTTCACGCGGTGGTTCTGGCGGGAGCCGGGAGACGTGCAGACGAGTCGCGAGCGCGCCATCCCGAACTCGGTCTACAACTGGCCCTGACAATCCCGCGTCGGCCGATGGTCGCGTCAGGCCGTCTCGTGCTCACCCATCATGCGGCGTATCGGAATCGCCAGCAGCGCACAAACCACGGCTGCAATGAACAGTGACATCGAGGTTCGCTGAAACAGCAGCGGCATTTCCTTGAGGTTGTCTGGATTGACGTGACCGCCAACCAAGCCCGCGATGAGATTGCCCAGAGCATCCGCCATGAACCACACGCCCATCATCTGACCCACGAATCTCCGTGGTGCGAGCTTGGTCATCGAGCTGAGACCCACCGGACTCAAGGCCAGCTCGCCGAACGCCTGGAACATGTACGATATCGTGAGCCACCACATGGAAACGCGGAACGCGCCAGCCGCGGTCGATCCCGCGATCACGCGGTTGGAAGCAATCACCATCGCGAGGAATCCGACTCCTGCAAACGCGAGCCCTATCGCGAACTTGGCGGGACTGGATAACTGCATGTTGCGCTTGGACAGTGCCACCCAGGCCCAGGCGAACAACGGCGCCAGCGTTATCACGAAGAACGATTCCGCCGATTGCAGCCAAAGTGTCGGAACTTCCCACCCGAACACGGTGCGGTCGGTGAAGTCCCTCGCGAATAGATTCAACGATGTGGGCGCCTGCTCGAAAGCGGACCAGAATATCACGGCGAACACAAAGAGGACGGCGATGACCGCGATGCGTTTCTTCTCAGTGCCCGTGAGTCCGGCGAGAAGGAAGAGGTACGCGAAGTAAAGCACGGCGAGGCCCAGTATCACCACGCTCATTCGCTGAGCGAGTGCGACGGGATTGATCTGAATCACGCCGAAGACCACGGAAAGCACGAGCGCCACTATCAACGCGGCACTCGCCCACACGATCAGACGCACACGCCGTTGCTCCGCGGGGCCAGCCGCAGAACTGGCGCCGATGGGGCCGAGCGTTGCCGAAGCGCGGGCCCGGAACATTATCAGTCCGATGACCATCCCGACTCCCGCCGCTCCAAAGCCCCAGTGCCAGCCGACGCGCTCGCCCAGGTAGCCGGTGATCAGCGGAGCGATTAGCGCGCCCGTGTTGATTCCCATGTAGAAGATCGAGAATCCGGCGTCCCGCCGCGCACCGCCTCCAGGATACAGGTCACCAACAGTCGCGGATACGTTGGGCTTGAGCATTCCGGTGCCGATCACGATCAGCACCAGCCCGATGAAGAACGCGGTGTGCGCGAAGATCGTGGAAAGCGCTATCGCGATATGACCGCATGCGATGAGCACGCCACCCCACCAGATGGAGCGCTGAAGTCCCAGCCAGCGATCGGCGATCCATCCACCCGGCAGCGAAGCCAGGTACACCGATGCCGCGTAAATGCCGACGATGGAAGACGCAACCGTTCGATCGAAGCCGAAGCCGCCCGATGTGAGCGCCGCAGTCATGAAAAGCACCAGCAGCGGTCTTATACCGTAGTATGAGAACCGCTCCCACATCTCCATAAAAAACAGCGTGGACAATCCGCGAGGATGACCGAAGAATGCCCGGTTCGTCGTCCACTCCTCGTAGCCAGGCGGTGGCTCGTCGTGAGTCAGCGTCGATGCCTGGGGCTGATTGAACACCGTGTCGTCTGCCATTGATTGATGGGCTGGGGTCGATTCCTGGTCACGAATTTCGTGTCGCACGTGCGCGGGCTCAATGGTCGCGACGGACGCGGGGCAGCGACTACTCCCGTTGCGCTTGCGGCATGCGGCTGGGTTGCTTGATGCATGCTGCGAAATGCGCCGGCGCCTTTTCCTCGAGAGGAGGAACGACGCGCGTGCATTCCGCGTCCTTTGCCGGATGCTGGCACCGCGGGAAAAATACGCACCCCGGTGGTGGATTCGCTGCTGATGGCGGCTCCCCCTGAAGCACTATCCGGGATCTGCGACGGCCGGGTTCGGGCCGCGGAACCGCTGACAGCAGCGCCTGCGTGTATGGCATCGTCGGCGTCGCATACAGGTCGCGAGCGGTCGCCAGCTCGACGATGCGTCCCAGGTACATCACAGCAACGCGGTCCGCAATGTGACGAACGACAGACAGATCATGCGCGATGAACAGGTACGTCAAGCTGCGATCGCGCTGCAGATCCTGCAGGAGGTTGATGACCTGTGCCTGCACCGACACGTCGAGCGCTGAAACGGGCTCGTCGCAGACGATCAGCTCCGGTTCCACAGACAGCGCCCGCGCCACGCCGATGCGCTGTCGCTGGCCGCCGGAGAACTCGTGCGGATACCGCGATGCGTAACCCGGATTCAATCCCACTTCGTCGAAAAGAACTCGCGTGCGCCTGTCCGCCTCGCTGCCTTCGGCGAGTCCGTGGATGAGCATCCCTTCGCGCACTGCGGCGCCGACAGTCATCCGCGGATTCAGCGACGAGAACGGATCCTGAAAGACGACCTGCATCCGCCGACGCATGGCGCGCAACGATGCGCCATGCAGCGATCCCACATCGGTGCCGTCGAACGTCACCGTGCCGGAGGTGGGCTGGATCAATCGCAGGATCGATCGACCCATCGTCGTCTTGCCACAGCCTGATTCACCGACAACTCCAAGCGTCTCACCGCGCGCGACCGTGAACGACACATCATTTACCGCGAGAGTCGCGGGACCGTTCTTCCGGAACAGCCTTCCGCGCGCCGGGAAGCTCTTGCTTAGATGCTCTACTTCCAGCAGCGAACGACCATCGTTCGAGTCCTTCATGATCCGCTTCCCGCGCGGACGGCCGCGGGCACGTGCGGTGTCTCCGCACGCTCCGGTTCCACCGCCAGGTGACAGCGTGACTCGTGATCGAGCGCGACTGTATAGAGCGGCGGATGCTCGCGCTCGCATCTCTCCCAGGAGTACGGGCAGCGATCCCTGAATCGACATCCGGATGGCCATGCAGTTGACGGCGGTACCACTCCCGGAATTGTCGCAAGTCGCTCCGTCCTCTGATTCAGCCGCGGCATCGCGCTCATCAGCCCCTGCGTGTACGGGTGCTGAGCGACCGCGAAGAGCTGACCCACGGATGCGCGCTCCACGACCTCGCCACCATACATCACGACTACCCTGTCGGCGACTTCCGCCACAACGCCGAGATCGTGCGTGATGAGGAGGATCGCCATCCCGAGCTGCTGCTGGAGTCGCTGCAACAGCTCGAGAATCTGTGCCTGAATGGTGACGTCGAGCGCCGTGGTCGGTTCGTCCGCGATGAGCAGCGCCGGACTCAGCACGAGTGCCATCGCGATCATCACTCGCTGGCGCATTCCCCCGGATAGCTGATGCGGGTACTCCGAGGCTCGCTCGCGCGGCGATGCGAGTCCGGTGAGCGCAAGCATCTCGACGGCACGCTCCCAGGCCTGCTTCCGGCTCGCACCGCCCCCCCCGTGAACGCGCACCACCTCGGCGATCTGCTCACCCGCGGTGAGCACGGGGTTGAGCGCCGACATCGGCTCCTGAAAGATCATGGCGATCCTGTTTCCGCGAATCGCCCGCATGCGTTCCTCGTCCAGCGAGAGCAGCTCCTCTCCCTCGAACACGATACTGCTGCCCGCTTCGATCCGGCCTGGCGCGCGAATGAGTCTCAATATCGAGAGGGCCGTCACCGACTTGCCCGAACCCGATTCGCCGACCACCGCGACAGTCTCACCACGGCCGACGTCGAACGAGACGCCATCCACCGCACGCGCGACGAGATCCCCGTCGCGGAAGTACGCCCTCAGGTCCCTAACGGACAGAAGCGTGTCGCTCACGCGTCCAGCTCGGGCATCGACACCACGCGCTGGCGCGGATCGAACGCCGCACTGATTGCATCCCCCAGAGCGTTGCACGCAATTGCCGTGGTGACGATGAGAAGTCCCGGAAACAGTGAGATCCACCACGCGGTCCCTACCTGGTCCGCGCCATCCTGAATGATGCTACCCCAGCTCGCATTTGGCGGCTGAACGCCCAGGCCGAGATACGACAACCCGGCCTCCAGAATTATCACGTGCCCGATGCCGAGCGTCGCTGCCACGATAATGGTCGGCACCACGTTCGGTAAGATATGCCGTAGGAGGATGCGAGGGCCACCCGCTCCAAGCGCACGGGCCGCCGCGACGAAGTCGAGATCCCTGAGGACCAGCACCTGAGCGCGCACCATGCGGCTCAGCCCGAACCAACCCGTGGCACCGAGGACGGCGACCAGCAGCCAGAGCGAGAGGCCGTTCCACAACGCCAGAATGGCGATCAGGAGCAGCACCCGCGGGATTGCGATTGCCGCGTCCACTACCCGCATCATGATCGCGTCCACCGCACCACCAGCGAAGCCGGCGATCGCGCCATACAGTGCGCCGAAGGTGACGGCAATCGCGGTCGCCAGCGTAGCGACGGCGAGCGATATACGGGCGCCGTACATGCACCGGCTCAGTAGGTCTCTGCTGTAAGAATCGGTGCCGAACGGATGACTCCACGACGGTGCAAGGTTCTTGAGCGCAATTATGTCCGGCTGCGCGATGGGATCGTAGGGCGCAAGCAGAGGTGCGGCGAGTGCGATGAGCACGATTGCCAGCAGGACGACGCCACCAGCACCGCCCCGTCGCACGAGCCCGATCGTCCAGTGCGCGGCCCCCGACAACTCAGTGGCCACGCAGGCGCGGATCCACGACCGCGTAGAGAAGATCCGCACCCAGGCTGCCAATCGTGACCGTGACCGCTGCGATGATTACCCCAGCGGTCACGAGCGGATAATCCCGCGCCGCGACCGCGTTGAGGACCACCCAGCCCATGCCGGGCCACGCGAATACTCGCTCGACGAATACCGCGCCCGTGAAGAGGACAGGTAATGAAAGGCCCAGAAGGCTCACGGTTGGAATCAGCGCATTGCGCAGGACGTGAACGAACATCACCCGATGCTCGCTCGCTCCCTTGGCGCGCGCGGTTCGGACGAAGTCGTCCGGCAGCACTCGCAGGAGCTCGGCACGCTGATATCGCGCGATTGCCGCGCCGGAGAGCAAGGCCAGTGTCAACGCTGGGAGTGCGAGGTGCGCCACGCGGTCCGCGAACGCCGCGAGCGGTCCCATGTATTCGTGCATCACCGGGTCGACCGCTCCCGCGACGGGGAATACGGGAAACCAGTATGCGAACATCAACATCATCATCAGTGCGAGCCAGAAATCTGGCATCGCGTAAAAGAACATCGACCCAGCACCGAGAACCCGGTCGGTCTTCGATCCGGGATGCAGCGCCTGCGCGGTGGCAAGCGCGATGCCGCCCCCGAATCCCAGCATGAGCGCGGTGCCGGCGAGAACGAGAGTGTTCGGCAGTGCGTCACCGAGCACGTCGATGACTGGACGGTGCATCGAGAATGACCATCCAAAGTCGCCGTGTGCGATGTTGCGCAGATACAGCAGATACTGCTCTCCGAGGGGACGATCCAGGCCATACATCGCGCGCCACCGTGCACGGAGCGCGTTGGTAACGTTCGGGTTGTCCATGGCGGATCCGAACGGGTCACCCGGCGCCACGTGGATGAGAACGAACACGATCGTGGTGACGATCGCGACGACTATCAGGGCCTGCAGCAGACGCGATGCAACAGTTCCGGCGATACCTCGCGCTGCTGCCAAATCAGTTGCTCCGCTTGGCCGGCTCGGTGCGACGTGCGGTGTCGATCGCGTCGGAGGTCCCGACGCGGTCGCGCGCGATTTGCTGGTCGGCAGGCACGTACCAGTCGGCCAGGTGAGCCCACCACGCGTCCGCACGCAGCGGTGCGACGTGCACGCGCTTCTGCACGCCGGCGATGGTTCGCGGCTCGAACAGCCAGATCGCGGGGGCGTCGGATATAAGTCTCTGAAAAGCGCGCGAATAGAGCGCTAGCGCCATTGACCGGTCGGACGCTCCGAGAGCGCTGTCAACGGCGATGTCGAATTGAGGATCTGCGTAGCCTCCGAAATTCTTGCTTCCTTCAGTGTGCGCTGCTCGCGCTCCCCAGCTCTCGAGAATGCCCCCAGGACTCGGGTCGGCGACCCATGTCATCATCGCAGTGTCGAATGTGTGCGTCTCCTGCTGCCGCGCGAACACGCTCGGCTCCACAGACAGAACCGTCGCGCGTACGCCGACTCGTTTCAGCTGCTCCTGAAGTAGCACCGCCAACCTCTCCCTCTCCTTGCTGGACGAGGGGACCAGGATCGAGAACGCGAGCGGATGGCCGTTCCGCATCCGCACGCCGTCTGGCGCAAGCTTCCATCCCAGCGAATCGAGAATAGCCGCGGCGCGAACTGTGTCGTACGGGATCTGCGCGATTCCACTGTCAACCGTCGCCATCGCGCGTACCGCCGGTCCGATGCTCGGCACCGCGAGCGAATCAAACACGTTTCGGACGAGCGCGACCCGATCAACGGACATCGTCAGCGCGCGGCGCAGGGCCACGCTGGAAAACATTGGATTGGGCAATGCCGGATGAGCGGGATCGCGCATGTTGAAAATCATGTAGCCGAACTTGAAGCCCGGTGCCTGCAGCAGTCTGAGCTCCGGCGACCGGGCGATCTTCGCGATCATATCCGGCCGAACTGCCGCGAAGAAATCCGCGTCTCCCGCGAGAAACCGCGTCGCGGCCGCGTTGAAATCACCTGGCGCGATCGACCAGATCACACGATCCAGACGCGCCGGCGCGCGGTAGTGATCCTTGTTGGAGACGATCTCAATGGAAGCGTTCGGAACCCACTTGGCAAACCTGAAGCGCCCTGACCCAACTGGGTGTCGCAACACGCTGGACGCCGCGAGCTGGGCGACGGGAACTGCGCCGTAAACATGTTCCGGAACGATAAGCGCGACGGAAGCGGCGTCATAGAAGGCCTGCGCCGAGCGGTGTCGGAACCAGAAAACCGGCGTGAGCGAATCCCTGACCGTCACCGAGTCAATGTTTGCCAGCAGGGATGCCATTGGCGCCGCGAGTGCCGGATTTTTCGCCAGGTCGATGGTGAACCGCACGTCGGACGCGCGAACCGGATTCCCATCATGCCATTTCGCGCGGGGGTCGAGATGGAAGGCGATCGACATGGAATCCGCGCCCCATGTCCACGACTCTGCGAGACGCGGTATGAAGCCGGCATCGCCAAACACGTTGAGCGAGTCCCCGACATCCGCGAGCGGCTCGAAGATTTGCTCCGCAACCTGGCGCCCCTGAACGGATTCGATGAGCGGCGGAAACAGCTCGTCGGCGTCCGCGGCTGTGGAGACGACGAGGGTGCCCCCGCCGGCGCCGGACAGAGTTTCCCTGGCGCAACCTGCAGATCCGGCAAGTATCGCGAATATGGCCAGGACGGCCCAGCCGCCGGTCATCCCGCGCCGACGCGGCGCTGCTCGGCAGCCTGAATCCGCCAGTCGTTGCTTCATCGAGTCTGTCATCGCTAGAAAGGGTCCTCGATGAGTATCGTCAGCGAACATCTCACGACCGGCTTCGGGAGGCAGAACTCCATCAGGAAAGCGTCATGAGCCGCGCGATTAAATTTACGGGTTGTGGGCTCGGCTGCATGAGCGCCCCAGTGACGCACAATCCAATTCACCGAAAGATGGCTTCCGTTCAGGCCCTTCCCGCGCTTGCCAGCGCTGATCAGTTCGCTTCTCGTCACATCGGCCCGACGCCGGCGGAAATCTCCGAGATGCTCGAGACCCTCGGTTACGAGTCGCTCGACGCCTTGATAGACGCTACGGTCCCCGAGGGAATTCGGCTTCGCCATCCGTTGGCCGTCCCGGCCGCACGAACCGAATCGGAAACTCTCGCGCTCCTTCGCGGAATCGCCGCGCGCAACCGGCTGTTCCGGTCCTACATAGGCATGGGCTTCGCCGACTGCGTGACGCCTCCCGTCATCCAGCGCAATGTGGTCGAGAGCCCGGCGTGGTACACCGCCTACACCCCATACCAGGCAGAAATCGCGCAGGGCCGACTCGAGGCCTTGCTCAACTTCCAGACGA
This sequence comes from Gemmatimonadales bacterium, assembly GCA_038205315.1. Lineage (GTDB taxonomy): Bacteria > Gemmatimonadota > Gemmatimonadetes > Gemmatimonadales > Gemmatimonadaceae > Fen-1247. The sequence goes on along the minus strand of JBBRBY010000024.1, from coordinate 26,084 downwards.
TGGTCAGCGACCTCACCGGCCTGCCCATCGCGAACGCGTCGCTTCTCGACGAATCCACCGCTGCGGCCGAAGCGATGGGACTCGCGCACGCGCTTGCCGACAGTGCGGGGAAGGACCAGTTCCTGGTCGCGGAAGACTGTCACCCGCAGACCATCAGTGTCATACGGACGCGCGCCGCGGCTCGCGGACTCACTGTCAGAGTGCAGCCGCACAGCAGCTTCGAGTTCGGCCCACACGTGTTCGGCGTTCTGCTCCAGTACCCGGCCACCGACGGCGCAATTCGCGACTACTCCGCGTTATGCGAAAGGGCTCATGAAAGCGGCGCGCTAGTCACAGTGGCGGCCGACTTGCTCGCGCTTGTGCTCCTCACGCCGCCCGGCGAGTGGGGCGCCGATATAGTGGTCGGCAATTCCCAGCGGTTCGGCGTCCCGCTCGGCTACGGCGGCCCGCACGCTGGTTTTTTCGCCACTCGCGACGAGTACAAGCGCCAGATCCCCGGGCGCATTATTGGCGTCTCCCGCGATGCGGACGGCGCACCGGCGCTGCGAATGGCGCTGCAGACACGCGAGCAGCACATTCGACGCGAGAAGGCAACGAGCAACATATGCACCGCGCAGGTGCTTCTCGCCGTCGTCGCGAGCATGTACGCGGTTTACCATGGCCCTGACGGACTGAGGCGCATCGCGACTCGCGTGTATCAGCTCACCGCCGCGCTCGCCGAGGGCGTGCGCCGTCTCGGGCTACGGCTCGTCCACGAAGACTACTTCGACACACTGCGCGTGGAGCTCGGCGGCCAGACTGCCGACGGCGTTATGGCGCGCGCTGTGGCGTCGAGCATCAATCTGCGCAGGCTGAGCGACAACGAAGTCGGAATCACGCTGGATGAAACCACCACACCATCCGATGTCAGTGACCTGATCGGTGTCCTGAGTGGGTCCGATCGCAGCGACGCGAACCTGGACGACCTTCTTGCAGGTTCCGACCCGCGTTACGACGAGCGCTTCCGCCGAGCATCGGCGTTTCTCACACATCCGGTATTCAATCAATACCACTCCGAAACGGAGCTGCTGCGCTACATATACAGGCTCCAGGCGCGCGATCTCTCGCTGGTTCATTCGATGATCCCACTCGGCTCATGCACGATGAAGCTCAACGCGACCGCCGAGATGATGCCGATCACGTGGCCGCTGTTCAACAAGATCCACCCGTTCGCTCCGGTCGCGCAAACCGCAGGATACCAGCAACTGTTCGACGAGTTAGAGCATGATCTCGCGGAGATCACCGGCTTCTCCGCGGTATCGTTGCAGCCGAACGCGGGATCGCAGGGAGAGTACGCGGGCCTGCTCGCGATTGCGGGCTATCACGGATCGCGCGGTGAGGCACATCGCAAGATCTGCCTCATTCCTCAGTCGGCACACGGAACGAACCCCGCGAGCGCGGTAATGGCCGGAATGACGGTGATTGTCGTCCGAACCGACCCGGCCGGCAATATCGATGTCGCCGATCTCCGCGAGAAGGCGGAAGCGCACAGGGATAATCTTGCCGCACTCATGGTCACGTACCCGTCCACGCATGGAGTGTTCGAGGAAACAATCTCGAGCATATGCGACATCATCCATGCGAACGGAGGGCAGGTGTATATGGATGGCGCCAACATGAACGCGATGGTCGGTCTGTGCCGACCGGGCGATGTGGGTGCCGATGTCTGCCACCTCAACCTTCACAAGACGTTCTGCATTCCGCACGGTGGGGGAGGGCCGGGGATGGGGCCGATTGGAGTGGCGGCTCATCTCGCTCCATTTCTCCCAGGCCACGCCGTCATCGACCAGCCGGGCCGCGAGTCAGTCGGAGCCGTATCGGAGTCGCCGTGGGGAAGCGCCAGCATCCTGCCCATTTCGTATGCGTACATTCGCATGATGGGGCCGGACGGACTCGCGCACGCGACCAAGGTTGCAATTCTCAACGCGAATTACATGGCCAGACGGCTGGATGAGCACTATCCGGTGCTCTACCGCGGAAAGAACCGAACGATCGCGCACGAATGCATCATCGATACCCGCGTGGTGAAGGCTACGAGCGGCGTGGATGTCGAAGACATCGCCAAGCGGTTGATGGACTACGGCTTCCATGCTCCGACGGTGTCCTTCCCGGTCGCCGGAACGATGATGATCGAACCCACCGAGAGCGAGTCGAAGGCCGAGCTTGATAGATTCTGCGACGCAATGATCGCGATTCGCGAAGAGATCCGGGCGATCGAAGCCGGAACTGCGGACCGCGCCGACAACGTGCTCAAGAACGCCCCGCACACACTTTCCCGCGTCACCGCGGACGAATGGACTCATCCGTACTCGCGCAGCGAGGCGGGTTTTCCTGCCCCGTGGGTGCGGCAGTCCAAGTTCTGGCCGAGCACCGCGCGAATCGAATCCGCCTATGGTGACCGGAATTTGGTGTGCTCGTGCCCGCCGACTGATTCCTACGTCACCTGATCTGGTCCTGGTGCATACACGAGCGGCATCCGCACCATGGCGCGGATGCCGCTCTTTTGTTCTCACCCGTTCAGGGTCAGCCGATCTGTGCGGAGTATGCATCCGCCTTCATTAGGGTGCCCATGTCCAAAGGGTCGCTGAGTTTCAATCGGATCATCCAGCCGTCACCGAACGGATCCGTGTTCACCAGCGCCGGCTCCGCGTCCAGCCGCCCGTTCACCTCAGTCACCTCACCGGCAACCGGCGCGAACAGTTCCGATACGGCCTTCACGGCCTCGATCGTTCCGAACACGTCGTGCCGCGCGAAACTTGATCCCACCTTCGGCAGCTCCAGATAGACGATGTCGCCCAACTCGCCCTGCGCGTAGTCGGTGATCCCCACCTCCACGACCCCTTCGCCTCGATCGCGGATGTATTCATGCTCAGCCGTGTAATACAGGTCGCCGGGAACGTTGGCCACGCGGGGATGCCTCGATTTAGATCGGGAATGGATGAGCGGCGCGGCGCGCTGCTCAACCGGCCAAGCTAGATCGCGCGTCAATCGCTGTCAACCGCGTCCACACGGCGTCCGTCTGGGCGTACAGTTGCTCGACTGACCCATCATTTTCGATGACGAAATCCGCGCGCGCGCGCTTGAGCTCGGCAGCCATCTGCGCAGCGATCATGTTGGTTGCATCATCGGCCGAGACCGCACGCTTGGTAACCAGTCGATCGAACCGCGCATCCCGGGGCGCGTCCACCAGAATTATCCGGTCGAACTCGCTCGTGAGCCTGCGTTCGAACAGCAGCGGAACGACGTAGACAAGTACCGGATCGCCGCGCTTTCGGGCTTCCGCTACCATCTTGCGGCGAAGCCTCGTCACGTCGGGATGGATTATCGCGTTCAGCTCATCGAGCTGTTCCTTGTCGGCGAAGACCGAGTGCCGCAGCGCCTCCCGATCCAGCGAGCCGTCAGGCGCGAGCATCCCGGACCCCCATCGGCGAATGACTTTCTCGAACGCGGGCGATCCGACGGCGACCACATCCCGGGCCAGCACGTCTGCGTCCACGATCGTCGCGCCCAGCGCCGCCAGCCGCGACGCCACCTGAGACTTGCCGCTGGCGATGTTGCCAGTCAATCCGACGTATAGCATAGCTTAACAAAGTATTGGCAGAGCCGAACTTGTAAACGAAAAACTGTTGAACCGCTCAAACGGGCGGCTTTTCCGCGATCGCCGCCTTGAGCAACCCGAAGACGAGCGCCGCGCCCCCTCGAGCCCGGATTTCCGAGGGTTTGGCGCCAAGATAGCGGCGGCAGTTGTTCCGGAAGGCGCTGCCGGAGGGGAAGCTCAGTGTGAGGGCGATCCGATCGGTGCTGTGCCGAGTTCCGTCCATCATGCCGGCAGCCACGATGAGCCTGCCCCACATGATGAGCTTTTGAGGCGACGGGTAGCCCGAGGCCGCGAGCGAGCGCGACAGTTTCCGTGTTCCCACGGCTAGGTGGTGGGCGAGCGACACGGGGCTCAGGCGCTCGTGCGCGAGTGTGATCGCGGCAAGGAGGGCATCGGTCGCGAGCGGGTCCGCTGCCGGTTGAAGGCCGCCACGAACCATTGCCGAAACTCCCCGTGCGGAGGCCTTTTCGATGGCTCGCATGAACGAGGACGGCCCGTCGTCCACGTCGGCGACGACCAGTGTTTCGAAACCATAGCGTCCGGCATCAAAAATGTGATGCAGCCTGTCCGGGGCGAACGACGTGTATGCAACGAGTGCCACACCCGGATTCAGGCGCTTGAAACGGCGGATGGAGTCGAAACTCGGTGTAGCGGCCAGCTCGAGGTCGAGAACTGCCACATGAACCAGCCGGCCGTCGAGCGTGGCAAAAATCTGTTCCCAGTTGTCGCAGGACACGACCGTGTGGGATTCCCGAGTCGCCGCACGGAGCCGCGCGAGGCGGGCTGGATTGTTGATGAGGGTGAGAATTACGCTCATTAAGGTTTCGCTCAGGTGCTTTGGTTGTTACCAGGGACGCCGATACTGGCATTTAGTGACAAACCTGTCCCGCGGCGTGACGACTGGAGCCCTGGGCCGAACCTACCTTGTAAGCATGCCGAAATCCGACCGTACTGGATTCACGCTGATCGAAACGATGATCGTATTGACGCTCATCGGCATTCTTGCGGCGTACGCCATGCCGCGTCTGCGTGCGGCCGCCTACGACGCCGATGCGGGGATGCGCACTGTGCAGGGCGCGCTGCAGCAGGCTCAGCGCGCCGCAATCGTGCGCCAGACAGAAGTCATGGTGAGCTTCGACACGGCCAACAAGCGCCTGCGGATCGTCTACGACGTCAACAACAATCATCAATACGACGCTGGAGAGGAGATCCACTGGCGGCCGCTCGAGCCATCTGATCGGTTCGTCATACCGCCATCTGGCGTGCAGATGGTCGCGACTGCGCCGATCGTGGGGAGCGCCCTCTCCACGCGCGACAATTTCCCAACGATCTTCTATCATCGCGATGGGGCGGTGAGCAGCGAGGTCGAGCTTTACATCACATCCAACCGTGCCGCGAACGACGACATTCGCGCACTTCATCTTCGCCAGGCGACCGGACGCGTGCAGGTCTACAGGTACAGCGGAAGCACCTGGATACGAGCGGGACTCTAAAATGAAATTCAGTCGCGCACCATCAACGGGCCGGGCGGGAATGACGCTCATCGAGGTCATCATCTCGATCACCATTCTCGCCATTGCGACCCTGAGCATCGCGGGTTTCATGGGCAAGTTCGCTCGCATCGTCGCGGTCAGCGACGTGAAGAACACGGCGAACGAGCTGGCAACGCAGCGACTCGAGCAGATCAAGAACGCGCCGAGATACTCTGCGATCGATACACTCTATCCGGGTACCCAGGCGCTGGCGAGTCCGTACATCGGTTACACGCGGCAGACGCTCGTCACGCACACGGGCGGCGGATCGTCGGACCTCTACGACTATCGGACAATCACCGTCGTCGTGTCGAATCCGCGCCTTTCTGCGCCGATCAAGCGCAGCACCATGATCGCTGCCTTCTGAGGAGAGCCCAATGACGACGACCGATTCGGCCGGGCGCATGGACGCGCGAGATCGCCGCGGGTTCACATTGATGGAGATCATGATCGCGATCACGATGCTTCTGCTCGTGTTCGCGATGGCGTTTCCAGTATTTCGTACGCAGCTCCGCGCAATGGGGAGCACCGCGGGGCGCTCCGATGCGCAGCAGAACGTGCGCTTTGCCATAGCCACGCTCGATCGTCAGCTTCGGGTCGCGGGTGCGGGTGTGTCAGACCAGCAGCCGCTCATCGTTCAGGCGACGCCCTTCGCATTGACGTTCAATGCGGACTACGCGTCGCGAGACACGGCTTCGGAGGGCGGAGCGTTTGGCGCCGTCTATTACGACGCTGATCTGCCCGTCGGGTCCACGATGAGCATGGTGCCTGCATCCCAGGTGACGCTCCCGCTATCCGCGGTCGTCTGGCCGAACATTCCATACTACCGCACGAACGGGCCGCCGAGCGCTGCTGAAACAATTTCGTTCTGGATCGCGCCCGATGGGGGTTCAGGTTCGAATGGGCGGTATGCCCTGTACCGTCGCGTTAATGCGATGCCGATTGATACCCTGGCGCGCGGGCTGGTGATGGACGCCAGCACTCCGCCGTTCACGTATCAGACGATAAATGCAGCGGGTGCGGCCGTCGACGTACCGGTCGCTTCCCTCCCTGCGTACCACGTCGACGTTCACGGCTCGCCAGCGGATACGGGAGCTTCGAGCCTCACTGACCAGATTCGGTTCGTCAAGATCCATCTGATTGGGACATTCATCGAGCAGGACGGGACGAGCACCCAGCGCCCCGCGGATACATCCGTGCGGTTGTTGAACGCCGGACTGTTGAATCATGCAACCTGCGGAGAGGCTCCGGTCTTCGGCAGCACCGTCACCGCTGTCGCGAGTCCGGGCAAGGTGGTAATTGCGTTCAGCCGCGCGATGGACGAGGCGGGGGGCGAGAAGGACGTGGAGAAGTACGTGATTTATCGCCGGCTTCCTGCCGGCGGATTCGCCGATCCGCTGGCGTCGATTCCGGCGGGACAGCTCACGTATACCTTCACGGATACGCAGGTGTCGAGCGGCAATCAGTGGGTGTATGGAGTTGCAGCTGAAGACTGTGGTGGGCAGTTCTCGCCGCTGTCCACCAGCGGCCAGGCAAATGTTCCATAACGGGGGACCGATGTACCGAAAGCACATTGACACGATCGCGAACCGGATTCGCGAATTAAAAAAGCGCCGGGCCGTGCAGTCCGCAGCGAGCCGCCGAGGATCCGCATTGATCCTGACGCTGGTTCTCACTCTTTCGCTCGCCAGCCTCGCAACGTCGGCAATCTATCTTGGCGGCAACGAACAGATCCTGGCCAACACGTATGATCAGGAGCGCAACATGCGCTACGCCGACGAGGCGATCCTGCAGATGGGAAAGAGCACGCTCAACTTTGATGCGTACGCCGCGCCGGACAGCGGTTACCGGACCGTGATCAACAACGCTCAGGTCATGGGCGCGGATGGCACTCCCATTCCAGGGGTCACTGCGTCGATGTATCTGGGGCCGACGAGCTCGAACACGGGCCAGTTCGGCCGTTTCGTGAGCGTCGTTGCGGTTGCGCAGAACTCAGCGGGTGCAAAGGTTGTTCGCAGGCTGGAGCTGGCTCAGGAAAGCTTCGCCAAGTTCGCTTACTGGTCCAACCAGGAAACGAACAACGGCAACCCCATCTACTTCAACAACAACGACCAGCTATGGGGACCGGTGTGGTCCAATGATCAGATCAATATCGGATCCGGCGGCGCCCGGTTTCACGGATCTGTGGGCACGGCGCAGACTATCTCCGGCGTTGGTTACGGGACCTTCGATGTAGGCTACTCGCAGAACCAGAAGCCGATATCACTTCCCAACAACACCACTCTGAGCGCCCTTTCGGGCTACGCCGCCAGTGGTGGTCTCAGCTTCACCGCGCCGAATTCATCGACTGTCGATCAGGCGAAGATGCGGATCGAGTTCGTGGCGCGCCCGTTCAACGGTGGCGCCGGCGGTGTCGCGGGCCTTCCGATCAATGGTGCGGACGACGGCTTCATGCGCGTGTACGTAAGCAAGGCGGGCCCAGGATGGCTCCGCGGTGACTATTCGCTCGACAACTGCGGTGCGGCCTACGTGTTCACGAACTCGGGCACGGGTCTGGGCTCACCATCCCGGCCGGCTTTCGTTCCGCTCTCGGAACACCAGAAGACGTGGTTCAAGAACGCGCTCTCGGCTTCGGGCAATTATAGCGGCTCAACGATCAGCAAGCTGACGAGTTCGAACATCAGCACCGTTCAGAGCAACGCACTGGCGCAGGCCACTGCCCGCTGCTACCTGGGTGGCGATCCAAACCTGCGCGCCGTGAGCTACAGAAGCACGGCAGCCTACGCCGTCGACACCGTTCAGGCGCTCACAGGCGTCTCCGCTCTGGTGCTCGCCGCTGCGCAGAACATCGCAGGCGACAGCACCACGTTCTTTGCCGCCGATTCAGCTACGAACCCAATGGGTTACTGGCGCAAATATCCAGGCGCGGTGTCGCCGCAGGTGAGCGCACTCTGGCCGACCGAGGCGCCCTTTCTCTTCCCGCTGTACCGCGGATTGAACGCCGGGACCAAGGGCGTGATCTACGTGTCCGGAACTACGGGTGTCAGCGGCACTCTTCGCGGACGCGTCACGCTCTATGTCACGGGAAACGTCGCGATCCTGCGCGACACCAAGTACGTCACCGATCCATCCCTCAACAACTGTACGGCCGACATGCTCGGGATAATCTCGGGCAACGACATACTCATCGCCGATAATGCGCTGCAGGATCCGCCGAACATCCCGAGCCTTGGCTACAGGAACATGGACGACACGAAGGATGTCTTCCTCCAGGGCGTGATGATGGCGCTCAAGACGGCGTTCGGCGCTGAGAACTATACAAACGGGCCGAACAACGTGAACGGCTGCGAGGGGACCAACAACGGTCGCGGGTGTCTTTATCTCACCGGCGGAATCATCCAGCAGCAGCGCGGGCCGGTTGGATTGTCGGACGGCACTGGCTTCGCGAAGCGCTACAGCTATGACAAGTGTGCGCTGTACAACCCGCCGCCCTACTTCCCGACGACTGGTCGCTACACGGACAACCGATACTACGAGATCGATCCCGCGGGCTTCGACGTAGCGGCGCTTTACCGATCACTGACACCCTGACCGCAAGCATAGGTGCCTGACCACGAGAGGTCCCGGTTTAGCCCACCGGGGCCTCTCGTCGTTCGAGCGCGCGGCTACCAGCAATCAGCCGGCCACGGTGTCGCCGCCAAGTACGGGTAGAACCACTCCGCTGATGAAGCTGGATGTGATGTTCGAAGCGAGGAAGACGTACGCCGGCGCAAGTTCCTCGGGTTGGCCAGGACGGCCGAGCGTGACGTCCGCGCCGAACTTGCTGACGTCCCGGGCTGGTTTCGCTGACGGGTTCAACGGTGTCCACACCGGACCCGGCGCGACGGCGTTGACGCGAATCTTTCTGTCCGAAAGCATCTGCGCAAGCGTCTTGGTAAAGGCGTGGATGGCACCCTTAGTAGCCGAGTAGTCGAGAAGGGTCTTCTCGCCCTCGAGCCCGGTGATCGAACCCGTGTTGACGATGGCGCTACCTGCCTGCATGTGCGGAACGATCGCCTTCACCATGTGGAAGTAGCCGTAGATATTCGTCCGGAACGTCTTGTCCCACTGTTCCTCGCTGACGTCGTCCAGCGTCTTCTGGTTCTTCTGAAAGCCGGCATTGTTGACCAGGATGTCGATCTTTCCGAAGGCGGCTAGCGTGCGCTTCGCGGCGTCGATGCAGAACTTCGAATCGGTGACATCGCCCGGAATGAGCAGCGCCCGACGTCCCTCGCCTTCGATCGCCTTTGCGGTCTCTCTGGCGTCGCTGGCTTCCTTCGGCAGAAACACTATTGCGACATCTGCACCCTCGCGTGCGAAGAGAACTGCCGTGGCGCGGCCAATTCCCGAATCGCCGCCGGTGATGATTGCCGCTTTCCCTTCGAGTTTCCCGGAACCCTTGTACAGTGGAGACATGTACTGAGGGCGCGGATCCAGTTCGGACTCGAGTCCGGGCGACTGCTGGTGCTGCGCTTTGAAGGGAGGCTTGGGGTAACCGTCGGAATGGCGAATCTCTTTTTCCGACTGGCGCGATCCCGTGGCCGCCCGTGCGACCGTCTTCTTCTTCTTTGTCTTGCTGGTTCCCGGCATCGTTCCCTCGATTGTTGATCGGGCTACGACACGGGCAAGCGGCGTTCCAGCCGGCCGATTTTACAGCAGACGCACCTGACCGGCGTCAGCGCGAGGCACGCTGTGGCACATGCGGCAGCGCGCTTCGTACCTGTCGGCTGCGCCCACCATGATCTGCGGGCTCTCGTACGGCGCCGGCTTGCCGTCGATCAATCTTTGATTGCGAGTGGCGGGCCCGCCGCACAGTACGCAGATCGCGTGGAGCTTGTCGACGCTTTCCGCGATCGCCATGAGCTGCGGCATTGCGCCAAACGGCTCACCACGAAAATCCGTGTCGGTACCGACGATTATCACGCGACGTCCTGATCCGGCAAGCGTGGTAACGAGTGGCAGAATTCCGACATCAAGAAACTGCGCCTCGTCAATTCCGATTACCTGCGCGGTAGGATCGAGACGCTGCGCGATCTGCGCCGCGGTGTCGATCGGAATCGCTTCCACGTTGCGTCCGTCATGGCTCGACACGGCGTTGATACCGGCGTAGCGGGCGTCCAGGCGCGACTTGAAGACCTGAACGCGCTTTCGCGCGATGAGCGCTCGGCGGATGCGGCGGATGAGCTCCTCGCTCTTCCCGCTGAACATCACGCCCGAGATCACTTCGATCCAGCCGCCGGTGTGCTGATATCCGACACCCACGCTGAGCTACCGTTCGAAAGGCCGGGGCCGACGCGGCGGGCCGGCTGGCCGGCCGCCGCGATCGTCGCGGGAGGGCGCGCCCGAGCGGGGGCCACGTCCCAGGTCGCGCTCGCGCCGCTCTCCACCATGTCCGCCGGATGCGGAGCCGGATGCGCCGCCAGCGCTGTCTGTGCGGGGATTCCGCGGCGTCCATTCCTTGCGTTCGCTGCGATCGGGACGTGGTGCGCCGCGTGGTGGTCCTCGGAACTCCCGTTCGCGACCCGGGCCGCTCTTTCTATCGCGGCCATCCCTCGCTTCGCGCGGCGGACGGGCGCCGCGGTCACCGCGGTCGCCGCGGTCGCCGCGGTCATCGCGCGGCGAGCCTTCGGTCTTCTTTGGGGCCACCAGTCTAAGCACCTGGCTCGGAAGCGGGGTGTTCCGGCTCTTCTCGAGGTCGAGCAGGCGGACAGCCGCGGCCGCGATCTCGATGCCATCGTATTGGTCAAGCAACGGCTCGATCGCAAGCATCTCTCGCGTGGCGATTCCTTGCACCAGCACTCGCGCCAGTTCCTCGCGGAGAAGCGCGTCGCGCGATCTTGCCGCGGCCCCGGGACCGTCCAGTGTTAGCGGAATCACGTTTTCCGTCAGCTCGTGCAGTGCGACCATGTCGCGTGGCGCGGCAAGCGCGACAATCTGCACCGGGCCGACGCCCGTGGCCGCGGCGATCTCGCTCGGCATCACCGGCGAGTCGTACAGAACGAGGGTATGCGTCGGCGGGATTGCTTCGTATCGGGCGACACGGATCGGGTCGCTCGTTCTGCGGTAGCCAAGGCTGCGGACGGTCTGTATCGCGTCTGCCTCGGATGCGGCGTCGCGGACCACGACGGTCGCGGACGGTGGGTCGAGCTCGTCGAGCAGGCGGCGGAGAGCTGCCGGACGCGACGCCGAGCTGACGCTCACGTAATGAAGCGAGGGCGCAGCTGGAGAGATCTGCGGAGCGACACCGATGTCGATGTCCGGAGTGTTCATTCTCCGAGCGGTGCGCAGGTGACTGTCGATGAGCTTCTCGACTTCTGCGGAAGCGCGCCGCGCAATCATTATCCTGGTCGCGTCCTTCGGGAGCTCACCGAAGATCGATTCCAGAGCCGCGACAGTGGCAGGCGCGGTAGCGAGATCATCGTCCACCCAGGCCAGAACGATCGTTCTGAGCGCATCGAGCTTAATTGCGGACCGTTGTATCAGACGCTGTATCTCGGTCGGTGGTCCCGCAATGGCGTGAACTGGGCGCTCAACGAGCATTCGCGCGGCGCGGTTCGCCGAGGTGACGGGGAGCATTTCGACGCCCTGAGCACCGGTGAGCCGCGCAACGGCGTCACCGACGGCTACGGCCGTCTCGGCGTCGGGCGTGAGGACGATTAGCTGGAGAGAAGGCTGGAGCACATCGACGCGCTCGAGGCCGGGCGTGATTACGCGTATGAGCGCATCGGTCGTCCTCGGGAGGAAGTGGACGACGTTCTGGCTGCGTGAAGCCGTGCTGCGCTCGGCCTGTTCCATTCGGTGTTCGCTCGGTAATGTTATTGGGATGATCTCCGCCATCGTGCTGGTTAGGGCCGACCCGCAGCGGATCCCGCAATGTGCCACCAAGCTGGCCGGGATTGAAGGGGTGTCGTGCGTGTATTCCGTCAGTGGAGATTGGGATCTCGTCGCTCTCGTCGAAGTTCCGGACTTTGAAGGTGTGGCACGCGTGGTCACGGAGGACATCTCCGCCGCTCCCGGTATACAGAAGACGCAGACCCTCACGGCGTTCCGAGTGTACTCCAAGGGTGACCTGGAGCAAGCGTGGGACATCGGTGTCAATTGACGCACTGCGAGCAATCCAATCGCTGCTTCCGAATGCGGAGATAGTCGAGTCGGACGCGACTGCCGACGGCGAGTACGGTGGTGCCTATTCCGAGCGGCCGAGCATCTCGTCGGTGAAGTGCGTGGAGGAACAGCGCGTTCGCGCCCACAGAGTGACCGGAGAGCCGCAGGTCGGATTCGCCGGTTTCCTGGATGGTATCCAGCGTGCGCGAATCGTGTCGCACCATCGAGGCATACCGATCATCGAAGGTCTGGTGGCGGCGGCGATTCGCGTTCGAGTGAACCGCCGATTCACTACGTGGGGACACCGGGCGCCGGTGATGCTGCGGAGACTGTACATGCCGCTCGAGTTACTGGATCTACGGGCGGACGCGAGTGTCGAAGGCTTCGACGTCGTCGATACGAGTTTCGCATCGGCTGATGGTGGACTCATGTCCCGGCATCCTGCTGCGGTGCGCGCCGTTGCATTCGAGTGCATCGGGCGTGACCGTGATGAGTCGGAGCGGAAGCTCGCCGAGCGCTGGTGCTGCCCGGATGCGGAGCCGCTGTACATCGATGGCGGCATCAGTGGCAGCCCCATCGTAGCCGGAGCGCCATGTGCCGTGGGAGTGGTAAAGACGCATCGGATTCTGTTTGCGGATGACGACGGTCTGGCCGTCGTCATGTCGTTGAAGCGCGGCGAGCGAAGCTCCGTGTTCGCGCTTCCGTCAAGGGGAAGGGCGGCCGTGACCAGCTGGTATCTGCGGCTGCGGGACCCGCGCGGTCATGACGCGATGTTCGGGCTTGTGCGAATCGAGGCAGCGGCGAACGGTGACGTCGCGGATCGCGCCAACGAGATTTCACGCTGGGTTCTGGCGGAGGCGACACCGTTATCGCTGCCGGACGCACGATGGGACAGAATGGCGTACGGAATTCGGGATTGCGAGCAATTTCTTCGGGCAATCGCTTGACTGGAGCACTTGGCAGGGTCGTGGCGACGGAGCGGAAGCCGAACACTCCGCATGAGTTCCACTTCTGGACGGCGTTGGACTCGCCGGTCGGAATCGGCACAATCGTGCGCGTGGACGGACGTACCCCCGCCAACGGCCAGATTCCTCACGTCTACGGAATTGTTACCGAGGGATTCAGCTACACCGATCTTCAGTCGCCACTGCACGATGTGATCGGTCACGACGGTGTACCGGAGAGCGCGGGCTTCGCGTCGGCGGAGCGTGCGGAGATCCGGTTGTACAGTGCGGCGGTCCTTCGTCAGATACCGGAGGAGCCCATGCAACCGGTTCCGATGGGCGATGTGTTTCTGGCGCAGGAAGAGGACGTGAACGTCGCGCTCCGCATGGATGGATTTCTCCGGGATGGAAGCAACACCGGCATTCCGATCGGCGTGTATCGTGCCGGCGGCACCGACGCGACCATCTACCTGGATGCCGACTTTCTCGTGGGCCCGGAAGCCGCGCACCTGAACATCACTGGCGTGTCCGGTCTCGCGACAAAGACGAGCGCAGTGGAGTGGCTGCTCTCCTCGCTCTTTGCGCACTTTCCGGAGAGTCGAGGATCGGTGGCCGCGGTCTGCTTCAATGTGAAGGGTCCCGATCTCTGCTTCCTGGATCTTCCCGGAACGCTGGGCGATGGCGACCGCGCGCTCTACGACAAGATGGGCGTTCCGGCGCGGCCGTTCACGAACGTACGCTACTTCGCTCCGTATGCCGCGCGCGGATATTCGTTGAACACGCTCAGGTCGAACGAGGCGCTCGCGCACAACGTCACGCCGCTCACATGGGGCCTTCGCGAGGTTCTGCAGTACGCCGAAGTGCTGATGAACCGGGACGACATCGACGCGAAGGCGGACGCGCTGATCGACTTCATCACGCGCACGGTCATCGATCAGAGCTTCACCGACCCGATGCTGTCGCGGCCGCACGTGGTCCAGTCGTTCGCCGACCTGGAAGACTGGTTCCGGGACGTGCTGCGGGGGCTTGAAAATGGCAACAAGGAGAGTTGGCGCACGCATCACGTCGCGACCATTCGCAAGGTTCGGAACAGGCTCTCGAACATATCCGTCCGTTGCGCCGGCCTGGTGACCGATTCCGGTCCGGTGAGCGATCTGCCATTCGGAGATTTCGAGGATCGCGCGACTTACGTGGTTGACGTCGCGAACCTCGAAGAGGATGCCCAGGATCTGATATTCGCGCGGGTGGTGTCCAAGCTTCGCGAGCATCTTGAGCGTCGCGACCTGGGTGTCAAGCACGTCGTGGTCTTCGTGGACGAGCTGAACAAGTACGCTCCCGCGGACGGATCCGACACTTATGTGCGCAAGATGCTGCTCGACATCGCGGAGCGGGGCCGTTATCTGGGACTCGTGCTGTTCAGTGCGCAGCAGTTCCGCTCACAGGTGCACAAGCGTGTTGTCGGAAATTCCGGTACGTCGGTGTTCGGCCGGATGGACGCGGACGAGCTCGCGGCACCGGGATATGCGGTGCTGTCGCCTGCCACGCGCACTAAGCTGGCGACGCTGGAGAAGGGCCAGCTCATGGTTCGTCATCCTCATTTTACACAGCCGATCTTTGTGCGCTTCCCGAGGCCAGCGGTGATGTCGGGGCGCGCCGGTGCGGAGCAGTACCCGCAGGGTGGCGAGGTCTCGCTGGAGGTGGCGGTGTATCGTTCGCTCCGCGCGCGTGACGCGTCGGTGACGCCGCAGGCCGTGGAGGATGCGATAGGACTGCACGAGGAGGGCGACGTGCTTCGCGCGCTAGCGATCACGCTCAAGGAGCGCCCTTCCGATGCGCTGGGCACGTTTCGCTCGCGTCTCCCGAAGCGGATCACGCAGTCCGTTCAGTCACGGCCGCAGGTTGCGGCTCTGCGCGGTGCGCCTCCTGATGACCCTTACGGAGTCTGATTGCTGAAACGTTCCAGAGTCGCGGTGAGGGTAGTGCTTGCCGCCCTGACGTTGCTGGCGCAGGTTTCGCTGGCGCAGGTCTCGCTTGCGCAGAGCTCGCTGGTGAAGCCGCTGGTGAAGCCGTTGGTAGCGCAGCGTATCACGCTCAGGATTGCGCCGCCGGTTGGTGACACGCTGCGCATGCAGCTTGAGCAGAAGTTCGAGATGCTGTCGGGCGAGCCGGTAGAGATGATGACTGGAGCCATGAAAGTGTGGACGCACGCAATTGTATTGAAGCGATCGCACGGGTTCACGGATCTGTTGTCGGTGACGGATTCCGTACGGGTATATCCGTCGACGGTCTCGTTGCGACCGCTGCGCGACGCACAGCGCGCTCTGGAGGGCAGGATCGTGCATCTTCGAGTCGATCCGAACGGTGGAATGCGCGTTGGGTCGGGTCCGGACGCCGCCTACGGCGGGGGCACCACAATGCCGGCCATGCTCCCGGCGCACCAGGTATCGGTTGGCGGACTCTGGACGCGCGATATGCGCGTCCCGCTCAGTGCAACGGGTTCGAGCACCGCGGAGGTTCACACGACCTTCAGGCTCGATTCCCTCACGGATCATGGAGCGGTCGCCTACATCTCGTTTCGCGGAGCCGTGTCGCACGATCATGCGGAGGACGGGAGCGGGGCGACTGGCAAGACTGTGGGAACGCTGTCGGGCTCGATGCAGGTGGATCGGCGGCTTTACTGGATAACGGATTCCCAGATGGTGGTGAACGTGGTCTCGGATGTCCAGCCTCTCAACAGGCCGCCGGTCCACGCGCGCATGCGTGTCACCCAGTCGCTGCGCGCACTGGTAGGGAACTGACGGGGATGCGTCTGGTTCACCTTGCGGACCTGCACATCGGCTATCGCCAGTACCAGCGGCTCACTCCGGGGGGGATCAACCAGCGCGAGGCGGATGTTGGCGCGACCTTCAAGCGCGCGATCGACAGGACGATTGAGCTCAGGCCGGATATCGTGCTCATCGCCGGCGATGTGTTTCACTCGGTGCGGCCGTCGAATCCAGCCATCCTTCACGCGTTCAAGCAGTTCTCGCGTCTGATGAGCGCGCTGCCGGAGACCAAGGTGGTAATGGTCGCTGGCAACCACGACACGCCGCGGACGGCGGAAACAGGATGCATCCTGCATCTGTTCTCGCCGCTCGGAATTCACGTGGTGGAGGGAGAGGCGCAGCGGGTGTCGCTCCCGGAGATGGGAGTATCAATCCTGGCCGTGCCGGACGTGCCGGCTGGGCTACCCGCGCTCACGCCGGACCGGACCGCCGGTCGCAACATTCTTTTGCTGCATGGAGAGGTGGAGGGCGTACTGCCGGATTACGCACGACGCATGGAGCGCGCGACCGTAGAGATATCGCGCGACGTGCTCGACGCACCCGGTTGGGATTACGTGGCGCTTGGTCATTATCATGTGCACCGCGAAGTCGCGCCCAACGCGTACTACGCTGGGTCCATCGACTATACGAGCCCGAATCCCTGGGGAGAGATTCGCGAAGAGCGAGAGGCAGGAATCTATGATCCGGTGCGTGGCGGCAAGGGAATCATCGAGTGGGACCTCGATACATCGACCCACACGTTCCATCCGCTCGCGGTTGCGCGGCCGCTGGTGGATCTTCCGCGAGTTGACGGCACCGGATTGACCGCCGCGGAGCTGGACGAAGCGGTGCGCGAGCGCGTGGACTCGTCACGCGTTCCGATCGACGATCATGTGGTACGGCTGGTGGTGACCGACGTACCGCGGCACGTAGCGCGCCAGATGGATCCGAAAGCGGTTCGCGACATAAAGCGAAGGGCACTTCACTTCAATCTCGACGTACGGCGTCCGGAGCTTATACGCCGCACCGCGAGCGGAGCGCCGGGCAAGCGGCCTTCGCTGTCGGAGGTTCTTCGAGAGAAGCTCGAGACTCGCGCACTTTCCGCGGAGCTCGACCGTAAGGCGTTCGTGGCCGTGGGCATGGAATTCCTGTCCAGGGCGGATGCAGATGCTGCGGCGACGCTGGGTGAGAGCTCGTGAGAATCCACCGGCTCCGGATGCTGAACTTCCGCCAGCATGCACGGACGGAAATGTCGTTCGACGCTGGAATCACGGCGATCATCGGACCCAACGGTTCAGGCAAGACGACCGTGCTCGAGGCAATTGCCTGGGCGTTATACGGCCAGCCGGCAATTCGCGGGCAGCGGGACGGTGTGCGGTTCCTGGGCGCTGGCGCGAGAGCGCAGGTTGAGGTTGAGCTGGATTTCGAGCTTGGCGGCCATCGCTATCGCGTGAAGCGCGGGCTGACGACTGCTGCGGTGTATCTGGATGGGTCCGACAGTGCGGTCGCCAATTCCATAAGCGCCGTCAACGAGCTGCTATCGCGCCGTATGGGAATGTCGCGCGCGGAATTCTTCAACACGTACTTCACGGGACAGAAGGACCTGGCGGTGATGGCGGCGATGGGCACCACCGAGCGCGCGCAGTTCCTGTCGCGCGTGCTCGGCTACGAACGCCTTCGCGCCGCACAGGAGCTCGCTCGTGAGAGCAGGCGTCGGATTGGCGCAGAGATCGTCGGCCTGCGTTCGGCGATGCCCGAACCGGATGCGATTGCGGCCGGCGTCAATACCGCGACGAGAAGTCTCGGTGAGGCGATAGCAACGTCGAACGAGGCAGGTTCGCGGCACGCGCAGGCGCTCGCGGAAGTGCGGCGGCTCACGCCGCTCTGGGAGCAGAGCCAGCGCGAGCGCGAGCAGTGGCAACGACTGCTCGCGGAGATAACGATCGTCGAGCGCGAAGTCTCGAACCTCACGCGAGACGGAGAGCGTCTTGCTTCGGAGCTCCTCGCGATCGCTACGGTGCACGACGAGCTGGCGGGTCTGCGCGTTTCAATCGGTCCGCTCTCCGGATTCCGCGATGAGCTGCAACATCTCGATAATCTCTTCAGGCAGCAAGGCCGCCGCATAGCGCTTATGGAGAATGAGCGCGCACTGGCGGACGACCTGGCACGCCTGCGAGAGCGTCTGGGCCGCCTGGAATCGGCGCCCGCGCTCGAAGAGGCGGTGACCGTCGAGCTCGAGGCGGGCCGGGTGCAGCTGGAGGAGGCTTCTCGAACGCTGGAAGCGTCACGGACGGCGTGGGTCCGCGACAAGCAGGAAGCAGAGACCAAGCTGCAGGAGCTCCGACGCCAGTACGCGGACGTCAAGCAGCAGCGCGATCGCATCGTCGAGCTCGGCGCCGAGGGAATCTGCCCCACATGCAACCGAGTCCTCGGCGCGAGTTTTCGGGCGGTGATTGCGCAGCTCGCGGAGCAGCTGGAAACGCTGCAGGTGGACGGGCAGTACTACCGCGATCGCGAGGAGCAGCTGGCCGCGGTGCCCGCGGGCATAGCGGAGCAGGAGGAGGAGCGTCGCACGCTTGCCGCGTCGCTCACGGCGCTCGAGCGCCGGCTTGCGAAGGTTCAGGCGGCGGTGCATGAGATTCCGACGCTTACGCGGGACATCGCGGGCAAGCACGATCGGCGGGAGGAGATGCTCGCCGAGATCAATTCGTTGACCGACAATTACGACGCGGCGCGTCATGGCCATGTCAGATCCGAGATCGAGCGACTGGCGCCCATGGACCTGCGCGCGGCGCGGCTGGAGGCAGCGGTGGAGCGCGCGCCGGCCGCGCAGGTGGAACGCGCCCGGATCGACGCGGAGCTGGCTACCGGCATCTCCAGGCGCGACACACTCAGAAAGGCGGGCGCCACGCGCCAGTTCTCGCAGGATACGCACGACGCGATCCGTGCGGAGTTCGAGCGTGGCGTGGAGACCTCGCGAGGCACGGAGCTGGCGGTTGTCGCTGCACAGGGCGAGGTGCGTGCCGCCCAACAGCGACTTGATTCCGCAGAGGCTGCTCAGCGGGAGTACGAGCGCGTCGCGGAGCGTTTGCGTGTGCTGAACATGCAGCGGATGATGCACGACGAGCTCGACAATGCGTTCCGGGAACTGCGCGGCGATCTCAATGACGCGCTTCGTCCGGAGCTGTCGGAGATCGCCAGCTCATTTCTCGGATCGCTCACCGATGGGCGGTATAATCGACTCGACCTGGATGATCGCTACGACATCAACATTCTTGAAGACGGGATCGCCAAGCCTGTCATTTCCGGTGGAGAGGAAGATCTCGCCAATCTCGTGCTGCGACTCGCGATTTCCCAGATGATCGCGGACCGATCGGGGCAGCCGTTTTCGCTGCTCGTTCTGGACGAGGTGTTCGGATCGCTCGACGCGTCGCGACGGGATAATGTACTGGAGCTGCTGCACCGGCTGGAGGACAGGTTCGAGCAGGTGATCCTCATCACGCACATCGAGAGCGTGCGCGAGGGTGTCGACCGGGTCATCATGGTCCGTTATGATGAGGAGACCGGCGCGTCAGTAGTGGACGGGGGCGAGGCTGGCGGGTTGGCAATTCCGGCGATCAGTGGCGAGCTTCTGGCGCTGGGCGAGGGGTCACCTATGCAAGGAGCCTGAGTGACGGCCGGATTCGCGAAGAATTTCAAGCGTGTCGGGACTGCTTCCGGGCCGTATCCCGCTACAGTGCGCGACATTCCGGCGCTCAACGCGGTATTCAGCAGCGCCTTCACCGATCGGTACCGGAAGGACGGACTTGTCGGCGTTCACGTTCCGAATCTAAGCTCCTCGATCTGGCGTTTCGCGATCGAGGACGCGAGTGCCGGAGCGATGTTGTGGCGCGGCGACCAGGACGAAGTGGTCGCCTTCAATATGTGCCACCTGTCCGGGATCGAGGGCTGGATGGGCCCGCTCGCCGTGATCCCGTCGTTCCAGTCTCACGGTCTGGGAAAGTCCGTAGTGATGGAAGGGATGGCATGGCTCAAGAGTCAGGGAGCGTCCGTGGTGGGTCTCGAGACCATGCCTCGCACGGTGGACAATATCGGATTTTATTCCTCGCTCGGCTTCGTACCCGGTCATCTGACGATAACGATCACGATCGAGGCGGAGTACGCGGAGCACAGAATCATCCAGCTGGGACGGCTGTCGGAGAGCGAGCGTGAAGATCTGGTGTCGCGCTGCCGTGAGCTCACGGTGGACCTGGCGCCGGGCTACGACTACACCCGTGAGATTCAGCTCACCAACGCGCTGGGGCTGGGCGACACGCTGGTACTGGAGCGGAACGGAACCGTGGATGCGTTCGCGCTCTGCCACACCGCTCCGCTGGTTGAGGGACGCGGGAGGGACGAGCTGCGGGTGTTGAAGCTGGTATCCCGGTCGGAGGCGGATGTGAGTCCGATGGTGACACAGCTTGCCGACTTCGCGCGTCGCTCGGGTACGCGTCGTGTGGCGCTTAGAATGCAGGGCGCGTACTCGAAGCTCTACTCACAGCTGATACGCCGGGGAATGAGGGTGCGCTGGACCGATCTTCGGATGACGCTCAGTGAGTTCCCGGAACCAGTTGGCGCCGAAGGTGTCGTTCTGTCGAACTGGGAAATCTGAACCGCGTATCTCTGCCTGACCCGCTCGGTTCGCGCATCACGACCTGAACAGGGAGCGAAGCGCGCTGCCGGTCGTGACGGACCGGAGATAGAGGAGTTCCTCCGGCGCAAATGGAACGGGAAGCATGCCGAAGGTTCCAGTCACCGCGTTGTTGTGGACGGTGTTATCGATTGCGAGCGTGTCGAGCAGCTCGGGCGTTACGGGCGGCCTGGGTAGCAGATGCCACAGTGCCGTGACGAGCGGCCGCATGGCAGCGACCGGTACGCCCACGATGCGGCGCTGGGTATCCATCGCGACTAGAATTCGCTCCGCCATTTCCCTGAGCGTGAGGGGCGCCGGTCCGCCGAGTGGCAACACGCGGCCGCATGTGTCATCGTCTGCGAGCGAGCGCGCGATAACTGTGGCGACATCGGTGACAGCGATCGGCTGAAAGCGGGACCGTCCGCCGCCCGGCAGCGGGAGCACGAACGGAGTGAGTCGAACAATGCGCGCGATGACATTGACGAACTCGTCTTCCGCGCCAAAGATCACCGAGGGACGCAGCACGGTCCAGTCGAGCGTGCTCGCCACGACGATGTTCTGTGCTTCACCCTTGCTTCGAAGGAAGCGGTAGGGAGAGGCACTGTCCGAGCCGTTCTGGGACATGTGCACGAAGCGCGTCACGCGGGCTGCAATTGCCGCGTCGAGCACCGCGCGGGTCGCGTCAACGTTGGCCGACTGATAGCTGTCGTCGGCTTTCTCGATTGCGATCGCGGCGAGATGCACTACCGCCCACGCACCATCCATCGACGAACGCAGATACGGCGCGTCGCGGATGTCACCGACGCGGATGTCGACGGGCATGTGTGCCAGTCGCTCTGCGGCCTTCGCCGCGTTTCGCACCAGCGCCAGTACGCGCCAGCCATCGGCTGCCAGCGCCCTGCATGTGTGCGTGCCGACGAAGCCGGCCGCTCCAGTGACGACCACGCGGCGGTTCTTCCCCGGCCCGTCCAGCGGTTGTGGCAGCGTCTGCTCCGCGACCGCAACCGCTCCGCGACCGCCGGGTGACGCGGATCCGTCAAACATCAGTTATCCCTTGCGACTGCCGGGGTACCCCGGGGTGCCGCGAACGACGATGCGATAGAAAAGAAGAAACATTCCTGCGGTGAGCAGAATATGTGCCCATCCCGGCGCATTCAGCGCGAATGTCCAGATCGCCCAACCAACGAGCATGATTAGTGCTGCGACTATTCCCAGATCCATACGCTAGAATTCCGTTGACCGGATGCGGAACCACCTGTAGCTTTCCTGAGTAATAAGTTACGCGGTTTTTATCGGGGCGGAGAGCTCAGTTTTTGAGCCGATAAGTCCTTCACGTGGGATCGATAAACTGCGCCGACGCCATGCCCCAGTGCGGGGAAGGCGGAAAGTGTGGGTGAGAGCCTCATTGTTTCGACAGGGCTTCAAAAATCCTCTTCGCTCCGACCTCCGTCGTGGCTTCGGGCCACGGCGGAGTTTTTGCGTCCGGAGGGTGCATGCCAATCGTAACGGTCACGCGGCGGCTCAAATTCAACGCCGCCCATCGCGTTCACAATCCAGCCTTCTCCGACGAAGAGAACGCCCGTCTTTTCGGCAAGTGCAACAACGCGCACGGCCACGGTCATAACTATACGCTGGATGTATCCGTCGCCGGCGAGGTTGATCCTGACACCGGGTACGTCTTCGACCTGGGCCAGCTCAAGGAACTGGTGAAGCGCGAGGTCGTGAACGCGGTGGATCACCATAACCTGAACATGGACGTCCCATTCATGGCTGGCGTGATACCGACATCGGAGAATCTGGTCGTTCAGATCTGGCGTATACTGGACGACAAGATCCCGTCCGGACGGTTGCGGCGCCTGGTGCTGTGGGAAACCGAGAACAACTACGTGGAATACGATGGTCACTAACTTTGCGAATACCCTGGACACGGATGATGCCGTTCCCCCGGGCGCTTCAGACGACGAGCTGGCGGATTATGCGGCAGCGGTGCGACGGCAGCTCCTGCTCATCGGGGAGGATCCAGATCGCGAAGGACTCGTGAGGACACCTGGGCGCGTTGCGCGCGCAATGGCGTTCCTCATGCACGGCTACCAGCAGGACGCGCGCACCGTCATAGGTGATGCGCTGTTCGAAGAGGAGAATTCGAACATGGTCCTGGTCCGTGACATCGAGCTCTACTCCATGTGCGAGCATCACATGCTTCCGTTCTTCGGCAAGGCGCACATAGCGTACATTCCCGACGGTCGAATCGTGGGTCTCTCCAAGCTTGCGCGGGTGGTCGATATTTTTGCGCGTCGGCTGCAGGTTCAGGAACGGCTTACGGTGGACATCGCGCAGGCACTCACGGACGTGCTCAAGCCGCGTGGCGTGGGAGTTGTGATCGAGGCGGCGCATCTGTGCATGATGATGCGTGGAGTGCAGAAGCAGAACTCCAAGACGGTGACGTCGGCGGTACTCGGCACCTTCCGCGACGATCCCAAGACGCGGGACGAGTTTCTCCGTCTCATCCAGAGTGGATCCACGCTCTGAGTAAGCGACTTGCCGGGCGGAGCGCGCTCGTTACCGGAGCGTCTCGCGGCATCGGAGCGGCCATCGCGCGGTTGCTGGCATCCCAAGGTGCGCGCGTCGTGCTTGTCGCACGCACGACGGACCAGATCGATAATCTGGCGCGCGACATCGGACACGATTCCCTGGCCGTCACCTGCGACGTGACGGACGAAGCATCCGTGAAATCAATGGCCGTGACAGTGCAGGGTGCGCTGGGCGCTGCACCGGACATCGTTGTGAACAACGCTGGTGTGTTCGAAGTCGCCAGACTGGATTCCATGCCGACGGCGGTATTCACGCGGGTGATCGATACCAACCTGCTGGGACCGTTTCTCGTCGTGCGCCAGTTCATCGAGCAGATGCGGGCGCGCGGATCGGGGCACTTCGTGACACTGGGATCGGTCGCCGACCGGAGCGTGTTCCCTGAGAATGGGGCGTATTCTCCCGCGAAGTTCGCGCTCCGCGCGATGCATCAAGTGCTGCGAGGCGAGCTCAAGGGTTCGGGAGTGCGCGCGACACTCGTGTCTCCCGGACCAGTGGACACCGCCATGTGGGACTCGATCTCGTTCGGCGGCGCAGAGCGTGAGACGCCTGACCGCGGCTCGATGCTGAGCGCGGACGCTGTGGCGGAGGCGGTGCTGTTCGCGGTGACGCTGCCTTCGGCCGTCAACGTGGACGAGCTTCGGCTGTCACGGTCCTGAAGGCGATTCTGCGCACCTCATGTTCATCGAGCTCCTGGACTTCCTGCGATGCACCGAGGACCATCCGCCGATCGCGCTCGTCACGGCGATAACGCGCCGCGAGGGGCGTTTTGTGGTCGACGCGGTGATGGGCTGCCCGAGTTGCCGCAGAGAGTACGCGATTGTGGACGGCGTTGCGAGCTTTGTCGGTGCGGCTGTGAGCAAACCAGTCGATGCAGCGTTTCAGCGCGAACCGGAGGGCGCGGTCAGGGTTGCAGCATTTCTGGCGGTTTCCGATGGCTCAACGATTGCGCTGGCAGACGACTGGGCCCCGTACGCCGCCGAGGTGGCGGAGATGGTTGGAGCGAGGGTGTTCGCGATCAATTCGCCGGTTTCACTTGACGAGTCCGAACGCCTAGGTGTTCTGCATACCGGTCATCGGCTTCCGTTCGCTGATGCAGCGCTAGGTGGCGTCGCGATCGGTAGCGAAGGCTGGACGGGCGGCGATTTGGTGCGCATCGTCAGCCGGCTTGCATCAGGCGGAAGGCTGGTGGCACCCGCGGCGACGGCGCTGCCGCCTGGCATGGACGAGATCGCCCGCGATGATGCAGTGTGGATTGCGGAAAAGCGTGGGCCGCTAGTGGCTCTTTACCGGCGCTGAGCCCGAGATCTCGGCCGTCGCGTAAACATCGTCGATCAGCTTCTGGTAGCGACGATCGACTGCGCGACGCTTGACCTTCAAAGTCGGCGTCAACTCACCGCTCTCGACTGTGAGCTCCGCGGGCAGCAGTGCGATCTTCTTTGGAATCTCGAAGCTGGCGAGATCGCTGAGCCCGCCGAGCGCCTCACGCTCCATCTTCGCGTGCACCTCCGGCAGCGCGATGAGCTGAGTGCGGTCCTGGAAGGACAGGGACTTGTAGCGGGCCCACCGCTCGAGCTGATCGAAGTCCGGCACGATGAGCGCCATCGGGAACTTGCGACGGTCTCCGATCATCACGGCTTCGGCGACGAACTTGCTGCGCTTCATCCGCGCCTCTATGGGCTGCGGCGCGACATTCTTTCCACCGGCTGTGACGATGAGATCCTTCTTGCGGTCCGTGATGGTAAGAAAGCCTTCGTTCAACTCGCCAATGTCCCCGGTGTGGAACCAGCCTTCTTCATCGATCGCCTCAGCGGTCAATTGCTGCTTGTTGTAGTAGCCAGCCATGACATTGGGCCCGCGCGACAGGATCTCGCCGTCCTCGGCGACCGCGATCGACACGCCGGAAATCGCCTTTCCAACGGTTCCGATCCGCATCGAGTGCGGGGTGTTGCACGTGATGACCGGCGAGGTTTCGGTCAGTCCGTACCCTTCCAGGATGGTGAGGCCCGCAGCGTGGAAGAATCGGTTGATCTCGCCGGAAAGCGGCGCGCCGCCCGATACGAAATACCGCAACCGTCCTCCGGTGCGCGCGCGAATCTTTGAGAAGACGAGCCGCTCGGCGAGCTTGTAGCGCCATGCGAGAGTGCCGGACGGCGTCTGTCCGACGAGCTTGAGATCCGAGACCTTCTCGCCGATCCCGCGTGCCCAATCGAAGATCACCTTCCTGAACTTGCCGGAAGTGGCGCTGCTCTCGAGGACGCGTGCGTACATCTTCTCGTAAAGCCGAGGGACCGATACCATCAGCGTCGGTCGAACTTCCAGCATGTTGTCCGGGACGGTGAGCGTCGATTCCGCGTACGCGATTGAAGTTCCCGTTGCGAACATGAGGTAATGCCCCACGGTGCGCTCAAAGATGTGCGAGAGCGGCAGGAAGCTGAGGCAAACGCCGCCGGCGTTGAACGGTATGACGTCGCATACCGACTTCACGTTGGAATGAATGTTGTCATGAGTCAGCATCACTCCCTTCGGTTCGCCGGTGGTTCCAGAGGTGTACAGAAACGTGGCGATATCGTCGGGTTTCACCATCAGCGCGCGCTCACGGTGTCGCGCGACGGAGTCAGAGGGCTCGGCTGCTGCACCGCGGCGCTCCAGCTCCATCATCGACATGTCCGCCAGTCCGGCATCGACCGATTCAAAGCTTATTACGCACTTGAGATCCGGTAGATTGCCGCGGACCGAAGCGACTTTTTCGGCCTGCTCACG
>JBBRBY010000023.1:0-37926 GCA_038205315.1 Gemmatimonadales bacterium | reverse complement strand
ACGGGGGACGCCAAACAGGGGGAAGACGTGCCCGGTTGGACGGGACACGGTTTGCGCGGTGGGCACACTGGGGGATACTTCTTTTGCCCCGTTGGGGCCTTGGCCCCGCCGCAGCTTTTGCCCCCCCCCCCCCGCTCCAGGATGACAGTGACACCGAGATCAGGCGAAACTACAGAGCACTACCCACACTCCCCGGAGAACTGTAAGTCGCTCGATCACGTGACAAGTTCGCAATGCACTGAAGCGTTACAAGGAGTCAGACTTTCTTGCCGCATGCACACTGGGCAAGACCTCGGTTTCGCCTACTCAAGTTTCGCTTCGAGTACTTACTTGCCAGTCTGGTGGGGGGCGGCGTTGCTGACGACTGTGAGTGTGCCGCGCATCCCCAACATCTCATGCGGATCGCAAACGAACCCATACTTACCAGCGGTGAAGCGCGCGTCGATGACGACGTCGTACGTCTGACCCTTGGTGGTGAGATACGGACCGACCGTGGCAGCGCCAAGCTTTGCACCGGCGGGATGCGACTCGAAGTGCACATTGTGCATCACGCCAGCATCCTCAACGAACCGAACGGTGTCACCGTTTTGCGCAGTGACGCTGCTAGGTGCGAATCCGTAAGGTGCGCTTCCTCCCTTCGTTACGAGCTTGACGACGATAACGTGCCCGCCGGCCGGGACGACACTCTGTGCCACTAGCACGGCCGAAGAAACGAATAGCGTGGCAACAGACACTGCAATCAGATATGGAATGCGCGACATGATTGTCATCCTCTTGAGTTTGTGAGTTGGCTCAGCGAAACCGAACGCAACGTAATGCACTGTGCTTCGTACATCAGAAGGTTAGTTCGCCCGGCAACTCACGCCCATCGGAGATTGCCTGAAATTGTGTCGGGGAAATCACCACTAGAATCCGTCAAGACCGGGTTCGCTGTGTCAGGGTATCCCCTACCTAACAAGTGAGTTAAATGGTTGAAGCTGTTCCGAACGGACCAGAGGCGATCTCGCCGAGGCAATTAGCGATTTGCGCTATCGCACGCAAGGTGTACTATTACCATACCCCTGTTGGAGTTGCTTCTCATGGTTGAAATGCCGTTCCAAGGCGCCTGGCTCCGTCCGATGCGTCGGCTGTCGTGCACGAGTTGGCGTCGCGCGATGCTTATCACGGGCGCAATTGTCGCGTTTCCAATGGCCTCTGCGTCCGCGCTTCCATTGCGGTATGTAGGGCACGGTGGCCACATCGTCCCGGGCATGGGCACGGATCAGATAGTGGCTCCGCGCGGGTTCTTCGCGGCTCTCGGAGCGGCCAGGACTCCGCACTACTCACTTGCGACAGCGGTGGTTCCGAGTTTCTCCAGACAGACCAAGCTTGCCTGTAGCGCTTGTCACTACGCTTTCCCGCAACTCACGCCGTTCGGCCGGCAGTTTAAGCTGAACGGCTATACGCTGACGGGGCTCGCCACCATCGGGGAGCCGGCGGATTCCTCCGGCGGTCTCAAGCTCGCGCCATTTCCGCCTGCGTCCGCAATGGTCGTTGCTTCTGTATCACGAACCCGTGTCGAGCAGCCGGGAACCCAGAACAATACTGCTTCATTCCCCCAGCAGGCGAGCATCTTCTTCTCCGGGCAGATTACCTCGAACCTCGGAGCGTTCACGCAGTTCACATATACGGCCGCCGATGGCGCGATTGGCATCGACAACGTGGACGTGCGCTACGCGAGACATACCACGATGGGTGACCGGGATGTGCTGATCGGTGTCACGCTCCATAACAATCCGACGGTCCAGGATGTGTGGAACACCGTTCCGGCGTGGGGCTATCCATTCATGGCGTCATCCGTCTCACCGTCGCCAGCGGCCGCGACGCTGATCGACGGCGCTCTGGCGCAGCAGGTGGTGGGCCTCGGCGTTTACTCTATGTTTGCCAACACGCTGTATGCAGAAGCCACGGCGTACCGGTCGGCGCCCCAAGGCTCAACCGTGCCGTATGATTCCTCGGCAACTAATACGACGAACGGGGTGGTTCCCTACTGGCGGCTGGCGCTGCAACATCAACTCGGTCCAACATATGTCATGCTCGGCACGTACGGGTTCGCCGCGAATCTGTATCCGCAGGGTGTGAGCGGAAAGACTAACCGCTACACCGACATCGGCGTCGACGCACAGGTCGAGCACAGTGCAGGTACCTCGCTCATCATTGGCCACGCGACATATATCCACGAACAGCAACACCTTGATGCGCTGTTCAGCCAGGACCCACAATCTGCAGAATCACTGCAACCTACACTCTCGACTGTCCGCGCAAACCTTGCGTGGTGGCTCATGGATGAACGGTACGGTGTCACCGCAGGCGTCTTTCAGACGACCGGTACACGCGACACACTATTGTTCGCGCCCGCCTCTTTGACGGGCAGTCGCACCGGCAGCCCAAACACGACCGGCGAGACCGTTGAGTTGACGTACAACGCGTGGGAGAATACACGGTTTGGACTTCAGTATGTTCGCTACAGCAAATTCAACGGCGCCTCCACGTCATACGACATGCTCGGCGGTCGCTCAGCATCGGCCAACAATACGCTGTATGCGTACACATGGTTTGCATTCTAAAGAGTAGCGCTCAGCCGCTCCCTCGCTGCCAATATGGGTGAGACCCTGAAGTACCGGTAGTTTGATCGCAACGGGTCTCAAACCCATTGGCAGCCATCGATTGCATGCCTCGATCCTCGCCCATGGATCCCGGCTCTCCATGGGACGACGACGTTCAGGCTTTCGCTTGGTGCTCCACCCTCACCGGTTAGGATCGAGTATCCGGTCCACGGCAACTCGTACATCCTCAAGATGCGCGCGCGTCGGCGGATCCGCTGCCCGCGGGATTGCCTGAATCACCGCGGCGCGCAACGCGACCATCTCCGCCCGCATCGACGATCGCGCATCGGCCATCGCCGCGGGACTGTCCACCGGCCGGCGGCGGCGGGGACCGGGTGAGGGGCTCGGTGTCATCACGATGGTGACACCGTCGTTGCGGGCACCGTTGAGCTTCGCGTCGATCTGGTCAAGATACGCGCGCTGCAGATTGCGACGATACACGCCGATCGCGACTTTCGAGTCGCCGAGCTCGGTCCAGATTCCGCGCCGTATATCCGCGAGCATGTCGGCCACGGTGTACGCCGATACTCCATGCGATGACATCTCGATCATGCGCTGAAGCTTGTAGTCGTCCAGCAGCGACCGGAGAATGCGTACCTGCGCGTCGTTGATGCGCGACAGCGAGCCGTTCGGCTCCATGCGGCTGGTGATGGAGTTGGCAAGCAGGAACGACGGTGTGTGGAATACGTGCGCATCAAGAAAGTGCATCGCTTCCACCTGGCGCGCACGTGACACTGGCGTGAATACCGGCCCGGGCTGCGCTCCGTATTTCGTTTCCGCGATCTCGCCGCCGATTATGTTCGCCACGTGGCCCATCTCTTCGGCCCACTGGCCAACGAGCCTCTCGTAGATCTCTGCCAGATCGGAATTATCCTCGCCCGGCTTCTGCGTGACACGCAACAACATCGGCATGATCCGCTCGATGTTCTTGAGTCCGTAACCCGTTGACTTCACCGCGTCCGCATCGCCAATCGCTTCGGCTTCATCGGTGGGGTCAGGGTTGTCCGCCCGCGTCTCGGCGAGGTGGCCGAAACGGTACCACGGGACGCTGTCCTGCATCCGCGCGATCGAGTCAAGGGCGGGCCGCTCCTGCTGCGGCGTGAGCGCGCCGGCGATTGGTGTGTAGCCCCACATTACCGCGAATGCGTCGTACGGCCCCACCCGCGGCACCAGATCACCGACCGCAATCGAATCTTCCGGTTGCGCCACATAGTCGTACCGCGCGTAGTCCATGATACTCGGCGTGAATCCCATGCGACGTACCCACGTGCGCGACCTAACGGAGTCGGCGGGATACATCGCGCTCGCCTTGAAGTTGTGAGTCAGTCCGAGCGTGTGGCCGATCTCGTGCGCCACGACGAACTCCACCATGCGACCCATCAGCGAGTCCGGCATGGGCCAGTGCTGCGCACGCGGATCGAGCGGCGCAACCTGCGTGAAGTACCAGTCACGATTCAGGTTGAGGACGTTGTGGAATATGCGGATCGATCCGTTCAGGATCTCACCCGTGCGCGGATCCGCGACGTGCGGTCCCACGGCGTTCTCCACCGTGGACGGAAGCCAGCGGATCACGGTATGCCGCACATCGTCCGGCGACCAGTCAGGATCGTCTGCCGGTGGATCCATGGGCACGATCGCGTTCGAGAAACCGGCGCGCGCGAACGCAGGCTGCCAGTCCAGTACCGCCTTCCTTATCCACGGTTTCCACTGCTCCGGCGTCGCCGGATCGATGTAGTACACGAGCGGCTTCACGGGATCGGACACCGCCGCATCCGGGTTCCTCTTCTCGAGTCTCCAGCGGTTGATGTACTCTCGCTCCACGGAGCGGTACTGCTGCGTTCCGTAGTCGGTGCGCGTGACGGTCAGAAATCCGACGCGATCGTCGGCCAGACGCGGCGTCATGGAAACGGCGGGAAGACGCACCATGCTCCAGTGCGCCAGAACGCTTATCGCGGACTCGCGATCGCGTGGAATCGATATTCCACCGCTGGGTTGCGGGACGCCCGTCTGCGTCGCTTCGATCTCCACGTTATCGGGAAACGAGACCGCGTTCTCGATGTACGATCGCTTCTCGTCGACCTGACCGTGGATGGCGGCGAATTCGGGGATGTCGGTGGTGTAGAGCCGCGTTACGTCGATGACCGCCGAGCTGTCGGGACCGTATGCGGCGATGTCGAAGATCGCGATGATCGGAGCGTAGCTTCCAGACTGAACGGCGCGGTAGATGGGGAGCGATGTGTCCGCCATGATGGCGAACGACGGCGAGCGCAGGATGATATGGTTGCCCGAGCGCTCCCATCGCAAAGTGCGCTCTCCGAACTCGTCGCCGCCGTATGCACCGAACGGATTGCTCGCATCAACGGCCGCCGTACGCGCGTAGCGACCCACGAGCAGCATGTCGCGGTTCAGCTCCGAGCGCGGGATCTCGAAGTAGAGCGTGTCGCCAACGCGGTGCGTGGTGAAGAGACCGGTACGCGTCTTCGCGTCCTTCGGGATCACTTCCGCGTATGGTTTGACGCTTACATGTGGTCCACCGGCTCGGCCCGAGTCGGCCGGGTTGGCGCCGGCGGCGGACCCAGCCAGTGGGGCCGGCGTGAGCGTCGGAGACGGCATGCACGAGACGCCGAGTAGACCGATGAGAGGCCAGCAGACGCGTCTTAAGATCGTCATCGCGTCCCGCTACACGCCAACGTCATCACCGGTTCCGAAGCCAGCTTCGCGATCAGTTCAGCCAGCCTATTCGAACGTAGTGACGGCCATTCCCATCGCGTGATAACCCTTGTCCACATACACGGTGGTGCCGGTGATCCCGCTTGCGAGCGGTGAGCAGAGGAAGGCGGCCACGGACCCCACTTCCTGCGCCTCGAGCCGCTGCGGCAGCGCTGCGTTGGCCTCGCAGTACTCCACCATTCGCTCGATGATGCCGATGGCACTGGCCGCGCGAGATGCGAACGGACCGGCAGATATCGTGTTCACACGGTGGCCATAGCGGCGCCCGATCTCGTAAGCAAGCACCCTCGTATCGCTTTCAAGGGCTGCCTTGGCCGAGGACATTCCCCCACCGTACCCCGGTATCGCACGCTCTGAAGCCATGTAAGTAAGCGACAGGAACGCGCCATTATCGCGCATCAATGGCGCCAGTTTCGATGTAAGCGCGATCATTGAGTACGCGCTCACGCTCACGGCCGTCAGGTAGCCGGACCGGCTGGTGTCCATCAGGGCCTTCTTCACTTCGGGGGCGTTGGCCAGGGAATGCACCACGATGTCCAGCGGCTTCTCGCCGAAATCAGCCACCAGCCGGGCGGAAAGTCCTTCTATAGAGAAGTCGCCCAGATCCTTGTAGCGCCTGTTGGAGCGGATCTCTTCCGGGACGTCCGCCAGCGTGTCGTACGCTGCGTCCAGCGGATAGATGCGCTCAAAATTGAACGTCGAGCCGTCCGGCAGCTTCCGCGACTCGTCCATCTTCCCGCGCTCGAGCAGGTTGTTGAAGATGTTGAGTGCCGGCGGCCAGGTCCCGACGCAGACGGAGGCGCCAGCCATGGCGAGGCACTTTGCGATGGCGAACCCGAATCCGCCGTCGTCGGCCACGCCCGCAACGAGGGCACGCCTGCCCGTGAGATCGATATTGAGCATTTCCTAAGATACTATCTTCCTCGCGTGGCTACTCCGTCCGGCATCTTCATACTCGGCGAGCTCTCCGGGCCCGTCGCGGACCGGATCCAGGAGATCGCCGAGCGGTACGATCCCAAGCTCGCGCGCTCCCACCGGCCGCATCTGACGCTGGCTGGATCATCAGGACTCGGGCCGATAGCCGCCGATACGACGGCGGCGACGATGTGGGATAAGCTCGAGCCGATCACCAGCACCACTGCGCCGATCAGTCTCGTGCTGGAGAAGCCGGAGCGATTTCCGGGGACGGAGATCGTCGTACTCCCGGTCGCGGCCCGGGGCCCCATCCGGGAGCTTCACGACAGGATCGGCGCGAGCGGAATGCACTTTGCACGTCCAAGATTCGCCTTCTCACCGCACGTGACGCTGAACCTGTACAGGACGCTGACGCGTGAGGCGCTGGACGGATTGCTCGCGGTGCGCATCGCCGAGCCCGTGGTGCTCGACAGGATAAGGATGTATTTCACCGTCGAGCCAAGTACATCGAAGCTGCTCCTGGAACTGCCACTCGCTGGAGTGGCGCCCGGCGGCTGACACTCTCTCAATAAGGAGTACTGCATGCAGATCCTGGTTCAGGTGCTTTGCTCGAAGGGCGCGAGTCTGCGTGAGGCAATCGCGAACGATACGCGAATAGACAAGTTCGGACTCCAGGTCATGAGTGAAAAGCAGCCCGGACGCGCGCCCGGATGGATGAAGCTGCACAGCGCCGACTCCGCGCGCGGCGCACTGAACGTGGAATGGGATTCACAGTCCGCGATACTCAGCGCGCGCATCGTAACCCGCGGGTCTCGCCGCCCGAGCCCGATAGTCGGCGACTTCGTCAACTATCTTCTGGCAAGACACCCGACCCGCGTGCAGACAATAACCACCGCCTATCGCTGAATCCGGTCGTCCAGCGCCGAAAGTGTGGAACGCAAAGTGCCTTGATGCGGATAGGGACTTCGGATGTCGTGGCCTGCTTCCGGCACGCACGCGGAGAGTATTTCCACCCTTCGCGGCGTCACATGAACCGACTTCGACACACTGGGATCGTGGGCCTGGCGGCGCTCTGCCTCAGCGGCTGTTCCTACCTGCAGTATCTGCCATTTCTCAAGAGCCCCGTCGATACGCGGCCCAGGGGCAGCAGCTCCACGAAGCGAGGTCCTGCGTTCGGCGTAACTGGAACCGGACGTAGCGGCAACCCATCCGCCGACTGGCCCGCGTACAACAACGATCCGGCAAGTCTCCGGTATTCTGCGCTGGCACAGATCACCACCGCCAACGTGGCATCGCTGGTACCCGTCTGCCGCTTCGCTACCGAAGAGCAGACACCGATGCAATCGGGTCCGGTCGTCGTGGGTGCTGTGATGTATCTCACGTCCGCGAACAACACTTACGCAGTTGATGCGGCGACCTGCGCGCTAAAGTGGCGCCACACATACGCGTACTCGCCGCATCCCGATTATGACCTCAAGACGAATCGCGGCGTCGCCTACCTTGAGACGCCCACGGGCGCGCGTCTGTTTCGCGGAGCGAACGACGGACGAGTGTACGCGCTCGACCCGGCGACGGGCGAGGAGGTTTGGAACGTGCTGGCGGGTGACGTGAAGAAAGGCGAGACCTTTCCGGCTGCACCGGTCGCGTGGCACGGATTGGTATTCATCGGCAACGCCGGTGGCGACAACTTCGCGGTGACCGGACGCATGATGGCGTTCGACGCGAGAACGGGCGCCCAAGTCTGGAGCTTTGATCTGGTTCCGCGCAACGGACCGGCAAACCAGACGTGGCCAGCGGAAACCAATAATGTGCCGCGCGGCGGCGGGACGACGTGGACTTCGTACACGCTCGACACGCTCTCCGGCAGCATCTACATCCCCACCGGCAACGCGGCGCCGGACTTCCTGCAGCAGGTGCGAGAAGGCGACGATCTCTACACGTATTCCGTGGTTGGCCTGAATGCGCGAACGGGCGCGCTGCTGCACGTCTACCAACTGCTTCAACGCGACTTCCACGACTGGGACGTCGCGGCGGCGCCGTTGCTCGTCTCCACGCGCGGCGGCCGGAACATCATCGCGGAGGCAGGCAAGGACGGGCACCTGTACGGCGTCGACCGAGCTGACGGCCGCATACTCTACCGCACTCCAGTTACCACGCTCCTCAATGTTGCCACTCCGCTCACTGCTTCCGGCACACGGTTCTGTCCGGGAGTTCAGGGTGGTGTCGAGTGGAACGGCCCCGCCTATTCGGCGGAAACGAACATGCTCTACGTTGGGTCGGTGGACTGGTGCAGCACGGTTCAGATCGACCCACCGGAGAAGCTCAAGAACAAGCTCGGCATTCCGTGGACCGGAAGCGCCAAGCTCATTCACCCTTTCGGTGTCATGGATCCGATCGATGCTCGGCGCGGATGGATCACCGCAATCGACGCCGACGATGGATCGGTGAAGTGGCGCTATGCGTCAGCCACACCCATCGTTGCGGGTGTCACCGCAACCGCCGGCGGCCTGCTGTTCGCCGCGGACCTCGGCGGCAACATATTGGGCTTCGACCAGCACAGTGGCGCGATCCTGTTCCGCTACAATACCGGTCAGCCCGTTGGAGGTGGCGTCGTCACCTATTCGGCTGCCGGCCGGCAGTACGTCGCCGTAGCTTCCGGGCTCGACGCACCAATCACCTGGCAAACCAAAAGCTCGGCGGCGACGGTCGTGGTGCTCGCGCTACCCTGAGCACGTTCGATGATCATTCGTCTCACAAAAAAGAAAGACGGTGATGTGATACTCCGCTGTGACCGTGCCGACGGAACTTCCGACTGGCAGCGCCAGCGCGGCTCGCTCGCGTCCGTATTTCCGTCATACGACATCACGCACTACGTGGTGGAGACGGAGCTCGGTTTTCGATCGGGCTTTTTCGGCCTCGTAGCCGCAGGCTGGGAGATCATCGAGACTACCGGCAAGACGACCCGCGGGCCGTTACCCGAGGAAGCGCTGACGGTCGAGCAGATAGTTGGATTCTTCGATGTGCAGCGCTCCATCGGCGCAGACTGGACCGCAGCGCAGATGAACAAGCACGCAGCAACGTACGCGTCGTCGCGCGGCCTTCGCGCAACGCGTCCGCTCCGCCAGGAGGAAATCGTGCGAATTCGTGGGCGAGTTCGCGAGCTGGTGCAGAGGTGGTCCTCGCTTGAGCCGGATGAGACACTGGAGCTGCCGTTCGACATCGACTGACATCGAACGCTCCTGGCGGCTGCCGTGAAGCGTCTGCTGTGGAGTTCGGCTTCAGCGGCCGCGTTAGATCCAGCGGCGCACGCGGCCGCAGTACTCCGTGTACTCTGCGCCGAAGGCATCGGTGAGGTATCGCTCCTCCTTGCGGATGACACTCACGAAGAGAATGATCAGCACCAGCGGGAGCAGTATCAGGGGCCAGTGAGACAGCAGCAGCAGGGTCACTCCCAGATACGCGAGCGTGAGTCCGAGGTACATCGGGTTTCGCGTGAACCGGTAAGGGCCATGTGTGACGATTGTGCTTGCGCTCTTGTGCGGGATGATTGCGGTCCGCGCGCGAGTGAAGGTGATCATTCCCGAAATGACGATGACCGCGCCAGCCAGGATGAGCAGGTCGCCGACCTTCCAGAACAGGCCGCTGCCGTTGGTCGGGATCGGAAGCGGATATACAAACCGCTCGAGCAGCCATCCGATGGCCAGGCCGGCGACAAAAAGAAGCGGCGGCGGGAAACGAACACCCGCGTTCGTGATACGAACCGGTTCCGTATTGCTTGATGAATCGGTCATACGTTTCTCACTGGCCAGTGTTTCCCCAAATCTACATTTCGTGTGGCGTTCTGGCTTCACGGCTCGGAACCGCTGTATGCTTACAAGTCGAGTTTCCAGCACGACCCGACGCCAACCCGACACCAACCCGAAGCCATCTCTGCAAATGCGCCCAGGAATCATTGTCTCCGCCGCCACTCTGCTCGTCGCGTCTTCTGCACACGCCCAGAATAGCGCTGCACGACAACCCGCGCCGTGCACCACTGCGACAAAGGCCTGCGAGCGCTGGGTGACCTTCGGGAAAGGTCCGGCTCGCTCCATGGCCTACGCGTCGTATTCGCTCGACAGGCCGAACAGCTCGCTCACTCGCGCCCTGATCATGATCCACGGGGCCGGCCGGAACGCGGACCACTATTTCGAGACGGCGATGGCGGCTGCGTTCCTCGCGGGCGCGCTCGACAATACGATAGTCATCGCGCCCCGCATCATCGCTGCGCCCGACAAGCCCGAGCCGGACGAGGTAGTCTGGCCCAATCGCGGCGACAGCTGGAAGTCGGGCGGAATGTCGCCGTCCAATTCGAACCTGTCGTCCTTCGACTTCACCGACGAGATAATTCGAAAGCTCGGTGACAAGAAGATTTTTCCGAATGTCACACGCATCGTGGTCGCCGGTCACTCAGCGGGCGGACAGTACGCGACGCGGTACGCGATGTCCAACAAGGTGCATGGCACTCCCGGGGTCGAGATCACCTACGTGGTCGCCAATCCCTCGAGTTACGCATGGCCGGCTTCGGTGCGCCCACTTCCGACCGGTGACGCGGATTCGGCAACGGCGAACAAGGCGGCGCTCGGTGCCGACGGCGAGAAGGTGCGGACGGGATATACGTACGGTCCATTCGACGCGGCCAAGGCTCCGGGCTACGATCAGTGGCCCGCGGGCCTCGAGAACCGGAAGGGGTACACCGCGCAGATGTCCGACGAGCAGCTCAGAAAGCAGTTGCTATCACGCCCCACCACGTATCTCCTCGGCCAGGTGGACGTCCTCCCGCTCGGCGGTTTCGACTCGTCACCCGCCGCCATGGCGCAGGGCCCCACGCGGCGCGCGCGCAGCGAGGCGTTCTTCAAGTACGTGAACGGGACTCTCGGAGCCAGCCACAAAGCGATCATCGTCCCCGAATGCGGTCACAACGATCGCTGCATTTACACGACCGACATCGTCCTGCCGGTGATCTTTCCGAGGTAGCACGCGCGGCCTGCTGCTAAAAAGGTCGCAGTGGGTAGGTGTGGAGGAATCGCCACACATGTTGCGGCGGCGCGGCTTTGAGCCATGCTCAGCATCCGCGATTACATCCGGCTGCGACGTGCTAAAGCGTTTCCCTGCATGGACATGGAAATTCTCGTCGGCGCTTCGGTTTCGTGTCACGCTCGCGGCCCGTCCTGTGCTCTCGTTCCTCCCTTGACGGGGTTTATCAAAAATTTATGTACCACTTTTCCCACTGGAGCCCGAATGGTTCGTCCAAGCCCCATGCCCGTGGCGGCATTTGTTGTTTTCGCCATTCTAGCGTGCGCAGATCCGGCCGCGCTTTCGTCGCCGATCCCTTCGGCAGCCAGAGGTCCGATTGCCGCGGCCCCGGGCCGGTATCTCGTGGGTTTCAATGGAACGCCGGCGATCAGTCCGAGCGTGCTGGCGTCGTCCGGCGGCTCGATTGTGGACTCGATCCCTGCGTTGCACGTGCTGGTCGTCGACCGCGTGACGAATCCCGACGCTCTGAAGGCAGCCCAACCCAGATATGTCGAGGCGGGGTTCGATGCCTCTATTTCCCCGATCGCGAACGATGAGCCCGTTCCGGATGCTGTCGCAGACGTCCCGGGACAACAGAACACGCCGTGGTACGCCAGCAACGTACTCTGGGGGATGAAGGACATCCACGCCGACGCCGGCTGGTCCGGTACCAATGGTGGTGCAGGAATCAACGCGTGCATACTCGACACTGGCGTCGATTCGCTGCATCAGGAGCTCAGCGCTCGCGTGACCAAACGCGTGAATTTCGTGGTGGCGGAGCCGCGAATAGATGACCCGAATGGTCACGGCTCGCACGTGTCGGGAACCGTCGCGGGAAGTGGCGTGGTCATTTCGGGTGTCGCCCCCCGCGCCAACATCATGAGCTCACGCGTCCTGAACACCGCCGGAAGCGGCAGTGAGTCAGCGATCATCAACGGCCTGATCTGGTGCGTGGACAATGGCGCCCACGTGATCAACATCAGCCTTGGCGGAGTCCGCTACAAGGGCACTGCTTCATACAATAACTCCGTCATCACCTACTCGGCAGCCGTCAAGTATGCGACAGACGCGGGTACCGTCGTCCTCACGGCGGCGGGAAACAACAATCTCAAGCTCCCCAACCCTGCGGAGATCTTCGTCCCCGCACAGATCCCGGGGACCATTGTCATCGGCGCTACCGGCCCGCTGACGAGGAG
This sequence comes from Gemmatimonadales bacterium, assembly GCA_038205315.1. GTDB lineage: Bacteria > Gemmatimonadota > Gemmatimonadetes > Gemmatimonadales > Gemmatimonadaceae > Fen-1247. The sequence continues at coordinate 25,388 of JBBRBY010000023.1, read as the reverse complement.
CACCGCACCGGCGCCTCCAGCTTGGGATCCATTCGATCCCAACCAGGTCTGGCGCAGCCCTGACTACAAGGCTTACTACTCCAACTTCGGAACTGGCGTAGCTGTCTTTGCACCGGGCGGGCGCGGCAACGTGCCACTTTCCGAGGTCTATCGCTTCGTCAACAGAGTTGGCCAGGGTGGCCCGAACGACCAGATCTGGTCGGTATGCTCGAGCCAGACGAATCAGACAGGCGCAGCGAATAGCGGCGGAGCGCCGTCTGGTGCAGCGTCATGTCTGAGCAATACCAGTCGCTACATCGCTTACGCTGGAACGAGCATGGCGACGCCGCACGTCACCGGAATGGCAGCAATTCTTTATGACGCACTCGGCGGCGTGCGGTCTGCCGCCAACCGCGCGCGCGTCGAAGCATGCATCACGACCACGACCGACAACATTGGTCCTTCGGACACGTACGGCGGAGGCCGGGTGAACATTCAGAGCGCGCTCACGGCTCTTCGGTCTGGCGGCTGCTAGTACAACGCGGAGCGCTGGCAGCTACGCCAGCGCTCCGATACGGTGAATAGCTCTCTTAACCCTACTGCACCTTTCAGGAGACATTTCAACATGCTGCACGCGACACGATTCAGGATGCTCGTTCCTGCACTGCTCTTGGCCCTGCCCATTGGCGCCCAGGAGACGGTGAGCATCAACTTCAACCAGTACGCCAGTCCCACCACCACGGAATATCAGGCTGCAATCGGCGCGCCTGTGCAGTCCAGCGGGCTGGATTTCTACCAAGCGACCGATTTTGACGCGACTCATAATCGCAACGCACTCGGCACGTGGGGTACGTCCGATGCCGGATCGGTGAACAGGCCGACCAACATCGGCTCGAGCACAACTCTGTTCGGAACTGCGCTCGGCGGTGAGATCGACATCCTGTCGAGCCAGTCAGATGCTGTGTTCGGGCCATACATGCCGTTCAGTCTGTTCTCCATGGACGTGGCCCATCTCTACTCGACCGCGTTCTCGTCGATAGCACTGCAGCCGTTCACGATGCGCTTCTATGCGTACTACGCCGGTGGGGATCCGTTCTTCCAGGACTTTCTCATCAACCTGCCGCCTGTAGGGCAGAACGGATTTCGTACGCCAGTGCTGCAAACGCTGACGTTCGACAGCCGCTTTCAGGACGTCGTCAACGTGTACTGGAACCAGGGGGCCGGATCAGGCACGGCAACTCAGTTCACCAATGTTGTGGCAAGCACGCCGGAACCGTCGTCGATGGCTCTCCTCGGCACGGGCCTCGTTGGACTTGGCGGTGTGTTCAAGCGTCGTCGTCGCACGGCAACGACTGCGTAGCAATACTGTTGGACTCGTAACTACCAGAAAGAGCAGCGCGGATCAATTGATTCGCGCTGCTCTTTTTTCACCCGATACTTCGCTGCGTCGTCAACACGAGCTCGTCACATCACGACGCGTAAAGGTCACCGCGCCGGCAACGTGCGGTACCGATACGACGACAACCGGCGACGTGATCATCTGCGACGTCATGCATCCCTGACCGGGCGATGTCGCGGTGTACGTCACCACCGCTCCGTCCCCTGAACGATTCACGTGATCGACGCTCACCGAGTAACCACCGGTCCTGCGCTGACCGAGCGCAACAAGAATCACTGAATTGCTGCTGAAGTCCACGGTCGGTGCTGGATTGCCCGGGACTCCGGCGTGCAGCGTTCGCCATGCATCCCCCAGCGCTGTCGTGTCGCGAATGACGATCTGCGTGGGCTCGTCGAAGCCGCTGGTGACGGCTGACACGAGAATCGTTACCGGCAATGGAGTTGGCGACACGGCGAAAGCGTCCGGAGAGGGAGAAGACGCGCTACTCGCAGGCGAGCACGCGTTCGTGGCCAGAGAGAGGGCCGCGACGAGTGACAGAACTGATGACGTGTAGAGCAAATTCAGCCTCCGTGGTGCGGGACATGACAGGATCTGCGATCAGCATACTGAATGGTACGCCGACGGGTACACCAGCGAGCAAACATGGTGCCGTAACCTGGCAACGGGCCGCTCACTCAGTCGCGCAGTTCGCGCTACCCGCAAAATGTTGCCGGAACCGATGTACCTGCCACGTGCAGCTCTCCGAACGTGACAATCACCGTGTCCGTTCCGAGTGACCCGAACCAGTCCTCGGCCATCTTCCGCCACTCGCTCGCACCCTCACACGCCGCTCGCCTCCACGTGTCGAAGACGCGCACTTCCTGCGCATAGTTGCTCATGAACTCGTCCACGTTCCGGTCAAGCACTGCGGCCGCGTATCGATCGGTAATACGCCGCACTGAATCCGTCAGCGCGGTCAACTCGCTCATTCGGTCAGATTGCACGACTGCGTCCTCCAATCGCCCCGACGATCGGGATGGCAACGAACGGAACGTGCCCGGCCAACTGAATCCACCACCGTCCCGCCGGTCCGCGGCACATGCACCCTGAAGAATGGCCTAGTGTCTACCCTCGTCATCCGGGTGGCAGCTCTCATCGATCACCACTGCACACGCCAGAATCAGCACCTGATCCTCCGCGGTATCCACTTCAATGCCGTAACTGTCCGACAGGCTGAACCAGCGCTTGGATACGGTCGCGATGACGCTGTCGCCACGGCGAATGGTGTACTCGCGATCCAGAAAGTTTCCTTCCGCCTCAAGCTCGGATGCTCCCGAGACTGTCACGGCGAACCGGTGATGGATGAGTGCGAGCGGCTGCTTCCTCACTACGGCTATCGCCTCTCCACCGCGCATGATCTCGTAGGTTCTGCCCCAGGCGAGTATCCGCTGCTTGATGAAGGCGAGCTCGGTGCCGGTCATATCCTGGAACGACAGCTTGTCGCCAATGCTTATAGCCTTGCCGTCCACGAAGTAGACGTCGTTTCCGGCCTCGTCCTTGATGTTGAAATCGTCACCGAACGAGATGAGTCGCTGTTTCAGGAGATAGCGCATGGGACGGGGAAGGAGTTATCCGGCGGGTGTCACTACGTCCAGCTTCACCCTTCCGATAGCCACGGATCGTGCGCCATCCAGTTGCTGTCGGGTGCGAACAGGAATACGAGGCCACCACTCGCGAGCTTCGGGAGAAGCTGACGGGCGCGATCGGGCGCCATCGCGGGACATCCTTCACTGCGTCCCGCGCGTATGCCCGTAACGTACGGCGCGCCGTGCGCGACCACGCCGCGAGCGAGCGCGTTGTTGTTGAAGCTGCCCGACACACCCGCGAGCCTGAGCCCGATCGAATGATATGCCGCACCGCCGGCGTGACCCGTGAAGCTGTAAAGCTCCTGTGCCACGTAAAGTCCCAGCGACGTTGTCGCTGCACCGAAGGAATTCGAGAACCGCGTTGGAACCCCGCGCGCGTTCGGCGCCGAGCCGCGTCCTGCGGCGACCATGAACGGCCCGTCAACGATCTGGAGTGCGTTCATGTCGAACACGTAACCGCGCGGCGTCGAGCTGGAGAGACCGTAATCCACGAAATACAGATATGGCTTGCGCACCTGGTCCGGGTGCGCGGCGTCGAACGCGAAATAACTCTGGAACGCGTCGCGGAGCGCATCCGGATGACTCAGCTGTCGCACGCGCGAAGCAAGCACGTCGAGCGCGCCGTCCGCGCGTGCCTGTGCATCACTGGCATGCGAGGCCAGACCTGCGGGACGCGTCATGGCTGCGCTGATCGCGGAGCTGACCGTCGCCGGCCTCGGCGCCACCAGCAGCGACGCCGCGCGGAGCACCGGACCCTGGCGCGCGGCCGCCGAATACGCATCGCTGCTCACGTACAGCAGCGCGGTTGCGACGGCTAGTGCGGTCGGAAGCAGGTTGAGAAGCTTTCGTGAAAGCATGCGAGTACAGCGTGATGTGATGGTGGCGTGTGCGCTCACACGCTCCCGAGCAGGGCGTGCTCTTCCCCGCTCAGGGACGAGCAGGATGACATCCTGATACACTCGTGGAGGAGCGGTGTGCCGGATGGGGGTCATTCTCCCGGGCCGTGTGTACGGATCGAGACACAGGCCTCCATCCGCTAGTGAGCCTCCGCGGAATATACCGCAGGGTCCTGTTCGTAGAACTTCTGCAGCTCGGCGTACAGCTCCGGATGCTGGTCACAAAGCGCCCGAGGGCGCTCGAAGAATGCTTCAGTGATCACGGCGAAGAACTCCGCGATGTTCGTGGCGCCGTACTTGTCTATGATCGTGGACTTGCCGGTGTCGTCCGCGGCCCGCAGTGCAGTGAACTCCGCACTCATCACACGCGCCCACGCCGCGTAGTCGGCATGAGAGTGGAGCAGTGGAGTGCCATCCGTTACGCGATCTTCAAAATCGAGCTGGTGCGCGAACTCGTGCAACACCACGTTCTTTCCGTCCGACGGAGCCGCCGCGCCGCGTCTTGCTTCGTCCCATGCAAGCACCAGAGCGCCGAGGTTCTGCGCGGTCTCGCCGAACCGGCCCTGTTCGCCTTCCTCCCAGATACCGTTGCCCGTGGGCGCCGGTTCAGATGCGAGATACCCTGATGGATAGACGATGATCGACTTGAGATTCGGATAGTAATCGGTCTCGCGATGAAGCAGCAGCAGACACGCCTGCGCGGCAATCGTGACCCGGATCTCATCCGTGAGCTCGAGACCGCCGGCGCCTTCGAAATGCTTCTCCGAGAGGAACACCTGCATGTGACCGACCAGCTCGGTCTGATCGTCCACCGGGAGCCGACGAAAGATCGCGACGTTCTGCTCGACGACCGCGCGCCAGCTCGCCGGAACTGACTGCGCGCGCAGGCGCGCTCTACGCCGATGGGTGAAGCCGAAGACCATGCGGGTGAAGATAACGTGACGGGCTGACGCACGACCGGTCCGCGAGCCGCTGGTCAGGCGTCTACTTGCGGCAGGCGTGCACCACCGCAAGCGCATCGCCCACCGTGCGCTCGCCTTCCTTGTCTGACGGATGATTGCCGATCCGGAGCCGGCCACTCGAATCCGGGTCCGCGTACACGAACGTCGTGGATCCGCCGCCGTCCAGATTTATCGCGTCGCGCGCGCCGAGTGCGAGCATCAGCTCCCCCATCTCGCGCAGCGTCATTCCCGCGTTCTGATATTCGCGGCCATCGACGGCGACAAGGATAAGCTGTCGGCCGCCGCGTGCGATGCCGGCCGCGGTGCGCGGGTTCCGCTCGCGAAAGCCGGCGCCACCTTCGGTATCAACCGCCGGATCGATTGCGCTGTCCCGCGCGACGACAGGCCGCCCGCCGACCGCGTTCTTCGGAAAGAACGGCGCCAGCTGTCCATCACGCAGCGTGAATGCGGATATATGTGGAACGCCCGCCGAGTCGAAGGCGAGCACCGGCTTGCCGTTTGGCGGAGCGAGCATGCGGCCGTTGACGATCAGCAGGTTGGTGGGTGAACCGTCCTTCAGAATAAAGAAATCTCCGTTCACGCCGCCAACCACCTGCTCGTGCGTCGCGAGCTCCGCAAGGAGTGCGGTGGTTTTGTATCGGCCCGCGGCGACGTCAGTGCCCTTGACCGCTTCCGCGATGTTGCAGCGGTCGAGATCCACGTACAGCACGTTGATCGTCCACGGGCCCTTCGATGATCGCATCACTCGTCGCGTTACTCCCGGCGCGACCGCCTGACTTCGAACCTGATCCACCGGGAACGGCATGACACCGAGTAATGGTGCCGGCACGGACGGTGCGAGGGCGGGTGACACGGAGCGGCAACCGGCGAGGACGACAGCGGCTGCAAGGCAGAGGCGAGCGGAAGTTGGCATGGCATCTATTATGGTGGCGCGATCGCGGATGCCGCAACGCGAGGGATCCAGACCGAGTGCCATGCGTCTAACGCCCCGCCTTCACACGCGATTGGTTGAACGAAAGATGGTGACTCGATGCGGACTCGACTCGCCCTCCAGATCCAGCCAGCTCTCATTGGATACGGTAGCGGTACACGGTCCAAGAGTGCACACTCGAATCTCTCGCTTGCGCCCTTCCTCGCGCAGCAAATCGAGCATCGTGCGCATCATGGAGCCGCTGAATGGAGTGTAGAGATAGAAGACGGTACCACTATTCAGGGGCGCTGACCGGGCATCTGACTCGATGAACGTCACACGCTGCAGATTAAGCGTCCGTGCGGCACGACGCGCGCATTCCACGTACACCGGCTCCACTTCGACCCCGATACTGCGAGCCTCGGTAAGGATCGCAGCCAACATCGGGACGTGACCCAATCCCGACCCGATATCCATCAGCACGTCGCCATCGCCCAGCACCGTTCGCTCCAACAGATCAACAATGTGCCGCGTCGGGGTCGGCTGGTAGAAAACCATCTCGGTGGTGGGATCGACGATGGTCGCTCCCGGTTCGCCAAGTTGTAGAACACCGGCGAGAATTTCGTCAGCGTAGTCGAAACCCTGGTGCGCCCAGTGTTCGCCGGTGTCCGTGTCGTGACTCAGCCATCTGCCCAACCCCCGGCGTCCATCCCCGCGGCGTACATCTTCGCGAATCGTCTCATAGATCGAGCGGTTTTCCTTCTCGAACTCCCGCTGAATCTCGAGCGCATGCGCATAATCGCTGCTGTCGGCCGCGTCCCTCGTCTCCGCACACGCGCTGGGCTGCGACAGGTACGGCTCCAGTCGGTCGAGCCATTCGATCCGTTGTTTAAGGCGGGCCGGCTCGTCAGGGGCGGCGTCGCCTGCCAATCCCTGAATCAACTGCTGCAAGACACTCAACATCCGCTCCCATGAATGGCGCTACCGCAAGACCCGAGCGGCAAAGATAACCGCACCCGCAAGAGCGGCGATCGCCTACGTATTGGCGTCCACTGCTGCTCGGATGAGCTGCTTGAATGCGGTTTCGTTGATCTTCTCGCCTTCCCGTATGTCGATCGCGCGCCGGGCGGCTCCTTCCAGACTGGAATTGAAGAGTTTCTTCGGATCCTTGATGGAGGCCCCGCGAAGGAAGGTGAGCTTCACTACCTCCTTGTACGATTCCCCGGTGCAGATGATACCGTCATGCGACCACACCGGGACGCCGGATGACTTCGGCTTCTCCCACTTCCACTCGTCCTGGATCTCGGGATCGGCTTCGTGTATGAGCTTGCGGATGTGGGCGAGAGTTTTACCTCGCCAGTCACCAAGTTCCTGAATCCGATTGGTGATCTTCGCTGATGCCGTTCCTTCGTTCTCTGGGCTCGCTGTTTTCATGTGGACTCCCTCGTTTCGCAGATTGCCTACTGGAGCCCGTTTACAACTCGCTCGAGACTGGCGATGAACCTTTGCCACGCATGGCTCGCGCCCTGATACGCGGCCACCTGGTCCGGCAGGAAACCGGAGTGCTACATCCGTACGAGCGTCCGGCCGTCCATACTCGGTCAACGGCAAGCTCCCTTTCGATCACAATCGAGCGCGTCGCGGTCATTTTTCCATCCTGTCCAGCAGGCTCTCGAGACGGTCGATCCGGTTCTGCCAGAAGCGGCTGTAGGTACCCATCCAGTCCACCAGCGGCGCGAGCGCACGAGGCTGCGCGGTGTAATGGGTTTCGCGCCCGCTGTGGCGCGCGCGAACGAGGCCAGCATTCCGGAGCACTCCGAGATGCTTAGATACCGCGGGCTGCGACACTCCCGAGCTCTCGGTCAGCGTCCGCACGGTCTGCTCGCCCTCTCGGCTAAGGCGCTCGAAAATCGCGCGGCGGGTCGGATCAGCGAGGGCTTTGAAGATGGCAGTCGGTACTGTACGCATGAAAATCCATAGCTCTGTGGTTATGAATTAATCATAGCCACTCGATTATGGGTTCCCAAGCCGCCATCTGACGATTATTGAACTACTCCGGCTGCATCTCCGCGGAGCGTCGGCCCATCCAGCCGTACAGCCAGATGATGATGCCGATGAACGCAACCACTCCGAGCCACGGCGCGGCCGCGAAGTCGGCGGGTACGAGCGCGATCGGCGCTTCCTTCGCGAAGCCGACAATGAGGCCGGCGTTGATCACGCCCCAGATGCTCTCACCGACAATGAGTCCCGACGCCACGAGCGTCGCGAGCCGGCGGGACCGTGCCGGGTCAGGCATGGACTCGCTGCGCGTGTCGTACCAGTGTCCGATCAGTGCGCCAACGATGACCGCAAACGTGGCCGACATCGGGAGGTAGATGCCGATGCCAACCGCGAGCGGCGGAATGCGCAGCTTCTTGAGAAAGCCGAGTGTTTCGTCCAGCAGGATCAGACCGACGCCCACAATGGCGCCGATGATGAGCATCTTCCACTCGAGATTTCCGCCGATGACTCCCTGCGCGAGCGCCGCGATCAGCGTCGCCTGCGGTGCGGGCAGCGGATGCGCCGCGATCACGTTGAGGTTTGGCGCGCCCGCAAAGCCGTACGCTTTCGCGAGCAGGTTAAGCACGAACGGAATCACAGACGCGCCAGCGGCGACACCGACCACGAGCGCGATCTGTTGCCGTCTCGGCGACGCACCAACGAGCTGGCCTGTCTTGAGATCCTGCAGGTTGTCGTTCGATATCGTGGCGCACGCGAACACGATCGCCGTTACGAACAGCGAGAACGCGACCAGTGCGTGACGTGTCTGCTCCGTCGGCGCAACGACGAGCGCGGCAAGTCCGGCGCAGACTACGATGGACAGGATGCCGATTCCGGAGATGGGACTGTTCGATGCGCCGATCAGTCCGGCCATGTAACCGGCTATCCCCGCGATCACGAAGCCGGCGATGAGCACGAACGGCGCGGCGAACAACGTGAGCTGCAGCGCGCTGGGCGCCAGCACCGTTGACTTGGCAAACCCGTACGACAACCACGCCGCGATCACGATGCAGATGGTGGTGAGTATCAGTATCCACGTGGGCGATAGATCGCGGTCCAACTCATCGGTCGTCGCCGCGACGCGGGACGCTGCAAGCGTGCTCACAAGGCCGCCAAGTACTGGCTTCGCGAGTCTCGCGAGTGTGTACATGGCGGCGACTCCGATCGCGCCGGCGCCGATGAAGCGGACCTGGGTGCGCCAGACCGTGCTGGTGTGCGCGGCGAGGGTCTGGCCCAGTGTTGCCGGTTCCATCGAAGTGAGGATCGGAACCGCGATCACCCATGAGATCACCTGCCCCACGAGCATGGCGATACCCACGGACAGTCCCACCAGCTGGCCAACGCCGAGGAGGGCGAGCGACCAGGCGATGTCATAGCCCGTGGACGCACCGCCGCCGAGTCTGATGAAGCCTGTGAGCTCAGCGGCGAGGAACTGTGTCCCGCTCACGATGGCAAGTCCGGCCGATGCGATGGAGCCCAGTATGATTGCCCGGAGCCCTTCCTTCGCCTCGCCGGTATCGTCCTTCGTCTCGCCGCGATTGCCGGATCCCACCCTCAACACCTCCGCGGCCGCCACGCCTTCGGGGTAGGGCAGGTCCGAATTGGTGACCAGCGCGCGGCGCAGCGGCACCGTAAAGACCACGCCGAGCACGCCGCCGCTCAGACAGATGAAGAACGATTCCCAGAACGGGAACTGGACCCACCATCCCACGATCACCAGTCCAGGCAGCACGAAGATGATCGCCGCGAGCGTACCGGCCGCGGAGGCCACCGTCTGGACGATGTTGTTCTCGAGGATCGTCGAGTCCTTGAAGGCGCTGAGCAGCGCCATCGAGATGACGGCGGCGGGGATCGACGTGGCGAAGGTGAGTCCCACCTTGAGACCCAGGTACACGTTCGCCGTGGTGAAGACGGTCGTGATGAGGGCGCCGAGAATCAGCCCGCGGATGGTGAGCTCTTTAGGTTTCACGCCGGTAAATGTGGCACCGGATCGGGCGGGTGACGAGTACCACCGGGAACGAGCCCAGGTGGGCGGACGACCCTCACCTTCCCACTCGCCCCGCCACCACAGAAAAACCGGTCGGCCCCATCGGATTCGAGCCCGGACACACCCACCCCAGGCGGCAATTCAAGCCGCGCCAGGACTTCACCAGTTTGAAGTTCGATATGCCTCAGATCGCTCTCGTCGGCTCCCCAGGTCCCATGCCACATCTCTCCGTCCACCCAGGTCACGCCAGTTACGGCTGATGCAAAGCAGGGTCGGGTCTCGCGCTTGAGCGCGGCACAAGACCCGACCCTATTTCACACTTGGCAGGTGGCGATGATGACGCTGGTGCTTGTCGTCACCGAATCTACGGTCCGGCTCATAAATGTTCGGGACCTGCGGTTCGAGTGCGCTACTACTTCGTTGCTGCTGTTCCTGGCGGCGGGGCCATGCCGCTGAACATGTCAACGACGTACCGCCACTTGCCGTCGGCGCCCTTCCGAAGGACCTCTGCGTACTTATCTGTCGTTGCGGCTCCGCTCATCTTGTAGGATACCGTTCCTACGATGTAGGCCAGATCGCCGGTGCCGTACGCAGTTGTCGGCGTGAGCACGAAATCAGTGGCGCCAGCGGCGAGGAAGCCCGCTATGAGCTTGCTCGTTCCGGCCTTGTCGAGAATGGGAGAGTCAGGCGGCATGAACTGGGCGTTGTCCGCATAGTTGGCGAGCACAGCCGCGGTATCCTTTGCATTCATCGAGGCCGCGAATGCGGCGTCTACGGCCTTGACGGAATCGATCGCGGCCGCCGACAGGACAGCGGGCGCGGAACCGGCGACAGGAGTGTCCACCTGCTTGCTACAGGCGACGGCGACAAGAGCGACGCCGAGAATGATTGATGCGCGCATTCAGAAGTCTCCAGATGGGTGAGGGATAAAATCTACGGCGGCCGGGGAACGCTGCGCGAAGCTCGTGCGAGTGGTCGTGGGAGTGGTCGTGGGAGTGGTCGTGGGGGACTGAGGCGGCGCACTACATGGCTGGCGGGTGGCCGTGCGCGAGGTACACAAGGACTGCCAGATAATGGCACAAGCTGCCCGCCATGACAAACAGGTGCCAGATCTCATGGAAGCCGAAGAAATTGGGCGCAGGGTCGGGGCGTCTTGTCGCATAAACGACTGCCCCAAGAGTATAGAATACGCCACCGAGGACGATCCACAGCAGGAAACCGACGGGTGCGGAGTGCAGGATCGGCTTGACGACAAACATCGCGGCCCACCCCATGCCGAGATAAAGCATCGTCGAGATCCAGCGCGGGGCACTCATCCAGACCAGCTTTTGAGCGACGCCGACAGCAGCAATTGCCCAGACAGCAACGAGAAGAACGATTCCGACCCGTCCGCGCAGCAACACGAGACAGAGGGGCGTATACGTGCCAGCGATGAGGACGTAGATCATCATGTGATCCAGTCGTCGCAAAATGGCAAGGCCGCGCTCGGATATGTTGAGCGCGTGATAGACGCCGCTGGTTGCGTAGAGGAGCACCAGGCTCGTGCCAAAGATCGCGAAGGCTACGATCTGTCGCGCGCTGTGGTTGGCAGCGCCGTTCATGAGCAGCACTATGGTTCCGATCGCGGCTGCTACGGCCGCGAGCAGATGCGTGAGTGCGTTGACCGGTTCACGAACGCCGATATGGTATCTACTCACGGGAGTGTGATTGAATCGAATACGAGTCATCGCACGCTTGGCGCGGTGGATCCGCGTTTTCCGTCAGTACCCGTTCGCTTGACGCGAAATCAACCTAGGCCACATTGGCACCTCGGACGATCCCTGGTCCCGGCGCAATCGTCGCGACGAGGATGAACACGCTCGCTCCGGCGCGCATGCCATGTAGCTCGTTTGGTGGGTAGATGATCACTGCGCCCGTATCGACCGCCGTTTCCTCGACCGCGCCGTCCACTGGCCCGGAGACGTAGCCCGGCCCGAGCACGACACTAAGCATGACGCTCGAGTCGCTGCTGTGGAGTGGAACTATCTGACCAGCGTCAAGGCGAAAGACCACGAGGCGAGCGGCGTCGGAGTCGTGAATCATCGCTGTGGCTGCGCGATCCGGTCTCGCCGAGACTGCAGCATCGGCGACTGCCGTCACATCGTGGATCTTCACAACGTTGCGCAATCGGCGTTCGCCGGGCGCTCGCCAATCACCACGTTGAGCGCGTTGAGCAGCGCCTGCGGATCCGCACCGTCCCGAAGTGCCGAGTCGTTGATTGATGCCGCGCCGCCGCAACACGCGTCGATCCCGAACTGATTGAACACCGCGGTTGTTTCCGGATACTGCCGCAGCGTCTCATTCACGATCGACGATTGCGTGATGACGTCGGTGAGCCTCGATATGACTGACATTGCAACTCCTTCCTAATAGTTGTATCTGACGGCGGTTTTCCGGCAACTGACCTTTGTGCCATGGCAGTCTCCGCCTGATTCAAGCTATGGGTGCCACCGGCTGGTCGGTGTCAGCGTTTCCCTGAGATCTCGCGGAAGCTTCCCCTACAGTAAATCCGGGATCGCCCGACTGTATGCAAAATCGATCCTCCGTAGGTTCATTCCATATAGATCGTCGATGCAGGTCTCAACCGTGGACGCCATACCAGCGTTCCCAATCTCTTCGCGAGGCAGTGTATGCGGGCAACAACGGTGGGGCGCTTCTTACTGGGCATCTGCACAGTAGGAGTGCTGGGCGTGGTGGCCAATGCGTGCGCACCATCAGGGAAATCGTCCTCTTCCGGCGGACTGCTGGCAGGCGACGCGGCGTCGCGTACGTATGTGCCGCCCGGCTCGTACGATCAGTATTACGCCTTCCTCTCCGGTGGATTCAGCGGTCAGGTAACTGTCTATGGCCTCCCATCGGGCAGGCTGTTCAAGCAGATCCCGGTCTTCTCGCAGTTCCCGCAAACGGGATACGGCTATGATGAAGATTCCAAGGCGATGTTGAACACGACGTTCGGTTTCGTACCGTGGGATGATTCCCACCATACGGAAATGTCACTCACCAACGGTGTGCCGGATGGGCGCTGGCTCTTCATCAATGGCAACAACACGCCGCGGATAGCCCGCATCGATCTGAAAAAGTTCGAGACTGAAGAAATTCTGCAGATTCCAAATGCGTCCGGCGGCCACGCTTCGCCATTCGCAACGCCGGACACCAAGTACGTCGTCTCGGCGACCCGGTTCAGCATCCCGATTCCACAGCAGGATGTCCCCATCAACAGCTACAAGCAGAACTTCAAGGGGACCATCACCTTCGTCACTGCCGACAAACCCGGCAAGATGGACGTTGCATTTCAGATCATGATGCCAGGATACGATTACGACCTGGGTCATGCCGGCAAGGGGCCATCCGACGGTTGGTTCTTCTTCACGACATACAACTCCGAGCAGGCGAACACCAAGCTCGAGGTGAACGCTTCACAGGCCGACAAGGATTACATCGCCGCGATCAACTACAAGCGCGCCGAGGAGTGCATCGCTGCGGGCAAGGGCCGGAAGTTTGGCGGCAGTTATGTGCACAACTATGTGGATCCGGCCACCCGGATTGCAAAGAGCGAGACCAAGACGGGCGTGACGATGCTCTACCCGTCCGACTGCGATGGCCTGGTCTACTATCTCCCGACTCCCAAGTCTCCGCACGGCGTGGATGTCGACCCCACAGGCGAGTATATAGTCGCTGGCGGCAAGCTCGCTACGGTCATTCCCGTCCATTCGTATACCAGAATGGTCAAGGCAATTGCCGACAAGCAATTCGAAAAGACCATCGATGGCATCCCGGTCATCAAGTACGACGCGGTCGTCGCCGGAGAGGTGAAGAATCCCGGACTCGGCCCGCTCCACACGGAATTCGACGGCAAGGGCAACGCCTACACGTCGATGTTCATTTCGTCGGAAGTCGTGAAGTGGAAGCTCGGTACCTGGCAGGTGCTCGATCGCATTCCGGTCTACTACTCGGTGGGCCACATCATGATTCCCGGCGGCGACAGCAAGAAGCCGTGGGGCATGTACCTGCTTGCCCTCGACAAGATCACGAAGGATCGCTACCTGCCAACCGGGCCCGAAGGATCACGGTCAGCGCAGTTGATAGACATCAGCGGCGACAAGATGAAGATGCTGCTCGACTTCCCGACGATGGGCGAGCCGCACTACGCGCAGGCTGTTCCGGCGTCACTGCTGCAACCCGGCTCGATCAAGTTCGAGAAGTTGTCGGAGAACAAGAACCCGAATGTGACAACGTCCGAGGCCGCCGGCGGCATTACCCGCAGCGGCAAACGCGTGGACGTGAAGATGATCGCGATTCGCAGCCACTTCGCGCCGGATAACCTGGAAGGCATCGAGCTCGGAGACACAGTCTACTTCCACGTCACGAACATCGAGCAGGACTGGAACATCGCGCACGGGTTTGCGGTGTTCGGCGCCAATACGTCCGGCATAACGCTACCACCCGGCGAAACCCGGACTGTGAAGTGGGTACCCCAATCGGTGGGCATCTTCCCCTTCTACTGCACGGACTTCTGCTCGGCGCTGCATCAGGAGATGCAAGGCTACGTCCGCGTCTCGTCGCCGGCCCTGCACGTTCCGCTCTCGGCAAACGTCAGCAAGATTGCGCAGACACAGAACGGAAGGCTATCCGCTGGAGGCGAGAAGTAATGCAGCCCCCAACGGTGAGCGACCGCTATCCCAAAGTGCTGTCCACAGACGTGCCGGCGAGTTCGCCGCCGGCGGTGGTCAAGGTGCGCCGAGGAGCGCGCATGCCGGCTCTCGCGCGAGCACTCGCCGCACTCGCATCGCTCGCCCTTGTTTGCCTCTTCTTTGTACCACTGTGGCGCGTGCAGCTCGTTGCGCCGCAGTACCCCGAAGGGCTCGGGATGCGCATCGGTATCAGCGACGTGCGCGGCGTGACCGCAAACGATCTCAACAACATCAACGGTCTCAATCACTACATCGGCATGAAGCGCATCACGCCGTCGGCAATTCCGGAACTCCAATACATGCCATGGATCGTCGGCGCGCTTGTCGCCTTCGGACTCCTCGCGGCTGCAACCGCTCGGCGCAAGATCCTCATCGCATGGCTCGCGACCTTTCTGGTCGTCGGCATAGCAGGGCTAATTGATTTCTGGCGATGGGAGTACGACTATGGCCACAATATCGACTTTGCGCATGCGATAATCAAGATACCCGGGATGAACTACCAGCCGCCCCTCATTGGCGTGAAGCAGTTACTGAATTTCACGGCCGTATCGTGGCCCGATATCGGTGCATGGATCGCACTCGGGGCATTCGGGCTCGCCGGTATCGCCCTGCTTGTGGCACGACCGCGCCTGCAAGCAAATGCGCCGCTCGCCAGTCAGGGCTGACGTGCTCCGAGCGCAACTGCGGGCAAACACGATCATCGCGATACTTGTACTCGCCGTGCTGGTTGTTGGGCCGGTACCTCGCCTCGTATCCGCTCAGAACGGCAGCCGAGCCGGCACTGCCGCGCCGCCGATCGTCAACGTGTCGACTAGCGGTCCGGTGCGGAGTATTACCGCAGCGCTCGCAATCGTGGCCCGCGGCGGCATGATCATGGTGCATCCGGGGACGTACCGCGATACCACGATCGTCATCAACAAGCCTGTAACTATCATCGGCGAGAGGTACCCTGTCCTCGACGGCGAATCCAAGCGGCAGATCATGACAGTCACCGGGGATAGCGTCACTCTACGCGGCCTGGAGTTCAGAAATGTCGGTGTTGCCTACACGGAAGATCTCGCGGCGATCAAGGTGGTGCGGGGACGCGACTGCCGAATCGTTGGCAATCGTATCAACAACGCGTTCTTCGGGATCTATCTCCAGGAAGCGTCGGACTGCACCGTTGAAGGAAACGTGATCGTGGCGTCTCATGAACGCGATGCGACTTCAGGCAATGGAATACACCTCTGGCATTCCCGCGATATAACAATTGTCGGCAACAGGATATCGGGCCAGCGAGACGGGATCTACTTCGAGTTTGTCAGGCAGGCGCACGTGCGCGACAACCTGAGTGAGAACAATATCCGCTACGGCTTGCACTTCATGTTCTCGGACAGCTGCGACTACAAGAACAACACGTTCCGGCATAACGGGGCCGGGGTGGCAGTCATGTACACCCACAACGTGCAGATGATCGGCAATCGCTTCCAGGATAACACAGGCGCTGCTGCCTATGGCTTGCTGCTCAAGGAGATATCCGACAGCAAGCTGGTGAACAACGTGTTCGCCCATAACACATCCGGGCTTTACGCCGACGGCGCGACGAGGCTGTACGCAAGCCATAACACTTTTCTGGACAACGGCTGGGCGCTCAAGCTGCAGTCGAGCACGGAGGACGCAGTCTTCACGCGCAACAACTTCGCCGGCAACACGTTCGATGTGAGCACGAACAGCCGGTCAACGAGCTCCCGGTTCATCGGCAATTACTGGTCAGGATATGAGGGTTATGATCTCGATCGCGACGGCAAGGGTGACGTGCCATACCATCCGGTGCGGCTCACGTCGGTTGTGGTCGCGCAATACGAGCCGGCTCTCATTCTTTTGCGGAGCAATTTCCTGGAACTGATGGACGCAGCGGAGCGCGTGATTCCGGCGCTTACCCCGGCAACCCTTCAGGATTCCGCCCCTTCAATGCGGTGGGTAAAGTGAACAAGCCAAAGGTACAGGTAACGCGTCTGTCAAAGCGCTTCGGTGCGTTGAGCGTTCTTCGCTCGGTGGACATGGCTGCGGGGAAGGGTCGGGTGATCGCAATAGTCGGCCCCAACGGAGCCGGCAAGACGACGCTCATCAAGTCGATGCTTGGACTGACCACGCCAGACGCGGGAACCATCGAGATCGATGGCATCGACGTCGTCGGCCAGGATGAGTACCGCTCCAGGATCGGTTACATGCCACAGATCGCCCGGTTTCCCGACAATCTGCGAGGGATCGAGCTCATGAGCATGCTGAAAGACCTGCGCGGCTCGCGCACTCAGCTGGATACGGAGCTCATCGACTCCTTCGAACTCGGCGCCGCGCTGCAACAGCCGCTCCGCGTGCTTTCCGGCGGAACTCGGCAGAAGGTCAATGCCGCGATGGCATTTCTGTTCGCCCCCCAGCTGTTGATATTCGATGAGCCGACAGCCGGCCTCGATCCTCTGGCAAGCAGCACACTCAAGGACAAGATCCTCTCCGAGCGAAGTGACGGCAAGACGGTCATTGTGACGTCGCACATAATGAATGAGCTCGAAGAGCTTGCCGACGACGTGGCATTCCTGCTTGAAGGGCGCGCCGCGTTTGTTGGCACACTCGACGACCTCAAGCGCGTTACCGCCCAGACAACCCTGGAGCGCTCGATCGCGACGATGATGAGCCGCAGCCGCGTGAAGGCGGCGGCATGAACACCATAGCCAAGGTGCTGAGATACCAGGCACGCGATGCGGTACGCAGTCGCTGGCTGATCGGTTACGCAATCTTCTTCGCCCTTATAACCGAAGGCTTGCTTCGCTTCAGTGGCGATCCCGTAAAGGCCGAGCTCAGTCTGGTCAGCGTGGTGTTGTTCGTGGTCCCGCTTGTAGCGATAGTGTTCGGAACCGTGTACCTGTATAACGCCAGGGAGTTCGTCGAGCTGATTCTTGCCCAGCCGGTGAGCCGAGGGCAGACATACCTCGGACTGTATCTGGGGCTGGCGCTGCCCCTCGTTCTCGCCTTTGTTCTTGGCCTGGGCTCCCCATTCCTGCTTCACGGGATCGATCCGGCCGCGTGGGCAACGGTGATTGCTCTGCTCGTCGCAGGAACAGTGCTCACTGTGATCTTCACTGCAATCGCGACGTCGATCGCTGTTCGATGTGAGGACCGCCTTCGCGGGCTGGGCACTGCAATAGGTGCGTGGCTGCTGCTCACGGTGGTCTATGATGGCATCGTGCTGTTCATACTCGCAGTCATGTCCGACTATCCGCTGGAGCGCGCAACGCTGGCAATGATGATGGCAAATCCGATCGACATCGCACGGGTCGGATTGCTGTTGCGATTCGACACTGCCGCGATGATGGGCTATACCGGTGCCGTGTTCCTGAAGTTCTTTGGCGGCACAGTCGGGACGGCAATAACCATTACGGCGCTTGCCCTGTGGGTCTCAGCCCCCATCGCGCTCGGAATGCGCGTCTTTCAACGCAAGGATTTCTGAAACGCCGAGTTGAAGCCGTTCGAATCACTTTCCCACAACCAACCTTCGAGAACAACGTGACCCCAGTCCGTACACTATTCAGCATCATCGCCGCATCCATGCTCACGATCGCGTGCAGCGGCAAGGAAAATGCGACCCCGGCAAGCGATACCAGCTCCGCCGCTCAAGGCTCGACCAGTCCTGCCGCCTCTGGCGCTTCTGCCGGCCCGACCGCAGCACCGACCGGGAAGGTCGTTGTGGTCGAGCTCAACAGTGATGAAAAGGGCAACTACTTCAAGCCCGCCAAGTTCGACGTGCATCGAGGCGATGTCATTCGCTTCACGCTCAAGACTGGAGTTCACAACATCCACTTCCTTCCCGATTCGAACCCGGGGAAGGCAAACCTTCCGCCCGCGACTGACATGTTGCAGCTCCCCGGCCAGACGCTCGACATGCCTGTAAACCTGGCGCGCGGCAAATACTATTTCCAGTGCGACCCGCACGCCGCTACTGGCATGATGGGACACCTCGAGGTTGAACGCTGACCAGTGTCGATGTAACACAAAAGCAGAAATCGATCGGGCTGCGCGAGCTCGCGGCCCACCCTGCCGCCGTCCCCGGTGTCGCCGCCCTTGCAGTGCTCGCCGGAGCGATCGCATGGTCGGTTGGCGCTCCGCTCTGGCCCGATCGTATATGGCTGACCGCGCTCGTCGTGACGGGCGCGGTCGTCGTTGTAGGCACGATCAGAGGGGCGCTACACGGAAGGTGGGCGTCAGATGTGGTCGCAACGCTGGCAATTATCACTGCGGCGGTCATGAACCAGCCACTGGCAGGCCTGATCGTTGTTGTAATGCAGACCGGCGGCGAGGCACTCGAGCGGTACGCCGAAGGGCGTGCGTCGCGTGCAGTTCAACAACTCGAAGCCGACCGACCCGAGGTTGCGCACGTCGAGCGCGATGGTGAAGTCGTGGATGTGCGCGCCGGCGAGGTGGTGGTCGGTGACACGATCGTCGTACGACCGGGCGAACTCATCCCGTGCGATGGAATCGTGGTCGAGGGTGCGTCGGAGCTCGACACCTCACGCCTCACAGGCGAATCCATCCCGCGATCGGTCGAACCCGGAGCGACAGTCGGAAGCGGCAGCGTGAATGGCGATCGCATGTTTCGCATGCGCGCAACCGCGATCGCCGAAGCAAGCCAGTATGAAAAGATTGTGCAGCTGGTGCGTGCGGCCCTCAAGACCAAGGCGCCATTTCAGAGAGTCGCGGATCAGTACGCGGTCTGGTTCACACCAATTACGCTCATCGTGGCAATCGGCGCAGCGGCGGTCGCGGGCGACTACGAACGCTTTCTTGCGGTGCTGGTCGTCGCAACGCCATGCCCGCTCATTCTCGCACCACCGATCGCAATAATTGGTGGAATCAATCGCGCGGCCAGGCGCCAGATCATTGTGCGAAATGGAGCCGCCGTCGAGCGGCTTGCGACGGCGAATGTCGCCGTGCTCGACAAGACTGGTACGCTCACTGTCGGCAAGCCAGTTGTGCGCGACGTCATTCCGTCGCCTCCGTTCACACGCGCAAACGTGTTGCGGCTCGCGGGGGCTGTTGAGCAGGGTGCCACACATCTCCTCGCGCGCACTCTGGTCGATGCGGCGAAGGTCGAGAACAGTCTGCTTCCGCCGGTTACGGACGTCACCGAGACTGCCGGTAGCGGCGTTTCCGGACGCGTCGGTGACGACCTGGTCGCGGTAGGCGCGCACAAGTACATCCGGGATCAGCTGACACGGGGCGAAGACGAGGTTGCCACCGAATCATCCAGCGGTCTCAGGGCCTATGTAGCCATCAACGGCCGCTTCGCTGGAACGATCGCGTACGACGATCAGATACGACCCGATGTGCCCGCCATCCTCGCAGATCTCCGTGCGCTGGACATACGGCGCATTCTGCTGCTTTCGGGAGATCACCAGGACAACGCAAATGCTGTCGCGGCTGCCCTCGGAATCCGCGAGTTTCGTGGCGACATGACGCCGGCGGACAAGGTTGACGTCGTGAAGGAACTGGTCTCAGCTGGTGATCGCGTCCTGATGGTTGGGGACGGTACGAACGACGCGCCAGCACTCAGTGCCGCGACAGTTGGAATCGCCCTGGCAGGTCACGGCGGCGGGGTGACCACCGAGGCCGCCGATCTGGTGATACTGGTCGACGAGCTTGACCGCGTCCCGATTGCGATTCGGATCGCACGCCGGAGCATGAAGATCGCCCACGAGAGCATCTGGGCCGGGCTCGGACTGAGCGGCATTGCAATGATATTCGCCGCCGCGGGAAAGATTGCTCCGATCCCGGGAGCGTTGCTTCAGGAAGTGATCGACATCGCGGTGATACTCAACGCGCTGCGAGCGAGCGTCGCGCCCCGAGGGTCGCGAAGGTCGCCTCAGACCCCGAGCAAGTAGTCGACGACGTCGGTCGCGGAATACTGCGTCCGAGACCCAAGAAACCCCTGAATGCCAAGCAGGTCGTCACCACTGGTGAGCAGATGCGGTTCAGCAACACCTTCGTCTCTCACCTGAGCCTGCGCGATGTTTGCGGTAAGACCGTTGCAGAGGCACTCGCGCCCTTCGGTCTCCTCGACCGACCCGCCTTTCTTCACGTACGCGTCAACCGGTTCCGCGGGACAACGATACCCTATACGCCCGTTGGGATCGCGGTACGCGGTGCGCAAATATCCAAGATCGCACTTCCGCACACGTCTCGGCCCGTCGGCATTGTCGCCTTTCCAGCGCACGACCTTGAAGGGATATCCGGTAGGCGAGGCGCGCGGATCTGTGACAACATCGATCTCGCCGCGCGCGGCGTGCTGCAGCACTTCGTCCTTTAGCAACTGGGCAATTCCCGATTCCTCGCAGTACGCGAAGAGTGTGCCGACCTGGATTCCCGATGCGCCAAGCGCCAGCGCCTCCTGCAGCTTCTCCGGCGATCCGGCACCGCCCGCGACCCAGAAGGGAACACCGAGCTCCGCGATTCGCGCCAGGTCGACCACGTCGCGGTCACCGTATAATGGCTCGCCGCGGTAATTGAGCTGCGGCTCGCCGCGCGGCGGCGCATTGTGGCCACCCGCTGTCGGTCCTTCCACCACAAACCCATCGACCCGCCCGTTCGCCTTGCGCGCGAGCGTCATCGCGAGTGACGTTGCCGCGACTATGGCGATGAACCGCGGCCGTTTCATCGGCATCGATGAATCCACGCCGTGCGCTCGAGGGTCGAACGTGAGATACTCGGCTTCTGTCGACGGAAGCCCATCGACGTCAAACCGCAGCGACGCCGCCCGGTGTTCCGAGAAGGCGTCGAGGGCACCCGGTATTTCCCGCGGTATCCCGGCACCCATCAACACGTAATCAACACCGGCGAGCATCGCACCACAAAGCGAGGCCAGGTTTGGCAACTGCACCTTGGTAAGCAGGTTGACGCCCACGACTCCGTCGTGTCCCTCCTTTGCCAGATACACCTCGACGAAGTTCGCGAGCATCGTCACATGCTGACGTGCAACGCTCACAGACTGCTTGTACATCGGGAGCATTCTGTAAGGTTGGTCGGGTGACCGCCCGCCGGCAAGGAAGTAACGACCCAACACATTATCTCCAACGTGCGGAATCGGGAACTGCGCAATCGCGCGGCGCATGTGACCGCCGGGATCTCCATCCTGCAGCCGCCGTATGAGTACAGTATCGAGCGCCGTACCGGAGACAACGCCAAGATTGCCGCTCATGGACACGGCGCGCGCAAGCACCCAATTGGAAACACCGACACCCATTCCGCCCTGAATGATCTGCGGATGACGTTTCTCACCGTTTACGATACCCATACCACTGGAACCTACAGGACACGCACGAAACGGTTTAGTCGGGATAATCCGGATAATTCGTAGGGGAAACCCCGACATCATCACGTTCCGAGTAGCGTAACGCGCGCGCGCGAAAAGTCGCCTCGCGCATTGACTTACGTCTGCCTTCCCGCGCGGATAACGAAAGTGTTCAACAGCGCGATGGCAAAGAGCAGAAGCAACACTCCCTGTATCGCGACTGTCTCGACCGTGGGGAACAGTCCCAGCCACGGGATATTCGGAATGTGCGCCAGCGGCGTGATCGAAATCGCATTGCCCTCCTGAAGTTCGCGAATCCCGCGACCGGCAAACACAAGCGCCATGTAGTAGAGCAGCAGGCTCGTTATGGCGAAAAACGGGCGCATCGGAATCCTGATGCCGAATCGGTAGAACAGAATGAAGACTATAGCGAGCGCAATGGCGCCAGCGACAATGCCGAGTATCAGTGGCAGCGCCGACCCACTCGACTGGCTGAAAAGTGCCTGATAGAACAGTGCGGTCTCGGCGCCTTCGCGATAGACAGCGAGGAATGCGACGAGGATCAAAGCGCCTCCCCTGCCGCGCTCCAGCGCTGTCGACACCTTGCCTGCAATGAAGCGCTGCCACTTGACAGCCTCCACCTTGGAAATTAGCCAGTAGCTCACCGAGAACAGGACAATAACTGCAATCAGCAGCGATACCGCTTCCACAATCTCGCTGCTCGCGGGAATTGCGGAGAACATGGTCTTGATGACGATCGCCGTAATGAGGCTTGCGATGACGCCGAGTATTGCTCCGAGCCAGATCGAGCGCAGACGCTTGCGGTTGCCGGTCTTGATGAGAACCGCGACGACCGCGCCAACAACGAGGATCGCCTCGAACCCCTCCCGCAGTATTATGAGAAACGACTGCCAGAACGTCGTCGTTGCACTCGCAGCTGTCTCACTCGCGAGAGCGACCACTCGCGGCATCGCTCGCACGATTGCGTCGTATGCCGCGTTTGTGGAGGCGACGTCTCCGCCGCGCACTGCTGCCTTGAACGTGGTGAAGGAACCCTCGAGTGAGGCAACCAGCCCCGGATCCTTCGCGCGGGCAATCGTCTCGAGCGGTTCGAACGCAAGGTACGCGTCGAACGCAGCGTTACTGCTCGCCGTCGAATCACCGTCACCGGCGCGCGCGCGATCGAGAAGCGCGATGATTCTTGCGGCGGTGGCGCTCGGGGGCTCGTGCTTCACCCCGTTGCCAGGAAGCAGCATTTGCTGGCCACGCAGTGTGTACACGTAGTTGATGGCGTTCCAACGCTGTTGCGCCGACAGCGACGCGCCGAACGGTTGCATCGCGGTGCCGCGGACTCCAACGGACACAACGTCATACGCCAGCGTCGGCGTCAGGTGCGGGGTTGATGCTGAGCTGCCAATCGCCGGAACGGTGGTCGAGAGTCCGTGCGCTAGTGGACCGTCGCCCAGAGCCCTTGCGCCGTGACACGAGGCGCAATTCTGCACGAAGAGCTGATGGCCAACGGCGGTGTCGAGCGGCGCGGATGGGAGCTCGACCATGCCTTCGGCTCCCAGAATCGCGATCAAGCGCTGACGAAGCGGTGCAACCGCGGACGGTGGGCGACGTAAACTGACTGCTGCAATTATTTCGGAAAGCGATGTGCGAGCGTCCGCTCCACGCTTTCCAGTCAACTCGGCGGCGACCCCGCGGGCATCCTGCAGAAAACCGGCGGTCTCATCATATTCCTGCGCCGAGGTGACGACGCCGCGCTCGTCCACCGCCATTCTGTATTCCGAGACAGCGACGGATACGATGTTGGCGAGTCTTCTCGCTCCGGAATCCTGTGCCCTTGTCGCTGCCGGAGCCGTTAGCGACCCGAGGACGAGGGCGATCATCGCCCACTTTCGTGCTGATAGCCACTTCACGCTCATATCCGATAAAAACTATCGGATTACCGTCGGTGCGCCATGCCGAGCAGGTTCTGGCTTGTTACCGTCGATGGTCAACCAGATGTTGTAGACGAAACAGTAAGCACCAATCGCCGCCAGGACGCCGCCGGTGGCGAGTGCGTACCGGGCGGCCGAAAACCCATGGGGAATGAGACAGAAGCCGATGACCATCAGCAACAGCCCAACATTGGCGAGCCACCACTGGGCGTAAGCTGTCCGGCGCGAATGCAGCTGGTGTCCCGTGAACCTCGGAATTACGTGGTAGGCGACTCCATAGATCATCATTGTGACAAAGCCGAGCAGGTTCATGTGAACGTGCGCGGGGCGATAGATGATCAACTGAGGATAAACCGCCATCGCGACGCCAAGTGTGACGCCAGCGGCGAGCCACGCAATGCTCGCTTTGAGAAACGCCTTTACGAACCACTCCATTCTGTCAGCTTCTGTGACGGGGCATCCTTTACGGTAAGATGCCCCGCCGCGGCGCGCAGTCGGTTAGATCCTGATTCTGTGTAGGGTAATCCCCTACCGAGATCCGCCACGCATCTCAGAAATACCGGTACCTTAAACGTGTATGGTCGGGTGAATGAATCACTGACGCCGACGGTTCCGTTGGCGCGCCGATCACAAAAAGGTGAATACTGAATGGCACAAGACCCGACCGAAGTCACGATCTCCAGGACCTGGCCAGCTGTAGCCGCCGCCGGCCTGCGTGTCGCCTTTGGCGTCGTATGGGCGGTGGGTGCTGCGCTGACCTGGACGCCCGATTTCGCCGTTCATTATGTGGGCTATCTACACAATGCGGCACAGGGTCAACCCAGCTGGCTGGCGGGCTGGTTCTCCATGTGGATCGCACTGGTGACGCCACACGCTCTCCTCTTCACGTGGCTCACCCGCATCATCGAAACCATCATCGCGCTGGCTCTGCTCACGGGCTTCGCGCGCAAAATAACGTACGTTGTGGGCGGCCTGTTCAGTCTCCTGATCTGGAGCACAGCCGAGGGTTTTGGCGGTCCCTACACCGTGGGCGCGACCAATATGGGCGCGGCGATCAGTTATGTGCTGATCTTTGTCGCTCTCATCGCTATCAACAGTCGTAGCGGCCGAAGCCCATACAGTCTGGACTACTTCATCGAAAGGCAGCACCCGCGCTGGCGCCGGTTTGCGGAATTTGGCAGCGCCGATACACTCGCGCCGGAGCCAGAGCGGCTACCCTGGCGCGTTCAGATTTTTGCGATGCTCGGCGTCCTGACTTTGTTGGTCATGTTGATCGCTGGCCTGCACAGCACGTTCAACGTCAGGTCGGCATCGCCCGGCGCTGCTGCCGCCGCTGTATCTCCGCTTTCGCTCGCATCTACCGAACCGATTGCCGCGGCTCGCGATGCGCACTTGCCGCCACTCATAGGTACCGGCAGCAGTGTCGATGTGCATCTTGTGGTGACGGACAAGTCGGTAGCCATCGCCAACGGCGTGGACTATCAGGCGTGGACCTACAACGGCACGGTGCCGGGTCCGGTGATTCACGTGCGGCAGGGACAAACTGTCAACGTGACGGTCACCAACCACGGCACGATGAAGCATTCCATCGATTTCCAC
>JBBRBY010000022.1:0-39138 GCA_038205315.1 Gemmatimonadales bacterium | reverse complement strand
GCACGCTCCGCAGCGGTCACAACTTCGTGCAACACGCGCAGCTGTAGCTGTGCGCGCCAGTCATCGACCCAGTCACTGAATTCTGGTGACGCGCGCGGTGCATAGCCGGGCAGGATTGTGAGATCGCGTTGCGCGATGGATGCCAGTGGCTCGGATGCGAGTTGATCGACGTCGACGGAAATGGCTTCGCGGGGAAGCCAGATGCACGCGGCGCCGTCGCGCTGGATCGGGAATCCCCTGCGGCGGAGCTTGTGAATCAATTCACTCAGACAATGGGATGCTACGCCTGCTTCGGAGTCGGGCCAGAACAGCCTCTCGATGAACCGGCGGGGAACTCGATTGCCGTGCTCTCGGCTGAGGTAGGCACCGAGCGCGAAGCACATGTCCGCGCGAGGTGTTACGGTCGACATAGCGGTGCGAATGAGGCACTGACCCAGCGCGTGCAGAACGATCACGACCGCCCTCCTCCCGTTGCGAAGGCAGGCAATGTAACTAGCTATATCACCGTTAGGCAATCAACCGATGATAATCCAACGGTGCGAAAAACCACCGTAGTGTTCACACTATTTCCTGCGGACCCGAAATCGCAGTGTCTGGCGCAAATGCGCGCGACGAAGGCACGCAACTGGCCACCCTGATCGGCGTGAGAAGCCTGCCGATCGGGAAATATGTCCGTTACGTGAGTGGCAGCAATGCGTTGATGCCCCACAGCGCGGGGCCGATGACGCCGGCCGCAAGTGCGGCGTTGACAGTGTATAACTGACGGAGTGATAGCGAACTGTGTGAAAAAGCGCTGCTCAAATTCGCCGCTCCGCTTTCCTCGTGCTCAGCAGGTGCGTGCCCAGGGGACCATCTCGAGGCGCTCCATGGAGATTCCCTTCCCCGTGCGCTCGCAGATGCCGAACTTTTCAGGTGTGTGGTACAGTCGCTCGAGGGCTGCGTCTATCTCGGCGAGTGTCTTCGACTCGCGGTCCACCATCACGGCGTCGAGCTCCTGCTGCATGGTATCCGTGCCCTGGTCGGCCATGTGCAGTGGCATCTTAGTGAGGTCGCCCGACTGCTCTTCCTCGGTCTCGCTCTCGTGTTGGTCGGCGTAGCGATCCAGCAGTTTGGACGCACGTTCGCGCTCTTCGATGAGACGCGTCTCGATGTGTTTGCGTTGTTCTGGGGTCATGCTGCAATCCCATGCAAGGGTTGGGCGAGAACAACGGGAGCAGGGTGGTTGAGGCGGATCAGTTCACCCGAGGGTGGGCGACGAAGAAGGCCCACATGACGTCGGTGGCCACCACATCGGAGTCGTCACGGCCGGGAAAGGTGTACCACGGGACCTCGTCGCCGGGCCAGCGGTGGGTTCCGTCGATGATGGTGTAGAGTGTGACGCCAGTGCCGTCGGCGCACGGGCTGTAGGTCTCCACGATGACATTTCGGTCGGGCGAGACCGTGCGGGAGGCTGGTGAGCGCGGGCAGCGGTCCGCGGCGACCCAGAACGCGATAGTGTTGCTTACGGAGACGATGTTATCGGGCCCATCCGATTCCGGGCCGCCGGCGTAGGGGACCGATGGGTCAGCCAGGCCGTGGAAGTGGATCACCGAGACGGGATGCCGCGGTGGGGCGATCCGCAGCGTGTCGCCGAGGCTGTCAACCATTCCGATGGAGCCTGCGGTGACGCCGATGGCGGCGAGCTTGTCGGACAGAGTAGACGCGAGGCGATAAGTCATGATGCCGCCGTTGGAATGGCCAGCGGCGAAGATCCGGTGGTGGTCGATTCGATATTTCTGCTCGAGCAGATCGATAATTGCGCGCACGAAGGCAATGTCATCACGCCGCCGTGGTCCGTCGATCGCCGTGTGCCAGTCGCTCGGATCGCCCTGCGCCTGCGGATACACGACGATGAATCCCTCGGCGTCCGCCTTGTTACTCATGCCAGTGTACTTCTCGAAATTCTCCGCGCTCTCGCCGTGGCCGTGGAGAACTATTACGAGCGGGGCGCGCCGAATCATATCATAGTGTGCCGGAATGTGCAGCAGATAGGTGCGGAGCGCGCCTGCAACGAACATCTTCTGCTGCGACGTGACGCCGGCTGCTCCGTTCGAGATGGAGGTGCGTGTGCACGCCTGGATTGCGGCGCAGAACGCCGTGACTGCAACAGTGAGAGAGAGCGCGCGTGTGATGCGCATCGCGCGCGGATGGATCAGGGCAGCGTGAATTCGACGCGTCGTTCCACTGGATGCGTGTCGGTCGCCAGAAAGGCAACGGCGGTGTACGCACCGTGCGCTCCGCGAGCGTCCCAGCTGTCCTCCATCGTGAGCGTGTCACGTGAGCGGACCGTGAGAGCCTGCATCGTCTGTGTGAACAGTCTTCCCGCGCTGGCGCGCCAGATGGTCTTGCCGGTGGAGTCTAGAACGGCGAAGTCGTGAGTGCGAGCATCCGCGAACCGCAGCTCCACCGTCTTCCTGGTGTTGTTCGTGACG
Organism: Gemmatimonadales bacterium; assembly: GCA_038205315.1. GTDB lineage: Bacteria > Gemmatimonadota > Gemmatimonadetes > Gemmatimonadales > Gemmatimonadaceae > Fen-1247. Next base: position 36,667 of record JBBRBY010000022.1, on the reverse strand, counting down.
CGCAGTGCAAAGTCCACCCGGGAGCCGGAGCGCGCGAGGTCAAAGTTCGTTGCAACCGTGAGCGGAACCTTTGTTGACGCACGCGCAAGCGAGGAGCCATTCGCAGGCGTCGTAACCGCTGACTGTGAATGGATCCATGGACCGCAAGCGTACACGAGCGCTGCGGCGCAAAGGGAGGTTATTGCAAGACGATGTTCCATACAGGAGCGACGCTGAAAGGCGGAAGTCGGGGGGTCGCCGCGACTGCCAAAGTTATCAACTGAGAGACGATGCTGCAAGCGCGGGGTCACATATAACTGATTGGAGTATAGGCAGTTAGCGCTAGATCACAAATCCGGGAACCACGGTCCAGAATGTTAAACACTTGAAACGCCCAGGTCAGGCCGGTGGCGCTTGAACTTTTTTTCACAAGCGAGTTAAATTTGAGCGTGGAGGAGAAAAGGAGTGCGCCTGGGGCGTCGGATCTCGCTGGGGTCGGCCTTCAGTTCGCGGTGTCCATCCTGCTCTTCGTATTTGCAGGGCAGTGGCTGGACCGGCGTCTGGGAACGGGACCGCTTTTCCTGATTCTGGGTGTGTTCCTCGGGGCTGGCGGCTCGTTCTACAGCATGTACCGCAAGCTGATGGCTGCTCAGAAGGCCGACCGAAAAGGGGGCTCATGACGGCCGAGACCAGCCGAGCGATCTGGACTTCGGTGGGTGTCGCGGTGGTGGTCCAGGTGCTGGCGCTTCTTGTAGGTCGGTCGTTCGGCAGGGACCGCATGATCATTGGATGGGGGATGGGGGCGCTTCTCAGGCTGCTCACGGTTCTGATCTACGGCTTCGCGGTAGTTCCGGCCCTCGGGCTTCCCATGGCTCCAGCGCTTCTGTCGCTGGTGGTAATATTTTTTGTAACGACGTTGTTCGAACCCTTCTTGCTTACCAAATAGATGCTGCTCGCCGGTCCTGACATCATCACTCCGCACATCTCGGATGCGCACGCGATCGACTATCCGTGCCTGCATCCCGGCTATGTGTGCGAGATGGCCCTTCCGCGCTGGGCTCCGGTCCATCTGGGGCCGCTCACGATCGACATGTCGCCCACCAAGCATGTGGTGTGGCTGGGGATCGCGGCTCTGTTATGCGTAATCACGCTGCTCCTTGCGGCACGGGCGCACGCGAGGACGACCTTTGGCGGCAAGCGGGCGCCGTCCGGGCTTGGCAACGGGATGGAGGCGTTCGTCCTGTTTCTGCGGAACGAGGTAGTCATCCCCAATGTCGGGCCGCACGGCGACGCCTTTGTGCCCTTCATCCTCACGCTGTTCTTCTTCATTCTGTTCGCCAATCTCTGTGGCCTCATCCCATACGGCTCAACCGCGACGGGCAACATCGGCGTGACCGCGACGCTTGCGCTCGTAACCTTCGTGGTGGTCGAGATCGCCGGGATGAGAGCACAGGGCGCTGCGTATCTCGGTACGATCTTCTACTGGCCGCACGACGTGCCGCTGGCCGTGAAGGCGCCGATGACCCTAATCATGACGCCAGTCGAGATCGTGGGGAAGTTCACAAAGCCGTTCGCGCTCGCGATTCGACTTTTCGCCAACATGACGGCTGGCCACGTGGTGCTGCTAGCGCTGATCGGGCTCATATTTACGTTCGGCAGCTATTACATCGCGCTCGCGCCGCTCGCGATGGGCGTGGCGATATCGCTGCTTGAGCTCTTCGTGTCGCTGTTGCAGGCGTTCATCTTCTCGCTTCTGGCCGCGGTATTCATTGGCCAAATCCGGACGGCGGCTCACTAGGGCGGTCGAACGGCAGCACCAGGGCAGGGTTTGAAACTCGTACCGGGCGGATGTCCGGGAATCCCGTTGGGACGCAATCCCGCAGACGGGTCGCGCGAAACCGGAGCGCATGTGAAATCCGGTCATACGATTCATCGGAGCTAGTCAAATGATGTTTCCTCTGCTGCAGGCAGCGGTTGGCGCGACCAAGGAATACGCGGGCGCGTGGGGAATGATGGGTGCCGGTATCGGCGCGGGACTCGCAGTGATCGGCGCCGGCATCGGTATTGGCCGTGTTGGTGGTCAGGCGATGGACGGAATGGCTCGTCAGCCAGAGCGTGCCGGCCAGATCCAGACGGCGGCGCTTATCTTCGCGGCACTCGTGGAAGGCGTGGCGCTGTTCGCGATCGTCGTCTCGTTCGTGATCCAGCAGAAGTTCTCGTTCTAACTGACAGCGGGTCGCCGAGCGGCGGCCCTTAAACTGCGAGAAACCGTGGTGCCGCCTCGATATCCTGGCGGCGCCGCGGATCTCCACTGAATAGTGTCTCTCATGCATCTCTTCCTTCTTCTGCAGGAAACCGTTCAGCAGGGCGCCGGCGAGGTGCCGGCCGGCCTTCTCTCGCCAAATGGCGGTGTGATGGTCTGGACGCTCGTGATCTTCATCTTCCTTCTGGTAGTGCTGTCGAAGTACGCATTCAAGCCGATTACGAAAGCGGTAGAGGACCGTGAGCGGTCGCTCGCCGAGGCTATCGAAGCAGCGCAGCGTGACCGGGACGCGTCCGCACGAATGCTGCAGGACCAGCGCGACCAGATCGAGTCGGCGCGCGACGAGGCGCAGAAGATCATTGCCGATGCGCGGACGGCCGCGGAGCAGGTGCGCGGCACGATGATCGAGCACGCCCACAGCGAGACTACAGATCTGCTGGACCGCGCGCGTCGCGAGATCATAGCCGAGCGTGACCGGGCGATCGCGGACCTGCGCCTTGAGGCGATCGATCTGGCGATTGCCGGCGCGTCGCGCGTGATCGGGAAGAACATGGACGACCAGTCCAACCGCGAGCTCGTCGAGAGCTTCCTGGCATCGATCCCGAATTCGAAGATTACGCGGAAGGCGACGCTCTGATGGTGCAGGAGCGATCGAACCCGGTCTCGCGCAATTACGCGGAGGCACTTCTCGCGCTCGCGACGAAGGCCGAAAACCGTGAAGGCTTCGGCGTGATGATTCGCGACGTGGCGAACGCGATCGCGCAGGACGCGACGGTAAAGCTGTTTCTCGAATCTCCGCGCGTCTCGTACGAACGGAAGAACGAGATCATCTCAAAGGCGTTCGGTGACAGGGTGCCGCGGGTGTTCCTGCGTTTCCTCCAGACGATGGTCCACAACCGTCGGCAGATGATGATCCCGGAGATTGCCACCGAGTACTCGAAGCTGCTCGACGAGCAGGAGGGCCGCGTTCACGCCGAAGTGACTCTGGCCCGAGCTGTGGACGAGGCGGAGAGTGCGAAGATCGGTGCGCAGCTATCCCGCGTGCTGGGCGTCAAAGTGATTCCGCAGCTTACGGTGGATCCCTCGATCATGGGCGGGATCATTGTGAAGGTGGGGAACACGGTGATGGACGGCTCGGTGCTTCGGCGGCTCGGGAAGCTCGCGTCCCGCATGCGGGCGACCTCGTACACGAGCGCCTGATCGGTGAGCGGGAAGCAGGAGGTGAGGTTCGTCGAGAAGCCGTGGGGTCACGAGCTTATCTGGGCGCACACGCCACTTTACGTGGGCAAGGTGCTGCACATCAAGGCGGGCCAGGCACTGTCCGTGCAATATCACGAGAAGAAGGACGAGACGATCCACCTCCTCTCCGGCGAGATGATCTATCGCGTGAGCGATGTCGCGCACGGCGAGATGAAGGAGACTATTCTGAAGGCCGGTGAATCGTTCCGGAACGAGCCGGGGACGGTGCATCAGATGGAAGCCGTGACTGATTGCGACGTGCTCGAAGCGTCCACGCCGCACCTCGATGATGTTGTGCGCCTGAAGGATCGTTACGGAAGGCAAGGAACCAGCGCACCCTAGCAGCCAGCGGGGCGCTGCAGCGGAACCAAAGGCAGGCGCGGGGGCCTGTCCGTACGGCGTCGTCGCAAGGACAGGCCCCCGTACCTGTCCCGGAAAAGGGGCGCAATGAAGGTCATCATCCCGCTTGCGGGCAAAGGAACGCGGCTCCGTCCGCACACCCACGTGACACCCAAGCCGATGCTGCGCGTCGCTGGGAAACCCGTCATGCAGTACGTCCTCGACGACGTGAAGAAGCTGCCGGACGTCGAGCAGATCATCTACATCACCGGGCACCTGAAGGAAAAGGTCGAGAAGTTCGCGCGTGAATGCACGGATATTCCCTCAGTGTTCGTAGAGCAGAAGGTGCAGGACGGAACCGCCGGCGCGGTTGCACTCGCGCGTGAGTACGTGGACCAGCCGGTGCTGATCATTTTCGTGGACACCATCTTCGACGCGGACCTTTCCGTGATCGATGCATCGGACGCCGACGGCATCATCTGGACAAAGGAAGTAGAGGATTACCAGCGCTTCGGCGTGGTAGTCACGGATGAGGCCGGGTTCATGACGAAGATCATCGAGAAGCCGACGACGCCCATCTCCAAGCGAGCCAACATAGGTCTCTACTACATAAAGAACTGGAAGCTGTTGTTCGAGGGGATCGATGCAGTTCTGAAGCAGGCGGCGAACAAGGGCGAGTGGTACCTGACGGACGCGTTCCAGTACATGATCGATCACGGCGCGAAGATCCGGCCCATAGACGTGGCTGGTTGGTACGACGCCGGCAAGATCGACACGCTGCTCGAGACGAACCGGGCGATGCTGGAGCGCGGCCGCGCGAGACTTCCGGAATCCGTGGAGAATTCAACGGTCGTCGATCCCGTTTACATCGAGCGGGGTGTCACGATCCGTAATTCCATCATTGGTCCGAACGTCTCTATTGGCGAGGGAAGCAGGATCGATGGGTCAACACTGTCGGACACGATCGTGGAGACCCACGCGGACGTTAGTGCATCGACGCTGACGAATTCACTGGTGGGGCACCACACCGTAATCAGCGGTGTGGCGGGTGAGATCACGGTGGGGGATCATTCCGAGATCCGGATAAGCCCCCGCCGGCCGAACGCTTAGCGCGGACGCCTGGCGCGAACGGCGCGAGATGCGCACGGCGGGGAGAGCCAACGCTCTTCCCGTTTCGTTTTTCGGGTTATCCAATCGATGACACAGACACGCGACAAGCTGGGCCGAAACGTCATCTCGCTGGGTGCGGTTAGCTTCTTCACCGACGTCGCGTCGGAGATGATGTACCCGTTGCTTCCGGTGTTTCTCGTTTCCGTGCTGGGCGCGAGCGCGAGCTTCATCGGCGTGATCGAAGGTGCGGCTGAATCGGTCGCCTCGCTTCTCAAGCTGGCAAGCGGATGGTGGTCGGATCGGGTGCAATCGCGAAAGTCGCTCGTGATGAGTGGCTACGTGATCGCGTCGGTGATCCGTCCGTTCACGGCGGCAACGCACACTGCGTCACAAGTGCTCGGGATCCGGGTGACCGACCGGGTGGGCAAGGGGATTCGCTCGACGCCGCGCGATGCACTGATCGCCGAGTCGGTGGACCCTTCGATTCGCGGGCGTGCATTCGGTTTCCATGCGGCAGCCGACAATGCCGGCGCCGTTGTGGGGCCTCTCATCGCGTTCGGAGTGTTGTACGAGTGGCACACTCCGCTCCGCACCGTCTTCTGGCTGACGGCAATTCCAGGCGCGATCGCGGTGCTGATCCTTTGGATCTTCGTGCACGACATGCCCCGATCGGAGGGATCGACCGAGCGGCCGCAGCTTCTAGGAGCCCACCTATCAGGGCGGTTCTGGGGTTACCTGGCGGTGGTCTTCACTTTCACACTGGGTAATTCCACCGACGCGTTTCTGTTGCTTCGCGCCCGTCAGCTTGGCGTTCCGATCGCGCTCGCGCCGGTGTTGTGGGCGCTTCTCAACTTCGTGAAGGCAGCGACCGGGACTTACGGTGGCGGACTGTCTGACCGGATCGGGCGAAAGCCATTGATCGTTGGGGGGTGGCTGCTGTACGCCGCGGTGTATCTGGCGTTCGGGCTTGCCAGCAGTCCCTGGCAGGCGTGGGCGCTGTTCGCGGTGTATGGCGTGTTCTACGGTATGACGGAGGGAACGGAGAAGGCGCTGGTGGTGGACTTCGTCCCGTCACGCTGGAAGGGGACGGCACTCGGCTGGTATAATCTTGCGATCGGGATTGGCGCGCTGCCGGCGTCCCTGATCTTCGGCGCGATCTGGGACAGGGCGGGCGCGCGGCCTGCGTTCACGTTCGGAGCGGCGATGGCGCTTGTCGCGTCGGCGGGAATGATGTTCGTCAGCGCTCAACAGCAGCGACTGCCTGGCCGGGAGTAGCGCAGCTCGAGCTCGCGCTCGCGAAATGCTTTCTCGTCAAGTGGTGCCTGCGACGGGTGGCGGGCGCGTACGTGTGCGACATAGGCGGCGTAGTCGGGCGCGCCGATGATGCGTCGCAGGATTCGAGCAGCGTCACGGATACTCATGCGGCACGTTCCGGCGCTGTGAAGTCGGTGCGACTCCACCTGTGAAGCGACGCCACGATTATCGCGATCACCGAGGCAAGGAAGAAGGCGGTGACGAGCGCATCGAAGCGGTCATTCCACATGAGCTTCGCCGCGGTCTCGGCGCTGGCGACTCCGGCGGGGAGCCGGCCCGACGCAATTGCGTCGCTCAACGATGCGGCGTGGGCCAGGAAGCCGAGGCGCGGATCGCGGGCGAAAATCTTGAGCAGGCCGGCGCTCATGGTCACCGTGACGAGCCACGCGAGAGGCAGAAGGGTGACCCATGCGTACCGCCATTTTCCGCGGTTGATAATGACCGTTGTTCCAACGCAAAGCGCGATGGCCGCGAGCAACTGGTTGGAGATTCCGAACAGCGGCCACAGGGAGTTCACGCCGCCGAGGGGGTCCTGCACACCCCAGTAGAGAAAGTGCCCCCACATGAGCACGAATACCGCGCTACTCAGCAGTACCGCTGGCGGCCAGGAAACGCGTCCGAACGGCCTGTACACGCGTTTGCCGATGTCCTGCAGAATGAACCGGCCGACGCGTGTACCAGCGTCGAGCGTGCTGAGGATGAACAGCGCTTCGAACATTATCGCGAAGTGGTACCAGAGTGCCATCGTAGTGCGGCCGCCAAGCACCGTGGAGAAGATGCTCGCCATTCCCACCGCCAGGCTTGGCGCGCCTCCGGTGCGTGAGAGCAGCGACGTCTCACCGACCTGATGCGCGAGCGCAACCATCTGCGCCGATGAAAGAGCGAATCCCCACTGCTGTACCGCGCGTGCGGCCGACTGTGCCGTGACACCGATCGCGCTCGCCGGTGCGTTGATGGCGAAGTACACTCCGGGCGTGAGCAGGCACGCGGCGATCAGGGCCATCATCGCGACGAGAGATTCAGTGAGCATGGCGCCGTAGCCAATGAGCCTTGCATCTGATTCCTTATCGATCAGCTTGGGCGTTGTACCCGATGCGATGAGGGCGTGGAAACCCGATACGGCGCCGCACGCGACGGTGATGAAGACGAACGGAAACAACTTACCGGCGAATATGGGGCCGGTTCCGTCGATGAAGCGGGTGACCGCAGGCATGTGCAGCGGCGGCATGGTGATTCCAATTCCGACTGCGAGCGCGACGACGACGCCGATCTTTACGAAGGCGGAGAGATAGTCGCGCGGAGCGAGAAGAAGCCAAACGGGTGTGATCGATGCGGCAAAGCCGTATGCCATGATGGACAGCGCGAGCGTCGTGGCGCTCAGCGTGAACAGCGGTGCGAGCGACGCTGACTCCGACACCCACTTGCCGGCGAACAGTGCGAGCACCAGGAGCGCGATACCGATGGCGCTCGTCTCCAGAACGCGATCCGGCCGCACGAATCGCAGGTAAAGTCCCATGACTATCGCGATTGGGATGGTGAGTCCGACCGTTACAACGGCCCATGGGCTGGCCTTCATGGCATTGACGACTATCAGCGCGAGGCCGGAGATCAGCACAACCATGATCCCGAGTATGGCGATGAGCGCGATATTGCCGGCGACGGGGCCGATCTCTTCGGCGGCCATCTGGCCGAGCGACTGACCATCGCGGCGCATGGATGAGCAGAGGATTACAAAGTCCTGAACCGCACCGCCGAGGACGACCCCGACAATTATCCACAGTGTGCTTGGCAGGTAGCCGAATTGTGCGGCGAGAGTCGGGCCGACGAGTGGGCCCGGGCCGGCAATGGCGGCGAAGTGGTGTCCGAAGGCGACCCAGCGGTTGGTGGGGACGTAATCATGGCCGTCGGCCAATCGGTGGGCGGGTGTCGGCCGGGCGTCGTCGAGCGCGAAGATGCGGGCGGCAATGAACCTGCTGTAGAACCTGTATGCGACGACGTAGGTTGCGATTGCCGCTGTCAGCAACCAGGCCGCGTTAATGGTTTCGCCGCGTCCGAGCGCGAGCCGGGCGAAGGCCGCTGCTCCGATGATGGCTATCGCCGTCCAGAGGATGATCGAACCTATTCGTCGCATGTGGTGCGAGGCTGGAGGTGATGGTCGGCGGTGAAATTGTTCTCAGGTTAACTTTTGTGCAATGCAGTCTCACGGATTTTCGCTGGCATCCGCGCTATTCATGGCGTCACTGTTGCTGCCTTCCGCGCCTCTTAAGGCACAGGCGCCGCGGGGGACGGTGGTGCAGGCAGCTCATCCACTCGAGCGTCTCGCGGGCGAGCAGATGCTCGTGCTTCCGGTGCAGTACCTGACGTTCGCGGATTCGCTGGGCTGGTCGCAATCGGCGCCCTCGACCACGAGCTATCTCAAGCGGCTGAACGATGAGATCGCGTTTGCGCTGGCGCAGCGCGGGCTGAAGGGGCGGTGGACGCTTGCGCCGGATCTTGAGCGTGCGGTGGCGAGAAACCCAGGTTACGCGCCCGATCCTACCTCGCTCGCAGCCGGCGACATTCGCTCAGGGCAGAAGGCCGCGGACTGGCAACTTCGCGAGCCGCTTGCGTCGCAGCTTCGCGCGCTGATTGCGCTCACGGATTCGCGTTACGTGCTGTTCCCGGTGGAGATGCGCATCACCGGGTCGAACGGACTGGGGCACGCGATGCTGCACCTTGTCATCATCGATGTCCGGCGGTCACAGGTTCAGTGGTCGGGAGATCTCGCGGGAGGGCAGCAGAACAAGTTCTCACCGGCAATCGCGGCGGACATCGCATCGCGACTCGCCGATCTGATCGTGGCGCAGCCCAACTAGCGTGGTGTGGCAAGCAGGATGACGAGGATACTTCACGTTTCCGATCTGCATTTCGGCCGGCCAGCGGTGCTTGAGCAGATCGAGGCGATCGAACATGCGATAAGCAAGCAGTCGTTCGATGTCGTCGCTGCATCCGGCGATTTTTCGCAGCGCGCTCGCGCGGGCGAGTTTCAGCGTGCGGCGGTCTTTCTTCGTGATGCCCGAAAGGTGTGTCCGGTGATCACGGTGCCGGGGAATCACGATGCAGCCTGGTGGTTCGCTCCCCTCGGAATCGGGAATGAGTCGAAGGTGTATCAGAACTATCGCGAGTACATATCCGCCGATCTGGAGCCGACGTTGCAGGTGGCTGGCGCGTACTTCGTGGGTCTCAACACCGCGCACGGCGTGACGGCACGAACGCTCACGCTGAATCCGCGCGACATCTCGATCATTGGCGACCTGACGCGAGATCAGATCGATGTGGCTCGAAGCAGATTTGCGGACGCTCCGGTTGGTGAGGCGAAGATAGTGGTGATGCACCACAATCCCGTGGCGGGTGAGCTATCGCAGCGATACGGCCTCAAGCACCCGTCACGGATCCTCAACGTGCTCGCGGAAATGGGCGTGGAGCTCATTCTGTGCGGGCACGATCATCAGGAAGCAGTGAACTTCATCGAGCATCCTCGGCGGGGCGTGGTCGTGTCGACTGCTGGAACGGTGTCAAACCGTTCCAGGGGCGGCAGACCGTCGTCATACAACGTCATTACGGTAGAACCTCAAAGCATCACGGTCGTAACATTCCTATGGGACGGAGAAGGGGAGTTCATAGCAGGACCGCGGCGCTGCTTCGATCGCTGAAGGACGCGTTACGGCTGGACAGGCTGCGTCAGCTCTGGATGCAGTGTGAGCTGTTCGAGCTCGAGATGTTGCCGGAGCATCGCGCGGAGATCGCGCGGCCCGCGCCGCCGCGACCGCATATAGCTTCGCCACGGAAGCGAAGGACGCGGCGTGAGCGAGATGACGAGGCGGCGATCATCGCGCGTCTGCAGCTCGCGCACGCGCAATACAACGCGACGCTGTTCGGTGAGGAGCTTGCTTCGATCAACATGCGAATCTCGCGCCGGATGAAGCACCGCCTTGGCCACTACATGGTTTGCGGTGGCAAGCAACCGGCGGAAATTGCGATTTCGTTGCGGCATGTGGAGCGAGATCCGTGGAGCGACGTGCTGCACACTCTGGTGCACGAGATGGTGCATCAGTGGCAGGACGAAAATGGCTACGCGCTCGATCATGGCGCGGCGTTTCGGGCGAAGGCGCGGGCGGTGGGGATAAGCGCCCGCGCCACGCGTGCTCCGAAGGTACCGCTGGCCAACCGTCCACGCCTTGCGGCACGCGCCGTGCAAGACGATGGGGAATGACAAAGACTGCCGAGAAACTGGACGATCTCTATAAGCTGATAGACGGAATCGAGATCGCGATGCTCACCACGCGGCGCAGCGATGGCGCGCTTGTGAGCAGGCCGATGGCGACGCAGAAGCGGTTCGCTGATGCGGACCTGGTGTTTGTGACTGATCTCGAGTCGCACAAGCTTGACGATCTGACGAACGACCCGCACGTGAACGTGTCATACTATCGCGACCGGACTCGCGAGTGGGTCTCGGTATCGGGCGCTGCGCGGGTGAGCCGGGACCGAAAGCGGATCAAGGAGCTGTATGACCCGTCGTGGCGAGCGTGGTTCGGTGATGAGGGCGGCGACCGTGACGGAGGTCCGGACGATCCCCGGATCGGGCTCATCCTGGTGTCGGCTGACTCAGCCGAGTATCTGGTGGTGAACGAGCCGCGTCCTGTTGTCCTGTTCAAGGTGCTCAGGGGGATGGTGACGGGCAGCAGGACCGACATTGGCGAGGAGCGTCACGTCACGGGTGGTGAGCTCCTGGACGGGCGCTGACCGCCCAGGGCGCTGATGTCGCCGAGGATGGCGGAGAAGGGGCCGGGTTGGCGCTATCTTTCAGGGCATGACCAACCCACTCGATCTTTGCGACATCGACTCCCTGCTTACCGAGGATGAGCGCGCCGTACGCGACTCAGTCCGCGCTTTTGTCAACGACAGGGTGCTTCCAATCATCGGTGATGCCTATGTGGACGGGCATTTTCCGAAGGAGCTCATAGCCGGAATGGCGGAGCTTGGCGTACTAGGCGCCAATCTGCCTGAGGAGTACGGCTGCGCGGGGCTGAACAACGTCGCGTACGGATTGATCATGCAGGAGCTTGAGCGGGGCGACTCTGGCGTACGCTCGTTCGCTTCGGTTCAGGGCGCACTCGTCATGTATCCTGTGTATGCGTTCGGAACGGACGAACAGAAGAGTCGCCTGCTGCCATCGATGGCCCGAGGCGAGACAATCGGCTGCTTTGGCCTGACGGAGCCCGATTTCGGTTCGAATCCGGCCGGAATGATTACGCGTGCTCGGGAGCAGGCGGACGGAAGCTGGGTGATCAACGGCTCGAAGATGTGGATTACGAACGGATCGAGCGCGCACGTCGCGATCATCTGGGCGAAGACGGAGGATGGTGACGACGATGGTCATTCCATCCGTGGATTCGTGGTTCCTACATCGACGCCCGGTTTCTCCGCCAGGAACCAGAAGGGAAAGCTGTCGCTGCGGGCGTCCGACACGTCATCGCTTTCGCTTCAGGACGTGCATGTCCCCGCGGATGCGCTGCTTCCGCGGACCGGCGGTCTCAAGAGTCCGTTGATGTGTCTGACGCAGGCACGCTATGGCATTGCATGGGGCGCAATCGGGGCCGCGATGTACTGCTTTGAGGAAGCGCTCGCGTACGCTGGAACGCGGGTCATGTTCGGGCGGCCGATCGCGGGATTTCAGCTGCAGCAGGCGCGCCTTGCGGAGATGGTCACTGAAATCGTAAAGGGTCGTCTTCTCGCGCTGCATCTCGGGAGGCTGAAGGATTCGGGGAAGCTCACTCCGCAGCAGGTTTCTCTCGCCAAGCGCAATAATGTCAGCGTGGCATGCGATATCGCCCGAGAGGCACGGCGGCTGCTTGGCGGTAATGGTATTCTCTCCGAGTACGGCGCGATGCGGCACATGGAGAACCTCGAGAGCGTGTACACGTACGAGGGGACGCACGACATACACACGCTGATCGTCGGCCAGGCGGTGACGGGGCTTGCTGCCTTCGAATAGTGGAGACAACGGCGAGCGAACTTGACGTGATTACAACTGCAACGAAGTAGAGCCGGCCTGTTCAGTGGGCCGGCTCGCTCGCGCAACGGCAGCGCGGTCGTGCTGGCGCGCGCAAAACAGGTGCTGCACGTGTCGGCGGGACTTCCGGGCGATTTCCATAGCATCGATCCGACGGTGATCAAAAATCACTTGATCGCGGAGCGGATCCGGGCCCCTCGATTCCGGAACCTGTCACCCTCTGGCGGCGGATCCGCCGCCGATGGCATTCCCCGTTACATTACGTGAGGTCCCAGTGGGGCCTGACCGCCAGCATGACACGCCACCGAATCATCCCAGGAGAATACCCGCGGTGAAAATCGCCGTGTGCATCAAGCGCGTCCCGGACATGGACGTCCGCTTCAAGATCGCCGCCATCGGTAATGCGGTGGACGAGACAGGTCTCAAGTTCGACATCAACGACTTCGACTCGTGGGCGGTCGAAGCCGCGCTTCAGCTGAAGGATAAGGACGCTTCCGTCGAAGTTGTAATCGTTTCACTCGGCACCGACTCGGTCCAGGAGACGATTCGCAAGGCGCTTGCAATGGGCGCCGATCGCGGGATAGAGCTGAAGAGCGGGGGCATACCGTTCGACGGCCTGGCGATAGCGACGGCGTTGGCTGCCGAGTTGAAGGACGGCGGTTACGATCTGATACTTTTCGGGAAGCAGTCTGCTGACTCCTCGAACGGTGTCGTTGGTGCAATGGTTGGTGAGCTGCTCGACCTTCCGACGGTTACCGGAATCTCGAAGCTCGAGATAGACGGCGCGCGAGGATCGGCGAAACGCGAAATCGAGGGCGGTCAGGAGTTCGTCGAATTTCCGCTTCCGGCGGTTCTGACGGTCGACCAGGGTCTCAACACCGCCCGCTATCCGGCCTTGAAGGGAATCATGGCGGCGAAGAAGAAGCCGCTCGAGGTCAAGCCGGCGCAGCTTGGTGAACAGACAGTCGCCGTGACGCAGATGGCGCTTCCCGCCGAGCGTGCCGCCGGCCGGATAATCGGTGAGGGTGCAGCGGCGGTTCCGGAGCTGGTTCGACTGTTACAAACCGAAGCGAAGGTACTCTAGAATGGCAAACGTATTCGCGTTCGCGGAGACTCGAAACGGCGAGTTGCGCAAGATCGGCCTGGAAGCGGTTACCGCTGCCCGGACGCTGGCAGACGCGACTGGCGGCCAGGTGCGTGCATTTGTCGCCGGCGCCGCCGGAATATCGTCACGGGCGACGCAGCTCGCGAGTTACGGGGCCGACTCGGTTATCGTGGCGGAGAATGCGTCGTTCGAGCGCTACAATCCGGAGGCGCTCGCGCCAATCATCGCTGAGCAGATTCGGAGCGGGGAATATCGAGTGGCGATCTTCCCGACGTCCGCACTCGGCAGTGACCTTGCGCCACGTGTGGCGGCGAAACTCCGGGTGGGGCTCGTTACCGACGTGACCGAGATAGAGCTGGATGGAGATGCGGTCGTGGTGCAGCATCCGGTGAACATCGGCAAGGTTATCGCGACCGTGCGACTCGCCGCGACGCCGGCGCTAGTAGCCATACGTGCGAACATGTTCACCCCTGTCGAGAAGCCGCACGCGGGTACGGTGCAGAAGGCGGACATGATCGGCGATCCTGCCGCGTCACGCGTGGTCGTGACTGAAGTGAAGCTGGGCGGCGGCACCAAGCTCGACCTTGGCGAGGCTCCCGTGATAGTAAGCGGCGGGAGAGGACTGCGCGGTCCGGAGAATTTCCATCTGATAGAGGAGCTCGCCGCCGCGTTCGGCAATGCCGCGGTCGGCGCGACGCGTGTCGTGACCGACGAAGGGTGGCGTCCCCACAGCGATCAGATCGGGCAGACGGGGCGGCTGGTCAGCCCGCAGCTGTACGTGGCAGTCGGCATCTCGGGCGCGATTCAGCATCTGGCGGGAATGCGCACGTCGAAGACCATCGTCGCGATCAACAAGGACAGGGAAGCACCAATCTTCAAGATTGCAGACTACGGCGTGGTCGGTGATCTTTTCGAGATCGTACCCGCTCTTACGGCCGCGGTGAAGGAGGCCAAGGCTCGCGGGTGACATGTAACGGCCCGAACGTAACTGGAGATCACGCGCGATGACCAGCGGACACGCTGTTTTCATACTGATTGTGGTTCTCGCGTTGTCGTTCTTCTCGTACAACGCGCAACGCCTGATCCGTTACATGCTGACGGTCGGGACGCCCGAAAACAGAACGGACCATCCAATCACGAGAATCCGAAACCTCGTGATTATCGGGTTGGGGCAGGCCAAGATACTGCGCGATCCCATCGCGGGAACGCTGCACGCATCGGTCTTCTGGGGATTCGTCGTACTTACGATCGGCACTGCGGAGATCATACTCGGCGGGCTGTTCACAGGTTTCAGCTACGCACGAATACTACCGGCGCCGCTGTATTCGTTCTACACGCTGTCGCAGGAGCTATTCGCGCTGCTGGTGCTCGCAGCGGTGGCGATGCTGCTTTACCGACGAATCGTGGTGAAGCCCAAGCGCCTGCAAGGGGACAAAGTTCATTCCGGGGACGCGATCTTCATCCTCTCGATGATCGCCGCGCTGATGATCAGCCTCGTTTTTCTTGGCGGATTCGAGTTCGCGCTCAATCCAGAAGCCGCGACGATCTTCCAGCCGGTGTCGCTTGCGCTCTCTCACCTGCTCGCCGGACTTCCTGTCGGAGTGCTCGAGGCGGGTCGCCAAACGAGCTGGTGGTTCCACGCGTTGCTCATCCTCGCGTTCCTGAACTATCTGCCCTATTCCAAGCACCTCCACGTGCTCACGTCGCTTCCGAACACGTATCTCGCGAACACGAGCGGCCCCGGTGTGAAGGGTGCGATGAGCTACATGGATCTGGAAGCCGAGGACGTGGAACACTTTGGCGCGTCGGATGTGACACAACTTGGCTGGAAGAACCTGCTTGACAGCTATTCGTGCACAGAGTGCGGGCGGTGCACGTCCGTGTGTCCCGCAAACCTCACCGGCAAGCTGCTGAGTCCGCGGAAGATCATGATAAACACGCGCCAGCGGCTCATGGAACTCGCGCCGCTTGCGACTGGTGACTTTGGGGAGTTCGAGCATCCGCATCTTGCCGCGGGAGAGGGCGCGGATGCGGGAGAGCCGACGCTGGCGGCGGCACTCCAGAACACGCTGCTGGACAACTACATCACCGAAGAAGAGATCTGGGCGTGCACGAGCTGTCGCGCCTGCGTCCAGGAATGTCCCGTTTCGATCGACCAGCTCGACATCATCAACGAGCTTCGTCGAAATCTCGTCCTTATGGAATCCAGATTCCCCGCAGAGATCCAGCCCGCGTTCGAATCGCTTGAGCGGAATGGATCGCCGTGGGCATTCGATCCAGGTGACCGCGCAAAGTGGGCGGAGGGATTGGACATTCCTACCATGGCGGAAATGGTGGAGCGGGGCGAGCGTCCCGAAGTACTGTTCTGGGTTGGCTGCATGGGCTCATTCGACGATCGCGCGAAGAAGATCGCGGTCGCGTTCGCGCGCGTGCTGAAGGCCGCGAACGTGCGGTTTGCTATCCTGGGGCAGGAAGAGAAATGCAACGGTGATCCGGCGCGGCGGATGGGCAATGAATACCTGTACCAGATGCTCGCGAAGGGCAACATCGAGACACTGGAGCGGTACGGAGTCGAGACAATCGTGACCAACTGTCCGCACTGCTTCCATCAGATCGGAAACGAGTATCCGCAGCTTGGTGGCAATTACGAAGTGATCCATCACTCGACTTACATCGAGAAGCTGCTGGAAGCTGACCGCTTGCCGCTGAACGGCGAGGGGCGGCAACTGACCGTCGCGTACCATGATTCCTGCTACCTGGGCCGCTACAACGACGTGTACGAGGCGCCGCGCGAGACGCTCAGGCGTGCGCTGCCCCTGGTGACAATTGCCGAACCGGCGCGCACGAAGAGCCGGGGACTTTGTTGCGGAGCCGGTGGCGGGCGAATGTGGATGGAAGAGAGCGTTGGGAAACGAATCAACATCGAACGGACCGAGGAACTGCTCGCGACCGGTGCCGATGTCCTTGCTGTGGCCTGCCCGTTCTGCATGACGATGATAGGCGACGGAGTCAAGGCACAGGCATCCGACGTACCGGTGTACGACATCTCGGAAGTGATTGCGCAGCGACTCGTCTGACGCGGATGCCGGTTCCGGCCTTCTGAAAAGCGGTCAGACGCGCGTAACTTCGTACACTGTGATGTTTTGCCGTATCGTGCCGGCCTGATAGGGGCGGTTGGCCCGGGCCGTTACATCAAGTTGCAGCTCCCCACAGGCATCGACAAATGCACTGGTCGCTACCCGTCCTGGATCGGCCACGTAGGCAGTGCCTCGCGAAGACAACAGCCGCTCGATGACGCCTGCGACGAGTGGCGCGTAGCGGGATTCGTAGAGGACGTCGGATGCCAGCACCGTATCGAAGCGCGGGATTGCGTCGGGTACCGACCGCCAGTCGAGCAGCGAGGTCGCAACCTCGTAACCCAGATTACGGTACGAGTTGGCGCGCGCGAAAGCGAGCGCGTCCTCGTAGTAGTCCGTAGCGGTCACATCGTATCCGGCGATCGCGGCGGCGATGCTCACGAGCCCGACTCCCGCGCCAAGCTCGATCAAGGGTCCTTTGGGGCGCGCGTCAGCGACGATGAAATTCGCGAGCACCGTAGATGACGGCCACAACTCGGCCCAGTACGGCAGTCTCTCGTCGCGTTCGAAGTCGCTGTCGCTGATAAGGTCTTCCGCGCTTCGGGGGCGCAGGACATTGACGTCGCGGTCACCGACTCGCACGTCGTCGTTCACCGTCATGAACCGACGCTCGAGACTGGCGACGAGTCGTGCCCCTTTGAGAGGTTTCACGCGGGGAAGGTGTCGGACCTCGCCGGCACGGTTCCGAGCGGAATCGCGCGAAGCCGAGTGCCCGCGTCGTACTCCTTGCGGCCCTCCGGAACGATCAGAAGCGCGTTTGCGCGCATCATCGACGTGAGTGCAGCGGAACTCTGCGTGCCGGTGAGTCGCGCGTGCATTCCATTCGCGGTCGTGGTAACGATTGCGCGAAGATAGTGCGTGAGATCGCCACTCACCGCGACAGGCTCGTCGATGGTTACCGGAAAAGTTGGGGGAAAGACGTGAGTCGCACCGAGCATTCTTAGTATCGCGGGTCGAACGAACAGCTCGAAGGTGACGAGCGCAGAGACAGGATTGCCGGGCAGGCCAATCCAGGGCCGTCCATCCAGTGTGGCGAAGACGATGGGGCCACCCGGTCGTATTCGTGCGCGCCAGAACTTGATGTCGGCACCCATGTCGGCCATTACGGTCCGGGTGAAATCGCGCTCACCAACCGAGACGCCTCCCGAGGTAATGAGAATGTCGCAGGCCATGGCACCGTCGATCGCGTTCCGCAGAGCGACAGGATCATCGACCGTGATCCCACCGTCACGCGGGAGTCCGCCGGCATCGCGTACCATCGCAGGCAGCGAGTAGCTGTTGGACGAGACGATTCGCTTTCCGTCGAGGACCTGCTGGAAACCATCAATGCGAACCAGCTCGTCGCCGGACGCCACGAGCGAGACGGTGGGAGGGCGATGGATGGCGACTGACGAAATACCCGCAGAGGCGAGCACGCCGATTGCCGCGGGAGTGATCCGGGACCGCGCGGGGAGCAGCACGACGCCAGCGCGAAAGTCCTCGCCCAGCGGGCGAACGTTGCGGCCGCGATCACGATCCCGGTGGATGTCGACGGATTCCGTACCGGGTTCGGTGTCTTCAATGCGAATGACGGTATCCGCGCCTTCCGGTACCGGTGCGCCAGTCATGATCTTCACTGCTTCTTCAGGCCCGAGCGGCGCGGCTCGATCAGCGCCGGCCGGTGTCTCGCCGGTGACGCGCAGCCTGCACGGCACAGAGCCGATATCGGATGCCCGCACCGCGTAACCATCCATCGAGGCGCTGCGCCACGGCGGTACGCTCAGCGGAGCGACAATCTCGTGCGCGAGCACGGCGCCAAGTGCGGCCATCAGCGGAACGTGCTCGACCGGCGTGGGCGCAACCGACGCGAGGATGATCCCAGCGACTTCTGCGGGGTGGAGGCCGCTTCGCGTCACTGTCGATAGGATGCCAGAGCAGCGGCTATCGAATCGGCGGTCGTAGTGACACTGCTGGCCGGAGTCGTCCACTTGTTGGCGAGAATGCTGAAGATAAGACGTCGCCCGTCGGCGTCGGTGACATAGCCGGAGAGCGATCGAACCCAGTGCAACGACCCGGTCTTTGCACGCACATTGTTCGCCGCCGGCGTATTCGCCATTCGTCTTCCGATTGTTCCGTCCACAGCGGCGATGGGAAGCGCGTTGTAGAAGACATCGAAATCGGGCCTCTCGGTCATGCGCTGGAGGATGCGAACGATCGTCTCCGGAGATATGAGATCTGCGCGCGCCATGCCGCTCCCGTCGTGCAGCTCGTAGCCGTCGCGCGGTATCCCCCAGGCAGTGAGCTGGCGCTTCGCAACGGCGATACCGCTGTCGGGTGTGCCGACGCCGGTGCGCTCGAGCCCGATGGTGCGCATGAACACCTCGCCCATCTGGTTTTGCGATGGCTTGAGAAAGAATGGCAGGATCTCGCGAAGTGGGCGCGAGTGGGAGACGAATATCGTGTCGAGCGACGTGCCATCGTTCGGCACGACGCTCTCACCCACTCCGAGCGCGGTGCGAACGCCGCGCGACTGGAGCGCTCGCTCGAGCTCCCTGAGATAATCCTGGGTCGGATCGTTTGCGGGCGCAGACTTGACGGTGCTGTCATTCGCTGACCCGTACACAACGACCACTCGCGACATACCCTCGTTGAAGAGCAGCTCGTCGACCCCTGCTCCGTCCGAAGTGGTGAGATCGTCCCAGTCCCAACCCTCACCGACGTGCGGTCCCGGAAAGTTGTCGGCGCCCGAATAGATGTGACCCGTGATCGATCTGATTCCCCTTACCACAAGCGAATCAGCCAGCGAATCCATAGCCGCGCGGGCACTGCCTCGCATACGGTCGCTGAGAGTCGGGTCGCCGCGCCCGGTGACCACGAGATCGCCGTCCAGCACACCGCCCGCGATCCTGCCGTGCGCTGCGAAGGTGGTGGTGAACCGGAAATTCGGCCCGAGCTGGGAGAGCGCGATGGACGACGTGATGATCTTCATGTTCGACGCCGGGACCATCAACAGCGCGGAATTGTGCGCGTACATCGTGTCGCCCGTGCCCGGATCGATGGCGAGTATCGCCCATTCGGCCGTGCGGAACGCGGGCACGTCGATCAGGGCATTTATTCGCGCCCCCAGCGCCTCGCGTCCGTGGGGACGAGCCGGGATCGCTCCGACTCGTGGCGCGACTGGCGCGCACCCGATGGTTACCGCGCATGCGGCGAGCAGGGCCCGCGCGCGGGAAGTGTCAATCAGCTGCATAAGTCGCCGACAGGGTGTCGTCCTCCGCGATGGTTACGGACACCACTCGCGCGTCTGAAGCGAGATCGTGCTGCATGCGCTGGAATATGAATCGTGCGAGATTCTCGCCCGATGGTACGAGCAGGCCATCAGCGAACTCCGCCACGTCGAGATTGATGTTGCGGTGATCGAATCGTTCGACGACTTCACGGCGGAGTATCGTGTCCAGTCTGCCCAGGTCCACGACGAAGCCCGTGAGGGGATCGATATCACCAGCGACGGTGACGTCACAGACGTAGCTGTGGCCGTGGAAGCTGGGCCATGCGCACGCGCCGAACGTGGCCTGGTTACGGGCGTCGTCCCATTCGGGACGACGGTATCTGTGAGCCGCGGCGAATTTCACGCGGCGAGTGAGGGAGCAGGTAGGCATACAACATCAAATCTGCATCCCTGGCGGCATTAAAACGAATCGAGTTCCGCGTCGCGCGGTGGGAAGGCGGCCTCACCGGTTCCTTCAGGGGTGGGGCTTTCGGGGGGGATCCAGGGGATACCGTCCTCAATGGCTTCCGTGCGGTCCACGGTGCCGAAAAGCTCGTCCTCGGCGTGGGCAGAGAGATGCTCGGTGCTGTCGGCGCGATCTCGCGGGGCACCGCCGAGCAGGAGTCCTTCGTGGCGCTCCTCGTCGTTTACGCTCTCGTCCGCCGCTTCGGGGCTTTGCGCGCGGCGCAGCGGGTCCACAACGAGCTGGCTCTCAACGTTCGTGAGCCCGATACGATCGCCGACGACCCGTTCTGCGATGCGCTTCTCGGCGTCGGTGCCTACGCGTCCCGTAAGAATCACCCTGTCCTTACGAACGTGGACATTGATGTCCAGCGGATCTATGGAGCGGTTGTCGCGAAGAGTTTCGCGGACGAGCCGCCGCAGCTCGTCCGGATCCAGGTCTTCGGTATCGAATATGTCTTCGTAGTCGCGTTGCATGATGAGCCTCCTGTGTGCCCACCGTGCAAGGGGGATGCCGAGCGGCTACCGGAAAACGGCGAACGACAATCCGGCAGTGTAACTTATCGCGCGCTGAAAGCCGCTCTTGGCCGTCGACGCCACGAGGAGCGGCGTGCTGCCGCTGGGCGCCGCGTAGTACGCGGACGGATAGTGATTCTGATAGAAGACCGGCGATGCATCCAGCCGGATCTCGATTGACCTGGAAGGAACGATTCGCAGTCCCGCGTCCGCCGAGAAGGAGAACTGGGTCCCGAACGTGTACGGGTCCTTGGGCGTCGTTCCAGGAGCGCTGACCAGTCCCAGGCCGAATCCTACCACGGGAACGAGTCCGTGCCAGGTTTTGCGCCCGGTGAGGTTCAGATCGAACCCCAGATCCGCGGCGTAGAGCTTGAGGTTCTGTCGTCCGAGAGGCCGCGAAGCGTTGGGCTGGGTGGGGTCGTAGGCGTTGCGATAGGAGTTGACGCCCTGGAGCCTGACGAAGAAGTCAGCGGGACCAGCGACGGGTATGTCGTAGCGAAAGCCAAAAGCCGGACCGCTCTGCGGGCTTGCGTCCGTAGCGGTCTGTTCGGCCTTGAAGTAGCCGGCGAAGAGGGTGATTCGCTGCGTCGCCGCGATGTCACGATACGGGCTGTTTTCCGGGAGATGGCCGACGACGACCTGTGCGTGCAGGGCGGATGGAGCCATGGCCAGGGCGGCCGCGCCAGCAATGGCGGTAAGGAAAAGGGCGCGAATTGACTTTGACATGTACGTAATTCTAGTAGGCGTGATGGTCAGAGGCCGAAAAGGTCCACGCCCGTCATCTCGGGTGGCTGAGCGATGCCCATCATCCCCAATACCGTGGGACCGACATCGCAGAGGGCGCCGCCGTCGCGGAGGGCGGGCTCACGGTCCTGCGGATCCATGAAGACTATCGGCACCGGGTTGCTCGTGTGGGCCGTGTGCGGGCCGCCTGATGCGGGGTCGATCATCATTTCCGCGTTGCCGTGGTCGGCTGTGATGATGAGCCGGGTGCCGGAGCGACGCGCGCTGTCCACGATTCTGGTCAGGCAGGCGTCGACAGTCTCGACCGCCGTGATCGTAGCCGGAACGGAGCCCGTATGCCCGACCATGTCCGCATTGGCGAAGTTGCAGAGCGTGAAGTCGTGCTCCCGGGCGTCGAGCGAGCGGCACAGGACATCGGCTATGCCTCGAGCGCTCATCTCGGGTGCAAGGTCGTACGTCGCGACCTTCTGGCTGGGAACGAGGCGTCGCTCCTCGCCCGGATACGGCGGCTCGAGTCCGCCGTTGAAGAAGTACGTGACGTGCGGATACTTCTCCGTTTCGGCGGTCTTGAGCATCGTCCGGCCAGCTTCGGAGATGACCTCCGCGACGATTCGCGACATCGATAACGGAGCGAAGGCCACGCTAACCGAAAAGGTCGCATCGTATTGCGTAAGCGTGGTGACGGTGAGCGAAGGCCAGGCGGAAACGTCGAAGGCGTCGAACGCCGGGTCGATCATCGAACGGACGATCTGGCGCATGCGATCGGACCGATAGTTGAAGCAGATCACCGCGTCCCCATCGTGCATGGATGCTATCGGTCGTCCGTCATCCGTGATGGTGACCGGGAGCATGAACTCGTCGGTGATTCCAGCGTCGTATGCCTGCCGGATCGCGAGAAGCGCGTCAGTGCTCGTGGGACCGGTGCCGTCCACCGCTGCGCGGTAGAACAACTCGGTCCGCTGCCAGCGGCAGTCACGATCCATTCCGTAGTAGCGTCCGCCGATACTCGCGACGACGGCGCGTCCGCGCACGTAGGCAAGCAGCTGTTGCAGGTATCCGAGGGCGGACTGCGGAAGTGTATCGCGCCCGTCGGTGAGCAGGTGAAGGGCGACGCGAGGCACGCGCAGCTTTTCCGCCATATCGATGACAGCATAGAGATGTGCGTCGATGGCGTGGACACCGCCGCCTCCGAGCAGTCCCATGACGTGCAGAGTGCCGCCGGTTCTGGCGCTCTCGCAGGCGGCGACGAGCGCCGGATTGCGGTCGAAGGATCCATCGGCGATTGCAGCGGAGATGCGAACGAGGTCCTGCATCACGACACGCCCGGCACCGAGATTGAGGTGGCCCACTTCGCTGTTACCCATCTGGCCAGCGGGCAGTCCCACGCGTAGGCCGGACGCTTCCAGCAGTGATCGCGAACGAAGCTTCCAGAGCGCGTCCCAGGTCGGAGTACGGGCGAGCGCAATGGCATTACCCTCGCGCTGCTGTCGGTAGCCCCACCCATCGAGGACTATGAGCGCCACAGGCGCTGGCGCGCTCTCGGACTTACCGGGGCCGCCGGAGATTGCCATGTTGGCTCATTGCGGGTAAGAGAAGTAACAGGGAATACGTCAAATCTACGCCACCCATCAGCATGCGTCACCTGCACCCAATTTGTAGTCTATCGAGAATTCAGCGACATGATTTGCTTCGCCGGTTGTGGCGTTCCGCCCTCGGGTTGTCCGTGACAGGGGTTTTGATGTTGCTTCCCGGGGCAGCAATAGCTCAGAAGCCGGCTGCGGCCGCCAGTCCGGCAGCGGCGCCGGACGAGTCGTACAACGTCACGACCGACGTACCATTGCGGACCGCGCCGAGCGCCGGCACGATCGGGGGGCTGCGAAAATCCGCAAACGTCGAAGTGCTTGCGCGAGATCGCGGCTGGACGCGGATAAGGATCGATGGATGGGTGCCCGATTCCGTGCTGGTACCGGCTGACACGACCTACCGTGCGAATCTGAGCGCCGCGGACCTACGGGTGGATCCGGCCGCGGCGCGCGGAAAGATGGTTGTATGGACGGTTGAGTATCTGGCGCTGCAGAGCGCGGATCCGCTGCGGCATGGGCTCGCCGATGAGGAGCCCTACATCCTTGCCCGCGGCCCCAACTCGGAAAATGCGCTATTGTACCTCGTGGTACCGCCATCACTCATGGGCACCGTTCGTGCGTTGAAGCCGCTCTCGAAGATCACAGTCACCGCGCGTGTGCGCGATGGACGGAGCGACCCCGTGGGAGTCCCGATCCTCGACATTCAGACCCTTCGCCGCAATAGATGACCGATCCACAGGACAACAATGACAGGCGCGGCACGGCACGCGGAAGCGACCGGCGGCGCGAAGGATGGAGCGGCTTCAGGGAAGCCTATCCGACCTTTCTCAAAATCATCTCGGTCGTCTTCCTTTTGTTGCTCGCTGGTGACATGTGGCTCTTCTACCGCCGATATGCGTACTCGGTGGAGACTGCGTCGCTGCGCGCGCGGATGACGGATGCGGAGCGAAAGAAGAGCGATTTTGCAGTGGAGTCCGAGCACGACAAGGTGCAGCTCGCGATCGAACTCGCGAAGCGACAGGCTCACTTCGATCCTCGACTGCATCTCTCGATTGCCGTGGACAGTGGCGTCATGTATCTCGAGCGCGACGGCGCGCTGCTACGGGTGATGCGTGTCGCACTCTCCCCCGCGAAGGTGCCTGGATTCAAGGCTGCGCAGGGTGACACGACCGTGGCGACACTCCCGCGGGGACAGCGAACCATACAGCAAGTAGTGGATGGCGCCTCGCCCGCGTTGGTATTGAATGGCGACGCGCGTATTTACGCCGGCGCCGATACGGACGCCGTGACGGCAGGCAACGTGCGCGTCAACCCCGCGGACCTCAAGGCGATCCTCCCGAACGTGAGCGCTGGCATGACGGTGTACTTCTACTGATGCTGAGATTCTTCAAACACGGCCAGGCGATCGCGTGGGCATTGATCATCGGTATCATCCTGGCGATCCTGTTGAGCGTGAAGCTGTTGCAGGACACCGCGGAGCTTCGATTCGAGCGCGACGTGAATCGAATGGTGTTCAACGACAACCTCGATGTCCTCAACAACCTTCAGGCGCAGGCGGGGACGGAGACGGACAGCATGCGCAAGCTGGTGGAGGCTACCGCGAACGGGCCCAACGCGCCCTACCTTGTCATTAGCATCGCCGACCATCGGCTCTGGTACAAACAGGGTGATAGCGTGCTGTTCACTGCGCCGGTCGCGACTGCAAGCGGCAAGGAACTTGTCGGCGCGGCCAGCGGGCAGCACTGGCGCTTCGAGACACCGCGGGGACGGCTCGTGGTGCAGTCCAAGGATTCCGCGCCGGCGTGGGTTCCACCGGACTGGCATTATGTGGAACAGGCGCGAAGGCGCGGCCTGGGTCTCGTGCGCCTCGAGCGGGGCCAGTCGTACGCCGGTTATACCGTGCAGGGTACCGACGTCGTCGAACCTGATGGCACGCCGGCGCCCGCGCCCCAAGAAGGGCACGAACTAGTGGCGAACGGAAATCTCATCGTCCCGCCCTTTGGTACGACGCAGCGGCGTTACCTCGGCACTCTGGGGACGCGACGGCTCGATCTTGGGGACGGGTACGGAATTCACGGCACGGACGTGCCGAGCTCGATCGGCCAGTCGGTGAGTCACGGCTGCGTGAGAATGTTCAACGCGGATGTGGAGAAGCTGTATCCGATGGTGCCCGTAGGAACGCCGGTTTACATCTACTAGCGATATCGGATCGCTCCAGAGAACGGGGAGCGGCACAGGTCTCGCATCGATTACGCATCCAATGGAAACGACAACTCCGAGATCGAAGCAGAAGCCGAAGCCCAGGCCAAGAGCTAGCCAGCCGGTAGCGGGCAGGAAGCGGACTGTGATGGGTGCAGTCAAGGAACTGCCGAATTTTATTCGGCTTCTGTACGGGCTAATGACTGACCCACGAGTCGAGCTGCTGGACAAGCTGCTCGTTGGCGGGGCCGTGGCGTACGTGATGATTCCGGAAGACGTGTTCCCGGACTTCATTCCTCTGATCGGGGAAGTGGACGACGTGTTCGTGTTGGTGCTGGCGCTGAGGCAGCTCATGAAGAGCGCGGGGCCGGAGGTCATGCTGGAGCACTGGATGGGCGATCCGGAAGATCTTGACGACCTAAATCTTGAGCGAGTGCTGGCGGCGGCGGCGTTCTTTCTGCCGCGACGAGTACGGCGTCGTTTGCGAACGATCGGGCGAGTGTGATACATTGGTCCATGGCGACACACCCATCGCAAAATTCCAGGCCCGCTGCACCGGTTGGCACCGGCGGCGGGCCTTTGTCCAATAAGCATGAAGAGCAGCTCGCGAGCGGCTACTCCCGAATCCGGTCCGAGCCTGCGCTCACGTTCGACGACGTGCTTCTGCTGCCGGCGCACTCGCTGGTTCACCCGCGTGACGTAGTGACATCGTCGCGATTCACGCGACGGATCACGCTGAACGTTCCACTCGTGTCTGCCGCGATGGACACGGTCACGGAATCCGAGATGGCAATCGTGATGGCCCGTGCTGGCGGCATTGGAGTCATCCACAAGAACATGTCGATCGATCGTCAGGCGGCGGAGGTGGATCGGGTCAAGCGCTCCGAGAGCGGAATGATCCTCGATCCTATCACGCTGTCACCGGCGGCATCGCTGCGGGAAGCCGTGGCATTGATGAATCGCTTCAAGATCTCCGGCGTGCCGATTGTGGACGGCGGACGACTAGTCGGGATCATTACCAACAGGGATCTGCAGTTCGAATCCAACCTGGATCGCCCGCTGATGGACGCGATGACGAAGAAGAACCTGGTCACCGCGCCGGTTGGAACTACGCTGGACGAAGCGGAGCAGATACTGGGCGAGCATCGGATCGAGAAGCTCCCGGTCGTGGACGGTGACGGCAACCTGCGGGGCCTGATCACCGTCAAGGACATTCACAAGCGTCGCGAGTTCCCCAATGCGAACAAGGACCAGCACGGCCGATTGAGAGTCGCTGCGGCGATCGGAGCGACGGGTTACGAAGGGCGCGCGCGCGCACTGGTGGATGCGGGTGTCGACGTACTGATAATCGACACGGCGCACGGCCACTCTGATGGCGTTCTGAAGGCGACGTCCGATGTGCGCGAGCGCTATCCCGATGTTGAGCTTGTCGCGGGGAACATCGCAACGAGGGCTGGTGCTCGGGCACTGGCGGAGCGCGGTGTGGACGCGATCAAGGTGGGCGTAGGTCCCGGGTCGATATGCACGACTCGTGTGGTGACCGGGATCGGCGTTCCGCAGCTGACCGCCATTCTCGACGCCGTGGACGGTGCAGGCGACGTGCCGATAATCGCCGACGGCGGTATCAAGTATTCCGGCGACATCGTGAAGGCCCTTGCCGCGGGCGCATCGAGCGTGATGATGGGCTCCATGCTGGCCGGAACGGAAGAAAGTCCCGGCGAGTCCATTCTCATGGAAGGGCGGCGCTTCAAGATGATCCGCGGGATGGGGAGTCTATCCGCGATGCAGGACGGAAGTGCCGATCGGTACTTTCAGGAAGGCGAGATGTCCGCGAAGAAACTGGTGCCGGAGGGGATCGAGGGTCGGGTGCCGTACAAGGGGCCTGCGGCGGACGTATTGTTTCAGATGGTGGGAGGTCTGCGTGCCGGAATGGGCTACGCTGGCTCCGGGACTATTGACGAACTCCGGACCATGACCGAATTTGTTCGCATCACCGCAGCGGGATTGCGCGAATCGCACCCGCACGACGTAGTGATAACCAGAGAGGCACCGAACTACTCGGTGTGACTGAGCGAGAGGCGTTGTGACGGCCGCCGATCCGGGGTCGCCAACGCGGTTCAAAGTTGCTTCGTAGTTAGAGGTTGGAAGTTGACGGCGCTGGATTGTCACACACAGTCCGGGGTGCCGCCGCGTCTGTTCGCGTGCGGTGACCCGGATGCGGGAACTCGTCGAGGATCTACATGGGACTTGGGTCGCGGAAGAGTATCGCGTTACTGCAGGCAGAAGCGAGCGGGGAAGGCGAGGAGCGCACGCTGCGACGAGCGCTCACGGCGCTCAACCTGACGACGCTGGGAATCGGCGCCATCATCGGAGCCGGAATCTTCGTGCTGACGGGCACCGCTGCCGCGCAGCACGCGGGACCGGCGGTGGTCTACTCCTTCATCCTTGCCGGAATCGGGTGTCTTTTCGCGGGACTCTGCTATGCGGAGTTCGCGGCGATGATACCGATCGCCGGAAGTGCCTACACCTACGGCTATGCGACCCTGGGCGAGTTCATCGCGTGGATCATCGGCTGGGATCTAATTCTGGAATATCTTTTCGGCGCGTCGACAGTCGCCGTCGGCTGGAGCGGATATTTCACGGCCTTCATGAACGAGATCGGGTTGCACATCCCGTATCAGTATGCGCAGGCCCCGCTGCGAGTTGTGGGGACACACCATCTGGTCCAGTCCACGCTCTGCATCTCTCCGACGACCAACCTAATTGTGAGCGATACGCTGGCGACCTGCGCTCCCGGTCTGACGGCGGTGCAGGGCGTGATCAACGTTCCGGCAATCGTACTCACGCTGCTCATGACGGCGCTGCTCGTGGTCGGTATCAAGGAGTCGGCGAACTTTAATAACGTCATCGTCCTCGTGAAGGTCGCGATCGTGCTCCTGGTCATCGGTTTCGGCTTTGCCTATGTGAACAAGGCGAACTGGCATCCGTTCATTCCCGAAAATACCGGCTCATTCGGATCGTACGGGTGGAGTGGCGTAGCACGCGCGGCGGGTGTCGTGTTCTTCTCGTACATAGGATTCGACGCCGTATCGACTGCAGCGCAGGAAGCGAAGAATCCGCAGCGGGACATGCCGATCGGAATTCTCGCATCGCTTGCGATATGCACGGTACTCTACATCCTGATGGCGCTCGTGATGACGGGTCTCGCGAACTACAAGACGCTCGACGTTCCGCATCCGGTTTTCGTCGCTATCGCAGCGGCGGGTCCGGCGCTCGCGTGGATGCGTCCGATAGTCAACATCGGCGCCATCGCGGGACTCGCGTCGGTGGTGCTCGTGATGCTCATGGGCCAGCCGCGTATCTTCTTCTCGATGGCTCGTGACGGACTCCTGCCTGCAGTTTTTGGCAAGATTCACCCGCGCTTCCAGACTCCGTACGTGACGACGATCCTCACCGGCGTCACCGCCGCTGCAATTGCCGGGTACTTCCCGATCGGCCTCCTCGGCGAGCTAGTGTCGATAGGAACTCTCCTGGCATTCGTGATCGTCTCAGCGGGTATCATTGTCCTCAGGTATCAGCAGCCCAACATCGAACGGCCGTTTCGAACACCGCTTGTGCCGCTCGTTCCAATTCTCGGCATTCTCAGCTGCGGCGCACTCATGGCGTCGCTCCCGTTGGATACCTGGATTCGTCTGATTGTCTGGATGGCGCTTGGACTCGTGATCTACTTCACTTACGGAAAGAGCCACTCGAAGCTCGGGCGCGCAGACAAGATTGGTGCGTGACCTGCTTGCCGTCCCGGCTGAACGCCGAGCGGCGATCGAGCGTCTCGCGCGCGAACTGCGCGCGAGACGCTCGATAGTTTTATCGACCCACATGAACTCCGACGGCGACGGCTGCGGATCGGAGACCGCGCTGGCGCGCATGCTGCAACAGCGCGGCATGACAGTCTCGATCGTCAATCCCACGCCCTGGCCGGAGATGTTCCGCTTCCTCCTCGGCGACGACGTGAACATGGTCGAGCTGGCGGATGGCGGCGCCGACGTGATGCGCGCCGCCGACCTGGTGATCGTGCTCGATATCGCGGACCTGCGCAGACTCGGCAAGCTCGCCGAGGTGGTTCGGGCGATGTCCGTTCCAAAGCTCGTGATCGATCATCACGTGCCAGGTGAAGATCCGCCGAGCAGCGAGATACTCTCGGATACGAGTGCGTGCGCGACTGGTGAGCTCGTGTACGACGTGGCACTGGTGCTGGGTTTCGAGATCACGCCAGCGATTGCCAACTCACTATACGTAGCCATGGTTACGGACACCGGCGGCTTTCGTTTCAGCAACACCAGCCCGCGCTGCCATGCCGTGGCCGGTCAGCTGCTCGCCGTTGGTGTGGAGCCGGAGGAGATGTACCAGCGCATCTACGCATCCATGCCCGTAGGACGGCTCACGTTGCTGCGTGATGCACTCGCCACGCTGGAGGTGGATGCGACATACGGCCTGACATGGATCTCCGTACCGGCCGGAGCGACGGAGAAGCACGACGTCAGGCCCGAAGATCTTGAAGGGATTGCGGAGCACGCGCGGTCGGTGGCCGGTACTCGCATGGCCATCTTCTTCCGCGATCTGGGCCACAACCGCGTGAAGATATCCTTTCGCACTACGCGGGGAGTGGACGCGAACGCATTCGCCGGCCAGTTTGGCGGGGGAGGGCATGTAAAAGCGTCGGGTGCGCTCGTGGAGGGCGGCCTGGGCGACGTGCAGCGGCGCGTGATAGACGCAGCGCGCGCGTATCTGGGGCCTGCCGGGATTACGAGCCCCGAGCGCTGAGCAGCGAGCGCGTGATTACACGCGCACGCTGCCCGCCGAGCGGTGACCCGCTTGAGACTGCTAGACGATAGTGCTGATCTCAGCGGCTGCGCGCTCCAGCACGTCACTGATGTGCTTGAGCTGCTCCGGGGTGCGCTTGGCGTTCTGCACGTACACTGCGCGTCCTACATCCTTCATCGCGCGGTGTACCTGCATCATCGGCTCGCCGAAGATGCTCTGCGCGAACTCGGTAATGCGCGAGAAAATGTCATCGACAGCCGAGCGATTCTCTTCGAGGTACTTGCGTCCCTCGTCGGTTATCTCGTACACCTTCTTTCCGCCCTCCTCAGGTGTCACGCGCGCGTAGCCCATGTCCTCGAGCATGGTGAGCGTGGGATAGACGGTGCCGGGGCTTGGTGAATACGCACCACCGAAGCGCTCCTCGATCGCCTTTATGATCTCGTATCCATGACGTGGCTTCTCGACCAGCAGCTGGAGAATCACGTACTTGAGATCACCCTGATCGAACACCCGCGCACTGCGCGGGCCACCGCGTGGCCTCCACGGACCGCCGCCCCAGAATGGAGCGCCGTCGAATCCCCAGTTTCCCTTCCACATTCCTCTGCGCATCCAGCCCGCGCCGCAATCGAATCCAGGCATCTGAGACTACCTCTAAAGATATAGTTCGATATATCGTCCGATATATCGCTGCCTACAAGATATATCGGACTTCAACAGCGTCAAGTGGAAGGCCGCGGGTAGTCGACGGCGGCGCGGTCTGGGCCGGACACCGCGATGACGGCCAGTTGCCGGGCGGCCCAGATGCGGGGTGAGCGTCCTTACATTTGGGTATGACAGAAGAGACAACCCGGAGCCGAGCGCTTCCGGTAATGGACCAGCCGCCGTCGCCCACCCCCAAGACCGTTGCGCCTCCGACGCCGGTCGCCTTTCCGGATCTGGGTCGGATCATAGCCGTTTCGAGCGGCAAGGGTGGCGTGGGCAAATCCACGGTTGCAGTGAACCTGGCGGTGGCGCTCGCGCAGTCCGGCGCTCGAGTGGGCATAATGGACGCCGACATCTACGGACCGAACGTGCCCCGCATGCTGGGGCTGGATGGACCGCCGCGTCTCGACAATCAGGATCGAATGGTACCGCACGAGGCATTCGGCGTGCGGGTGGTGTCGCTGGGATTCCTCGTGGCGCCCGACCAACCCGCAATCTGGCGCGGGCCGATCATCATGAAGGTGATCAATCAATTCCTGCGCGATGTGGCGTGGGGGAAACTGGACTACCTGATCGTTGACATGCCACCGGGGACGGGTGACGCACAGCTATCGCTCGTGCAGGCAACGCATGTACACGGCGCGCTGATCGTTACGACTCCGCAGGACGTTTCGACCGGCGACGCGCTTCGCGGCGCCAAGATGTTCGAACGAGTTGGTGTGCCGATCATCGGCGTGGTCGAGAACATGTCGTACTTCGAGTGTCCGCACTGTGGCAAGCCGACGGCACTTTTCGGCTCGGGTGGTGGGAAAAAGCTGGCTGATTCGCTCAGTCTTCCGCTGCTCGCGGAGATTCCGTTGTATCCGCGAGTGCTCGAGGGCGGCGATTCCGGCCGGCCGATCGTTGTGTCGGAGCCTGATTCGGGGGCCGCCAGGGCGTTAACCCAGCTCGCAGCTAGGGTTCGGGACTCCGCCGTGAGTGACGACGCGACCGCCGGCACCCGTTCCCGCGACTAACCCCTGAGCCTTAAGCGCCGCGGTCCCAGTACCGCGGCGCAGCTCAGAGTTCAGCTCGCCTCCCAACAACACGGCGAGCATGGACAGGTACATCCAGCTGAGCAGTATTATGACCGCTCCGACGGTGCCGTATGTGCGGTTGTACGCGCCGAAATGAATCACGTACGCGCGGAAGAGCAGAGTTACGATGACCCAAAGCGCCGTGGCAACGCCGGCGCCGACAAGCGTCTGCAGCTTGTTCTGCGCGTGAACGTCGGGCAGGAGCATGTAAATGCACCACACGCTCCCGGTCATGAGCAGCAGTATCAGTATGTACTGCGCGACCGCGGTTAGCGCTTCCGACGCGGCGTCCAGCTGCAGCGTGCCGGCGACCCACCTCACGAGGTCTCCGCCGCCCATGACCATCGCCACCGCGAGCCCGATCGTGACGGCGAAACCGATTGCGGCCCCGATTGAAAGCAGTGTGACACGCCACCACGGTCGCGATTCGTGTACCTCGTACGCAGCATTCAGCGCGCCGGCGAGGGTGTTGAACATGTTGGCGCCGGCGAACAATGCCAGCAGCGCTCCGAGTGAGATCAAGCCGGGCGCACCCGGCGAAAAGATCACGTCCTTCAGGACACTCTCAACGAGCGCGATCGCAGACGGTGGCAGCACGGGAGCCATCCAGTCGAGCAGGCGGCCGAACAGATGCTGCTTGTCGCCCAGGATGCTCAGGACTGGGGCTGCTAGAAGAAACGTCGGAAACAGACCG
This sequence comes from Gemmatimonadales bacterium, assembly GCA_038205315.1. GTDB lineage: Bacteria > Gemmatimonadota > Gemmatimonadetes > Gemmatimonadales > Gemmatimonadaceae > Fen-1247. The sequence continues at coordinate 4,085 of JBBRBY010000022.1, read as the reverse complement.
AAGAAAAAGCTGTACGCGGCCGCGGCACTCAGACCCAGGAGGTTGTCCTCAAACAGCTCGGAGAGGGTCTTTCGTGCGAGGATAAGAACGTCGTAGCCGCCGACGACGAGTCTCGAGTGATGGTGCTCTGAGCGAATTAGAGTATCTGCCAACTGGACGGGCTCGGAAGAAGTTCGCGAAGTAGGCGCAGCTGCCAGCTTACACAGTCAACTTCCGTTCCATGGGACCAACCGGCGACTCCAGGCCTCGCGGTAGACTCAGGGGCGTTGCCTGACCTGCACGCCTGCGTCGCCGGTCGCGACCGCGCGAACGACGACTCCGGGGGCCGTTACGAAGATCCCCGCCACGTCAACGGAGTCCACCTGCGCGGAGAGCGTCACGGCATCGCCGATCTTGCGGTTGAGACCATCATTCAGGAGTTCCCTGCCGCGCTCGAGCAGCGGCTTGACGGGGATGCGCGCCTTGTCGCGGAAGAGCGATCGAAGCGCGTCGGTCTTGAGCCATGCATAGGCGGAGATGAGCTGGCTGTCGGTCGTCAGATCGTAATCGAGATTTGGAACCGAAAGCTCGCCGGCCTTGCGGTCGTACTGTGGGGTGCCCACGAAGACCAGTGTTCCGTTCGCGTCGCCGGTGAACGTCATCGCGAGTGACAGCTGCCCGTGCGGCAGCGGCGAAACGTTGGCGGAGCGGATTGTCACCGTCCGGCCTGCTTCCGTAATGGATTTTCCCGCGAGCGCGTCCGTGATTGTCCGCGAGGCCGTGGGATACTCGATGGTCGATCCGAGCACGATGTGGAAGCCGTTGCCAATGGTATCGCGGCCGAGGGGTGGCAGCGGCGTGGTGGTTGGGCCTGGCTCCGGGCCGGCGATGATTCGTGGTCTCGCGTCGAGGCCCGCATCCACTATCAGATTGCCGCCCGACCCGTTGACCGCTCCCATGCGCAGCAACTCCGGATCGAGCATGAGCCATACATTGTCTGCGAGGCGGATGGGGCGGTTGAGAAGTTCCCACCATTCCTTGAAATGGTCCGTGAGGTCCACGTGTTCGATCTTGCGATCGATGTTCGGGAGCTGGCTCTCCAGTGCGGAACGCGCGGCTTCGATCACGCGCCCGGTGACATCGTAATGGATGATGCTGACCGTGCAGCGATCGCGGTCGTTTGTGGATGCAGCGGCGAGCGTGACGATTCGCGCGTGCGACGCGAGGTGCCAGTCCGGCGTCAGCTGGAGCGGAGTGACCAGCTCGACGACGACGCGCGGTCGGTCTGCGGGACTGTCGCCGCCGCAGCCTGCGCCAACTGTCGGACCGAAGCGCGGTTTGAAGAATCCCTTCGCGGCGTAGGATAGCGTTGCGCGCAGGTGTACCTGCCCGTCGCGAACGAATGTGGTGAAGGGACCTCTGTGCGCCTCGTATGCATAATGCCGGTTGGGATCATCACCCACCATGCGCACGCTGTCGATCGAACCAAAAGTCGTCGGTACGACTCGCTCGATGAGCGCAAGGATTGGTGTGTAATCGTAGGCGAGCGGCACGTTGAAATGCGACAGCGCGAGAGGCGGTGCGGTGGGGAGTGAGTCCAGCTCCGGATGGACTCCCGCTGCCGGCGGATGCGCCTCGCGGCAACCGGCAGCCGCCACGGCGAGGATCAGCGTCGCGCCAAGCAGCCGCGCGGCCTCGGCAGCTCCGCGACGAGCAGCTGACAATGACGTTTCGATCCGGGGGCGCAGACCTCGCGACTTCCTCGCCACTAGTTCACCGGGCACGATGAATGCACGTCGGCAGGCTGTCTGATGGTAATCCTCCTGGAGGGTACGATGGCTGAGTACGATAAGAGCAAGTCGCGAACCGGCGACCCTGGTGAAACATCCGCCGAGAAGCGCGCAGAGAAGTTCGGAGACCGGACCGTGGGCCGCGGCATGGATTCCCCGGATTCCACGGAAGCCGTGCTCGACTCTACGACTGGTGAACCCGACCCGCGTGCAACGAACAAGCGGGCCGACAAAAACAGCTCGAAGGAATAGTAGGACGTCAGGCAACGCGCATGGCGCGCTGCATCTCATCAGGGAACTTCCTGAACCAACTGGATAACAGCAGCAGCTCGTCTATCTCGTGTGTCGGGATGGACGAGCCTGCGGCCGGCCGCTCCCCAAATATGTCGTCCACGAGCTTTCGCATCATGGCGCACTCCTTTCTCGTCTTGGGTGACTCGAGCTCGGCCCTGACTATTCCGCGTCTGATCACGTAGGTGCGATCGCGTCCGTCGAATCCGGTGACGCTATAGACGAATGACAGGCTCTCCACGGCGAATCTGAGGCGGTCGAACTGTTCGCGCAACGCCTCGAGGCGCGACAGCTTGTCGCGGAAGATCGCTGCGCGCTCGAACTCGAGTGCCTCGCTCGCGGTTTCCATGTGCGCCCGGAGAGTCTGCAGCGGCCCCGCGTCGGAGCCGTCCAGGAATGCGCGCGCCATCGACAGCTGGCGTTCGTATTCCGCGACAGTACAGCCGCCAACACAGGGCCCCAGGCACTTTCGAATTTCATGTCGGATGCAGCCCGGGGTACGCCCAAGCTGGAAGAGCTCCCGCTGATCCGCAAAGAAGATGGGCATGTCCGATCGGCAGTCGCGCAGGCCAAGCACGTCGTTCAGCTCGCGCACCGCCTCGCCCACTCGTCGCGCGCCCACGAATGGCCCGTAGTACACCGATGCGTCGTCCGGACCGGCGCCGCGCACGACGTTGAGCCGAGGTGCCGCGCCGCGCGAGATCTTGATGAACGAGTAGTGCCGCGCATCGCGCTTCATGGCGACGTTGAACCGCGGTCGATACTGCTTGATCAATCGTAGCTCGCGCAGCAGGGCGGCAAACTCGCTGGGCTCATAGTCCCACTCCACGCGCGTCGCCTCGCGCAGTATTCGCGCACCCTTGTCTTCGGGATATGATGCGCGAAAGTAGCTCATCAGGCGCGACCGGATCGCCTTGGACTTGCCTACGTAGACGATCTCGCCGTTCTCCGCCAGCATGCGGTAAACGCCGGGCTCGTTTCGCGCGTTCTCACGCACTAGCGTACGCATCGAAGCGAGCTGCTCGTCGCTCGTGGGTTCCCTGAACGTATGGGCGCGGGTTCGAGACACGATAGCCCTGGTGTCAGCTCTGGCAGTGGGTGCAGAGAACCGTCTGCCGCCCGTCGATCACATGCGTGCCGACGAGCTTCGTGCCACAGCGGTGACAAGCTTCGCCGGCCCGGCCGTAGGCATCGAGAAACCGTACGAACTCACCCGCGTCTCCGGACGCATTGCGATAGTCGCGGATACTCGATCCGCCCGCATCGATCGCCTCGCGGAGCACCGTGACAATTGCGTCGCGTAGTTGCGACGCCTCGGCCGGCGTAACCCGCGAAGCCTCGCGTGACGGGTCGATCCCCGCACGCCAGAGGGCTTCGTTGGCGTAGATGTTCCCGACGCCCACGATCCTGTACTGATCCATGATCACCTTCTTCACCGGCTGGCGTGACGCTCCAAGAATACCCGATAAGCGCTCCGGCGTAAATCCCTCGCCGAGCGGTTCGACACCGAGCTTGCCGAAGTATTCCTCGAGCCGGCTGGGGTCCATGAGCGAGACGGTCCCAAGCCTGCGGACATCGCGATAGGCCAGCACATAGCCAGAGTCCAGGCCCAGGAGCACGGCGGTGTACATGCGATCGTAATCAGTAAGGTCGGCCGCTCGGGTCGCGAGCAGGGCGCCGGTGAAGCGCGGCTGAACGACGAGAGAATCGCCGGTGTCGAGAGTTACAACAATATGCTTGGCGCGGCGGCGCGACTCGAGAATGACCGTGTCGCGGACGCGGCGGGCGAATGTTCGTGGCGACGCTTCCCTGAGGACATCTGGGCGGGGAACGCCGATCGCCTCGATCCGGCGGCCAGCGACAGCTTCGTGGACACCGCGCGCAATCGTTTCCACTTCGGGGAGCTCAGGCATGGCCTGCGTTCGGAATGCGAGCAAGCTCGCGCCAGGCTATATCCTTCCGGAACTGTCTGCCGGCGAAGGTGACACTCGCGGCGTAATCGCGGCTCATCGCAGCGGCCTTCGG
>JBBRBY010000021.1:0-39572 GCA_038205315.1 Gemmatimonadales bacterium | reverse complement strand
CTATATCGATGGAGTCGACCGCTCCGTCGTTCACAATATCGTCATCGCGGGCGGCGCAACGGTCAGCTACGTCACCGGCGGCACCGATGTCGGCGACGAGGCATGCACCAAGGACCTCTGCCTCGTCACCACCAACAACAGTACGATCAATCGAGACATCTACGCCTATTTCGGCGTAGGCGATGCTGCACCGCTCGCCATTCTCAACCAGACGACCGCGAGCGAGTTCGGACCTGCGATCCTGCATCCGTAGCCGATCGCGTATCCGCCGGTGATCCACGTCACCTTCGTTTCGCTCCTATGGTTCAACCCGATGAGGCTCCCGTTCTCACTGTAATATTCCTGATCATGTGACGAACGCACTCCGACACCCGACCGTACGTTCCCTTCGTTGTGGATGAAATCAGAGACATGCACCACGCCGACATGCCGCCGTTCGGCGATGCTACCTGGCAGCTCGTTTACACAAAGTCGCGCGCAGAGCGTTGGGTGGAGCTCAACCTTCGCCGCCAGAGTTTCCATACGCTCCTCCCGCTCGTTCGCGGGCGCGGCGGCTTCGTGCCCCTCTTTCCACGCTACGTGTTCGTCGGAATCGCTCCCGATCTCTCCGCTCGTCCCATCGCAGGCACTCGCGGAGTTCAGTACATCGTTCACTTCGGTACGCAGCCAGCCCGCGTTCCGCTCGAAGTCGTGCTCAATGTGAATGCCCGCATGGACGCCCACGGAGTCGTACAGCTCGAGCGCGCCGACCCGCAGGATCCGCTCTTTGCCAAGCGCGCCCGCGAGCGTACCCGTGCACTCTTAATGTTTGCACAGGCAGGATTTCGCGTCAAATCCGCATAGTCGTCAGCGTGTTTTTCAATGCCGATCGACGCGTTGCGTAACGCCAGCTTCGATTGTCTATAGTGATAGTTACAGGAATTTAAGGAACGGTCCGTGCACTCCGATCTGCGCCCACTATGGTGCAGAACGCGCGGTAGCCATCACCAACGACTCCCGACCAGACTAGTTATCAACTGATGCAGCCGCTGGTCATTGCTTTTCTCATCGCCGCGCTCTCCGCAGCGATCATCACCCCGCTCGTCATCAGCGGCGCGAAACGCTGGCAGCTGCTCGACGCTCCCGATGCCACGCGGCATCTGCACGAGCGCCCTGTTCCCCGCCTCGGCGGCGTCGCCGTCTTCATGGCGACGATGCTCGGAATCGCAAGCACGCTCCTCTACGGCCCCGCCCGCGAGACGCTCACCCCCGAATGGAATCGCTTCGTGCTCGCGCTGGCCCTTGGCGGCACCGTCCTCTTCGGCGCCGGGCTCGTCGACGATCTTCGCCGCATTCGCCCGCTCGCGAAGATCATAGTACAGAGCGTCGCCGCCCTCATCGTCGCCGCGCTCGGCTTCCGCATTCAGATCCTCGGAATCGGCACATCGGTTCTGCACCTCGGCTGGCTCTCGATCCCGCTCACCGTCTTCTGGATCGTTGCCGTCACGAACGCCTTCAATCTCATCGACGGCCTCGATGGGCTCGCGACTGGAATCGCCATCGTCGCACTCTCCACGGTCTTCGCCGCTGCGACGGTGCTTGGCAACCTCGAGGTCGCGCTCGTCTCGCTCGTCCTCATCGGCGCCCTGATCGGCTTCGCCCGCTTCAACTTCAGCCCCGCCCGCATCTTCCTCGGCGATTCCGGAAGTCTCTTCATCGGCTTCATGCTCGCCGTGCTCTCGATGCACGGATCGATCAAGAGCGCGACTGCGGTGCTCGTCGCCATTCCGCTGTTCGCACTCGCGGTGCCGCTCCTCGACGTCTTCGTGTCGATCGTGCGACGCTTCCTCCGCGGCGTGCCGATCTTCTCACCAGACGCGCGCCACATTCATCACCGCCTGCTCGCGCTCGGACTCACGCCGGCCCGCGCCGCGTTCGTGCTCTGCCTCGTCGCCGGCGGCTTCGGCGCGCTCGGGCTGCTGCTCGCCTTCGCGCCGCCGCCCGCACTCATCGGCATGGCGTTGACGGGTGGGCTCATCTCCGCCGGCATCTTCATGTACGGTATTCGTCAGCTCAACTACAACGAATTCGTCGAGGCCGGCGCTGCACTCGCCTCCGGAATCGTCCGCGTGCGTCGCGTCATTCGCGATCAGATCCACGCTCGCGAGCTGACGTCGGTGATCGAAGAGGCGGAGTCGCTGCGCCACGTCAATGCGATTCTGGCGGCGAGCACGCCCAGCTTCGGTTTCCTCGGCGTCGAGGTGGAGCGAGAGTCTTCGCTCTCGCTGCGCCGTCTGCACGGCAACGTCTCCGGGCTCTGGAAGCTCGACTACATGCTCGCCTCCGCGAATCCGACGGACGGCGAGCCGTATGTGCTCCGCATCTGGTGCAGCTCCGGCGAAGGCTCGCGCCCGTTCGGCGCGGAGCGTCTGGCGCACATCCTCGTGCCATGTCTGGAAGCGTGGCTCTCGAGCTCCAAGGCGATCGGTCACGCAGTCGCGGAATCCACGCGCGATGCGTACGCCAGCAAGGAGCTTACTGTGGTGCGGGAGTCCGCGGGTTGATCGCTTGAAGGTTCTGCACGTGGTAGGTGCTCGCCCCAACTTCATGAAGACCGCGGCGCTCATGCACGCGATGAAGGCCGAGGGCGGTGCATTCGAGCAGATACTCGTGCACACCGGTCAGCACTACGACCGCAAGATGTCCGAGGTCTTCTTCGAGGAGCTCGATCTCCCCGAGCCGGACGCGTATCTGAGCGTCGGATCCGGATCGCACGCGCAGATGACCGCGAAGGCGATGTCGGCCTTCGAGCCGGTGCTGCTCGAATACGCGCCGGATGTCGTGATCGTCGTCGGCGACGTGAACTCGACGCTCGCCTGCACGATCGTCGCATCGAAGCTCGGAGTGAAGGTCGCGCACGTGGAGGCCGGGCTTCGCTCCTTCGATCGCACGATGCCCGAAGAGATCAACCGCATTCTGACGGATAGCATCGCGGACTATCTCTTCACTCCATCGCGCGACGGCAACGCGCATCTCGAGCACGAAGGGGTCGATCCGAAACGCGTTTTCTTCGTCGGCAACGTGATGATCGACACGCTCGTCCGTCTGCTTCCGAAAACGGACCCCGCGCGCGCGTGTGCGACGGTGGGAGTGACGCCAAACGACTTCGCGCTCGCGACGCTGCACCGTCCCTCGAACGTCGACGATCCCGAGACGCTCACGGAGATCATGAAGGCGATGGCCGTGGTCGCGAAGCAGATGCCGGTGGTATTTCCGGTGCACCCGCGCACACGCGCGCGCATCGACGAGATGAGGCTCGCAGAGCTCAGTGGGAGCGTGAAGCTCATCGAGCCGGCCGGCTATCTCGATTTCCTGGCGCTCGAGAGCGTTGCCTCGATCGTGATGACGGTTTCCGGTGGCGTGCAGGAGGAGACTGCCTACCTCGGCGTTCCCTGCCTGACGCTTCGGCCGAACACGGAGCGCCCCGTCACGATCGAGTCGGGGATGAACCGGCTCGTGGCGAGCAAGGCAAGCGATATCGTGAGCGCGGTGGGCACGATGCTCGAGAGAGGAAAAGCGAAGCACACGATCCCCGAGCTGTGGGACGGACGCGCGTCCGAGCGCATCGCGCGGATCTTGCTCGAGCAATGATCGCGCGGTGACGGAAGAGCGCCCGATCCTCTTCGTCAACGCGCACTACTATCCGGACATCGCGGCGACTGCGCACCATCTCACGGACCTCGCCGAATATCTCGTGGCGGCGGGACACCAGGTGGAAATTTGCGCAAGCCGCGGCAACTACGTCGCCGGTCGCATGCAGGCCGAGGAGAGCGAGGTGCGCAACGGCGTCCACATTCGCCGCGTGCGCAGCAGCTCTCACGGTCGAGGATCGATCGTCGGACGGCTGCTCGACTACGCCTCGTTCCACATCCAGGCGCTTCGCGCAACGCTCGGCTCTCGGAACTATCGCGGTATCGTCTTCCTCACCACGCCGCCGCTGCTCTCGTTCGTGGGTTGGCTCGGTCGCGCGCTGCGCGGCAGACGTTACGCGATCTGGTCGATGGATCTGCATCCCGAAGCAGAGGTCGCTGCGGGGATGCTCGGCCGCCGCAGCATGCTCGGCAGGTTTCTTTTCTGGGCAAACGGACGCGGCTATCGGAGTGCCGACTTCGTGATCGCGCTTGGGCCATACATGCGCGAACGAATTCTGGCGCAGGGCACGCGCGCGGAACGCATCGAGATCGTGCCGGTGTGGGTGGACGGCGACGAAATCACACCCACCCCGCGTGCGGAGAATCCGCTGGTGGCGGAGCTCGGGCTCGAGGGAAAGTTCGTCGTTGCGTACATCGGGAACGCGGGGCTCGCGCACGACTTCGGGGACTATCTCGAGGCGATGCGCTCGCTGAAGGATCATTCGCGCATCTGGTTTCTCTTCATCGGAGACGGGCCCCAGCGCGCGCGGATCGAGGCGTACGCGGCCGACCATGCAATTCGGAATTTTTCGTATCGTGACTACTATCCACGGGAGCGGATCAACTCTGTGTACGGGCTTGCCGATGTGCACGTCGTGACGCTGGGTGCGCCGTTCGTTGGGATCGCCATTCCGACGAAGGCATACGTGTCGATGGCCACCGCGCGTCCCGTGTTGTTCGTGGGACCGGAAAAATCGGAGACAGCCAGCGCGATTCTCGAGGGCGAGGGTGGCGCGGTGGTCGATCCGGCGGCGCCACGCGCGGCGGAGCGGATCGCCGAGCTGCTGCGTGCGTGGAGTGATGATCCCGCGGAGACCGAGCGCATCGGCGCGCGCGGGCGTGCGCACGTGCTGGAGAATTTCGGCCGGGATGCGAATTGCCGTGCGATCGGCGAGATCATCGACGGCCACTGGAGTAAGGCATGACCGTCGCCATCATCACCGGCTCGGCTGGCCTCATCGGATCGGAAGCCGCCGCACACTTCGCGGGGCTCGGGATGGATGTCGTCGGCATCGACAACGACATGCGGCGTGTGTTCTTCGGCGAGGAAGCGTCCACGTCGTGGAAGCGGAAGGAGCTCGAAAGCCAGCTCGGCGCGCGCTACACGCACGTGAGCGCCGACATCCGCGATGCGAGCGCGATCAACAAGCTGTTCGCGACGTACGGTGGCGATCTCGCGCTCGTCGTGCACGCGGCCGCGCAGCCGTCGCACGACTGGGCGGCGAGCGATCCGATCATGGACTTCACCGTGAACGCGAACGGAACGCTCGTGATGCTCGAGGCGACTCGCACGTATGCTCCCGAAGTGCCATTCATCTTCACGTCGACGAACAAGGTCTACGGCGACACGCCGAACAGGCTGCCGCTGATCGAGCTGGAGAAGCGCTGGGAGATCGATCCGAAACACACGTATGCCGGCGGGATTCGCGAGGATATGTCGATCGACAACACACTCCATAGTGTGTTTGGTGCGTCCAAGGTTGCGGCGGATGTAATGGTGCAGGAGTACGGCCGCTACTTCGGCATGCGCACTGCGGTCTTCCGCGGCGGATGCCTCACAGGCCCCGGTCATTCGGGAACGCAGCTGCACGGATTCCTTGCCTATCTCATGCGCTGCACCGTAACGGGAACGCCGTACACGATCTACGGCTACGGCGGGAAGCAGGTGCGCGATAACATCCACAGCGCCGATCTCATCGCCTGCTTCTCGGAGTTCTTCCGCGCGCCGCGGAGTGGCGAGGTGTACAACATGGGCGGCGGCCGCTTCAGCAACTGCTCGATGGTCGAGGCCATCGAGCTGTGCGAGCGCATCGCCGGCCGTGAGCTGAACCACAGATACTCGGAGACCAATCGCGTCGGCGACCACATCTGGTGGATCTCCGACCTCGCGCGCTTCGAGTCGCACTATCCTGGCTGGAGACTCGAGTACTCGATCGACGGAATTTTGCAGGAGATCTACGAGCACAACGTCGAGCGGTGGACGGGCGGCAAGACGACAGCTGTGAAGGGATAGACGCGATGTGCGGGATCGCGGCTCTCTATGCGTACGATGCGCGCGGCGTCGCGACGGGAAGGGAGGAGTTGCGCGCGGCATCGGCGTGGATGGAGTGTCGCGGCCCCGACGGCAGCGGCGAGTGGATGAGCAGCGACGGGCGCATGCAGCTGGCGCACCGGCGGCTGGCGATCATCGACTTGAGCGATGCGGGCGCGCAGCCGATGTCCACGATCGATGGCGCGTACGTGATCTCGTTCAACGGCGAGATCTACAACTACCGCGAGCTGCGCGCGTCGCTCGTGAGCAAGGGATATTGTTTCCGCACTGGCACGGACACCGAGGTGCTTCTGCAGCTCTACGCGGACAAGGGCGAGGCGATGGTGCACGAGCTGCGAGGAATGTTCGCGTTCGCGCTGTGGGACGAACAAAAGAAGGGACTCTTCCTCGCGCGCGATCATTTCGGGATCAAGCCGCTCTACTACGCCGACGATGGTTGCACGATTCGCGTCGCATCCGAGGTGAAGGCGTTGCTCGCCGGCGGCTCGATCGACACGACGCCAGAGCCGGTGGGGCACAGCGGCTTCTTCGTGTGGGGGCACGTGCCCGAGCCGCGCACTTTCTTTCGGGGCATTCGCGAGCTTCCTGCGGGCTCGACGATGTGGATCGACCGCGATGGGGCACGTGCGCCGACGGTGTACGCTGATCTCGCGTCGATGCTGGCGAGGGCGGACGCCGAGCGTCCGGCGATGGATGCGGAGGAGCGCGCGGAACGGTTGCGCGCGACGATGCTCGACAGCGTTCGCGCGCATCTCGTTGCTGACGTCGACGTGGGAGTGTTTCTGTCGGCAGGAATCGATTCGACGGTGCTTGCGGCGCTGGCGGCCGAGGCGGGTGGGCGGCTGCGGACGGTAACGCTGGGCTTCGCGGAGTACCGCGGCACTCCATACGATGAGGTACCAATCGCCGAGGAAACGGCGAAGCGCCTGGGCGCGGAGCACACCACGATCTGGGTAACGCGGGCGGACTTCAGCGGCGCGCTGGACGAGCTGTTCCAGCGGATGGATCAGCCGACCACGGACGGTGTGAATAGCTACTTCGTGGCGCGTGCGGCGAAGGAGGCGGGGCTCAAGGTCGCGCTCTCGGGGCTCGGCGCCGACGAGCTGTTCGCGGGGTACGCGGATTTCACGGACATCCCCCGAATCGTGCGGGTGGTGGAGCACCTGCCTGCGCGCGCCGCGCTTGGGAAGGCATTACGAAGGTTTCTGGCGCCGCTGCTCACGCGCTCTTCGTCGACGAAATACGCGAGCATCGTGGAGTATGGCGGGGACTACGCGGGTGCATATCTGTTGCGGCGGGCGGTCTTTTTGCCATGGGAAGTGCAACGAATTTTGGGGGAAGCGCCGGAAACATCCGACCATGAAACAGCGATAATGCGAGAGCTCATGGACAATACCCTAACCGATGCTACAACTTCCGTGAAGCTTTCTTTACTTGAGGCTCGCTGGTACATGCGCAATCAGCTTTTGCGTGATACCGACTGGGCATCGATGACGCACTCGGTGGAAGTGCGCGTGCCCTTCGTCGACTGGACGTTGTGGCGCGAAGTGGCAGCGCTCGGGCTGATTGCGCCGCACGTCGGCAAGCGGGCGCTGTCGGCGACGCCGAGAGTGCCGCTGCCAGCCGCGGTGTCGAGTCGAAGGAAGACTGGCTTTACCGTGCCGGTGCGCAAGTGGATGATGGAAGGGGAGGACTCGCGGTACGACGATCGCGGTCTTCGGGGCTGGGCGAAATACGTATATTCGCGGACGCTGAATGGCACGAGCTCTGGTATTCCTAACGGATGCGTTCGGAGGCAAGGGGGGGATCGCGCAGTTCAATCGCGATCTTCTCACCTCGCTATCTAACGACCCCGCATATACCAGAATAGTCGCGCTGCCGCGTGTGACGTTCGAGAAGTCGCCACGAGTTCCGAAAAAGCTGGATTTTCGCCTGAAGAGTGCCGGCGGGAAGGTGCGCTACGCAGTCGAGTCAGCTCGCGCCGTGATGAGCGAACGCTTTGATGTGGTGATCTGCTCCCATATCAATCTTCTCTCGATCGCCTCCGCCGCTGCCGCCGCGCAGCGAGTGCCGCTACTGCTCGTGCTGTACGGCATCGAAGCATGGAAGGCGCCGCGCGGTCTCGCGTCGAAGTTGGTGAAGCGAGCGGATGCCGTCGTCGCGATCAGCGAGTACACGAAGCGGCGCTTCCTGGCATGGTCCGGTGTGAAGTCGGCGAAGGTGCACGTGATCCCGTGCTGCGTCGATGCGAAGCGGTTCGGCGTCGGCCCCAAGCGCGACGACCTGCTGCGGAAGTACCGGCTGCGCGGACGGACCGTGATGCTGACGGTCGCGCGGCTCGCGGGGAAGGAGCGCGCGAAAGGGATCGACGAGGTGATGGAGTCGCTCACCGACATCGCGCGCGAGATCCCGAACATCTCGTATCTCGTGGTGGGTGAAGGCACCGATCGCCAGCGGCTCGAGCAGAAGGCATTCTCGCTCGGCGTGAGCAACCGCGTGGTGTTCGCGGGATTCGTATCGGAGGAGGAGAAGGCGGATCACTATCGCCTGGCCGATGCGTTCGTGATGCCGGGGCGCGGCGAAGGATTCGGCATCGTATATCTCGAGGCGCTCGCGTGCGGGCTGCCGATCGTCGCGAGCTCGTTGGATGCGAGCTCCGAGGTGGTGCTCAACAGAAGCTTCGGACGAGTGGTGAATCCGGATCGGCCGAGTGAGCTGAAGGCGGCGTGCGTGGATGTGCTCGCGGATCACGAGCGCGAGCGTACGGTGCCGCGAGAGCTGCAGACGTTCTCAATGGCGCGCTTCAGGGCGCGGTGGAACTGGCTGCTGGCGGAGATGAAGGTGGGCGAGCTGGCGACGCTGCCGGCGTTGGCGAGAGAGCCTGCGTATGCGGGGGGGCGGCGCGGAGGGTTGTATGGGGTGGAGATGCCGACGCCGAGTACGGGTGAGGTGGTGGTGGAGCGGTAGATTGTCGGTCTACGGCGGATCGGCAGCGGTAGCACGACCTTCCTGTAGCTCACAAACACAAAACCAGAATTCATGGAATTGATGACCGAGCCGGTCGTCGGGGAGCTTGCGCTCGCCGACTCGTTTCCCACGATCGTGATCGAGCCTGCGCGCAGCTGGCCGGGACTCAACGTTGGTGAATTGTGGGCGAACAGAGAGCTGCTTCTCTTCCTGGTGTGGCGCGACATCAAGGTGCAATACGCGCAGACCGTGCTTGGCGCCGCATGGGCGATCGTGCAGCCGCTCATGACGATGCTGATTTTCACGCTCGTATTCGGACGGCTGGCGAAGATCCCGTCGGACGGCGTGCCGTACTCGGTGTTCACGCTCGCAGCGTTGATTCCGTGGATGTATTTTTCCAACGCGTTTTCAGCGGCGAGTGCATCGCTCGTCAACAGCAGCAACATCATCACGAAGGTCTATTTCCCGCGGCTCATCATCCCCGTGGTGTCGATTCTGTCGGGACTCGTGAATTTCGCGGTGTCGTGCGTGGTGCTGGCGGTGATGATGATCTGGTATCACGTGACGCCGTCGCTACTGGCGATCCCGATGATTCCGGCGCTTCTTCTCTTGATGATCCTGACTGCGACCGGTGTCGGGTGCTGGCTGGCGGCCATCTACATCCAGTACCGCGACGTTCGACAGATCATCCCGTTCATCGTGCAAATCTGGATGTTCGTATCGCCCGTGGTCTATCCCATGTCGCTCGTTCCGGACCGTTATCGCACGCTGTACGCGCTCAACCCGATGGCGGGTATTATCCAGACATTTCGGGTGGTTCTGTTGAGGACCGGAGAGGTGCCATGGGGGACGCTGGGCGTCTCTACTATAGTAAGCTTGGCGCTCTTCCTGAGCGGAACGTTGTACTTCCGGAAGACTGAGCACCTGTTCGCGGACGTCGCATGAAGCCGTTTGCGATCGAAGCGCGGGGAATCGCGAAGAAGTATCGAATAGGCGGTCCGGTGCAGCGGCATGCGTCGATGCGCGATGCCATCACGCATACTGCGACGGCCCCGCTGCGAGGCGTGCGATCGTTGATGCGATCGAGCGCGGCGAAGGACACGGCGCGAAATGCGGGGGAGTTCTTTGCGCTCAAGGGCGTGTCGTTCGATATCCGGCAGGGTGACATCGTCGGGCTGATTGGACGGAACGGCGCGGGCAAAAGCACTCTGCTCAAGATCCTATCGCGCATCACGGAGCCGACATCCGGGCACGCCAAGGTGCATGGCAGGCTCGGGTCGCTACTCGAGGTGGGAACCGGGTTTCATCCGGAGCTCACCGGTCGAGACAACGTCTATCTGAATGGCGCAATCCTCGGCATGCGGCGTCAGGAGATCGCGGCGCGCTTCGACGAGATCGTGGAGTTCTCGGGCGTGTCGCAGTTCATCGACACTCCGGTCAAGCGCTATTCGAGTGGGATGTACCTGCGACTCGCCTTTGCGGTCGCCGCGCATCTCGATACGGAGATACTCGTCGTCGACGAGGTGCTCGCCGTCGGCGACGCGTCGTTTCAAAAGAAATGTCTCGCGAAGATGGAAGATGTCGGACAGCACGGGCGCACCGTGGTGTTCGTATCGCACAACATGATGGCGGTGACGAGGCTCTGTCAGCGGACGATTCTGCTCAATGAGGGCCGAGTGATGGCCGAGGGGCCTTCGCACGAGATCGTGGGGGCGTATCTGCGATCGGGGCTGGGGACGACGGCGCATCGGCAGTGGAAGGACGATGCGAGTGCCCCGGGAAACGAGATCGCCCGATTGCGGAGCGTGTCAGTGCGTACCGACGCCGGAGAAATTGCCGAGGCGATGGATATTCGAAGGCCGATTAATATCGAAATGACTTTTGACGTGCTCGATGGAGGACATTCACTCGTCCCGAATTTCCACCTTTTCAACGAGGAAGGTGTCTGCGTGTTCATCGTCAACGATCAGGATCCTGAGTGGCGGCATCGAATGCGGCCGACTGGTCGTTTTGTGAGTACCGTTAGGATCCCTGGGAACTATCTCGCGGAGGGATCGATCGTGGTGAGAGCGGTCGTGAGCACTATGGATCCGATACAGGTCCACTTTTCAGAGGATGATGCCGTTGCGTTTCAAGTGATTGACTCGCTCGACGGTGACAGTGCACGCGGCTCATACGCAGGTCCGTATCCGGGAATCGTGCGCCCTCTTCTGCAATGGGCGACCGAACACACGACGTCTTATGTAAGCGAAACGGCGTCTTCTGGGATGTCGCAGTGAAAGTCATAATCCTCGCCGGTGGACTTGGCAGTCGCTTGGCGGAAGAGACGGAAGTTCGTCCTAAGCCAATGGTTGAGATCGGCGGCAAACCGATTCTCTGGCACATCATGAAGCACTACTCGCACTACGGTCACAAGGAGTTCTACATCGCTCTCGGCTATAAGGGCGAATACATCAAGCGCTACTTCCTCGACTACCTAAGTCTCAACGGCAGTATGTCCATCGATATGTCGACCGGCAGGATCGAATCGAACAACAGGGATAGCGAGGACTGGGTCGTTCATTTAGTGGACACAGGAACTGATACGCCAACGGGGAGCAGGGTACAGCGTTTGAGGCCCCTCTTGGACAATGAGCCCGCGATGTTAACGTATGGCGACGGCGTGTGCGACGTAGATCTCAATTCGCTGCTTGCATTTCACAAGTCGCAGGGCAAGCTAGCTACGGTTACCGCAGTGCGACCCCCGGCACGTTTCGGCGAGTTGCTTTTCGATGGAGATCTCGTGACGAACTTCACCGAGAAGCCGCAGATTCACGAGGGCTGGATCAACGGCGGGTTTCTCGTCATGGAACCGGGTGCTTTCGACTACCTACGGGAGAAGGACTGCAGTTTGGAGATCGATGCGCTCTCGAAACTCGCAACGGATCGGCAGCTGAGCGCATACCGTCATGAGGAATTTTGGCAGTGCATGGACACGCTGCGAGATAAGCGCCTCCTTGAGAGTCTATGGGATAGCAATCATGCTCCGTGGAAGGTGTGGGCGTGAGCAACTTCTGGCGTGATCGTCCGACCTTCGTCACGGGCGGCACGGGGCTGGTCGGTGGATGGCTGACGCAGCGGCTGGTCGAGAGCGGAGCCTCGGTGGTCTGCCTCGTGCGCGACTGGGTGCCGCGGAGCACGCTGCTTGCCGGCGATCTAGCCGACAAAGTGACGATCGTGCGCGGCGATGTCCGCGATCAGGCCGACCTCGAGCGGATGCTCGGCGAGTACGAGATCGACACGGTTCTGCACCTCGCGGCGCAGACGATCGTGCCGATTGCGAACCGCAATCCGGTGTCGACGTTCGAGACGAACATCGGAGGCACGTGGGCGCTGCTCGAAGCCTGCCGCAGAAGCCCCGCGGTGAAGCAGGTCGTCTACGCCTCCTCGGATAAGGCCTACGGCGAATGCGACACGCTGCCATACGACGAAACGACGCCGTTGCGGGGTTCGCACCCCTACGACGTCAGCAAATCATGTGGAGATCTCATTGCTCAGAGCTACGCGACCTCCTACGGACTTCCCGTCGCGATCACACGCTGCGGCAACTTCTACGGCGGCGGAGATCTCAACTGGAATCGGATCGTACCGGGCACCATTCGCTCGGCGCTCCGCGGCGAGCGTCCGGTCATCCGCTCGGACGGCACGCTGATTCGCGATTACTTTTACGTCGAAGACGGTGCGGCAGCGTACATGCTGCTCGCCGAGAAGCTCGCGAATAACGATGCACTGCGCGGTGAGGCATTCAACTTCTCCAACGAGCTACAGCTCACCGTTCGCCAGATGGTCGAAAAGATTCTCGGACTCATGGGCAAGGGAATCGATTTCGACGTGCGCGATGAGGCAAGCAACGAGATTCCGCATCAGTATCTCAGCGCAAGGCGTGCGCGCGAGGAGCTGGCTTGGCATTCGCTGTACTCCCTGGACGACGGTTTGAAGCGCACGATCGCGTGGTACGAGCAGTTCGTGGAAAGCGAAGATGGCTGAGACGGTAGCATCCTGTCGCGCGTGCGGTACGGGAAGTCTCATCCCCATCCTCTCGCTCGGCGACACGCCGCTGGCCAATGCGCTGCTGACGAAGGACCAGCTCGTTCAGCCTGAACGCCGGTATCCGCTCGACCTCGTGCTCTGCGGGGCATGCTCGCTCGTACAGATCACTGCCACGGTGCCGGGTGAGGAGATGTTTGGGGAGTACCTCTATTTCTCATCGTTCTCGGACACGATGCTGCGCCATGCCGAGTCGCTGGTCGAGCGGGTCGTGCGCGAGCGAAAACTGGGGAGCGGGAGCAGAGTCATCGAGATCGCGAGCAACGACGGCTATCTGCTTCAGTATTACAAACAGGCCGGAGTGTCAGTGCTCGGCGTGGAGCCCGCGCGGAATATTGCGCGCGTGGCCGAGGAGAAGGGAATCCCAACTGTGTGCGAGTTCTTCGGAGCCAACGTGGCAGCGCGACTCGCGAAGGAGGGGAAGCGCGCCGATGTCATCCATGCGCACAACGTGCTCGCGCACGTCGCGGATTTGAACGGAGTGGTGAAGGGATTTACGATGCTTCTCGCGCACGGGGGCGTCGTGATCGTGGAAGCTCCGTACGTGAAGGAGCTGATCGATCACACCGAGTTCGACACGATCTATCATGAGCATCTCTGCTATTTCTCTCTAACGGCGCTCGACTCGCTCTTTCGCCGGCAGGGGTTGACGATCGTCACCGTTCAGATTGTACCGATCCACGGCGGCACGCTCCGCGTCTTTGCGACGCCGAGCGGGGAGAACGTGATGGTCGAGAAATCTGTTTACACGCTCCTTGGTGAGGAGGCCTCGTGGGGAGTGAATAACCCAGAGTCATATCGCGACTTCAGCGACAATGTGAAAGAGATTCGCAGCCAACTCCGCAGCGTGCTGGGTGGATTCAAGAGGGACGGAAGAAGCGTCGCAGCATACGGAGCGTCGGCGAAGGGCAGCACGCTTCTCAACTACGTCGGCATCGGCGGTGAGACGCTCGACTTCGTCGCCGATCGCAGCACGGTGAAGCAAGGGCGATACACGCCCGGGACGCATCTGCCGATCTATCCCGCGGAGAAGCTGTTGGAAGCGATGCCCGACTACGTATTGCTGCTAACGTGGAATTTTGCGGAAGAGATTCTGGCGCAGCAATCCGAGTATCGGGCACGTGGGGGGAAGTTCGTGATTCCGGTGCCAGATGTGCGCGTTGTCTAGCCAATGACCGGCGAGCACGAGCATTGATCTTCACGCAACTGAAGCTCGCCGGCGCCTATTTGATCGACATCGAGCCGCATCGGGATGCCCGAGGCTTCTTCGCTCGCACCTATTGCGCGCGAGAGTTTCGTGACCGTGGTCTTGATCCGGCCGTCGCGCAGTGCAGCACGTCTTTTAACACACGACGCGGCACCGTGCGAGGCATGCATTACCAGGCTGCTCCGCATGAAGAGGCAAAGGTTGTTCGCTGCACGGCTGGTGCCATCTTCGATGTGATTGTTGATATCCGCAGCGGGTCTCCGACTTTCGCACGTTGGGTTGGGACGGAGTTGACGAGTCAGAATGAACGCATGTTGTATATCCCTGCGGGCTTTGCACACGGGTTTCAGACACTCGTTGACCACACCGAGGTGTTCTATCAGATCTCGGTCGAGTATGCATCATCCGCTGGATGCGGAATACGCTGGGATGATCCAGTGCTTGGTATCCAGTGGCCCATCGTGAACGGTGTCACCGTATCTGAGCGGGATGGTGCATTTCCCGCCATGCACGGTTGACCTCCAACTCAACGCCTTGAGATGCCGTCCGCTGCCGTGAGGCGCGTCCTATTAACTGGTGCCCGCGGTTTCATCGGCCGCCAGACAATTGCTCCGCTTCTACGTGAGGGATTCGAGGTGCATATCATCTCCCGATCGCCACTCGATGCGCCGGGCGTACATGAGCACCGTGTGGATCTTTTCGATGAGCCCTCGGTAGTGGCTGTGCTGAACAGAGTACGTCCGAGCCATCTGGTGCATCTCGCGTGGCACACGGAGCCGCCGGAATATTGGCATTCGCCGCTCAACACCACCTGGGAAAGCCGAAGCCTTCATCTCTTCGACTCGTTTGTGATGAGCGGCGGGACGCGCCTAATCGGCGTGGGTACGTGCGCGGAGTATGAGTGGGGGTCGAGTGTACTGAAAGAGGGCGTGACTCCTGAGCTACCGTCCACGCCATATGGAATCGCTAAACTCTCGCTGCAACGGCGTGCCAGCGCCCTTGCGGAAGCTGCAGGAATTAGCTTCTCATGGGCGCGCTTCTTCTTCCTGTTCGGTCCGCACGAAAGGAAGGAACGTTTCGTATCATCGATCATCGATCCGCTCTTGCGAGAAAGTCCGGCTTACTGCAGAAATGGCGATCTCCTGCGCGACTTCCTGTACGTCGAAGATGCGGCCGAGTCTATTGTTGCGCTTGCGGTTTCCGACGTGAGGGGCATCGTAAATGTTGCTTCTGGAGTCGCCACACAGCTAGGAACGTTGGCTCGCGAGATTGGCTCATTGATGCAGGCGCCCAATCTTGTTCAGGTGACACCCGGCGACGCCACGAGTGCGCAGCCGACGGCATTAATCGCGGACGTGTCCCGGCTCCATAAAGAGGTCGGCTGGTCGCCGCGATTTGAGCTTACCGAAGCTCTCGAAAAAACGATTTTCTGGCGCTCGGTTCAAGGGAGGATTAATGCAGCCTAGGGTCACTTGTCCGGTTTGCGAATCGACGAAGCTCGCCGGAATTACAGAGCGACCGAACGTACCCGTTCACCAGAACAAGCTCTACGATACTCGCGCCGAGGCCCGCGCTGCGACGCGTGGACATTTAAACGTGGTGGCGTGCCTGTCGTGTGGCTTCGTGTTCAATGCATCGTTCGATCTCTCGCTCATGAGCTATGACGAGAATTATGAGAACGATCAGACTCATTCATTGGCATTTAGTGCACACGTCGCCAAGTTGGCCGACCGTCTCTTGAATACGAGTGGCGTCCGCAACTGCCGAATCGTGGAGGTCGGCAGCGGGAAGGGGACGTTCCTCAAGGCGCTGGTCGAGGCTGATGCCGGCAACGTTGGGTGGGGATTCGACCCCGCGTACGCGGGTCCCACGACGGCCGTCGATGGGCGGGTCGAGTATGTTCGTTCCTTCTACGATAGACAGTACGCTGATCTCTCGCCTGATGTGGTGGTGTGTCGGCATGTAATCGAGCACGTTCCAGAGCCTGCGTTGCTCCTGTCGGAGATCAGGCAGGCATCGACGGGAGCTCGCGTGTTCGTGGAAACGCCGGACGTAGAATGGATTCTACGGAACGAAGTCGTCTGGGATTTGTTTTACGAACACTGCTCATATTTTTCACCGCAAAGCTTCGCGACCGCGTTTGGGCGTGCTGGTTTCACAGACGTGAAGAGCACGCGAATATTCGGTGGACAATATCTTTGGGTCGAGGCGAGTGGCGAAGCTGCACAAAGCGATGCATTCATTGGCGATCCCGGTGAGATCGCCAAACTCGTCGACAATTATGTGCGCAAAGAGAACATCGTCCGAGCTCGGTGGAGTGCGAGCATCCAGTCACTGCGCGAGCACGGTGCTGTTGCGTTGTGGGGTGCTGGCGCGAAGGGTGTGACATCAGCATCGCTCTTCGATCCCGACGCGACGTTACTCTGCGGCGTAGTCGACCTCAATCCCGCCAAACAAAACCGTTTCATCGCAGGGTCTGGACATGCGATCGTTCCACCTGCGGCACTGACAACGCTACATGTGAGGAACGTCGTCTTGATGAATCCGAACTACGAGGATGAGGTCCGGCATATATTGGCCACAGAGAGAATCGACGTGAATCTCATCCTTGAGCCCGGACAGGCTTAATGTCGATGGAGCGGATACCGCTCGCGGGGCCGTGGATCACCGAGCGTGAGATCGATTACGTCGCTGACGCAGTGGCGAATGCGTGGGGCGCGAAGACGAATATGTATCATGACCGATTCGAGTTCGCGTTCGCGGCCTATATCGGACGAAAGTACGCGCTGGCATTGCCATCGTGTACCTCAGCCACTCGATAAGGGCCGCTCTGTTGAGATGACGCTATTATCGATTGTCATTCCCACGCGTAACAGGGCTGAACTCGCGCAAAAATCAGCGGCTTGCGTGCTAGCACAAGACTTCGATGACTTTGAGCTACTCATCTTGGATAACTCGGATGACCCAGAGCTGTCGAAAGCTGTTTTCGACGATGTCCGTTGCAACGTCGTTTCGTCGAAGCGGGTTCTTGCAATGCGCGACAATTGGGAGCGGGCGCTCGATCTCTCTTCTGGCCAGTACATCATGCTACTGTCCGACAAAGACATGCTCCTTCCAGGTAGCCTCGAACGAATTGCTGAGGCGATCCGCTCCACGTCAGCCGATATGATCAATTTCCGGAAGGCTGGCTACTCAAACGACGGCACGACAGGGTCTTTCATCCAATACTGCTCGGGGAAAACGACCGAGTCGTCCGGCGAGCCTGTTCTGCGCGCTTGGTTTCGGGAAGTGCGACACTTCCACGATGCACCCATGATATACAATTCCGCCGTTCGGCGAAGCGTGCTGGTTGATCTGAAACAGGATAAGGGTCGCTTCTTCGTAGGTACGGCGCCTGATGTTTGCTCCGGCGTTCTTCTCCTGTCGAAGCTGGGGAAATATCACTTGCTCGACCAACCTCTCGTTCTTTCATGGTTTGGAAAGTGGAGCATTGGGATGGCCGCGAATCAGGGAGCGACTGGAGCAGCCGCCGCCTTCATTGCCGAATATGGAAGTGACCCGATAACGAATAGCGGCCTGGTCATGGGTGTGATCGGCAGCGTTGCGGAGACTCTGCTTGAGTGCAAGCGGCAATTCCCCGACCTTCTAGCTTCATTCGAACTAGCTTGGCCTAACTACGTCCGAAGCGTTTTGCGGGACCTTTATGCTCGCGATGAAAAAGGAATGGAGACACGCTCGGCTCGTGAGTTTCTACGGGAGACTCGTGGCAAGCCGTACTCGCGGCTGGATATGCTTGTTGGCGAGCTACACTTCAATTGGGAGAAATCACGCTGGCGCGCTACTCTTGAGCAGCAAATAATGCGCGTCATCTCGAGACTGAATCGACCAGCGGTAGAGGCGGCCGCGTCGCGGGCGACGCGTCCCGGAATTGGTTCCGTCTCGTGCGATGAGTCATTCGTGACATCGTACCTAGCTAACCGCTCACACGGACAATCATTTCGGGACGTCCCATGCTTTTTGCTCTCGCCATCCATGACGTTCGATGATATGTGGAGTCTCGTGATCACAATTAATGAACGCTTGAGCTTGGAGGCAACATCGCAGTAAGTGAATTACGACTTGCGCAGCCACCAATTCAGAGTTCTCGAGGTACCGCCTGACAGAATCGGCGGCCGCAAGCCGGAGATGTAGTCGTTACCCTTTCGCGCAAGCGTATTCAAATTCTTCTCGTTGCGACAGCCGCTTGGGGGTAGTCCCTGTTTAGGTTCGATCTTGAGATGACAGTCGTGTGGGATTTTCTTCCGATGCAAGGACTCCGGCAAAGGCTGCTGATGGCTCAGAGTAATTCATTAGCTCGTTTCTCGCTGACTTCTCACGTTGCTTCTGGCGATGACAAAGTCGGTTAAGCGTTCTCTGTTGACATCATTAAATAGAAGGCGACTCCGGAGAGAGCCCCGAAGGCGCCTCGCACGCCTCTGCGGTGTCGCATTTATGCCCTGCGGTGCGCATTAACCGTCGCTGCGTGTTTCTCGTCAGCGCTCTCGTGCCATACCCTACGGCACGAGGCGTCGAGTTACGAATCTATAGGATGCTGCGATGGCTAAAGGCGGAGGGATATGGCGTCGTCCTCATTCTCACGGCCGAGGAAATCGACGAGCACGCGCTCGTCGAGTTGGGAAGAGTCAGCTACAAAGTTGAATGGCTAAAACCGCCGCTCCGCACTCGATTCGGGCGCAAATTTCCACAGGCTAGACAGCTTTTATGGGAGCCACTGAAGGTATTCGCGCATCTATTCTCTCGCCGTACGGCGACATTGCCAACGCCCGACAGTCTTGAACAGCTGCGAGAGCAAGCCAAAAGTGTATTTGCGCCAGCGAGGCTTCTCGCGCTCGTTCACAAGCTCGCGCGCAAATACCGGCCAAGTGCTGTGATCGTCGAGTACATCTTCTCGACGCCCGTGTTTTCCGTCCTGCCACCGGGCACGCTCAAGATCGTGGACACCATCGATGTCTTTTCTCGCAAGGAAGAGCAGGTTCTTGCGTATGGCATCGCAGATCCACTCGCGTGTAGCTGGGAAGAAGAACGGCAATTTCTGTTGCAAGCCGATGCTATTGTTGCCATACAATCCAGAGAAGCCGAGTTCCTGAAGGCTCTCGCGCCTGAGAGAACCGTTCTGCTTGCCGGTCTCGATTTCGATGTGACATCAACCTCGCTCAGTAATGACGAAGTTCCCGGCAGTGTGGCTGTGATCGCGTCCGACAATGCACTCAATGTTCATGGCCTCAACGCATTTCTGTCGGAATGTTGGCCGATTATTAAGGCGACGATTCCATCCACGACGCTCCACGTCATCGGCCGCGTCGGCGACTCGTGCCGCATCGACGACCCCTCCATTCGGTACAGTGGCTGGGTCTCCGACCTCGACAAGGCGTACAGTGAGGCAAGTGTGATCATCAATCCGACGATTGCTGGCACCGGGCTGAAGATCAAAAGCGTTCAAGCGCTGGCGCACGGCAAACCGTTGGTGGCCTGGCCAAACGGCGTAGAGGGCCTTTTGTACGCAGGTGATCCGCCATTCGTCGAGTGTCGCTCGTGGCTAGAATTTGCTTCTGCGGTAGTTCACCTTCTTCAATCCGACTCCGATCGTGTCGACCTCGCGTCGCGTGCGCTTGCGTATGCACAGGTCGAGTTCTCAGCGGACACTGTCTATGCGTCGCTTAGGGAATATCTCGATAACGCAAAGCGGAAACACTCGATTTCACCTTTCCCGTACGAACGGCGCACACATTCGATCACGAATGTTGGCTAACGCAACGCTGCCGCCAAACGTGGCTGGAGTGAACACCGGTCGATAATGAATTGTGCGTCGCAGTTTCATTCGGACCCCCGCCAGACAAGGAACGGTCGCACTTGAATCTCGTTCCGAGCAAGATCCGCACGTTGTTGCAACTTCAACGAAGCCTGCTCTTCCGCTACGGCTGGCTTCGATCGTGGTGGGTGGGACGCTCAGTCGATGCATCTGGCGAGCCATTGCCGTGGATTACCTATCCAGCAATCGATTTTATCTCTCAGTTCGACTTTTCTGGTTCATCAGTGTTCGAGTGGGGGAGTGGCTTCTCGACACTCTGGTGGTCCAAGCGATGTCGTCAGATCGCTTCCGTGGAATCGAATCCGCCATGGGTTCCCTATATCAAGCAGCTGCTTCCGGAATCAGTCGAGCTGATCGTCACGCCGTTGGATGTAGACGCAGAAGTCAATGCGCTTCTCACGCATCACACGATCAAGCACGACGTGTTCGTCATCGATAATAACGGTCCCTTCCGGTGGCGTTGTGCAGAGGTAGCCGCTGCCAACCTCATCGCTGGCGGGATTATCATCCTGGACAACAGCGATCAATGTCAAAGGGCATGTGGAGTTCTGAGAGACTCTGGGCTTGTCCAAATCGACTTTACCGGCATCGTCCCTGGAGCCGGCTATGCTCATACGACGAGCATATTTTTCCGAGAGTCTCTCAAGTTCAGGACGCGCGGAGCCAACCATCCAGAGCTTAGCCCCGCACAACCGAACCCGCCGTGGCAGGACTGCTGAGCCTGGGTAAGCCCGAACTAGCGGAGATTGATGGCAATTAGCTCCGCCATCAAGCGTGCCGTTCGGAGCGTGCTTGAAAGCCGAGGCTACTGGACTCGGCATCGATCAGTGTTGCCATACGGAATTGACTACCAGTACGACATTGTTCGGCTGTCGAAGAGTTTTGGAAAGTCGATAAAAGTGTTCTTCGATATCGGCGCAAACGTCGGCCAGACATCGTCGACTGCCTTGGTGTGTTTTCCCGAGGCGACGGTCTATGCGTTCGAGCCCGATAAGTCGAGCTTCTCCGCGCTTTCTGCAGCTCCTCGATCCCCGCGTTTCCGCGCGTTCAATATCGCGCTCAGTGATCGCACTGGTGAAGCGTCGTTCTTTGACTATGGGACTAACGCAACATCGAATAGCCTGACGCAGGATTCTCAATACGCTTCTCGAGTTCATCTTGCGGCAACCGTTCGCAAAGTTGAATGCCAGACATTGGATGACTTTTGCGCCACGGCAGGCGTCGATCAGATCGATGTGCTGAAGGTAGATACGGAGGGCCATGACCTGGCGGTCTTACAAGGAGCCGCACGCATGCTGGGCGAGCAGCGCGTTCAATTCGTCTACGTCGAGTTCAACACGCTGCTGCCAAAGCCAGGCTCCTCGGGCGGTGCCCTGTTGCCTATGAGCGAGCTCCTCGAATCGGCGGGGTTCCGCTTCGTCGCGAGCTATCCTGAGTATATGATCACGAGCGGAGACCTGTTCGTCACTTCGAACGCACTGTTCATTCATCAGTAGCGCTGTTCTGCACCAGGTGAACCTACTGACATCGACCGCTTCGGAAGAAGCAGCGACAGCGCTGCCACGGCGCCTCCGCGTGCTGTTGGTGCCGGATTCGATACACTGGATCACTGGCACCATCGCCAGATCGATCATCGCCCACAATTCCTGGATCCAGGGCACCATCGTCTCGGGAGCCGTCCTCGACATTGTCGCGCGCGCACAACTCAGTTTCTTCGAGTCATTCGACCTGGTGCACTTCCTGTGTCCATATGCCTCGAAACAGTGGCTCCCTCTACTCAGTGAGCGCCTGCCCTGCGTAACTAGCCATCATCACGTCAGCGATGAGTGGTCCCTGCAGCGACACAACCTGGACGGAGACGCCATAATCGTCGGATCATCCCAATGGGCCGATGATGTCAAGCAGCGAGGGGCACTAGCGGAAAAGGTCGTGCGCGTCCCGTACGGCGTAGATGCTTCGCGCTTCGTCCCGCCCTCGGCGGCAACTCGCGCCGAGCAACGTAAGGCCCTCGGGCTGACGCCGCGCGCGATCGTATTGGGTTTTTTCGCCAAGTGGAGCAGCAACGAGCGCGATCGCAAAGGAACCGACATTTTCATCTCGGCGGTTCAGAAACTCAATCGTACGCTGTCGAATCTGGAAGTTCTCATAATCGGCCCCGGGTGGGACGAGCTGGTCACCACGCTCAGTAACGACGGGGTGAGATGCGTGTGGTTGCCTTTCGTCAAGGACGGAAGCCGAATGCCGCTGATGTACCAGGCGCTCGACTTCTACTGGGTCACCGCACGCGTGGAAGGAGGCCCTGTCACGCTGCTCGAGGCTATGAGCTCCGGCCTCTGCTGCATCACAACAGCGGTAGGGCTTGCCCGGGATATCGTGGTGAGCGGCATCAACGGTGTGGTGGTTCCGTTTGATGACGTCGATGCTTTCGTCGAACAAACACGCACGTACGCCGCCAGCCCCGATTCGCGAGAAGTGATGGGTAAGTGCGCACGAGCAACGATACTCGAGACGATGGATATTCCGGTTACGACTCAGGGCGTGCGCGAGGCGTACAGGGTCGCGGCATCGCGCTTTCGCACTCGAACTGGTATGGCCGCGCAGCTCACTGCATCGAACGATGAGTTGCCTCCTGAGTTGCTCGAGCGAATTGCTATTCTCGAAGAGCTGACGTGGGCTGAGTTTCTCATTCTTCACGGACAACGACTGCTTGCCCTGAGAATCATTGCGGAGACGTGGGGAAAGCATCCGCGTTCGTCGCTTCCTCCTCGCTTCCTCCTGCGAAACGTTCTGCCACGTCGACTGGTTCAGGCTATCGTGCGCGCCAGGAAACGCAGAGTTGTCCGTCCCACATGATCGCCCAAGTCCGTGATCCGGAAGTCGATCCGACCGTCTCCGTGGTCATCTGCTCGCACAATCCACGCGCCGACTATCTCGCTCGCGTGCTCGCCGCGCTCGCAACGCAAAGTGTCGAGCCCGCGCGATGGGAGCTCTTGATCGTCGACAGTGCGAGCCGGGACCCCCTCGCATCTCGCCTCGATGTTTCCTGGCATCCCCGCGCCCGATTCGTTCGCGAGGATGAGCCTGGGCTCACGCGCGCGCGCTTACGCGGCATCGACGAGTCCACGGGCGAGCTCCTCGTCTTCGTCGACGACGACAACGTACTCGATGCAGATTTCCTCGAGCACGCGATCGAGATTTTCAACGAGCGCCCCGACATAGGCTCGTGGAGTGGCGCGACTCGCCCCGGCTTCGACGAGACGCCTCCCGCCTGGACACGCAGACACTGGGGCAACCTGGTGCTGCGCGACGTTCCGAGGGACCTCTGGTCGAATATGCCGATGCTCCCCGACACCATGCCGTGCGGCGCGGGGCTCTGCGTGAGACGCACGGTCGCGAACTGGTACGTCGATCTCCACAAGAATGGGAAACGTCCATTCGCGCTCGACAGAAATGGTACTTCGCTCCTGTCCGGCGGCGACAACGACCTCGCCGCCTGCGCGTGCGACATTGGGCTCGGCGTCGGCGTATTCGGCGCGCTCCGCCTCACCCACCTTATACCAGCAAATCGGTTGGATGAGAGCTATCTCATCGCGCTCGCAGAAAATATCGCGCTGTCGAGCGTGATCCTTCGTTCGTTCCGCAATGCATCTGGGGCTCCGAAACCCCCTTCGCTGAAAAATCGGATTGCCGACACACTTCGTCTAGCCTCCATGACGCCACACGACCGGCGCGTCTTCCGAGCCGTACGGCGAGGCGAGAGCCGTGGCCGCGAACAGGTCGCGGCCATGCGCGACTCCGCTGTCGCACGTTGAGGTCGACTCACTCACCTCCGCTCCCGGGCGAGCTCGACACGTCCCCAACCCAAACCCGCCCGATTCGGCGCGTGCTTCAGGTTTTTCACTCACTGGGGATGGGCGGCGCCGAGACATGGCTCCTTGCATTTCTCGAATGGCTCGCCGTCAACGGAGACGATCTTCCCGTCGACGTGCGAGTCGATGTGTGTCTCACGAGCGGTAAGCGAGCCGTGCTCGACGACCGTATCGCATCGCTCGGGGCACGGCTGCATTACATCCGCTATCAGGGTGCGCACCTTCCGCGATTCAGAAAGGCGTTCACTCTCCTCTTGGCCGATGGCCACTACGACGCCATCCACGACCACGCTGACTTCGCGGGCGGCGTGCATTTGCTCTGTGGCCTGGGCGAGCTGCCGCCGGCGCGCGTCATTCACGTGCACAATCCCCTCGCCACCTTCAGCAGCTCCATGAAAAAACGCCTTGCGCGCGCCGTCGGACGCAAGGGAGTCGAGCGACTCGCAACCACGGTTGCCGGAACGTCGATGCGACTGCTGCGCGAGTTCGATCTGGCGCCCGATTCGCGTCATCATCAACGCCGCATCGCGCTCCATTGCGGCTTCGATCTCGCACCGTTCTCGCACGATGCGGCCGAGGCGCGCGCTCGAGTTCGGTCCGAGTTCAATTGGAGCGCTGATGACAGAATTCTGCTCTTCGTGGGGCGGCTCACATCCCATTTCAACCAGAAGAACCCCATGTTCGCGCTCAACGTCGCGCGCGAATGCATCGCGAGAGATCAGCGCGTCAAGGCGATCTTCGTAGGAGCTGGTGATGAAGCGCGACTGCAAATCGAGCAGGATCTCGCAGCACAGAGGCTCGATCGCACAATTCGCCTCGCCGGCATTCGATTCGATGTGCCGCAGCTCATGATCGCCTCGGATCTCCTCCTCTTCCCCTCGATCGCCGAGGGCCTGGGCATGGTTGCCGTAGAGGCGCAGGCGGCGGGGCTTCGGGTGATTGCGTCCGACACGACGCCGAACGAATGCCAGGTCGTGCCGGGAATGGTCACCTTCGTTTCGCTGAACGAGCCGCCGGCACGCTGGGCGGAGACTGCGATCGAGCTCCTCGAGGCACCCGCGATCGATCGGGAGGCCGCCCGCGCCGCCGTCGCGCGATCGCCATTCTCCATCGACAGCTCGGCGCGAGCGCTGCTCGATGTCTACGGCTTCATTCCCGCCTCCTCTTCGTGACGAGGGCGGGAGGCTCGCGGCGACCACTTCGGGTCATCCACATCGTCGAAAGTCTGGACGTTGGAGCAGTGGAGAATTGGTTGCTTCGGATGCTTCAAGCAGGAAAGACATTCGATGAAGAGCTCGACTGGACGTTCTACTGCGTCCTCTCGCGCCCCGGCCGTTTTGACGAGATGGCGCGCGCTCTCGGCGCACGGGTAGTCAACTCGCCGGTGGAGCTGCGGGAGAAGGTGAAGTTCATCCGTCACCTCAGGGGTGCACTGAGGAAAGGCCGGTACGACGTGTTGCACTGCCATCACGACATCGTTAGCGCGATCTATCTTGTCGCCGCTCTCGGCCTCCCCATTCAGCGACGAATCGTGCACGTGCACAATGCGGATCTGCATGTGCCCACTGGGAGTGCTCGGAAGGCCGCTTTTCTTCGCGAGCCCATGCGCCGCCTGTGCCTGTGGTTGGCGGACAGGATCGTCGGAATATCCAGGTATACGCTTGCCACTTTTCTCAGAGGGAGACCACCCAGGACTCCGCGCGATGTTGTTCTCTACTATGGTATAGACACGGCGCCCTTTCATCTGGGTCTGCCGGACGCTCGATCACTGCGGAGGTCGCTCGAATTACCCGACCAAGCGAAGATCCTGTTGTTCGTCGGGCGAATGGTGAGCTACAAGAATCCGGTCTTCCTGCTTGACCTGCTCGACGCGATCGCCGAAGACGAGCCCGATGCCTTTGCCGTATTCGTTGGCGCCGGACCGCTGGAAGACGAGCTTCGAGCGCGCGCGGGGTCGAGAGGGTTGACGGATCGGGTGCGAATTCTCGGCTGGCGCGACGACTCGATCGCGCTCATGCGAAGCTCGGACCTCTTCGTCTTTCCGAGGCTCGAAGGAGAATCGCCGGATCTTGGGAGGGAAGGGTTGGGGCTGGTCGTCGTCGAGGCGCAGGCAGCCGGACTTCCCTCGCTGCTGTCGCACGGAATCCCGGAGGATGCCATAGTGGTCCCCGAACTGTGCGACGTCTTGCCGCTGGGCGCAGGCGTTCACGCGTGGGGCTCCGGTGCACGCTCCATACTTTCGCGCTCGAAACCAAACGCCGCGTCGTCGCTGGCAGCGATCGAGAGCTCCAGCTTCTCGCTCGCGGCCGGCTTTCACAACCTCATCGCTCTCTACACGCTGTAGGAGCTCCGTCTGTCGAAAATCGACCGGGTCTACGTTGCGGGGCAGCGCAACGATCTCAGGCTCACGCGCATCTGCATCGCGAGCATTCGGCGATGGTATCCCGATATCCCGATTTTTCTGTTGAAGGATGAGGTCAATGGGCAGTTCGATACGACGGAGCTGGAGCGGCTGTTCGACGTTCAATTGTGGCCGACGAAGGAGAGACGTTTCGGATGGGGGTTCATCAAGCTCGAGCCGCTGTTCGATGACACGAAGGTGCGGTATCTCATGCTCGACTCGGACATCGTGTTTCTTGGCCGAGTCATCGACGCGCTCGAGAAATTCGACAGCGACTTCGTCGTGCAGGAAGAAGTGCAGCCATCGCACGAGCTTCCTGATCTGTATTTCGATCCCGACAAAATTCGAGGATCGTTCAATCCTGGCATCGCCGCTCCAGCATTCACGTTCAATTCCGGCCAGTACGTCGCGACGTCGGGGTTGCTTCGACGGGAGGACTTCGCGGATCTGGTCGTCTGGTCGGAGCCGAGGCGCGTTCGATACAGGGAGATGTTCAATCCAGGCGATCAAGGCGTACTGAACTACGTCGTGCTGCAGCGTGTGGCTGAAGGATCGCTCACGGTAGCTCGTACTCCCTTCATGAAGTGGCGCGACGAGATGGCCGAGTTCGAGCTCGCGGCTCTAAACGAGGAATCGCCTTATCCGTACGTGATTCACTGGGCCGGATTGAAGAAATTGCGGCTCCGGCACATGCTCCGGGCGGATGTTCTTCGGCACTTCGAGCGAGACTATTACGCGCGCCTTCCGCACGGCCGCGCCCGGCACTGGCTGCGTTTGACCAGCGCCGAGGCAGAGAGGTGGTACAGGCGCCTGGTTCGCGTTGCCCGCCGGCTCCGCCGGTCGTGATACATGACATGCGCGCGAACTATATCACCAACATTTCGCTGGCGGAGTCCAGCGGGGGATGGAGCGGTTTCAACGCTGCCATCTTCGAGAGTCTCGGCCGTCACTTCTCCTTCGAGTATGTAGGCCCTGTTGCGCCGCCGGCCGACCTCATCGCGAAGGTAT
This sequence comes from Gemmatimonadales bacterium, assembly GCA_038205315.1. Lineage (GTDB taxonomy): Bacteria > Gemmatimonadota > Gemmatimonadetes > Gemmatimonadales > Gemmatimonadaceae > Fen-1247. The sequence continues at coordinate 12,162 of JBBRBY010000021.1, read as the reverse complement.
CGTCGAAACTCTGGCGCCTCGCCGGGTTCAGAGGAGGGTTCCAGTATTTTTCGCGCCGCCGCCTCGGCCGAATCGCGGGCGAAGTCGAAGCGCGCGTCGACGATCACGCTGCCGTAAATTTTTTCCATGGGTCGACTCCATGGGTCGCGTATGATGCCTCGACGCCGTACGCGTGCTATCTCGACGTGTGTTTCGCGACCTACATGACGATCTACCACGACGCCGCGGAGTTCAGCGCTGCAGACATCGAGAGGATCGAGAAACAGGAGGCCGACTGGCTGCGCAAGGCGACGCGAGTGTTTTTCTCATCGGCGTGGGCGCTTGAGGAAGCGGCGCGCGCGTACGATCTCGATCGAAACACGCTCTGCGTCGCGGGAATGGGAGGGCACGTTCCGATTCCATCCGTCGATCGATACTCCGGCGGGCGCGACTTCCTGTTCATTGCGCTCGACTTCAAGGGCAAGGGCGGTCGCGTGTGTGTGGACGCCTTTCGGCAGCTACGTGCGTCGGTTCCCGAAGCGCGGTTGCGTATTGTCGGTGAGAAACCACCGCAGGATGTGCTCGAAATCGATGGAATCGTCTATGAGGGCTTGTTGAACAAGAGCGTCCCGGCGGAGTTGCAGCAGCTGCAGGAGCTGTTCGCATCCGCGTTCGCGCTCGTGCATCCGACGACGAGGGACGCGACGCCGCAGGTGTTCGCGGAGGCTGGCTATCATGGCTGTCCGGTGATTGCGCCGCGTAGCTTCGGGATCCCCGAGATGATCATCGATGGCGTGAGCGGGTGCCTCGTGAGCGCGCCGCCGACAGCCGGCGACGTCGCCGCGCAGATGCTGGGGCTGTGTCAGAGCTCCGAAGGCTATGCGAGCATGCGAATCTCCGCCCGCGCTCACGCGCTGGCGAAATTCACCTGGCGACAGGTTGGCGATCGGATCGCGTCGGAGCTCGCGCCGCTGGTGGCATGAAGAGGGTGTTGTTCATCGGCTACCTTGGCCGAGGACAAACATCGGGGATGCGTTGCGCGGCGCTAGAGCGACTCGGATACGATGTGGCCGCGGTCGAGGCCGGAGGGCTGTGGAAGGGCGCCGGCTACGCCACGCGCCAGCTCGAGCAGCTCACCGCGAGCGGGCACCGCATCAGCCGATTCAACGATCGGGTGCTCGAGGCCGCGGCGCGACATCAGCCACAGCTGGTCTGGGCCGAAAAGCAGGAATACCTCGGCGCCGAGACGCTCCGCCGACTTCGCGCGCAGGGCGCGGTCACGCTTCACTACAATCCCGATCCCTACTTTTCGCTCTCGTGGAAGCAGACGCGGCTCGCCGATGAATGTGTCGGCGTGTACGACGCCTTGGTGGTCACGAAGCGCTACGAACTGGATGAGTACAAGCGGCGGGCAAGCGGGCGAGTCGTGTATTCTCCTCTGGGCTACGATCCCGTCGGCCATGCGCCTCCAGCCACTCCGGTTGCGAATCCGCGGGAGAAGGTCGTGTTCGTCGGTGGTTGGGAGCCGCGGCGGGAGCGACTACTCTTCGCTGCATCGCAGGAGACGCCGGACGTCGCGGTGTGGGGATATGGTTGGGGGATCGCGCAGAAATCTCGACTGGATCCGCTGCGGGCGCTTCGACTCGGTCGATTGACGCCGGGCCGGAGTGTCTACTTCGGTGCAGCGCATGCGGAGCTGGCGCCAGCGCTCAGGCCGGGCGAGAGCTCGAACGGCGAGATCTACGAAGATCGCTACGCAGAGGTCGTCGCGGGTTCGGAGATTGCGCTGGGATTCTTACGTGAGCTCAACCCCGATCAACACACGACGCGTTCCTTCGAAATTCCCGCGATCGGCGGTTTCATGCTCGCGGACCGCACTGACGATCATCGCGAATTCTTCGAGGAAGGGAAGGAAGCAGAATTCTTTTCGTCCGATGAGGAGTTCCGCGAGAAGGTAAAATTTTACCTCCGCAATGAATCCGCGCGTCGGCGCATCGTCGCCGCCGGGCACAAGCGCGGTACGACATCCGGATATTCCTACGACGAGCGCATACGCACCGTGATGGCTGAGCTCAATTTGTGACATACTCTAACGCGGCGCCTCATCACTCGAGCGGACGATCACAGCCGCTGCTCCGCGTGCTGGTGCTCGTCGCGATGGCGCTCCCCCTCATCGCCGCGACTGTCATCCATTCGCCCGTGCCATTCGAAACGCGGGTCGAGGCGGCCTTTCTCTGGATTCTGTGTCTCGTGCCCGCCTGGGTGCACGTCAGTACCAGCCCCGAGCGACGGCGCCCGATTCCGTTTCTGCCCATGATCGGGATCCTCTATGGGCTTTACTACGCCCTCGGCGCCTCGCTCGGCGCGTACAATCAGCACTACAGGATCGTTCTTTCACCGAGCCGGGATTACGACGATGCCGTCTTCGTCGCGCTCTATGGCTGGATGGCGCTTTCCGTTGGATATCTCGCGAGCCGATTGTTCATCTCCGCGACGCCACAAGCACCCTCACTGGATGTTCCGGATTCCGTGCAGCGCAGATATGGAGTGCTGCTCATGTCCGGCGGCCTGCTTCTCGAGTCCTTTCGTCTCGTCGCGCAGGTCCCGCTAGAGATCGCGGGGATCCTGAAATTCGTGAGCACGCTCGGATGGTTCGGCAGCGGCATTCTCGTAACGCTGCTGGTGCGCCGACGGCTGAGCCTCCCCTATCGCCTGGTGACCTACGGTGGGGTGGGCGCCTTTCTGCTGATGGCCATCGGAAGCGGCTCGGTCGCGAATGCCGCTTTCTACGGCGCTGTCATCTTCGTCTCCGCGTGGATCGGCGTCGGGCGAGTGAAATTCTCGTGGATCGTCGCAGCGGCCATGGGCATCGCGCTCATCATCTCTCTGCGTGGCGTCACCGAGCAGTATCGAAAGGTCGTGTGGTACGCTGGCGAAGGAGGTGGGGTTGTCTCGCGTACGAAGCTCTTCTTCAAGTTGCTGCACGCGCGTGTTGAGACCGACGGCGTCGATGGGGCCGTATCGAAAGGGTTCGAGACCAGCGCCGGGCGATCGGCGAATCTCGATTTGCTCGCAGACGTCATTATCCGAACGCCGAGCGAGATACCGTACTGGGGAGGCGATACCTATCTCTCGCTGGTCGGATCGTTCGTGCCGCGATTTCTCTGGCCGGACAAGCCGACAAAAGAGCTCGGCCAGGCATTCGGCCACAGATATGGATACGTGGGCGTCAACGACCTTGGCACCGCACTCAACCTCCCGGTGCTGGTCGAGTTCTACGCCAACTTCGGCATCGCGGGCGTCATCCTCGGGATGTGTCTGGTCGGATGCATTTACTTCACACTCGAGCGGGTGGTCAATCAACCGGGCCAGGACACGCTCCGCTCTCTGGTCGGCGTCGTCATTCTCGTTCCTCTGGCGAACATCGAGTCCGATTTTTCACTCGGCTTTGGGGGGTTGATCCTGAACGGCGCCGCGCTGTGGCTCGTCATGCGTACGATTCGGCGATCGGGGATGACAGCTCGTAGCGCCACGGTGGCGCACTCCGCTCCGTTGCCCGCGTGGGCTCCGCATCCGCATTCACGTTGAGAGATGGCCACAATGGCTCGTCCGGGCGCGCCGGACTCGCCGTCATCACGCTCAAGCAGGGTGGAGATGGTGTCGCGTTCGCGGGACTCCTGCTCGAGCACGCGCTCCAGAGAATAACGAATGCTCCGCTCGACGTGCTCCAACTCGCGCCGGCGATCACCGGGAAGCCCAGCGCTGCCGAGCAGGCACGCTTCGCATCGAGTTTGTTTCTCGCACAGCTCGGGAATCGCGAGCGCTGGTGGCTGTTCAATCACATCGGCATCGCTCGCGCGCAAAACCTCGTTCCGCGCATCGTCCGCAAGCCGTACGCGGTTCTGCTGTGTGGAATCGAAGCCTGGGACCCGGCGCTGACTCCCGATCGCAAGCGGACGCTCCGTAATGCGCGCGCGCGCATCGCGATCTCGAGCTACACCGCTTCGCGCGTTGCACTAACACACCCCGATGTCGGATCCATCGTTTCCTGCCCTCTCGCGCTCTTGCCCGCTTCACCAGCGGCCACCACGCTCGAGCACGCCATGCTGGACAAGATCCGGCCGAACAGTGTGCTGATCGTCGGCCGCATGAGCAGCGCCGAGCGGTACAAGGGGCACGACGAGCTGTTGGACTCATGGGGTGCGATCGTTCGAGAGGTGCCGGATGCGCAGCTCATCGTCGCCGGGCAAGGCGACGATCTGACGCGCCTGCGCGACAAAGCAGCGTCTCTCAACCTCGGCGACAGCGCGCTCTTCCTCGGCTTCGTTCCCGATGGAACGCTCGAAGCGCTGCGGGCTCGCGTCGCGATGTTCGCGCTTCCCAGTCGTGGCGAGGGCTTCGGCCTGGTCTATCTCGAAGCGATGCGCGCGGGACTTGCGTGCATCGGTGGAGCGCACGATGCCGCCGCTGATGTCATCGTTCACGGCGAAACGGGATTGCTCGTCGATCCCTTGAATTCAGAGGATCTTGCGGGCGCCGTCGTCCGCCTACTTCAGTCGCCACAACTGCGAGCGCAGTACGGAGCAGCGGGGAAGCGTCGATTCGAGGCGGAGTTCACCTTCGGGCGCTATTGCGAGCGGCTGGAGCCGATTCTCGCGGCCGCATTCTCGTGAAGGTGCTGCACATCGCGCCGAGCATCGCTCGTGCGTACGGCGGGCCAACCTACTCTCTTGCCGGGTTTGCGACCGCCGCAATCGGTGAGGGAGCCAGTCTCACGATAGCGGCACCGGCGCCGACGGCCGGAGACAAGTGGCTCGCCGGGAAGGTGCCCGAGGCGGAGGTGTATGCGTTCCGGACGTACGGCAAGGGAGCCTTTCTCGCTTCGGGCGAGCTACAGGACTGGCTTCGCCGGAGCGGTTCGGGATTCGATGTCGTGCACATTCATGGCTTGCTCAATCCCGTTAGCTCGCTCGCCGCGCGTACCTGCGTGCGCCGTGGGTGGCCGGTGGTGATTCGACCGTTCGGAACGCTTTCCCGCTACAGCTACGAGCATCGCCGCGTCGCGCTGAAGCAGCTGTATCGCTGGTTTCTGGATCGCCCCAATCTCGAGCGCGTGTCTGCCGTGCATTTCACGACGGCCGGGGAGCGTGACGAGTCGGCGTGGCAGAATATCGACTGGGGCGCACGAGCGTTCATCGTGCCGCCACCGTGGCTGGAGTCGCCGTCGAGAAATGGCAGCCAGCGTTCGATCGCCGAGACACCAATGGTGCTCTTTCTTTCGCGTCTGCATCCGGTCAAGTGCGCGGAACTCCTTCTCGAGGCGTGGCCCGAGATTCAGCGTCGCTGTCCGACAGCTCGATTGGTCATCGCTGGCGGTGGTGAGCCCGTATACTCGCAGGCGTTGCGAGCTCGCGCCGAGCATCTGGGCGTCTCGGTGACGTTCACTGGCTTCGTCGAGGGCGATGAGAAGCGAACGCTGTTGCTTGGCGCAAGCCTATTCGTGCTCCCATCACTGCACGAGAATTTCGGAATAGCTGTACTCGAAGCGCTTGCAGCCGGTCTGCCAGTCGTGATTTCGTCCGAAGTCCAGCTGTCGTCGTTCGTGCGCGAGCACTCGTTGGGCGTCATCACCGATCGATCCGCGAGCGCACTTGCTGCGTCGGTAGTTGGAGCACTCGAAGACCGTGTGCTGCGCGAGCGGTGCCGCAAACAGGGCCCGGCGCTCGTGGCGCGCTACTTTTCACCGCACACGGTAGGCTCTCAGCTACTCGACATGTATCGCTATGTCAACTCGCACCCTCCGGCCTGAGTCGAAAACGAGCGCATGTACGTTCTTGGCATCAACGCCTACCACGGCGATGTCTCCGCAGTCCTGCTGAAGGACGGGCAGCTTTTGACCGCGCTCGAAGAGGAGCGTTTTCGGCGTATCAAGCACTGGGCTGGCTTCCCGACGATGTCGATACAACGCGTTCTCGAGATGGCTGGAATTTCGGGCGCCGACCTCGATCACGTCGCCATCAGCCGCGATCCGAAGGCGAATCTGCTGAGAAAAGCGCTATTCACGATCACCAAGCGCCCAAATTTGTCGATCGTCCGCGACCGTTTGCGGAACGCCGGTAAGCTGCGCGATGTCCGAGTGCCGCTTGCGGACGCGCTCGAGATGCCGATCGAGAAGCTGCCGACGCTCCACTTCGTGGAGCACCATCCATCGCATCTCGCCAGTGCGTTCTTCGTGTCGCCGTTTGTGGATGCCGCGATTTGCGCGATCGACGGATTCGGCGACTTCGTGAGCACCTCGATGGCGCAGGGGCGTGGCAATCATTTCGACGTGCTCGAAAAGGTGTACTTCCCCCATTCGCTTGGCATGCTGTACACGGCGGTCACCCAGTACCTCGGCTTCATGGGCTACGGCGATGAATTCAAGATCATGGGTCTGGCCCCATATGGCGAGCCGGAGTTCGTGGACGAGCTGCGGAAGCTCGTCAAGCTCAAGACCGGCGGAACGTTCGAGCTCGCGCTCCAGTACTTCCGGCACTGGAACGAAGGCGTCGACATGGAGTGGAGCGACGGCTATCCCACCCTCGGCCGCGTTTATTCACCAGCGCTAGAGAAGCTGCTCGGTCCGGCGCGCCAGAAGGACGAGCCGCTCACGAAGCGCCACGAGAATCTTGCTCGGTCGCTGCAGGCGGTGTACGAGGAATGTGCGTTTCATGTCCTCAACGGACTGTGGGAGCGCACGAAGAATCCACGGCTGTGCATGGCCGGTGGGTGCGCGATGAATAGCGTCGCCAACGGGAAGGTGCGTGCGAACACACCGTTCACGGAGCTTTACATCCAGCCGGCGTCGGGCGACAACGGCACTGCGCTGGGCGCGGCGTATTACGTGTGGAATCAGGTGCTGAAGCAGCCGCGCTCGTTCGTGATGGAGCATGGCTACTGGGGCACTGCGTATCCACGCGCCGATGTTGGTCCTATCGTCGACGCGCGAGACGATGAGGAGTGGAGCTATGAGCGGGAAACGTTCGAGGACGAGGGAGATGTCTGCCGGCGGACGGCGGAGCTCATAGCGGAAGGGAACGTCGTCGGATGGTTTCAGGGGCGGATGGAGTGGGGGGCGCGCGCACTCGGGAATCGCAGCATTCTGGCGGACCCCCGGCGCGCCGACATGCGTGATCTCATCAATACGAAGATCAAGTTTCGCGAGAAATTTCGTCCCTTCGCGCCATCGATTCTCGAGGAGGCATTGGACGAGTATTTCGTCGGCGCTGCTCCCGATCCGTTCATGCAGCAAGTGTATGCCGTGCAGCCGAGCAAGCGTGCGGTGCTTCCGGCGATCACGCATGCCGATGGAAGCGGACGCCTGCAGACTGTGAGTGAGCGAACAAATCCGCGATATTATCGCCTGATCAAGGAGTTCTCGCGCATCTCGGGCGTTCCGGTCGTCCTCAATACGAGTTTCAACGAGAACGAGCCAATCGTGGACACCCCCGAGCAGGCGCTCGACTGTTTCCTGCGCACGCGGATGGATGTCATCGTTGTTGGAAACACCGTGATCCGTCGACAGCCGGCAGCTATCCCGGTTACCTTACCATAGCTCTGCGTCGTCGTATCTTGTAGCGTCGCTGACACTTAGCCAACACAGGATGTCCGAGCTCCTACCTCCCGGCGGCACCCCTTCGACCAGCGCCCTGACCGGCCCTGGCTCATGGCCGCGCGTGCTGACGACGCCCGACGCCACGCGTGCGGGGGGCGCCGGCGACATGGGGGATCTCAAGGAGATCCTCGCCATCGTTCGTCGCCGGCGGTGGCTCGTGATGCTTTTCGCGGCCGCAGGCGCGGGAGTCGCCGGATACTTCGCCTATGCCGCGAAGCCCGTGTATCTGGCGTCCGCATCCGTTCGCATCGCCGACTCGCGCAATGCGATCAGCGGTGGCATCGCCGACGCGCCGCGCGACAACATTGGCAGTAGCTATTTCGTCGATCCGGTGCTTTCGCAGATCCAGGTGCTCAAGAGCCGCGAGGTGGCGGCGGAGGTTGTTCGCAGGCAGCCGCTTGGGCTCATCGTTTATCCAGAAGGCTTTCCCGCGAGCGATGTCAGCGACGTGAGCGTCGACAGTCTGCAGCTTCGGACCACGGCGTTGGCGCTCGGTTTCAACTCCGAGGATTACACGGCGGCGGAAGGAACGACCGTAGTGAAGGCGCGCTACGGACAGCCGGTGTCGATCGCAGGCGTGACGTTCTGTGTGCTTCGACGGCCCGATCATCGAAGCGCGGTCATCGGCATTCTTTCCAAGTACAACGCCGCCGGGATGCTGCTCGATGGGGTCGAGGCGAGGCCGCGAAAGAGTACCGACGTCGTGGACGTGACCTATCGCGCCAATGATCCATTCGTGGCCCAGCAAGTCGCCAACACGATCGTCAATTCGTACAAGTCGGTAAACGCGGATATTGCGCAGCAGCAGTCGCGCCGCCGCCGTGAGTTCATCCAGGAGCAGCTGAAACAGACCGATTCCCTGTTCGCCGACGCCACCACCGCGTTGAGCAGCTATCGAAGCCAGGTACAGGTGTACGGCTCCGATGCGCGTGTCGCGGCCGAGCAGACCGGACTGATGACGCTGGACGTGACTCGCGAGCAGCTGTCGGCCGATCGCAATACACTGCGGTCGCTGCTGGATAAGCTCCAAAGCAGTGCAGTCGGGACGCACAATCAGAAGCTCGATGCGCTCATGGCCTCTCCCGGCATCGCGGAAAACACGGTGGTCAGCGCGCTCTTTGGACAATACATCCAGCTTCGCGTGCGACGCGATTCGCTCACGACGGGCGCCTTCTCGTCCGCGAAGAGCAACCCGGACGTAATGAAGCTCGACACGCTGATTGCGACGACGCAGGCAAGCTTGCTGTCGGCCGTACGCAGCAATCTCGAAGCGCTCGATGCGCGCCTCAATTCGCTCGACGCCCTTCGCAATCGGAACTCCGCGTCGATGCAGAAACTGCCAGGTGTGCAGGCGGTGGAAGCCAGGCTGCTGCAGCGCGTCGAAACGGCGCGGAAGATGGCTGATCAGCTGCGCGAGGAATTTCAGCGCGCACGGATTTCCGAGGCGGTGGAAGTGGGCCAGGTCGAGATCGTCGATTATGCCACCCTCCCCGATGTTCCGATCGGCCGCGGCGCGCTCTTCCGGATCTTCACGGGACTGATCATCGGACTGATGTTGGGTGGCGGCGTCGCGGTCCTGGTCGAGCGTTTGAACACGACCGTTCGGAAGCGCGATGATGTCGAGACGATGCTGCACATACCGGGTCTCGCCGTCATCCCGCAGATCGCGTCAACGAACGGCAAGTTGGGCATGATCGGCCGTGGATTGAAGCTCCCCGGCATGACCACGAGACGCGATCGCTCGGGGAACGACTCGCTGGTGACGGTCACCGACTTCGGATCGATGGGTGCGGAAGCATATCGCACGCTGCGTACGAATCTGATCTTCTCGCAGGCGATTCAGACCCTTCGCACCATCGTCATCACCAGCCCTTCTCCGAAGGATGGCAAGACGACTACCGCAGCAAATCTCGCAGTGACGTTCGCGCAGCAGGGGATGCGCGTGTTGATCATCGATTGCGACATGCGCAAGGCGCGACTGCACACCATGTTCGCGTTGCCGCGCGAGCCTGGCTTCTCACAGCTGCTCGTCAAACAGGCGACTATCGAGCAGGTCATACAGCAGACGGCCATCGAAAATCTGTGGCTGATCTCAGCGGGACTACTACCCGCGAATCCGTCGGAGCTGCTGGGGAGTGCCATCGCGCGCACGACGATCGAATCGCTGGCCGGTCAGTACGATATCGTCATCCTCGACACGCCGCCGGTTCACGTTGCCGCGGACGCTTTGATCCTGGGCAGCATGGCGAACGGGGTGCTCATGGTCCTTCGTGCCGGCTCATCGGAGCGTGCGGCTGCACACGAGGCCCTGCAACGGCTACTCAACGTGGGCGCGCACGTGGTCGGCGCCGTGCTCAACGACCCCGATCACAAGGTCCCCGAGTACGGCAGCTACTATTACTACTACGACTACCACGACGAGAAGGTCGAAGCGTAGGGCGCGAGAGCGCGGTGGCCTCGGTGAATGAGGCGACTCCGCATCCGGCAATCGCGTTGCTCTCCCGGTGCGGAGCCGGTGCTGCGAATGCGAACGCCGAAGAGATTCGTCGCCTCGCCCGTGACGTAACTGACTGGCAGCGGTTCTTCGAGCTCGCTGCGCGCCATGCCGTCGTTCCACTCGCCGATCAAGCGCTCGCGGTCGCGGCTCCGAACATCGTTCCCGCGCCGATCGCTGTGCAGCTTCGCGCCGCCTCGCAGCAGGGCGCCATGATCAGCCTCCACCTGTCGGGTGAGCTCGTGGAGGCCATGCGCGCACTCGCCGACGCCGGGATCGACGCGATGCCGTTCAAGGGTCCCACGCTCGCTGCGCTCGTCTACGGCAATCTCTCGTCGCGACAATATCAGGATCTCGATGTTCTGGTGCATCGAGCGGATGTCGAGCGCACACGGACTGCGCTACTCGCGCTGGGATACACGCCCGCGAATGACTACAACGAGGACCAGCGGGATACGCTCATGCGCTCGAGTCACCACGAGCAGTTCCTCCGTGGCGCCACGACGCTCGAGCTCCATTGGTCGCTGAACAATCGCACGCTCACGCACGACACGTTCGAGCGGCGGTGGTGGGAGAACCGGCAGTCGGTGACGATCGGTGGCGCAACAATGCAGACGCTGGGCGCCGAACGGCTGCTCCTTTACCTGTGCATGCACGGCGGAAAGCATTCCTGGGCGCGCCTCGGATGGCTGTTCGATCTCCAGTTCGCTCTACGCGTGTATCCGGAAGCGGATTGGGATCTGATCTGGCGTCTCGCGCGCGACAACGGAGCGGAGCGCATGGTGAGCATCGGGCTCACGCTCATCGAGCGCCTCCTCGGCGATCGAGATCTCGTCGCTCCCGCGTCCAAGGGGCGGAACGACGATGCCCCGTCCGTCGAGGTGTCGACGCTGATCATCGGCCGGCTGTCTGACGGAGAGCAGTTCGACCCAAGCCTGGACTTTCAGCTGCAGCTGCGCTCACGCGAGCGATTGCAGGACCGCGTTCGCTATACTTGGCATATTCTCGCTGCGCCGCACCCCGCGGATGTGGCGCTCCTCGGCCTTCCGCGCTCCCTTCACCGCGCGTATTACGTGCTTCGCCCAATTCGGCTCATCTGGAAAAACCTCGCACGGCGCGTACACGGCGCGCGTGCAGCGTGAACGGCTTCGCCAACGCGTTGACGTGCATCAAATCGAGTCCGATGTCGCCGACCACCTCCAGCTCTTTCGGAACTGAATGAATCTGTCGAGATCCGTGCGCCCGCTCGCACTCGTCCCTTCGATCGCGCTGCTCGCTGCCTGTGCCTCGCTGCGACATTCCACGAGCGATGTGATTCCGGAGAGTGCCCCCGCGATGCTGCATCCGGGCGATTCACTCAAGGTCGCGGTGTGGCGCAATCCGGAGATGAGTGGCGGCTTCCTCGTCGCGGACGACGGCACGCTCCAGCATCCGCTCTACCAGGTAATCCACGTCGCGCGAATTCCACTCGACTCGGTCTCGGCCCGCATCGGCGCCTTCCTCACGCAGTACACGACCTCGCCGCAATTCGTGGTGCAGCCCGCCTTTCACATTGTCGTTCGTGGGGAGGTGCGCAACCCGGCCGCGTACACCGTTCCACTCGAGGCGACGCTCGGAAGCGCCATCGCGGCTGCGGGCGGCCCCACCGCGGAGGCGCAGCTACGGAAGGTGATCCTCGTGCGCGACCAGCACACGTATCATCTCGATCTCTCAGATCCCGCAGCTCCCTGGACCGCGACACCCATTCGCTCCGGCGATCAGATCATCATTGGTCGCAAGAGCAACCTCTTTTTTGGTACCATTCTCCCTCTGGTGACCGCGTCCGCCGCCGTCGCCTCGTTGATCAGCGTCCTACGTCGTTACTGAGTGTTTACGCAACGTGTTAATTTGAATTGGGTACAATCCGGGTTGATGGGTAACAGAGTATTCCGGGATGATGGGTGACACTCTACCGTCGGGGCAGCCCTTTCGTGAGGCGAGCGATGCCCTGGCAGGAGATGTCCTCGATGACCCAGCGCGTGAAGTTCATTACCGA
>JBBRBY010000020.1:0-40072 GCA_038205315.1 Gemmatimonadales bacterium | reverse complement strand
TGACATGAGCTTGCTCGCGGGAAGCCTCGGCCTCTTCTGCTTCCTGTTCCTCGCATTCCTGCGCTGGGTACCGATGATCGCGCTGAGCGAGGTCAAACGACTGCGTTACGAGCTGAAGCGCGATCGCCGACTAGCGGCAGAGAACGGAGAGGTTACATGACCGTCGGTGATCTTCCTGAAACGCGCTTTGGAGGGGCGAGACGCGTACTGGCCGAATTCGCGAGCGCCGATGGGATGCTTCACGGTCTTGACGTACTTCGTCGCGCGGGCTACGAGCGGCTGGAGACCTATACGCCTTTTGATATGCCCGAGGTCGACGAGCGAATTGGGCTGAAGCGCTCGCGGATCGGATGGGTCGTCACAGCTTGTGGTCTCGTCGGATTGATACTCGCCTTCGGGATTCAATGGTGGGCGAACGTGTTCAACTATCCGCTCAATAGCGGTGGTCGTCCGGCATTCGCGATACCTGCATTCATCTTCCCAACTTTCGAAGGAACGGTGCTGCTCGCATCATTCGGCGCCTTTTTCGGAGTGCTGATCTGGTTGCGACTGCCCAGGCTCTGGGCGCCGATCGATGAAGTGGATGGATTCGGTCGGGCGTCGGTGGACAGATTCTGGATTGCCGTCGGAGGCATCGAGACGAGCCGACGGGGCGACGAAGCGCAACGAATACTGCACGACGCCGGCGCACTGCGTACCTTCGCGCCGGCAGACGTATGACGCTCAAGCTCACAGTCCCCGCGATCTGTGCGTGCGTGCTGGCGAGCGGGGCGCTTGCCGGCTGTTCCGACCACATCGGGAAGGGCTGGGACTGGAGCCGGATGCGCGTACAGCAGAAGTATCAGCCATATCGCCAGAGCACGTTCTTCGCGGACGGAAAGACGATGCAGCTCCCGCCTCCGGGAACCGTGTCCCGAGAGGTGGGCGCGCTGTTGATGCCGCGCCCACCGCTCGTGGTCACTCCGGCGGTGATCGCGCGTGGTAGATCGCAGTTTCAGATCTATTGCGCCGCGTGCCACGGTGAGCGTGGCGATGGGAACAGTATGGTTGCGCGGAACATGGGAGCGCCCGTCCCACCTTCGCTCGTCGTTCCCCCCGTCAGTTCGTTGCCGGCATCTCGCATCGTGTTGGTAGTGACAGACGGCTTTGGACGGATGCCGTCGTTCGCAGCAGAACTATCGCCACTCGATCGCATTGCTGTTGCCGAGTACGTAAAGACGTTGCAAAAGGAAGTGGGTGCGACAGCCGATTCAACATCCGCGACAGTTGCGTCGAAATCCGGAGCACCGCGACCATGACGAGCGCCCAGCCACCTATCACGGAAATACGCTGGGGCGCTGGCAGCCTGGCGCGCAACGCCGCGATCGTGGGTGTTGTGGGACTCGTGCTCTGGATAATCGGCGTGATCGTGAATCCACACCAGGCGTTCGCTTCGTATCTATTCGCATATGTCTGCGCGCTGACCATCGCGGTGGGAGCGTTGCTTCAGGTAATGATGAGCCACGTGACCGGTGCGCGCTGGTTCACCGTGCTCAGGCGACTCACCCTCACTATTTCCGCGGCACTCCCCGCACTGGCCGTACTGGTGATACCGGTGCTCGTTGGCGTCCGCATGCTGTATCCGTGGGCTCATCCAGCAACCCTTTCCGCCGAGGCACAGAAGCTCGCGTTGCACCGACAGCCATTGTTCAACGTGCCGTTCTTCATCATCCGTGCGGTGATCTACGTAGTTCTGTTCGCGGTGTTTGGCGAGATACTGCGCCGGTGGTCGCGTCGCGAAGACACAATGTTGAGCGATGCCAGCGTCGTCGCTACAGTTCATCGGCAGCGGCAGTTCAGCGCATTCGGTCTCATCGTCGTTGGCCTGGCGCTGTCGTGTGTCGCGTTCGACTGGCTGATGCCGCTGGATCCGCTCTGGTATTCCACCGTGTATGCAGTGTACGTGTTCGCCGGCGGCTTTCTGGCCGCGCTTGGTCTCGTAGCCCTGATCGCGGACCTCAGCGTGCGCAGCGGCGGAGCACTCGCGGGTACCGTCACGCCAGCGCATTTCGGTGCGCTTGGCAAGCTGATGATCACCTTCGTGATTTTCTGGCTGTACATCGCGTTCTCTCAGTACCTGGTAATCTGGATCGGCGACATCCCAGCAGATTCTTCGTGGTATGTCGTGCGTGGCGCGGGGAGCTGGGGCGCGCTCGGGTTGATCATCGCGTTTGGACAGTTCGCCATTCCGTTCGTTCTGCTTGTATCGCGCGCAATCAAGCGGCGACCGGCTGCACTAGCAGCGATCGGTGCATGGCTGGTTTTCATGCACGTGCTCGATGTGTATTGGTTGGTGCTTCCGGCATTCCATCCTTCCGGTTTCACCGTGGGCTGGACAGATCTCGCGGCGCTTCTCATGGTCGGTGGACTGGCTACATCTAACGCTGCCTATCGAGTGCGGGGCGGTGTCGCGCTTCCGGTGAATGATCCATACCTGGCGCAGGCGGTGAGTTATGTTGAGCCGTGATCTCCGCCTGGTCGCGGTGATGCTGATTGCTGGGGGTGTCGCGTCACTCGGAGCGTGCGATCGCGCTGCAACGCCGGAATCCGCTGCCTTGCGTGGTGGCGACGCGGAGCGTGGGAAGGTTGCGATTCTGCACTACGGCTGCAACGCGTGTCACGCGATCGGCGGCCTGCCGGAGCCATTGCTGGCGGCGGCAGCACCCGTGACTGATATCGCGACGCGTACATACATTGCAGGTACGCTGCCGAGGACACCCGAAAATCTCATGCTGTGGATCCGGTTCCCGCGCAAGGTCAAGCCACAAACCGCAATGCCAGAACTCGGTGTATCCGCTGCTGATGCGCGCGACATCGCGACGTATCTCTATTCGCTAAGGTGACTGCTGCGGCCTAGTCGATATATCCGACGGCTTTTTGCTGGACGGTTCGCTACGCTGAAGGATTGCTCTCGTCCGGCGGCTCATCTCGCTCGTCAGCCATCCGCCTCAGCAACTCGTGCTTGTCCGCGGGGCAATCCTCGCCCGACTCCAGGCCGCAACGTGGTCCGAATGTGCTCCCACACGTTCTGCGATCTGACTCTGGGTCAACCCCTGCTGGGCTCCGATGCGTGAAACGAGGAATGCTGCATTCATGTCGTGCTCCGGTCGAGTCAGAGGAGTTCGGAAGCGATAACTAGAAAATGTTCACCGCGCGAGCCGCTAGCAGCACAACGATGCCGAGTGACAGCACTGACTGAATCATCATCATGAGCTTTGCCCAGCGCGAGAGCACGGGGACATCCGTGGGCGAGAACGCCGTGCATGTGTAGAGCGACAGCGCGAGATAATCCACGAAGCCAGGTCGCCACCCCGTTGCCTCTGCCAGGGATTTTCCGTTGCCACCGGATGCCATGACCGACATCTGTGGAAACAGGAACGCCCCCTCGAGATGAGCCTTTCTCGTATCGCGTGCGTTGGGGCCACCGCCGTCGAGCCTCCAGTACCATGTTGCGAATACCAGGAAGTTTGACACCCAGAGCACCGACGCGGACCGGAGCAGTTCCTTCGCAGGCTCGGTGTGATGTGGCAGCGTTACGACAATCGTAGTAAGCCCGAACACGAGGCCCAGCGTCAATATTGTCACTGCGGCGTAGCTGAGCCACTCGTTCACGAGCTGATGTCCGCTCCGTCTCGCCACGTACGCAGCAGCGACCGTCAGAGCGACCGTGGCGGCCAGGACCCAGGGCGCCACCAGGTTGAGCTCGGTTGGAAGTGCGAACGGAAGTACGGCGGCGGCCATCACCGCGAGTGCCGCCGGCCAGCGGGGTTCGCCCGATGTATCGCGGGAATCGCTGGAGTCGGCGGAGTCGGCGGAGTCGGCGGACGAGTCGGCCATCTGATCCATGCTCCTGTACGTGGTAGTGACGGTTCTGATCGCCGCAATAGTACGAGGATTGGGCTCCGGGCGGAGCGGGTTACCGGATAAAAACCCCGCTCAGAGTGCCGTCACGACCATTCCTTATCCGGCTCGTCGGTCCAATCAACTCTTACGGGTGCCGTGCGAACATCAATGAGGCGCACGCCGATTACCACTACGGCGCCCAGAACCGCGAGTAGCCACATCGCGGGTAGAAACTGCGAAGCCAGCTCCTGAAGCATGCTGAACGCGGCAGCAAGCCCGAAGGTGATGAGTACCACTGAAGCAATTATGTCGCGGACAGATCGCTTGCGATCAACACCGTCTATCAGCGCCATCGCGCCACCGGCAGCGGAACACAACGCAAGCGCCACGAGCACGTCGAGTACGCGCTGACGAAACGTACCAGGGGCGACAGCCCCGAACGCGACCACGACTGGGATGAAAAGGAACAGGGCGATAGCGCGGGCTCGCGGAGGCAGCGTCATGATCAGATAATCGTTGAGCGTGAATGCGGTCCAGCAATACTTCCAACTCGGAGCAAGACATGAAAGCTACGACACTGATGCAGCTCCGAAACTGCGCTTTCAAGCCAATTCACTGCGATTCCCGGCCAGAATATTGTATACCGTACGGAGCCGCACCCCTCGCAGGTGGTGGCCGGATGCTGGAATCATCCCTATCTTCGCTAGCTCATCCCACCGAACGATCCCCAGCATGCCGCAGCTCCGCGTCATAACCGCCCGCGATCCAGATGTCCTGCTCCGGCACGCCGCGAGCGGGTTTCTGGGGCGGCGTACAGCGACAGCGGATGCGCCTTTCCCCACGATCGATTATCTGCTCTGCCTTCGTCAGGGCGCGCTGCGTGACGACGTGGTGCAGCTCGCCCGCGAAGCCGGCTCGCATGGCTGGTTCGAGAGCCCGCTCTGCATCTTCCACGAGATGCCGGAGCGACTGGGCGTGGACTCGGCGAAGACAGTCGGCGAATACGAGCGACTGGTAATCCTCACGGAAATCGTGCGTGATAAATGCCAGCGGATGTTCGCACCAAACGCACGTACGGAAGATTTCGGCGGTGACATCGATAGGCTCGTCGGTCAGTTGCTTGGCGAAGGCGTGGCGCCCGATGACCTGGACAACGCGCTCCGGACTATTGCGCGCGCCCGGATGGA
Source organism: Gemmatimonadales bacterium (assembly GCA_038205315.1). Classification (GTDB taxonomy): domain Bacteria; phylum Gemmatimonadota; class Gemmatimonadetes; order Gemmatimonadales; family Gemmatimonadaceae; genus Fen-1247. The sequence continues at coordinate 35,003 of JBBRBY010000020.1, read as the reverse complement.
TGATGAGGCATTCGAGACTGCGCGTGACGCTGATATCGTTGCGGTGTACCGTGCGTATCGCGAGACACTGACGCTCATAGGCCGTCGCGATCCGCGCGAATCGCTGGTCTGCGCGGCTCGCATGATCTCGAGTGGAGCAGTCAACCTCAGCACCGCACTCGAAGACCGCAGAGAAATCAGGATCTTCGGGCTCGCTGATCTTCGCGGCGGTTGGCGTGCGCTCCTCGCCGCGCTATCAGGGTCACCCGATCTCGACGCCCTTTCCATCTACACGTCGGCGATACTCGACTTTGGTGGTCTGCCGGTGGAGCTGGAAGCACTCGATGAGCCTATTAGTATCGCATCGCTACTATTTGGCGAGAGTTCGTTCAAAACGGATAATCCAGCATGTGCTCCCCTGGTCTCGCATATCTCAGCGCCGGACACCGATCGCGAGATGGACACCATCGCGACTGGCGTCCGTGCGCTCATCGACGGCGGGACGCCGCCGGACCGGATCGCGATAATCTCCAGGCAGGCGCGACCGCATGTGGACGACGCCGTCCGCGCCCTCGCGCGAGTCGGTGTGCCATCCACCGCGCGACTGAGGATCGGGCTGAAGGAGACGCCGGTGGTTCGAGCACTCTGTGCACTCCTCGAAGCGGCTGCGGATGGCTGGTCGCGATACGGGCTGACTCACATCGCCCGCAGTCCGTACATCGAATGCGACCTGGACCCGCGAATCATCGATTACCTGGGATACCAGCGGCGCATTATGGGTCTACCACAATGGGCACGCGCACTGGACGAGCTCGCCGAGCTGGCGAGAGCGCGCGAGAGCCAGCCGCGTGACGATTCGAACGAATCACACTCACGAGTCCCATTGCTCGCGGACATCAATCATGCGCGTGACCGCTTTGCGAGCTTCACGAAGCGGGCAAAAGATCTGGACAGATCGCGAAATCTAGCCGAATGGCTTGCGTGGCTTGAAGACTTCTTGGAAGGCGACGACTGGGGGGTTGCGGTTCGAATGCGCAAGCTGGCATCAGAGCGATACGAGATCGTCCGGCGAGATCTGGCCGCGGCTAGTGGACTCGCATCGATTGCGCGCGAATGGCGCGATGCAGCCGCAAGTTACGGGACGGAAGCGAACCTAACGAGCAAGCTCGCGAACAAGCTCGCGAACAAGCTCATGACCGTCGCAGAGTTCGCGAAGGCGCTTGCACCCAGTCTCGACAGTGATCTCACCCTGAATGGCGCGACAGCATTCGGGGTACAGGTGCTTGAAGCACCTGCTGCCGCGTATCGCGCGTTCGATCACGTCTTCGTCGTTGGCATGTGCGCCGGTGCATTCCCGACCGTTCCCAGCCGGTCGTCGATCTGGGATGAAGCGGACCGAGAAACGCTTCGCGCTGCCGGCATTCCGCTCGACGGTCGCGACGCATGGGAGCTGCGCGAGCAGGAGCTGTTTCGAGTGCTCATCGCCGGCGCGCGCGACAGCCTCACCGTGAGCCACTCGCGCATGGACGAGACCGGTAGCGAAGTGATCGCGTCAGCTTTCGTCGAGGAGCTCGCAGCAGTCGCCAACATGCATATGGTCGAAATACCGACGTCGCGAGTCACGGTCCCCGGAATACCGCTTTACACCTTAAAGGGGGCTCCTGCGGCAGCGGCGCACGCCGCGCAGGTGGAGAGACTTCGTGCCTTCCGTTTCACCTCCGCGTACAACGGCGCCATTACAGATCCGGACGTGCTCGAGTTTCTTGCAATGGAATTCGGGGACGACCGGCGCTGGAGCCCGACCCAGCTCGAAGAGTTCGCGAAGTGCCCGTGGGCCTTCCTGACAAAACGGCTCATGCGGCTGGAGCGACTCGAAGATCCCGACGAGGATATGGACGCATCGGTGCGCGGTGCAATCCTCCACGACGCGCTCGCCAGGTTCTACGATTCGGCCATCGCTCGTTGCGGCAAGCCGGTCTTCCTCTTGCCGGAAGACACCGACTGGGCGGAGCCATTGATGTCGGGGTCACTGAACGCCGCGATTGCGGGGCAGGGCCGGACGTGGCTGGGCCATCCTTCGCTGATGGCAGCCAAGCGTGCGGAGCTTCACCGGATCCTTCAGGGATTCATGCAGTGGGAGATCCAGCTGCACTCCGACATGATCGCGCTGAAGACGCGAAAGGTCAACGCACCGAAGATGGTGAGAACCGGTGTCAGCGAAAACGAACTTGCTTTCGACGACATGATTTTCGAGCGCGACGGTGTCAGGATCCGCTATCGCGGAACCATCGATCGCGTCGAGGTGAGCGTGGACGAGCGAATTCCCGGGTTGAAGATGATCGCGGCCGTGGACTACAAGACCACCAAGGCCTCCACTCCTGGCGGCGGGAAAAAAGAGGCGTGGGACGACGGCGTCGTCATCCAGGTCCCGCTCTATGCCTATGCGCTGAGCAAGCTGTATCCCGACCACCAGACCGCCCGCGTGGAATACATCGCGCTCAACCCCCCGGGCTCAGAGCTGCCCCTGCAGCTCTACACGATCGACAAAAAATCTGGACAGCTCGGGCAGGACGACGAGGCAATCGCATCATGGGACGGCGCCCTCGACCAAGCCATCAGCCACGTGAGGCAGGCAAGGCGCGGCGAGTTTCCAGCACAGCCGCCCGCATCCTGCGGTTGTCCGCCATGGTGCCACGGCATCGATATCTGCCGCATTCCCCGCAGCGAGGTAAAGCAGTGAACGCCAAACTGCACGCACCAGATATTACGCCGAGCGATGGGCAGTGGGAGGCCATCCGCTGCAACGATGAGCACGTCCTGATCGACGCAGGCGCGGGAACGGGGAAGACGTTCACCGTGGTCGCCAAAGCGTTGTACCTGATGGGGGTGCAAATTCGCGGCGAAACGATCGCCACGCCACTCGCGCTGCACGACATCGCCGCGATCACATACACCAACAAGGCCGCATCGGAACTCAAGGAAAAGCTGCGTAGCTCGCTACGTGCCGCTGGCCGCCGACGCGAGAGCTATCAGGTGGACACGGCGCGTGTGGGCACCATACACAGCTTCTGCAGTGACATACTACGCGAGTTCGCGCTGCGCAGCGGCCGGTCCCCCAACCTCGCGCTGATCGACGAGGCGGAAGGAAGGGTGCTCGAAGCCGACGTGGTCCGAGACGCACTGCTGCGCGCGCTCGAAGACGATTCCGTGGCAGGACTTGGCGACCTTCTGAGCGTCTGGTCGGTGAACGACGTTACGCGTTGGGCGACGTCGCTCCTGGGACACGGTGACAACATCATCACTCTGCGCGCGGTATCGGGTGGTACCGGCGCACACGAGCGTACTCTGATCGACCTGGCTCGCCAGGCGCACACGCTCCTCATGACTCGGCTCGAAGAATCGCGTCAGATGGACTTCGATCGTATGATAGTATGGACGCGCGATCTGCTCCGCGACAACGCGACCGTACGCAAGTCGCTGCAACGCCGCATCAGGGTGTTGATCATCGACGAGTGCCAGGACGTGGATCCCATCCAGCGCGAGATCGCCTATCTGCTCGCCGACCCGACGAGCAGAAGGACCGATACCACGCGCCTCGTCCTGGTGGGTGATCCCAAGCAGAGCATCTATCGCTTCCGAAAGGCCGACGTCACTGTCTGGCGCTCCATAGAGGACGACTTCAGGCGTAGCGGGACTGGCCGCGTCGTGAAACTCGCGGAGAGCCGGCGCAGCGTGCCTGCGCTGCTCGCGTTCGTGGACGATTTTGTAGGGACATTGCTGGACCGGCCGATAGATGAATCAGCCGGCCAGCAGAACTTCGAGGTCCCGTACGCATCGCTGAAAGCGTTGCGCACCGAATCGGGAGGCGACGGGAAGGACGGGGCAGCGGCCGTGGAGCTGATCACCATCCCCGCGAAGGAGAGTGGGGGGATGTGCACGGCGGGCGTCGTCCGTCCTATCGAGGCGCGCGCAATAGCCGCACGCGCGCTCGAGCTTCGCGAGTGCGGATTTGCGTGGCGCGACATGGCGGTGCTGCTGTGCGGCTGGGGAGACGTGGACGTGTACATGGCCGCGCTGCGCGAGGCTGGAATACCGGCGTATTCGCTCCGCGCGCAGGGCTTCTGGGGCTGCCGCGAGATACTCGATGTTACGGTCGCACTGGCGGCGATCCTAGACCCGAGTGACGACAGGTCACTGCTCGGCTTTCTGCGCAGTCCATTCGCCGGCCTGACCGATGAGTCGCTGCTCCATATCGCCCGGCAGTCCAGCGTTCCCTACTGGCACAAACTCGCTGGCGTACAGCTGCCCGACCCCCACGAGCATGCGCGGTTGTCAGCGGCAATCGGAATGCTGCGCCGGCTGTCGGCGATCCGGGACCGGATTCTGATTGCGCGACTCATCGAGGAGCTGCTCGGCGAGACCGGTTACCTGCTGCATCTCGAACTACTCGGCGAGACCAGCGACGGCACATCGGGGCAGCGCATCGCGAACGTCAGGAAGCTGGTGCGTTACGCGGGCGATCGATCGAGCATGACCGTTGGTGACTTCCTGCGCGGTATCCAGCGAGAGCGTGACCTGGGGATACGCCGAGGTGAGGCTTTGCTTTACGCCGAGAACGACGACGTCGTGACGGTGACATCGGTACATAGCGCGAAGGGGCTGGAGTGGAAGTGCGTCTTCTGGGTCGATCTTATCCGTGAAAGCAAGCGTGACGCGAACAAATTTCTCGCACACAACAACTCCGTCGCGCTTGGCGAGCCGGATACGAAAGCCGACGAGCAATCACCGGAATGGAAGGCCGTGCGCGCGGCGATCGATGCGGAAGAGCTGGCGGAAACGAAGCGGCTCTGGTACGTGGCCGCGACCCGAGCGAAGGATCTCCTGATACTGTCCGGCATCCCGCTCGGCACGATGAACAAGCCGCGTGCCCGGGTGCCCGCGGATGCGATAAGAAGTCACTTCGCGGCGCTGGACGCGACGACTGGTACGATCGAGTATCGCGGGGCATCGGGTATCACTTACATGGCGACCGTCCGACACGCCGACCTGGTGCCGGAGATCGATGACTCTGCGACGACTGAGGCGACAGTGAGCAGCGCTCAGCTTCCGCCGGTGGATACGAGCATCATCGATGCGATCACGGCGCCGTGGAGCGAGGTGAGCGTTGCGTCCGGCCGCGGAAGGCAATCAGCCACTGAGCTGATGGAAATTCAGGAGTGCGAGCGGCGGCACTGGCTCAAGCGCGTGGCGAGTCTTCCGGAGCCATCGGTGCACGTGCACGGCGGAGGAATCGGCAACGCTTTGCTGAGTGCGGCAGCGCGCGGTGTGACGGTGCACCACATACTGGAGCACGCCGAGGCAGGCTCGGACCTGGGACAGCTGTACAACGCCGCAATCGGTCGGTCCGGCGAAGATTCGGAGATCGATTTCATTGATCCCATCGAGCGCGACCGGATCATCGCGGAAGTCGAGCGGACGGTGAGCAGGCCCGAATATCGCGAGCTCCGCGATGCTGCGGGTGCGCGGCGGGAGCTGGCGTTCACATTCGTGGATGGGGATTCATCCTTCCAAGGGACGCTGGACCTGGTCGCACCGTTGGGTGATGGTTATCGGCTACTTGACGTGAAGACTGGCGGTCGGACGGCGGACGATGCCGCGACCGTCGAGAACAAGGCGGCTCGATATGATCTTCAGCGCACCCTTTACAGTCGCGCTGTGGAAGTATTGACCGGTGGACGTGTCACCGGATTCACGTTCGACTTCACGGCATCCGGGCAGCAGGCCGACGTGACGCTCGATGCGAACACCGCTGGACAGGCGCTGCAGCGGCTGGAAATCGAAGTGGCGCGCCTGAAGGAGGGCGTCAGTTCTCGAACGGCCAGCGCGGGGGAGTGTGAATTCTGCGGCTACAGAACAGCCGGCTGGTGTCCGGGTACCTGACAGGAGTCCGGAGGACCTGCCATGCTGTAGATTCTCCAGCGTCGAGGTGCGCATGAAGCCGGATGACGAGGAGAAGTTGAACACGATCTGGTGGCATCCGTCGACGAGCTGCTCGTGACTGCGTCCGCCCTGCGGCGTGCGGCGATGCTAGTCATCTCACAACTCGCGCTGGGTTGCACTAGCGTCTTCATCCGTTTGCCGGACGCCGCGTCGCTGGTGGAGGGGACCGCGCCGCCGAATGCGCGACGTGACACCACGGCCGCGCCGTTCGCCGCGTCGCTCGACTGGGCCGCGTGGCACGCTGCCCAGTCTGGTGACAGGACGGATTTCTGGGGCGATGTCGCAGGACTCGATGCCAGCAGAGCGGAGCGTGATGCCGTGGGGCTGGACCAGCGGACGTTCGCCGCTGCGCTCCGACATCTGATAGAGAGTGATCCTCAGGGCGCCGCCATCGCCTTCCACGCTCTGCAGAAAACGGCTACCGATCCGCTCGTGCGCAATCGCGCGCGCGACGGACTGACGATGGCGCTACGCTGGTACTCCGACTGGGCGGACATTGCCGGACTGGAACCGGACCGCGATTCGGTTTCAGCTTCGGAACTGAATCGTAGTCTGGAGCACGAGGCCGTGGAGCGCTGGGCGCGGACGCTCGCGCGGATTCCGGCACCGACAATCTCCTTCGCTGATACGCCTATCGTGCTACCCTTGCGGCGGAGCAGACTCGGCACTCCCATCGTACGCGTGCTCGTGAACGGCAGGCCACACGAATTCTGGCTCGATACCGGCGCGAGCATGACCGTGATCTCGGCCAGCGTCGCGATCGACGCCGGCGTGCGTTTCGCGGCACACGACACGCTTTCGCTCGGCGTGATCGGCGGCAGCATCGACGCGCGCGCCGGACTCATCGACTCGGTTGCACTCGGCGGCTTCATCGCGCGCGGGGTCGCTACGGCCGTCGTCGATCCGCGCATATTGCGACTGGATTACAAGGTGGAAAGGGGACAGGCAGTCGCGATTCCCATTGACGGCGTGATAGGCGTCGATCTGCTGCGATGGATGGACCTCGTAATCGACGTGCCAGCGCGGACGATCACGATCAGCAGGCCGCGAGCCGGCGCGCAGGCGCCACGGAACCTGTTCTGGGTAGGCTTTCCCGTAGTGCGTCTGATCGCACGGGGCGGGCAGCCGCTTCTTTTTGGTCTGGACACCGGCGCGGAGGATTCATTCGTGACGCTGGCATTGTTGCGCAAATTGCCCAGGACGCACGTCGCACTCCGGCGCGGTCATCTCGGTGGGTTGGGCGGACGTGAGGAGCCAACAGAGTGGGTGGCGACCGATCTGACAGTGAGCGACGGCGAGTACGCCATCGAGCTGCACAACGCGCCGGTAGGTGCAGCGAGGCCGTCTAACTTCGTGAGCTTCGATGGTATCATCGGAAGCGATGTTGCGCTGCAATCGCGGCTGCACCTCGACTTCGAGAACGGCGTCTTCAACATCCGGCCGAGCGGTGACGCTTTGGCGAAGGGCGCTGCGACGCCCGACGTGCCTCGATCACGCTCCGTTCCATAAGGTGACGTTGCGAGCACTTCGGTGTGAGACATTCTGAATGCGATGCGCCACCCCGCATCCGGAGGGTTGCCCGAACGTAACGCAAGCTTAATGAGAAGCTGACTCGAGCTTAATACAGGCCGGAACTGGATGCCGTAGAATGTGGAAGACGCGACAGTCGTCTCAACGATGTGTCGGTCGACATCCATTCACCGGAGCGCCACATGCAAGCACGGACAGCTGGCAACGCGATACTGGTTATTACGCTCGGCGTCATCACCGTTTCAACCGCGCTGGCTGCGCAGAGCGCGACGCAACTGGCGCCATTTCCGACCGTGTCCACGTCGGGACGAGGCGAGACGCACACCGCGCCCGACAGGGCGACCGTGGTGGTGGCGGTAGAGACACGCGCCGGAAGCGCCAGTGAGGCAGCCGCGTCGAATGCCACAACCACGTCAGCGGTGCTCGCCGCGCTCCGCGCAAGCGGGCTCTCGAGCGCCGATCTATCCACCACGGGATTCACCGTGAGGACCGATTACATGCGAGCGGACGTCATCGCAGCTAACACTTCCAACGGCGGGCCCGCCAAACTCGCCGTGACGTTTGTCGCGAGAAACGGAGTGAAAGTGGACGTCAGAGCGCTTGCCAATCTCAGCAAGGCGATCGATGCGGCACTGGCGGCTGGCGCAAACTCGGTTGGCCAGATCCAGTTCGCGTCGAGCAGGATGGACGAGATGCGAAAGGAAGCGCTCGCCGCCGCCGTGCAGCACGCGAGGGCTGACGCTGAGGCGATCGCGCGCGCAGCAGGTGGTTCGCTTGGATCAATCGTCGAGTTGACGACCCTGAGTGGCGGGCCCGGAATGACTTTCTACAATGAAAGCGGCATGGGAGTCGCTGGCGGGGTCAGCGATTCTTCCGTGCAGATCAGGGGGTCATCGCCGACACCGCTGGCGGCGGGCGACGTGCCGGTAGTAGTTACAGTGACTGGACGCTGGAGGTTCGTGGCTGGGCAGTAGCGACCGCCGCGAAGCTACTGAAACGATCCGAACCCACCGCGCGGGTGATGATCGCGGTGGGTTCGTCAAGAGACCGTCTCGGACTACTCGCTAGGCGGAGCGGTTCCCTGTTCGATCGGAGATTGTGGTGATGTCGAACTGACGGGCCTCGGAGTTGCGACTGCCGAGTCCACCGAGAGAGCAGTGAGCGCCTTCTGTGCGAGCGCGATATTGCCGGACAGCACTGCACTGGTGAACGCACGCACGTCGTTATCGACGGCGGATTGCGGCATCAGGGCAACGCGCGCCGGCGGGTAGAACGGCCATGAGGCGCCTTCCACGGCTGGCACCAGGAGTCGCGCAGCTGCGAAGTCGCCGGACTGAACGGCGGCGAAGAGCTTGCCGATCTGACTCGCGAACGTGTCGGCAGTCGCCGCCGTGTCGGGAGACGGTGCGCGCTGAATCGACGTTGAGGACGCGATGGTTGCCTCACTGGCCGTCGAGGCTGCGCCCGATACCTGGCTCGGGCGGCTTATCGGTAATGGCTCGGTAATGGGTACGGACATAGCAAATCCTCACAGGATTGCTGGTAAAAAGGTGCTTCAACGTCGGGTATCGGCCGGTCGCCAGTAATACTTTAGCGATGTTCCTGAGCTGCCCTCGCGGTTCGGCAAACAGATTGCGGCGGCGCGCCCCTCACGGGATCGGCATGAATCCGGGCCGTACGCTGATGTAGCCCGCTGGAATCGCGAACAGGGAATCGGGCACGGCCATCCTGGAATGGCTCACGAGTTCGGTCGTCGTGCGGGTGAGCTTGACGCCGCCGTCTACCGTGACCGTCGTTTCGACGACCGTCTTCACTGGTGTGCCGAGCTTGTACATCCTGCTCATCACTTCACGTGCCTCGGTGGCGGCCGTTATCATCGACGGGGGAAATCCTGCGAATTGTGTATCTGCCACTGCCTTCGAAGAGGTGTCAACCGGCGATCGCAGACCCTGCTTCCCGGTCCGTGCCGCGGATGGAAGCGAGTCGATCCGGAGCCCTGGGGCCACGTAGTAGTCCGTCGTCGTAGCGGTGGTCCATGTGGAGGGGCTGCCCATGAGATTCAGCGTCATGATCGAGGTCGCTTGCCTACGAGACGACGAGTGCAGTAGGAATGGCTGATGCGTACGGCTAAGCGCGCCGCAGTTACACCCAGCCGCGATGGTGATACACCGCGAACGCGATGCGCTCAGACAGCGCCATGCGAAACGCGGCGATGCGATCGGACGCGGTGGAGAGCGAGTGCAGCGCGATGTCGCGAGACTCTGCGGGGACGCATATCACATGATACCCGACGTGCTCGAACACGCTGCATGCGCGCCGCGTGTGGAGCGGCGACGTGACGACTGCGATGGTGTGCACCGTTGCTGGTGGCAGCTGGCGGGCAGTGCCGAGCGCTTCGGTGCGGGTGTTGATGACGCCGTCGATGACGAGCACGCGTGGCGTAGTCGGGAGGAGCGCGATGAGGCGGCGCTGGTCCGCGGCGGTAGTGACGGAGTGGCTGCGGAGCGGGTGCGGCTGTGTGATTACAAGCGTGGACGAGTGACCGGTGCGGATGAGGACCAGTCCCGCGAGCAGGCGGTCGAGCGCCTCGGGGCCGAGCATGCCGTCGTATGTGACGCTGCCGGAGAGGACGATAACTGCGTCGACGGATGGGATGGGATCGGTGCGTGTGAGGCCGTTGGTGAAGAGCTGCGCAATTGGTGACAGCGCGACGAGACACCAGGTGGCGAGGGAAAGCGTGAGGAGACTCCAGGCGACGCGGGTTGAGCGGAGGTAGATGACCGCGCCGAGGATGACTCCGGCAACGCAAGCGATGGCGCGCTGGGTGGTAAGGCCTCCAATGACGAGGCTGGAAAGTGCGAGTGACGCGGTGAAGCCCATAAAGGCGCCGAGGAGGGCGTGATGGGATGGCCGCAGGTTATGCACGTTTCATTTTCTCGCCGTCTTCGTGCCGATATCGATCACAGGTTTGCCGAGTTTCTTCATCTGCGGCCGGACACCAAGTCCGGGCTCCTTCGACGCCGACAGCCTGCCCTTCTTGCGCTGCGGGGCGCCGTCGGCAAACTCGACGGTGACGTAGGAGTTGAAGTCGGTCGAAGAAAACAGGAAGCGTTCCGGGGTGCTGTGCGCGAGATGCGAGATCGCGGCCGTGATTATGTCACCGCCCCACGTGTCCTCGATCGTCATTGCGATGCCGAGGGACACGCAGAGGTCGCGAATCTGGCGCGCGCGGGTGAGGCCGCCGACCTTGGAGATCTTGAGGTTGATGACGTCCATTGCGTGATCCGCAACGCCGCGCACTACCATGTCGATACCGTCCACGACTTCGTCGAGTACGAACGGTCGGTTGGTATGACGTCGCACCGCGAGACACTGCTCGTAGGTCATGCAAGGCTGTTCAATGTACACGTCCACATCGCGCACCGCATCGGCGACGCGGATCGCCGCGTGCTGCGTCCAGCCGGTGTTCGCGTCGGCGATGAGCACGTCACCGGTGGAAAGTTCCGCTGCGGCTGCCTTTATGCGCGCGATATCGGTGTCAGGATCCCCGCCTACCTTGAGCTGGAACTTGTGATAGCCCTCCTTGCGATACGTACCGATCTTCTTAGCCATCTGCGCAGGCGACTCCTGCGAGATGGCGCGGTACAGTGCGAAATCCGCGCCGACATGTCCGCCCATCAGCGTGGCAACCGGCAGGCCGCTCACCTTCCCGAGCAGGTCCCAGCATGCCATGTCGATTGCCGATTTGACGTATGGATGTCCGCGCATCGAGCGATCCATCAGCTCGTTCAGCTCGTTGAGTGCGAGCGGGTCGGCGCCCAGCAGTTGCGGTGCGAGCTCCGCGATACCCGTGCGGGCACCTCGTGCGTAAGCCGGCAGATACGCGGGGCCGAGCGGGCAGACTTCACCCCAACCCACCAATCCGGAATCAGTCTCAACCTCGACGACTGTCGAATCGAAGACAGACACTGAGTTTCCACCGGACCAGTTGTAATTCCCGTCGTGCAGCGGCAGATCGATCTGGTATGCTCGAATCGCGGAGATTTTCATGCGGCAGCGTCCTCCACCGTTTTGCGAGATGACAACCACAGCGTGACCGACGTGTAGAGCAGCACGCAAACCACGACCCATTTGACGACGTCCAATGGTAACTCTTTCACCACCAACGCGGCGATGAACACACCGGGGACACCGCCGATTGCGAGGCCGATCGCGGTACGCCGGTCAAAGCGGCCGGAGCGGTAGAATCGGACCGCGGCTGCTGGCAGGATTACAGCCGCGGACGCAGCCATGATTGGGAACACCGCTTTTGTGTTCATTCCGAGCATGTAGGTAACGGCCATCGTTGGTGCGTAGTTGCCGATGCCAAGGCTGGTGAGCGCGCCAATTACGATACTAGCCGCGACCGCGATCATGAGGGATATGCCGGTGAGGCCGATTGTACCGATGCCGAGTGACAGGCTTGCAACCAAGCGGACGCCCATGAATCCGGCAGTGATGAGCAACGCGATCGCCATTGCGCGTTGAATAAGGCGCCGCGGCCAGTGCACGACGATCCCGGAGCCGACCCACGCGCCGACACCGCCTGCGATGACCATGCTGGCGATGGTCGGAAAGTCGATCAACCCGCCGAGCAGGATGATGTATATGATGGCCTCGGAAACCGTGGGTATGGCCTGGCCGATGTTGAGGGTGCCGGGGATATCATCGTCGTGCACCATCTTGCCGAGTACGAGGACGGCGGTGGTGGTGGCGAAGGAGCCGATGCCGAGAGTGTCGAAGAAGTCCGTAACGAGCCCGAGGCCGAGGAGGGCCGGCATGGGGACTCTGCGAGGGGCGGCGGGGCGTTCGGATGACCACGACATCGGCGATTCGGGGCGGGGGTTTGGGAGGGCGGGGGCAAATGTAGCCAGCCGCGGAGGCTTTGGATACAGTATACGCCGATCGCGCACCGCCGTTCACGAGGCTGACCTGCCGACTCGAGTCGCCGCCTACGATCCTCCGGTCAGCAGCTCGAGCAACTGCGCCTTTCTACTCCTGCTCACCGGGAGTTGAGTCTGGTCTGCCAAAACGAGAACCAGTTGCCTGAAGGGCCGTTGCTGCCATTCGCTCACGCGCGTGATATTAACAAGAGCCGATCGATGCACGCGAACGAACATCGCGGGATCGAGCTTGGTCTCAAGCGACGAGAGGGAAGCGCGCAGCAAGTGTCGACGGCCTTTCACCACGATGTTCACGCAGTAGTCGTCGGCCGCGATCCAATCTATGTCGCTCACGGGAACCGCGATCGACCGCCGTCCCGTACGCACGGTCAATCGCGATAGATATGAATTGGAAGGAGAATGAGCACCTGCTCCACTCGCCGACTCCTGCGATATGGTGGAGTCGCGGTCCGCGAGCAGCGACGCGAGGCGCTGGCTCAGATCAAGTGCGCGACTGCCGTCAAGTTGACGGCGTACGCGCTCCATTGTGCGCTCCAGCTTGCCTTCCTGCGCCGGCTTCAACAGGTAGTCGATTGCCTGCACATCAAACGCGCGGAGTGCGTACTCGTCGTGCGCGGTCACGAATACGAGCATCGACGACAGGTCGCAGCCAAGCTCCCTGAGAACGCCGAAACCGTCGAGTTCGGGCATCTGCACGTCGAGAAATACAACGTCGGGAACCTGCCGCCGGATCTGCTCCACCGCCTGCCTGCCATCGCGGCATTCACCGATCACCCTCACGTCGGCGTGACCCTGGAGTAGCACGCGTAGTCCTTCGTTCGCCAACGGCTCGTCGTCCACGAGTAGAGCGCGGATCTCACGCATGACCAACCTCCGCCATAACGTGGGTGGCGTGCGCGGCGAGAAATTCGGCCGACGCGAGCTGAAACGGAATGACAATCGTGACTTCCGCGCCACCAGCGGACGTATTTCCCAACACGAACTCGTGCAATCGTCCGTACATCTGCTCCAGTCTTCCCTGCGTATTTGCCAGTCCCACGCCACCCGTCATACTTGGCAACCATTCGTTCGGCAAGCCCGGTCCGTCATCCCGTACCTGAAGTATCAATTGCTCGGCGTTGCGCCGCGCGGCAACGTCAATGTGACCGGCCGCGCTCCTGCGGCCAATGCCGTATCGAATCGCGTTCTCCACGAGCGGCTGCAGAATCAGGTTAGGAACGAGGGCGTCCATTATATCATCGCATACGCTGATATTGACGCTTAGACGATCCGGGAATCTGATCTTCTCGATCGCGACATACGCGTTGAGAAAGGCCAACTCCTCGCGCAAGGTGATTTCCTGATCCGGAGCGTTGCGCAGCAGCCGCCGCAGAATGTCACTGAGGCTCGTCAGTACCCTGACGGCGGTATCGGTGCGGTCGACGCGCACGAGCGAGACAGCAGTATTCAATGTGTTGAACAGGAAGTGCGGATGGAGTTGGCTTCGTAAAGCCGCTAGCTGTGCCCGCGCCAGCTGTGCGGCAAGCTCCGACGAGCGCAGTTGCTGGCGTTGGTACTTACGGTCGAACTCTAGCGCATAGCCAGCGCCGAGTACCGTCCAGTAGGTGAGGACACCAGTCAGCAGCCACGACATGAAGTTGATCAGGTACCGCTGGAAAACGTGATCGCCGAGCGATGCGACTCCGAGTAATGCCGCAATGCTCATTCCGCAGACGACGTCTGCCAGAGCCGCGAGTATGCTGATGAGCAGATGCACCAGCAAATTGGTCGGGGAGACGGGCCATCCAATTCGCGCAATTCTGCCGAACCAGAAGATGACCGGCGTCGCGAACGCCCAGAAGTACCAGATCGGGATGTTGATGACAAGCGCATTCCAGAACGCAACTGGAGTGCCCGTAATACGCGTGAATGCGTAAGATGTAGTCGCGCTGAGCAGCGCCGGTACAATCCACACCACTGCCGCGACGCGCCACCGTATGTGGAGCCCGCTCGGTGCGTGGTCATGCGATAGAATCTCAGCGTCTGACAGATCCTGCAAGCGTGAATCTCCGTTCGCCTGGCGTCGTGTAGTGCTTCTTACTTATTAATAGTAGCGGTAATGGTACTGGTCCCGGGCCCGTTGGCAGCGTCGATGCAACCACTCACAGCACGGTTCCGGCCCATCCTCCGCAGCGCCCCCGGCGGTCGTTATATAGAGGGTCAGCATGATTCCCGCAAAGCTACCAACGGTGCCGTACGCTTCTGGTGCGGTTGGTCACAACTCGTTGGAGGAGACCGTGCCCGACAGGAACAATATGGTGTGGCTGGCAGCTGTGAGCACGCTGCTATACTCGGCGTCAGGACAGGCACAGAAACCGCTGATCAGTGCTGATCAGGTAATCGCGGCCAATATTGCAAGCCGCGGCGGGATGGCGCGCATCGAGAGTTCGCGGACGCAGAAGCTCCGAGGCCACATCACGTTTTCGGGGCCGGCTCATCCGTTCGCGGTAAATCTCGCGCGTCCGGGCCGGATTCGTACCGAGATCACGCTCGATGGTGGCCGTATCGTGCAGGCTTACGACGGAAAGACCGCTTGGACTATCAATCCGGTCCAGGACCAGAATGAAACGATGCCTCACGTCATGCCGGAAGGCGAGGCAAGGAATGTCATCGCTGGCGGTGATATGGATGGCCCGCTGATTAACTATGCGGAAAAGGGAAATCGCGTTACGTTCGCCGGAATTGACACGGCGGACGGGCGCCCCGCATACAAGCTCGAAGTGGTGACGGCAGCTGGTCTTGCGGACACCTACTATATCGACACTACTTCGCACCTGCAGACCAAATGGCAGGGCCGTAGAGTCATGAACGGCGCGCCGGTGGTGTTCGAATCGTTCTTCCGGGACTACCGGACGGTGGACGGTATCCTGATTGCGTTCAAGGTGGACTCGGATACGGAGGGCCGGGCTGGGGGCCAGCATATCACGCTCGACACCGTTCAAATCAACGCGCCAGTGTCAGACGCGGAGTTCGCGATGCCGCCAACGATGCCGCCAACGATGCCGCCAACGATGCCACCGACCACGCCATGACTCTGATGCCAAGCCGGCAATCGGTCACATTTACGCTGGCCGTGTTACTGACGGTCACATCAGCATCGCACGCGCAAACCAACGCCGCCGATTCATCCGCTCGCGGCACCGTAGTGGAAGATTCCCTGTACTCCCCAGCGCTCGGCGTCTCAAAGAAATTCATAGTCTATCTGCCGCGCTCGTACGGCCGCGATACCGCGCGTCGCTTTCCTGTCGCGTATTACCTGCACGGAACCGGTGGCAACGAACGCAGCTGGGTAGTCGGACTTGCGATCGACTCGGTGCTCGATTCCCTTGTGACAACTGGGATGCCTGAAATGATCGTCGTCATGCCAGACGGAGACAATGGCTTCTACCACACATGGAAGACATCACCGGACTACGCGGCGTGTATCCGCAGGCGTGCGGTTTTGCTTGGCGGCGAGCTGCCGACGGATTTCTGCGTGCGCCATATGCGGTACGACGATTACATCGCGCGTGATCTCGTCGCGCGAATAGACTCGACGTACCGCACAATTGCCGACGGACGACATCGTGCTGTCGCGGGACTCAGCATGGGCGGCTATGGCGCCGTGTATCTACCGCTCAAGTATCCGGCCGTGTTTGCCGCCGGCGCAAGCCTCTCGGGTGCAGGTCTGGCATTGATGCGGATCGGCGGTTACCCAGATGCCGCTCCTCTTAGTGAAGCTACCACGATAGATGAGTTGCATGCGGCGTGGACGAGCACCTGGCCCGACATGATGCAGGAGCTAGGCAACGATATTGCCAATTGGCGCGCAGTGGATCCAGTCTGGATGGTCCGGCGCGCGGTGGCTGAACACCGATCGCTGCCAGCGCTGTGGTTCGTAGTCGGCACCGAGGACGAGAGCACGTTGACCGTGTCCCGCGTGCTTCACGAGGAGCTTTCCAAGCTGGGCGTCCAGCACAGCTACACCGAAGCGCCTGGCGCGCACACTGGCCCATTCTGGCGCGCGCACGAAGGGGAAAGCCTGTTGTGGGTGGCAAGCGTCATAGCACACTGAATTGCCGCGCGTCGAGCATGCGCGAAGAGTAAATCCGCGATGCCTGGGGTGTGTGACGCTCGCTGCAATCCGCGACAAATCGCTGCACCCGCGACGCCATTCGCTGCATCCCCGTTGACCCGCATGCCGCATAAGTCCATCTAGCAGCGAGTGAAAGCACCGACTCCAATCACTCCGCGTGGTGCAGAGGGCTCATGGAGAGAGACGTGCCGGCGACATCTGCGTTTGAACAGAATACAATCAGGAGAGCATCGCATGAAATCACTGTGGCGTCTGTTGTTTGCGGCCGCGTTAATTGTCGTGCTTCCATCGCCCGGGCGCGCGCAAACGCGCCGAATATCTGGACGGATAACGGTTCGTGGATCAACTGAGCCGGTAGCTGGCGCGACGATAACGGTAGTCGGAACCGTTCTTGGTAGCGCTTCGGATGCGGACGGGCACTTTGGCGTAACCGTTGCCACGGGCCCGCAACAGCTCCGTGTGCGCCGAATAGGTTTCCAGGCACGATTGATATCGGTGAGTGGAGGCGCAACCGCTGTCAACATCGACATGGTTCGCGACGTGCTACAGTTGGAAACCCAGGTCATTACCGGGCAGGCCACAACAGTATCGCGCGCAAACGCCGCCAACGCCATCGCAGTCGTCAACACGGAACAGCTCAACCGTGTTCCGCAGCAGACGATTGAAAACGCGCTACAGGGAAAGGTGCCAGGCGCTGTGATTACTCAGAACTCTGGCGCTCCAGGCGGGGGGATCCAGTTGCAGCTACGCGGCACCAACACGGTAAACGGCAACTACCAACCGCTGTACGTGATTGACGGCGTCATCGCAAACAACGACGCCTATTCCAATGGCCTCAACGCCGTTAGTGGCTCGGGTGGCGGCGTTACCGGCCAGCAGGGGGCGCAGGTCACGTCGTATCAGGACCAACAAGTAAACCGCATAGCGGACCTGAACCCCGAAAACATCGAAACTATCGAAGTTCTGAAGGGTGCATCAGCCGGCGCGATCTACGGCTCTCGTGGTGCAAATGGCGTGGTCATCATAACCACAAAGCGTGGACGGGCTGGCAAAGCATCGCTCGATTTTGTTCAACGGGTCGGGAGCTCGGCGATCTCGCATACCATGCAGCTCCGCTGTTTTACGCAGGCGCAGGCAACGGTCTTCATCGACGCGAATCCGCCGGCTGGGTTCAAGGGATCGACAGACTACTTCGCCGCGAACCCTTACGCGGGCTGTACCGACCCGCAGCAACAACTCTATGGCAATAACGGCTTCTCGTACGAGTCTGCGGCGTCACTACGCGGTGGTACGCCGGACGGGAACGGTACCTACTTCGCGTCAGCCAGTCTCAAGCACGACGGTGCAATTGCACCGCAGGATGGCTATGACAAGCAATCCCTGAGGGCAAATCTTACCCAACAACTCGGCGGACGTCTCAATTTCCGCGCCAATAGCGAAGTAATTCACACGCTGACAAAGCGTGGCATATCAGGCAACGACAACAACGCAGTCAATCCACTTGATGTAATCTCTGCCACCCCAACTTTCTACGATTTTTCGCGCAAGTTCTCGAACGGTCAATATCGATCCGATCCGTTCGTCGGGAGCAATGCGAACATCATACAGGACCAGTACGCCATTCAGACGCCGGAGAATGTATATCGGCTGATCGCAAGCGCACAGGCGAGCTGGTCGGTATTCGCCACCCAGAGACAGACGCTGGACGTACAGTTGCTCGGTGGTGTAGACCACTACAGTGATGCGTCGCAGATATACTCGCCGCCGAGTACATATCTGGAACAGTCGGGGATCATCAGTCCGTATGCCGGGAGTGTGGTCAACAACAACGCCAATGTCACGAATGCGAATCTCAATCTCTCCGTCACGCACAAGCTGGCCACATCGTTCCTCACTGCTACGACGTCCAGTGGTCTGCGGCAGGAGCGCGTTCAGACAGATTTCGTGACTGCAGTTGGTCAGGGGCTGTTTCCGGGCGTCACGAATTTTGCAACCGCCATCCAGACTCAGCTCGCCGAGGGTCAGCAGCTCAACAAGACACTCTCGTACTATGCGCAGGAAGAGATTCTCACACTGAACGAACGCCTTCTCCTCACAGCCGCGGTGAACGCTGAGCGATCCAGCACTAACGGTGATCCGAGCGCCCTGTATTCGTTCCCCAAAGTCTCAGCTTCTTACCGGCTGCCATGGCTCCCTCCGGCCGCTGACAATTTCAAGCTGCGCGTAGCCTACGGAAAGGCAGGTAATCGCGTGCCGGTGGACTACAAGTACACCTACCTGACCGCGCTGCTCGAAAACGGGGTTAACGGACTGCGGCAGGACGTACAGAAGGGACTTCCCGGCATACGCCCAGAGCAAACGACAGAGATCGAAGGCGGCTTCGACGCGACATTTTTCGGCGGCCGCGCGGGACTCGAGTTTACACAGTACCACAAGAAGACAACCGATCTCGTGCTCACCGTTGGCCTGTCGCCGTCGACAGGTTTCACCAGACAAGTCATCAACGGCGGCGCTCTTCAGAATGACGGCACGGAGTTGGGACTCAATCTGATTCCTGTTCAGGGGTCGCGGTTCAACTGGACCTCCAACGTGACCTTCTCACGGAACCGCAACAAGGTGCTGAGTCTTCCGGTTCCCGCGTTCACTCCCACAGCAGCGGCCGGCGCTGGTTTCAGCGAACGGTTTGGCACTTACAAGATTCAGGCGGGCTACTCTGCGACGCAGGTTGTGGTGTTCAAGGGCTTTGACTCGACGTTCGTGAACGGAGCGTACGCCGGTCGCACTCGCCACGAATTCCACATCGGCGATCAGAATCCTGATTTTCAAATGGGCTTCACCAACGATTTCAAGGTTGGGAAACTGGGATTGTCGTCGTTGCTGGACTGGCGACGCGGCGGTTACGTAATCAATCTGACGAACAGCTACTTCGATGCAAATCTGACCGGTAGCAACCTTGCCGACACGCTGGCGGCGCAGACGCGATTCGCATCTTTCCTCGCTGGCAATCCGGTCTACGCCGAGCACGCGAGTTTCGCGAAGTTGCGTGAGGTCACTCTGTCGTACGATCTGGGGGAGTCCATGGCGCACGCCATGTTCGGTGGCCGCGCGAATGACATTCTACTCGAACTGAGCGGTCACAATCTCTACACCTGGACACACTACACAGGATTCGATCCTGAAGTCTCGAACTTTGGCAACGCCGCCGTTGGTCGCACCCAGGATGTAACCCCGTACCCGCCGAGCCGGCAGTTCTTCCTATCTCTCAACGCCACATTCTAAACCGTCTCTGGAGGCGCTTACGTGAAGACAAATATCGTCGCAGCACTCGCCAGCGTGACTCTCGTGGTCACCGCCTGCAAGGACAACCCGGCCGCACCGAGCCGCGATCGAGTGGTCGCTGGCTCACAACAGACTCTTCAGGCGCTTATCACCGGGGCAGTGGCACAGGAGCGGGCCAATGCCGGAGGAGGAGCGTATCAGCTATATGCCGGCATCATGGCGCGCGACGCAATTGTGCCGACGGTAAACGAGTCCCGCTTCGTCACGGAGTTTTACAACACGCCGCCGGATCCGAGTGATTTTATTGGCGGGTCGTTGTGGACAGGCTTCTATGTAGCGATTCGCGCGGAACAAAACGTACTGACAGATGCGTCTTTCACCAAGTTGGGAGCAGGCGATCAGGCAGCGACGCGCGGTTTCCTTCGTACCCTCATGGGCTTGGAGTATATCCAGCTACTTGAGTATCGGGATCAGAATGGCATTGTCATTCAGGGCAACGATGCCGCCAAAGCTGATCCAATTCGTACGAAGCAATCCGCACTCGCGGCCACATCGGCACTTCTGGACTCCGCGCTTACAGATCTGAACGCTGCCGCATCGGCCGGCACGACGTCGCTCCCGTTCGCGCTTCCATCGGGGTATTCACTGCACTCCGACTACTCGCAGGTATCCAATCTGATCCTTCTCAACCGGGGATTGAAAGGAAAAGCCGAGGTATTTCGTGCGCTCGATCCCGTTGCTCCCAACGCGACCAGCGCGGCGGCCGCCATCGTTGCATTGAACGCGGCTCTGGTAGGCGCGCCGAGCAACCCGGACCAGGAGTACCTCAACAGAGGTCCGTGGTTCGAGTACAATCCGAGCTCACCTGAGTCTGCGCCCAATCCACTTCCCTCTGTCACGAGCCTGGTTACGTACAACTTCGTAAGCTCAGTAAGCCCCGGAGATCTGCGCGCGCGCAAGATTCTCCCAGCGGGAAGGCTCTCAGTTCAGGGAGATTCAGCCGCGAACCGCCTCGCGATTACGGATCCCAACAACGCCGCGAACCTGAGTGCTCCACTTCCGATTATACGGAATGCGGAACTTTATCTGCTTCGAGCCCAGGCCGAAATCGCCGCCGGCGATTTAGCGTCCGCAGGGAGAGACATCAACGTTGTGCACACCGTTGAAGGTGGGCTACCGGAGTATGGCAACTTCACGTCGGGTGCGTCTGCGATTGGTGCGCTGTTGTATGAATACCGGTACTCATTCGCATACATGGGACCGCAGCATCTGAACGCGCTCCGCGAGTACCAGATGCTGAACGCAGCGTATGTATCGCAGCCCGGCATGCCCGGTCCCGGCCCCGGAAAGGATGCGCTCGTACAGTCCCTTCCGATCACTCAGAACGAGATCAACGCCAGGAACGGTAACATCGCGCCGGTGCCGTAAAGCGTGCCCAAGTGGCCGGGGTTCCGGCGCAATTATTGTGCGTCTTGGTGAGGTGACTTCAGCGTAGTCTGCCACAAGCATAGCCAAGATGGCGCGCGGAGAGCGCCGGCCACAACGCCACATCCTCGCAGCGACTCCGGCACAGCCCCTTGTCATCGCCTCGGCGCTCGCCGCAGCGGTCGGGATCGCGTTGACGCGACGCTACCTCAACGAGGCCTGGATTGATGACATCCTTGGCGGCCGGCCGTACCCGCAGCGAGCCGGCCACGCGTACCGACCATTGGTGAGACGGTTTCACCGTTCGGACGCTTGACCTAGCGAACAGGGCACGGCTCCCGTCGCACGACGGAGCTGTGCGAGCTGGTTTGCTGTTTCGCACGCGCCGGCAAATTTCCTCACTACATATAGATGTAGAGTGACAATCGACATTCGCTCAAATGATCGAGGCGAACTGATCGCTGTCAGCGCGCTGCTGCTGGGCCTGCCGGAAGCCCGCGCGACGTTCGTAATGGTTCGTGGAACCGTCAATCCATTTCTCAACGCTTTTGACGGCGTACGCATATCTCTTGCGAAGTAGACGTATAACCTGTAATTCTGTTCGCGTACAACCGACCCACAGCTGCCACTGCAAGTTTGGGCTTTGGGCTACACGTACATACAGGATTCGCTGAATGAACTCTGCCTTCGTATGGCTCCTGGCATACGCGGTTGCCCAGCTCGCGCTGGGCGCGTGGATCGCGCGTCGTGTACGGACGTCAAGCGACTTCTTTGTCGCCGGCCGCTCGCTTGGCCCTGGGTTGCTATTTAGTACCATGCTCGCCGCCAACATCGGTGCCGGCTCTACCATTGGCGCGGCGGGACTCGGCTATCGCGACGGCATTGCCGCGATGTGGTGGATCCTCTCTGCCGGAATAGGTTCCCTCCTCCTTGCATTCTGGATCGGGCCGGCTATCCGACGGGTCGCGGCCGAGCATGATCTTCGTACGGTAGGCGATTATCTCGAGCTGCGCTACGGCGTGTCCGTTCGGATGACCATCGCGGTACTTCTGTGGATTGGATCGGTGTTCATCCTGGCGGGCCAGCTCATTGCGGTCTCCTGGATTCTGGACGTAGCCGCCGGCATTCCGAAAACGATCGGCTGCATCTTCGCAGGTATCCTGGTCACCGTGTACTTCACCGCCGGCGGCCTACTCTCCTCCGCGTACGTCAACGTGGTGCAGCTAACGGTGAAGCTCGTAGGCTTTGCGATCGCGATTCCGTTCGCGCTGGAGGCGTCCGGCGGATGGCATGCGCTACGCGCCCTGCAACCAACCCCAGACTACTGGAACCCGTGGCAGAGTGGAGCGTCCGGGCTTGTCTATCTGGCGATGCTCGGCCCCGCGTTCGTCGTTGCGCCCGGGCTGCTGCAAAAGATCTACGGCGCGCGTGACGACCGGACTGTACGTATTGGCGTAGGCCTCACCGCGGTCGCGCTCATGCTATATGCGTGCGTGCCCGTGCTGCTTGGCATGATGGCCCGCGTTCAGTTTCCTGGCCTGGTGCAGCCTGAGCTTGCGCTGCCGACGCTACTCATGCGGGGTGTTCCGGCGTTCGTCGGTACGTTCGGGCTCGCAGCAGTATTCTCCGCCGAGCTGAGCGCCGCCGACGCCGTGCTGTTCTCTCTTACCACGTCGCTCTCGCAGGATCTGTACAAGCGCTTTCTGAATCCGCAAGCAAGTGATGCGCAGCTGCTTCGGGTGACTCGCCTCACAGCGATGGCTGGCGGCGTGACCGGCGTCGGGGTCGCACTCGTTGCGGCGGGAGTGGTCAGTGCGCTCAGCATCTTCTACACGATCATGGGCGTCAGCCTCTTCGTGCCGATCCTCGCCGGATTGTACAATGATCATGCTACGTCGGTCGATGCGATCGCCGCGATCGCCGCGGGAATCGGAACCGTCGGCGGATGGAAGCTCTTTTACTTTGGTCCTACGATCGCCAGCTTCACGCCCGCCATGGCGGGGCTCGCCGGCGCGATCGTGGCTTTCGTTGTAGTACATGTAATCCGGCGCCTCTTCGGTTCGAACGATCCGACCGATCGCGCTATTCCTTCACTCACGGAGAAATAGATAGTCATGATCAGTAACAACATTTTCGATCTCACTGGGAAGGTTGCTGCCGTAATTGGCGGAGCATCCGGCATCGGTGAAGCTGTGACGCGTGGGGCCGCGGCGATGGGCGCTACAGTCGTATGTCTCGATGTCAAGGCGGACGTAGCGGAAGCAGTGGCGAAGCAGATCGGGGGGACCGCCACGTCTGGCGCCCTCGACATAACGGACGCCGCGGCGGTCGAACGGACGATGACGGAGATCAACGCGAAATACGGGCATCTGGATATCGTCATCTCCACGCCAAGCATCAACGTGCGCAAGAAGATGCTCGACTACCTCCCAGGCGAGATCGACCGTGTTCTCAACGTCAACATCATCGGCAACTTCAACGTCCTGAGGGCGGCGGGGCGCATCATGGTTCCACAGGGGAAGGGCAGCATCGTGCTCTTCTCGTCGATCCGTTCGCTGGTCGTCGAGCCAGGTCAGGCTGTCTATTCTGCGACGAAGGCCGGTATTCTGCAGCTCGCCCGCGGCGGGGCGAGCGAGTTCGGCCCGTCCGGCGTTCGCGTCAACTGTGTCGGTCCAGGCGTCGTGGAGACGCCGCTTACAGCGCCGATCAAGGCCAACGCAGACTGGTACGCCGCGTATGCCGCGAAGAACACGTTCAACAGATGGGCCTCACCCGAGGAGATGGTGGGACCGACGTTGTTCCTCGCTTCAGATGCCGCGAGCTACGTCAACGGTACAATCATTTTCGCCGACGGCGGTTGGCTGGCGCAGGACGGACGGTTCACTCCACCGGGCATGTGACGATGGTGCACTCGGCATGACCGCAGCCAATGCTACGTATCGCATCGCGGTAATCGCCGGCGACGGCATCGGCAGGGAGGTAATCCCTGTCGGCATCGATGTGTTGCGGCATGCCGTGCGCGGAGAACATTGCTCACTCGAGTTCACCGAATTTCCTTGGGGATGCGACTACTATCTCCAGACGGGCTCGATGATGAGTGCCGACGCACTGGATCGGCTACAGGACTTCGACGCGATCTACCTGGGTGCTATCGGTGCTCCGGGGGTGCCCGATCACGTTTCGGTGTGGGAGCTCATCCTGCCGATCCGGCAACGGTTCGACCAATATGTAAACCTGCGGCCGATGCGACTGCTTCCCGGGGTAGACGGTCCGCTGGCGGGCCGCGAGCCGCACGAGGTCGACATGATCTGTGTCCGCGAGAACTCGGAGGGCGAGTATGCCGGGCTCGGCGGACGCGCATTCATAGGGACGCCGCATGAGGTCGCCGAGCAGACGGGGATCTTCACGCGACGTGGCGTGGAGCGGATTGCGCAATTTGCTTTCACGCTCGCGGAGCGAAGACCACGACGACTACTCGCCAGCGCGACGAAATCGAATGCGCTTCAGCACTCGATGGTGTTGTGGGACGAAGCGGTGGAGGTGGTCGCGAAAGAGCACCCTAGCGTCGAGTGGCAAAAGTACCATGTGGATGCGCTCGCGGCGCGAATGGTGACGCATCCAGAGACACTCGATGTAATCGTCGCGTCGAATCTGTTTGGTGACATTCTCAGCGACCTCGGTGCTGCGATTACCGGCAGTCTCGGCATTGCACCGGGGGCCAATATCAATCCTGAGCGACGTTACCCGTCCATGTTTGAGCCCATCCACGGCTCAGCGCCGGATATTGCAGGGCACGGGATAGCCGATCCTATCGGCGCTATCTGGGCGGGCGCACTGATGCTCGATCACCTGGGACTGACGACAGCCCATGATCGCATTATTGATGCAATCACACGCGTGATGGCGGCGGGCGCACCGCGTACTCCTGATCTAGGCGGCAACGCAACGACGCAAGATCTTGGGTCCGCTATCGCGGACGCGATCGGATGAGGCGGCAGTCGATATCTCGTGCCGGCCTTAGGCGATCTCATATTCCGTCCGGAGGAATGAAGCCACTATGAGTCACTTCCCAAAGCGACATTTTACGTGGCTTTCAGTGCTGTCTCTGTGCATCGGCGGCTTTCTGGCGACGCGGAGCATGGCAGCGCAGCACCACATCAGACGCCAGGTGATCCTCATTTCGATCGACGGTATGACGACCATCGACTACCTACACCCGGACGGTGGGCTGAAGATTCCAAACCTGCAAGCATTGGGGGTCAGCGGCTGCAAGGCGGACGGGATGACAGGAATTTTTCCGACGGTCACGTATCCGAGCCATACAGCGATGATCACCGGGGAACCATCATCGGTGCATGGCATCTACACAAACACGCCGCTCGATCCGTTTGGCTACGAGAACGGTGGTTGGTTTTACTACGCGGAACAAATCAAGTCGCCGACGCTTTGGCAGGTCCTGCGCAAGGCTGGCCTAAAGACGGCGGCAGTTTCGTGGCCGGTAACTGTCGGCGCGGGCATCGACTTCCTGCTGCCGGAGTATCGTCCCGTACGCACGCCCGAGGATGTGGCGCTCATGTCCGCGCTGGCCACGCCCGGATTGTTTCGGGAGATGATCAAACTCGATTCAACCGACTATCCAATGGGAGACGCCTGGCGAACCAAGGCGACCATCAGGATTCTGGACGAACATCATCCGGATCTGCTCGCGTTGCATTTATCCGACTTGGATGCCTCGCAGCATCGCTACGGTCCACACAGTCCCGAAGCTCATGCGGCGCTGGAGAAGATCGACGCTGACATCGGCGAAATTCGCGATGCCGTCGCAGCGTCGGGTCGTGCCGCGCAAACGGCATGGGTAGTTGCTTCCGATCATGGCTTTCTCCGGGATTCCGCATTGGTCAATCCAATGGTTGCGCTGCGCGATGCCGGCCTGATTAAAACCAACGCAGCGGGAAAGCTGTTGGACTGGAAAGTGTTCATCAACAACGAAGGTGGATCGGCGTTTCTGGAGGCGCGCGACCCGAATGACGCCGTCAGCATTGCGACGGCGACCGACGTGATGCGGAAGCTTGCTGCTGACCCAGCCAACGGAATCGCAAAGCTCTACACGCCAGCGGACCTCAAGGCTATGCATTCCAGTCCGATCGCATTTCTGGCGTTGGAGGCAGCCCGCGGGTTTGCCATTGGCAGCGAACTCATGGGTTCGGTTGTTACGCCATCGATGACGCTGGGGAAGCATGGTTACAGTCCGGACATTCCAGAATTGCGCCCGGCGATGATCCTGTCGGGCTCGGGCGTCTATCCATGCCAGCTGCGAGAAGGCGTCAGGATCGTTGATGTGGGACCGACGGTGGCTGCATTGCTCGGTGTCTCCATGCCTGGGGTGGCGGGACGGAACGTAAATACGCCGATTCGGCATTGATTATGGAACAGCGCTCCAAAGCAATCGACAAGCTCATGGCAGTGATTGATGACGCCACCGATGAGATGGTGGAGTTCACGCGCGACATGTTGCGCATCCCAACCGTGAATCCGCCAGGCGATGCTTACGTAGAATGTGCAGAGTTGATCGGGCGGCGCCTGGAGGCGTTCGGATTTGTGGTGGACTATCCGATAGCCGAAGGCCGTCCCGAGCACACGTCATCGCATCCGCGCATGAACGTCGTTGGACTACGGCAGGGAAGGAGCATGCGTCCGCTGATCCACCTGAACGGACACTTCGATGTCGTGCCCGTTGGAGACGGCTGGACCATCGATCCATTCGGCGGTGTCGTGCGTGATGGCCGCATCTACGGGCGGGGCTCGTGCGACATGAAGGCCGGGATTACTGCTGCGGTCTATGCAGCAGAGGCAATCCGGCGCGCGGGAATCACGATGCACGGGTCCATAGAGGTCAGCGGCACAGTCGACGAGGAAAGCGGCGGGTTTGCGGGTATGGCGTGGCTCGCCGAGCACGGTCGCGTGAGTGCAGACCGAACGGACGCGGTGATCATTACCGAGCCGACGGATACTGATCGCATCTACATCGGGCACCGTGGGGTGTACTGGTTCGAGGTGATGACGCGTGGTCGCATTGCTCATGGTTCGATGCCGTTTTTCGGCGTCAACGCCATCTCACAGATGGGATTGATCCTCGCGGAGATTCAACAGAGGCTGCTCCCCGAGCTCAAGAGCCGCACTACAGCAGTGCCGGTGATGCCACCTGGTGCGCGTCACGCGACGCTCAATATCAACGGCATTGCGGGCGGTCAACCTGTCGACGGTATACAGACACCGTGTGTAGCCGACATGTGCCGCGCGATATTCGACCGCCGCTTTCTAACAGAGGAAAGCTTCGAGTCGGTGAAGGGAGAGATCGTATCCCTGCTCGAGCGGGTGGTGCGCGACTCACCTGAACTTAAATACGAGCTGCGCGATCTCATGATCGTTCAGCCGGTGCACACTCCGGACGGATCCACCGTCGTGTCCGCTCTCGAGAAGTCGATACAGGCCGTGCTCGGCCGGCCGGCAATTCTTGCAGCGAGCCCGGGAACGTACGATCAAAAGCATGTAGACCGTATCGCCGGTGTTCGGAACTGCGTTGCGTATGGCCCAGGCATGCTTGACCTTGCGCACCAGCCGGACGAATACTGCGCAATCGATGATCTCGTGCAGTGCACCAAGGTGCTCGCTCTCTCTTTACTATCACTGACCGGGTCACAGTGACAGCGCTGTTTAATCGCACGCCAGGCAGTTGATCGATTTAAATGCGCACCTTTCTTCTTGACAGGTGTTGTGCCGGCTTCAAACTTGGCCACTTACCGTTGATCTTACGAGGGCACCGATGACACGTCGTTTTCGATGGGCTGTTGTTCTCGCTGGTGCACTGCTGATATCGTCTGGCGCTTCGTTAGCAAATGCCCAGTCGACAGGTGCAGTCACC
The DNA here is from genome assembly GCA_038205315.1 of Gemmatimonadales bacterium. GTDB lineage: Bacteria > Gemmatimonadota > Gemmatimonadetes > Gemmatimonadales > Gemmatimonadaceae > Fen-1247. Next base: position 6,811 of record JBBRBY010000020.1, on the reverse strand, counting down.
GGCCGCGTTATCGAGGCGAGTACTGGCAGGCCGCTCGAATCCGCCCAGATCTTCGCGAACGAAGACCGCAGCCATATAGCCCGTTCGGATGCCAACGGGCGGTTCCGTCTGGCTAACCTGAGCGCGGGATCCCATACGCTCAATGCTCGGTTGATCGGCTTCTCCAACAAGTCAGTCCCTGTTACTGTGACTGCTGGTGGAACCACAACAGTCGATATCCAATTGATTGCTCAACCTCTGGATCTCGACGCCGTCGTGGTTACCGGGCAGGGCGGCGGAATGTCCAAGCGTCGAATAGCGACGCCTGTTGATGTTATCGGATCAGACGCGATCGAGGCGTCTCCGGCAACGCGCATTGATGAGCTGCTACAAACAAAACTGCCGAGCGCGCAGATACGCATGACGAGCGGAGACGCGGGCACGACCTCGATCATCCGCACACGCGGTGTGACCTCGGTGAGCAACAACTCGACGCCGGTCGTATATGTTGACGGCGTGCGAGTGGACAACCTGAACACCGTTGCGACGCTCGGTTTCAACCTCTCCGGCGTGCGATCGCAAGGTGCCGCGACGAGCGCGCTCGCCGATCTTCCGCTTGATAACATTGATCGAGTGGAGTTCGTCCCTGGTGGCGCGGCTACCACATTGTACGGCTCTGACGCAGCCAATGGAGTGATCCAGATATTCACCAAGCACGGTGTCGCGGGCCGGACGAGAGGGTTCTTCGAATCGCGTGTCGGATACGACACGCCGCAGACGCAGTTCCTCTTCTTCAAGCGCACATCGGATCTGATCTATCGGAACGGGCTAACGCAGGGGTATTCCGCGGGCATCGACGGCGGCAACGACGCTGTCACGTACAGCGCCTCTGGCAACATCCGCACAAGCGAGAGTCAGCGGATTTTTGGTGATAATCGTGAGTTCGGTTTGCGGAACGGTATAAGCGCGGAGCTGAGCTCCAAGGCGCGCTACCAAGGGACTCTTTCGTACAACCAGAGTGATGCGCCACGTTTCCGGAATGGCAACTCCGGCGGCTATAACGCGCTCTGGCTGCTCGAGGACGGTCGTGCCTCAGCGCTTGGTTTCAACAACAATATCGACTCCTTGAGCGCAGCCGATTACGCGACACTCAAGTCGTTCATTACTAACGCTGAGGCGTTGCAGAACAATACGGTGTTCACCCGCTCGTGGACCACGTCCCACACGCTCTCGTTCGACCCGACGCCGTCGATAAAGACCCATGCTACGTTCGGGCTGAACAACCGCTTCAGCAAGGAACAGTCGATCGTCACGAATCAGTTTCTTGTCGCTACCAAGTCATTCCCGGCGGGGACTACAAACCAGGGCTCGATTCTCGATTACGAACGCAACTACACGAGCTTTACGGCCGATGTCGGCCTGCAGCACACCGGGAATGTTGGTAGTAACGTGTCCGTCATCACATCTCTGGGTGCGCAGCTGTTCCGGAACGATGACGCGCAGGTGCAATACACGGGTACCAACGTGCGAGACGGAGCGCAGACTCTGGCAGGTGCTGGGGTGTCGGCCAGCACTGACGTGGCTTACCGCGTCGCGAACTATGGCATCTTCGGGCAGACCAACATCAGCCTACTTGAACGATACACCATGGAGCTGGGCTTACGCGTCGACAAGAATACGGCATTCGGCCAGAACATTGGTGCGCAGGCCTACCCGAAGATCGGTCTGGTCTATTCGCTAGGTGACGAACCATGGTTGAGGTCGCGGGTATCCAAGGACGTACTTTCGGACCTGCGACTCCGCGGTGCGTACGGTGTGGCTGGTCAGTTTCCCCGGCCATTTGCGAACGACCGTACTATTGCGTTCAACTCGTTCAACTCGCAGCAAACCGCAACGTTCGGTCAGCCTGGTGATCTGAATCTCAAGCCAGAGCGGACGGGGACACTCGAGTACGGTGCTGATATCGGCCTTTTCAGGAATATCGCGACTTTCAGCATTGGTTACTACACGTCCCGGACGACCGGCGCTCTGATCAACGCACCGCCCGCGCCATCCACGGGACTGGGGAGTCAGCTTCGCAACGTCGGTGAGATCTCCAACAAGGGCGCCGAGCTTCGTATGACACTGGTCCCGATCAGTCGTCAGGGCTTGCGCCTCACACTCACGGGCGCGTACAACACGCTCGACAACAACGTCGTGAGCCTTGGCGGCGTGCCCCCATTCGCGATCAGCGGTTACAGTGCGAGCACCGTGCAGGGCATCGTACAGGAAGGATATCCAGTCGGGTATCTTCGTGGCAACAAGGTCATCTTCGACTCCACCGGAAAGATCACGTCGACCCAGCAGTTGGCCTATCTTGGCAAACCGACGCCGGACAAGTTCGGAAGCTTCGGCGCGACGCTCGACCTCGGTTCACGCGTGACGCTTAGTACGAACGGGGACTTTCAGTATGGCGCTCAGCAACAATCCTTTGACCGTGCGTTCAGATACTTATACGGTATCAAGGGAACTGAGAATTACTTCCCGGCAGCCGCACTCGCGCAGGCTGGCGGATCTCGCGGTGCTGTGTGGCTAAATGCGATGAACCTGTGGGTTGAGAACACTGACTACGTCGCGCTACGGACTCTGACGATGGACTACAAGTTGGGCGATCGCTTCCTGCCGCGGCTCGTCACGAACGCTCGTGTCGCCTTCTCAGTTACAAACCCGTGGCGCTGGACATCGTCGCACTGGGATCCGGAAACCGATCTCTCCACTGCAAGCGACCAGGGCGGTCTGGCAATCGGTGGCTATAACTACGCGACGAACTCCGCTCCCCGCAGCTACATCCTCACCCTTCGCCTCGGATTCTGACCATGCACCGCAACTCCTTCGCTCGAGCTTCGGTGCGCGCGGTTGCACCGCTGCTGACTCTCATTGCAACATCGATACTGATAGGTTGTGGCGAGTTCAAACCGACTAATGTCGTCAACCCAAATGTCACGGACAAGGCATTCGTCGGCTCGCCAGGCGCCGGTGCAGCGTGGCTACTCGGCACCCAACGCCAGTTTGCGATTACCCTGAACGACGTCGTGGTAAACACCGAGTTGGCGTCGGATAATTACTTCAATAACTACACGACGTTCGATCAGAAATTCGATGTGCCGGTTCTGGAATACATCGACCCGCAGGTGACAACGATTCAGGGCGACATCGCAACGTTACGTGTGATGGGCACGTTCGGACTGGACACCGTGTTTGCGCATGATTCGAGTGTTACGCCTAACAACCGAGCGGAGCTACTCTTCTACCGAGGCATGGCAAACTTGTTCAGCGGCGAGAACTTCGTTGCGCTTCCAGCATCGGCTAACGGTCCGATCGTGACTTGGCAGGCTCTACTTACGTCAGCCATCGCCGACTTCACCGCGGCACGCTCCATGTCGACGGATCCCGTGGCGACGCAGAGCTACACCTTGGCACTCGCGCGTGCTTACTACCGCCTTGGCGACAAGCCGAACGCTGTAAAGGAGGCGACGGCGCTGCTTGCTGCAAACCCGACGTTCATCCGTAACGCGGTGTTCGATCCGGTCAACGGACCTACCAATACCATGCAGACCGTTCTGACGAGCTCTGTCAATAACTTTCAGCCACTGCCGCGACTCGACTTCCTTGATCCCAAGTACCCGAACCGCGGTCCGAACATACAGAGTCCGATAGCCGTTCTCAAAGCGGAGGAGGCGCACCTCATCATCGCTGAAGGCCTGCTGTCCGACAACAACGTCGCGGGGGCGAAGGATCGACTGAAACAGCTGCTGACGCTAGTGCAATCACGCAAGGTCGAGCTCGTCGACGACCGGATCCAGCTACGCGGACGCGCCGGTGGCAAGATTGTATATCCGAATTCGTCGGCCACGAAGATCGCGTTCGCTCCTGGTGGTCCGTTGCTTTCCGGCTACGTGCTGACGCGCTCCGCAGGAACCATCCCGGTGGCCACGGTCTCTGGCACCTCGGTGACTTCCGCTCGCATTGATGCGATATCGACGGTCGATGACGGTCTGTACGTGCTGTATCTCATGCGACAGGAGATCTTTATTGGCGAAGGGCGTCGCATGGCGGATCTCGGGATGCGCATGCCAGTCGCGCAGACTGAGGTCCTCGCAAATTCAAACGCGACTGCCGGTGCGGCTTACACCCAGGGTCAGATTCCATCATTCATTCCGCTCGCGTTCGGAATGGATTCATTCAAGTACGATTCGACTGCCAAGACTGCTATCATGGCATTTGACATGAACCAGGTACTCGTCCAGAACAAGACGTCACCTTTCGTCCTCCCCTTCAAGTAATATGCGAACGAACTTGATAGTTCATGTCGCTCGACGAGTCGCAGCCAGTAGTGGCTCCTCGTGGCACGGAGTCGCGGTTGCGGTGGCGCTTGTGCTACCTGCCCACGCGCTCGTGGGGCAGACTCCGGCTGCGGCTTCGATCTTTGCTCAGGGCCAACGCGTCACCGTCGTTGGGATTGGTCCGACAAACTCCATCACTGACGTTCCAAACCTCAAAGTCGGCAATTACACACGATCAGACAGCGGGTACCGCAGTGGCACCACGGTCATTCGCACCGAGCGCGGTGCCACGGCGGGTTACTCACAATTGGGTGGAGCGCCCGGTACCAAGGAAACCGATCTGCTCAAGCCAGGCGGACTGGTACGTGCCGTTGTTCAGGCGATCGTCCTGAGTGGTGGTAGTGCGTACGGTCTGGATGCAGCGACCGGAGTGATGCGGTGGATGGAGGAGCACGGATTTGGTGTGCCGATTGGCAAGGAAGGAGTCGTACCGATCGTTCCAGCTGCGATCCTCATGGATCTGGGACGCGGTGGTGACTTCAAGAAGCGTCCCGATGCCGAGTTCGGCTACAAGGCCGCAGCAGCCGCGACGAACGCCCCCATCAAGAGTGGTCGCGTCGGGATGGGAATGGGAGCCGGGTGGGGGATGGGTACGGCTAGCGTGAAGCTTTCGAATGGCTACACGGTCGCGGCGATCGTCGGCGTCAACCCCGCCGGTTCGCCCCTCGATCCGCGTACATGTCTGCCCTATGGGCTCTTCCTGGAGATGGACAACGAGTTCAACCTCGTGCAGCCGTCTGCGGCCGAGTGCAAGACTGCAGTAGCCGGCCGTGGAGGGCCGAACGACGGCTCCGGCCACGCGGTGACCAACACCACAATAGCGGTCGTGGCGACGGATGCACCGATGGAGGATATCGAAGTCGGGCGCATGGCAGTGGTCGCTGACGCGGGTCTTGCGCGCAGCATCCGTCCGATTTTTGGGATCAGCGATGGTGATACTATTTTCGGGATGGCGACCACGCCTCCTTCCCATGCTCTCACTAACGCCGACCTCAGCGCTATCTACAACGCAGCAGCCGACGTGCTGGGCCGAGCGGTTGTACATGCGGTGGTCGATTCGCATCAAGTGGGAAGCAGTCGCGTCGGGTACTGCGAGGAATACCCGAGCGCATGTGTGAAGCGACACGCAGAGAATACGCGGATGCCGAGCCCGTCGCGCGTGCGCGACGGTGCTGCACGACAGTAGCACTCTCAGCCGGTGACATGACGTGAAGCGATTCATTGCTTGCCTGACAGCCTTGATGGCTGCGGTGCTGTTTGCCGTAACCGCGGCGCCGGGCGCTGCCGCAACGTTGGCGGACGCCCTCACCATCTACTTCATAGATGTGGAGGGCGGGAAGGCCGCTCTGATAGTGACGCCGAGCGGTGAATCGTTTTTAATTGACGCAGGCTTCGCAAGCAGTGGGCGCTTCAACTCGATGCCGGGCGATCCGGCGACGGCGCGAGATGCGCAACGCGTTCTGTTGGCTGCGCGCGACGCGGGGCTCACTCGCATCGATTATGTGCTGCTATCACACTATCACGCCGATCACTTTGGCGGAGTGATGGAGCTCGCACAGCTGATCCCGATCACGGAGTTCATCGACCACTCGGCACCGAGTGACGCGGCGGAAGCACGCGTTCCGGGTACATTTGCCTTGTACAACGACTACGTAGCGTTACGGTCCAAGGCGAAGCACGACGCCGCGAAAGCAGGCGACCGCTTTGTGCTCAAGGATGTCACAATTGATGTAGTGGCAAGCGAAGGCGTCACAATCGCCAAGCCGCTTTCTGGCGGCGGCGCGATCAACCATGCCTGCACAAGCGGTGGCGTCCCAGCCCAGGAAGTTACGGAAAATCCGCGATCAACGGCCATCCGGCTCGAGTACGGTGCGTTCACCTATCTGGACGTTGGCGACCTGACCGGTGCGCCGCTTTACGCACTGGCCTGTCCAATCAACCTTCTGGGGCTGGCCGATGTGTACAACATCGCGCATCACGGTGGCGCGGACGGTTCGGACGCGTCACTCTTTGAGGCTGTAAAACCACGTGCGGCGATATTCAGCAACGCTGCGCGAAAGGGGGCGGAAGCCGCAACACTCAACACGCTCCGACGCCTGGGAATCGCGGGCTGGCAGCTTCATCGAACAGAACAGCCGGGCGCCGAGAACATGCCTGATGCCCAGATCGCGAATATGGATACGACTACGGCTGCCTGGCTCAAGTTATCGGCCAGGCGCGATGGATCCTTTTCGATCACAAACGGCCGCACTGGACAGGTTGTATCGTATCCCAAGCGCTGAGCCGCGAGAGTTACGATGAAACGAGTTTGGTTGCTTTCGTTGGTGCTCGGCGCCTGCACTTCCGCAGGGAATCCGACACCGAGTTCCGCACCAACTCCAACAGCTTCTCGGCCGCCAGTCGAGGCCGCACGTCCGTCGTTGTTGGGACCGGGCAAGCAGGTTCCGCTG